>CALKRW010000037.1 GCA_937989585.1 uncultured Porphyromonadaceae bacterium | reverse complement strand
CTTGTCGAGGTGCGGGACAAACATGGTTTTGAGTATGCGGATGAGCGTTGTATTGGGTTGGCAAAGAAAATCAAGACACTGATTGATGATACCGCGGTTTATGCCGATTGGCTAAATAACGACAACCTAAAAAGCAAACTCGCCAACCAGCTTACCTATCTTCTCTACAAAGAGGATTATCCTCCTCAATGGGATGAAGAAGTCTTCCAAAAAGTTCTGGAGCAGGTAGAGAATTATAAGAAACATGAATAATATAAATTAGGATTGTCAAATTATGAACATCAAGGAATTAACATATTATATTCAATCTGCAAATATCAATTTCTTAATAGGTTCTGGTGCATCACGCCCATATCTCGCTACCTTAGGCTCAATAGAGAAATTGCTCACTCGATTAAATGATGATATGAGTTCTCATTTTGAGCCTAAATACAAAATAGCAGAAGCTTCTATATACAAGGCATTTTACGATTCAGTTATCGCACCAAATAGATCGTATCACAAATATGGATCTGATTATTCAGAAACGAAGAAAAATTATCAAAACTATCTAATTACATGGAATAGCCTATTAAACAAAAGGCATTCTCACATTCTCAAAAAACAATTGAATATATTTACTACAAATATAGACTTAATGATTGAAGACGCTGCTAATGGAATGGGAATAGAGTTAAATGATGGTTTTAGAGGAAGTATTAATCCAATCTATGATGAAGCCAACTTTATGAAATCCATTATGCAGACGAGCATACATTTTCAGCACACTTCTGAAATCCCAGTATTTAATCTACTTAAAATACATGGTTCTATCAACTGGAGTGAACATGGTAATCACATTGTACTTGAACGTTTTTGGAACTATTATGTAGATGAGGAAATTAAAAAAATGGGGGATGATAGATTTGTCAATCTGTTTAATACTAGTTCAGACGGTGAAAAAACAGAAAAGACATATGAGCAAATTATAGAAGGTGCAGAGGAACTTGAATTATTATACGAAACTTCGGAGTATGATGCTTTCATTACTGCATATAAAAAATTTATCATAGTCAATCCTACAAAAAGAAAATTTGCAGAAACGGTACTGGATTACCATTTTTACGAGTTAATGCGACTATATTCCAACGCATTAGAAAAAGAAAATTCAGTCCTTTTCGTTGCAGGATTTTCATTTGCGGATGAACATATTGCAACACTCACAAGGCGTTCTGCTGAAAATAATCCAACTTTGAAAGTTATTATTTTTGCTTTTTGTGATGAGGAAGAAGATGACCTCAAAAAAAATATCGGTATTGATTCTACTTGCGTCAATAACAATATTCTTATCATTACACCAACAAAATTGAGAGACATGAATATGGATGACGAATATAAGAACGTGGTTTGCGACATTGAGCGTTTAGATTTGAAGGCTATTAATAAGATATTCGACTTCATCAATAATACAATCCATACAAGTTATGAATAACAAGCATATAAGTATACATAACTCCGTATTTAAGATCGGTATAGTTTATTCTGTTGATGGTCGTGAAGTAAAAGTACGTGTTGATCATAATAAAAATTCGTCACATCTTATCTATAAAGGAACTTTAATTAAAAATGTTTCCGTCGGAGGATATGTCAAAATATTAAAAGGCTATATGCCTATAATAGGAAAAGTTGAGTCGGAATTTCTTTATGAAAACAAACAAGATGATAAGCAGCTATTGGTCGCGGAAAATTCCATCAATAGAATTTTAGTTGTTAAATTAATTGGTTTTATAGAAAATCAAAAGTTTTGTCGTGGTGTAAACGAATTGCCATTAATAGATAATGAATGTCATCTTTTAACAAATGAAGAATTTAATCTTATTCATACATTCGCTGGCTTCGGCAAAGAGACTATAGAGGTAGGTCATCTTGCAAATGATTTACTTGTTCCTGTAAATCTTGGAATTGGGAAACTTTTTTCTAGTCATATCGGAATATTCGGCAATACAGGTTCAGGCAAGTCATATACATTGGCTAAAATCTATAGACAGCTCTTTACTCATTATTCTGGCAATAGTGCATTTAAAGAGAATGCTCAATTTTTGTTTTTTGATTTTAATGGAGAGTATTCTTCCCATAATAGTATTATCTCGGATTCTGACAAAAAAGTATATAAATTGAACACAAGAAAAGATAATGGAGATAAAATTCCATTAGCAGATGATGATTTCCTGGATATTAATCTATTGAGTATATTCTCTAATGCAACCGAAAAGACGCAACGACCTTTCATTGCAAGAAGTATTGATTTGTATAAGAAGATTAATAAAGACGAAAATAAGTTCCGGAATTTTTTGAAAAAGCAAATCAAGGATATATTGATAATGTCTGATAAAGTCAAAAGTGAATTGCTTCTTGATTATGTAGCAGAAATACTTCCTCCCAAATATGACAAAAACGGAATAGATATAGGATTAAAAGCGGATTTTTATTATCACAACAATAGTAGTTGTTATTTTTTTTATGATTCAAATAACCAATTTATCAATTTGCAAGACCATCCGGATCAAATAGAAACGCGAAGTATATACATGCATGTAGATCAATTTGAGTTTACAGAAAGTTTTATTCATAACTTTATATGTATAATGTATATGCGAATGATATATGATGTGTTAGCAAACAGAGCAATAAATGAGCACATTGCTCCTGCAATTCATAAACTTCGTCAATCAGAATCAGACATTTCTCGCATATTTAATTCTTCAAAAGGTATGGGTGATTTTTGGGGCGATTCCAATGTTGTAGTTGTTGATTTAAGCGACGTAAATACCGACACAAAGAAACGTATCCCATTATTGCTGACTAATAAACTATATAATGAACATAAAAAAGCTGGAAAAGCTCAAAAATATTTAAATTTGATAGTAGATGAAGCACATAATATATTGTCTTATCAATCAACGCGTGAAAGTGAAGAGTGGAAGGATTATCGACTAGAAGTTTTTGAAGAAATTATTAAAGAGGGCCGAAAATTCGGAGTATTCATGACTATTGCCAGTCAACGCCCTTCTGATATTTCTTCTACTATAATATCACAATTACACAATTATTTTATACATCGACTTGTTAATGAAAAGGACATACAACAAGTAAACAATACAATTTCATATCTAGATAAGGTTTCAGTTGAATCATTGCCGATTTTATCAACGGGGGTTTGTGTAATTGCAGGTCAACTTGCAGAAATGCCACTTGTTGTACAAATAGGCAAGATAGAAGCTGGATTTCGTCCAGAAAATGAAACAATTGATATAGAGAACATATGGCAGGGCAAAGAGGCTGTAAATTAAACTGTGTCAACAAAGGGAATGAATAAAATATTAACTTTGCAAACACAGTTTATTTATGAGCGAAGAATTTGATTTTGAAAGTATCAAGAACAAGGCCATCGAACAGCTAAAAGCCGGTAAGCCCTTGTTGGGAAAGGATGGAGCGTTTGCTCCCTTATTGGAGAGTATTTTAAATGCAGCCCTCGAAGGCGAGATGGACGCCCATCTTTCCGAAGAAGAGCGTATGAGCGGCAATCGTCGCAACGGTAAGATGCAGAAGCAGGTACAGACATCCATGGGTGAAGTGACCGTATCCACTCCACGCGACCGCAATGCCACGTTTGAGCCTCAATTTATAAAAAAGAAGCGTGAGACCATTCTTGCCGAAGGAGTTGCAGACCGTATCATCGGGCTTTATGCTTTGGGAAACAGCACACGTGAGATAAGCGACTGGATGAAAGAGAATCTGGGTAACCGTGTATCTGCCGAGACAATCAGTTCCATCACCGACCGTGTACTTCCGGAGATAAAGGCATGGCGTTCCCGGAATCTGGATCCGGTTTATCCGATAGTCTGGCTCGACGCTATTCATTACAAGGTAATGGATGACAGAGGTTGTGCCATCAGCCGTGCAATTTATAATGTCTTGGCTATAGATAAGGAAGGGCGCAAGGACTTACTTGGTATGTATATTTCTAAAAATGAGGGTGCAAACTTCTGGCTGAATGTGTTGACCGATTTACAGAACCGCGGTGTTCGTGACATCCTCATAGCTTGCGTTGATGGTTTAAAAGGCGTCCCGGATGCCATCCAAAGTGTCTTCCCCGATACCATTGTACAACTCTGCGTTGTCCATCAGATACGCAATTCCGTCAAGTATGTCGGTAGCAAACATCAAAAAGAGTTCATAAAAGACCTGAAACATGTCTATGGCGCCGTAAGTAAAGAAACCGCAGAAATAGAGCTTCTTAATCTGGATGAGAAATGGGGCGAGAAATACCCGATTGTCATCAGGTCATGGCAGGACAATTGGGAAAGGCATTCAGAATAGGGGATGTAAAATAAACTGTGTCATGCGTTATTCTTGTTCAAGCTCATCGGTCGGGGGACGGCCTGCGCCAAGGGGCGGGACCACCCGTCCCGACGAGCGTAAAGTTACAACAATTTAAACCTGCCTCCAAACTTTATCGCCAGTTGTCCTCCACGACCGCCCAATAGACCAGTCCAATTTGTCCACGACGAGCAAGCCGCAAATTCCTGATAACGCATAGAACTACAGGCACACTTCATTGCATGAAGAACCTTACTAATTTTAGAAAAACTTAATGCGCCCTGACGTTTTTTGGCATGCGTTTTGTACTGTAGTTCCAATAATATAGTTAATTTTGCCAGTAGAGTCATTAATCAGAGGAATTTGCAGAGCATGAACAATCAATTTTCACCTAAAATATCAGAGGTTCTCATTTACAGCAAGGAGGAGGCGCTACGGCTGCACAATGAATGTGTGGCTCCGGAACACCTATTACTCGGGTTGATCAGGGACGGGGAAGGCAAGGCCATCCAAATCCTCCGCTTGCTCAATCTGGACTTCCGCTCGGTGAAACTACGCGCAGAGCAATCCATACAAGGTTCCGCCATGCAGGAAATGCCTGACGCGGACCATGAAATCATTTTAAACGAGAAGGCCTCTAAAATCATGCGCCTTTGCTTGCTCGAAGCACGCATGCTGAAGGCCCAGGTGGCCGACACCGAACACATACTTTTAGCCATTATGAAAGAAAAAGACAACAATGCATGCCGTATCTTAGAGGAAAACAGCATCCATTATACAGACATCCTGAACCTGCTCACCCAAAAGGCTGAGAAATCGGACGTACAGTCCGGCTTCGGTTTTCCGGACGAGGACGAGGAGGACGAATATGAAAACAAATCCTCGGCGGGAAACCCGATGAACGAACAGGGACACACCGCCACGCAAACGGCGCAGCCGCAAAGGAAATCGGCCAACAACACGCCGGTTCTGGACAATTTCGGCACCGACCTGACACGCGCCGCCCAAGAAGGCATCCTGGATCCGGTGGTGGGTCGCGAAAAAGAAATAGAACGCGTGTCACAAATCCTAAGCCGACGGAAAAAGAACAACCCTATATTAATAGGTGAACCGGGCGTGGGCAAATCGGCCATCGTGGAAGGACTGGCCTTGCGCATCGTACAGAAAAAGGTGTCGCGCATCCTGTTCGACAAACGCGTGATAGCCTTGGACATGGCGGCCGTAGTGGCCGGCACGAAGTATCGCGGG
>CALKRW010000036.1 GCA_937989585.1 uncultured Porphyromonadaceae bacterium | reverse complement strand
TTTCAAGCTGCCGATTCGTCTTTTTTAGGCCATTCCTTATCCCGAACTCACGTTCGTAGAATGCTCATGGGTCGCATCAAGAACCCGCAACTGCTTCTTCAGCAACTTCAGCTATGTCCAGGTAACCGTCAAGAAGAAAAGCAAAATGAAGATACAGGTGGCCATCGCCCGCAAAATCCTTGTCGCCATATGGCACATGCTCAAGTACGAGGAGAACTTCATCGACATCTACCTCAAGCGCCTCGAAGAACAGCGGCTGATACAGCAGCAGATAGAACAGCTAGAATCGTCTATGGCCGTTTAGGCCATCCGATATACCCCCGGTTGCAAAGTAATTATCTTTGTGCTTGACTCATGAACGCGGTTCGCAAATTTGCTGACGCTTCCGGTGGGATTTGGACACCGACATAGTGACGCAGAGCCTGTAGAGGAAAGTAAAAATCTTAAATCTGACAGTCATCGCTTACGCCTTGACTCGTATGGCCATATCGCTTAATTTGAAGACAATACTCAACATCTATTGATAATCATTGCTTTAATTTGGCAGATAATTCGGGCAACCTTAACCTTTTTAGAGGAAAGATAATAAAAATCAGGCTGCCAACACTCTTCAATAATATATTTGAATCAAAACTAACTGGCCGAGCATTTGCCCGGCCAATTAGCTTTGATTTAGAGAAAATTGCTGTTTAGATCTAATGGAGTGTCAAAGTCGAGGCCAACAGAGTTGTCAAGAGTTACATGTCTCTTAAAACCCAAACTCCGATGAGCTTACGATATTCTCATTATAAGCCCAGTCCACTGCCAATGTCTTGCAACATCTTGGTGAGCGGTCGTTTGTGAACATCGGAAGGAGCAGTATAGTATCCTTTATAAAGGCGTTCAAAGTCTAAAGTGACATTTGCATCGGGGAATAACTTATCGAAGGCTTCCTGTAGTTGTTGTCTATAAGACTCATTATAGATACGGCTTTTCCAAATTAGCTCTTCAACCACGTCGGTGTGCGTGGAATATCTTTGATCTATATGGAGTTGTTCGTTGTACTTGGCTGCAACTATTGTATTTCCTGCATCGGATGCAGTCATTTTTACTACGAGGTCTTCAGAATGGTTGGACAGAAAATATCTTATAATTGACTCTTTATCCAAAACGAATCTAAAGGGTTCGATAGCGTGCCAATCTTCTGTATAGAGGTTGAAAACAGTGCCATTATCGCTTTTCAACTTGTTGCAATAAGGGCAGGATGGGACGAGGTTGAAGAAAGATGTACATAGAAAAGGGTATTTGGATTTTGGCCAAACATGATCCAGATCGTAGATGGCAAACGTTTCGTCATCGCTCACAAAAGTTGTGGCGTATTGGGCATTACAATAGACGCATGTCTTAATGCCCATGAGACGAATGTATTGAATTAGCTTCTTTGAGCGAGCCTCATCGTATCTCATGCAATAAACAAGCCATTCATAAAACGGCCGACACTTATCTTTATAGAATACTGACTTCTCTAGTTCTTTTTCCGAAAGCCCATTAAAATATTGATTGTAATATACTTCGAACTCACTGGGCTTCAGAAGGATAATTTCGTCATAATGGTCAATAATATTTTTAACATATGTACAATATTTAATCCAGGGGCGTTTCATCCTTTTCAAATGGTCAAGAAACGATTTCAACCGTGTTAAAGGTAGTTGATAGTTAGCTCTTCCCTTGGCTTTCATGTCAAGAAGATATCTTGCAGCGAATCCAAGCTCTCGGGGAGTTATAAAAATTCGTCTCACTGTAAATCACCCTCCAGGCTTCTTAATTCTTCTTTTAATTGGCGTATTCTGTCAACTCGTCTCTTTCTCAAAGAGTCTGTCATCAAATCCGGATTCTTTTTCAGATATTCATCGAGCAGAGATTGCAATTCGTACCTAATCACCGGTTCTCCGACAATATCAATTAAATTCTGTGCGATTTCAAGATTGTACGGTCTCTCCTTATCGCGTTCCGATGTAAGGAACTTGACAAGAGAACTTATCTTGAACTTTGCGAACTCGCCAATGAATCCATCTTGCAAAAAGAAACTCTGCCGGAGAATATCATTGACATTGGCTGCGAAAGGATTTATAAATTTCTCCCTATCAAGAGCTTGTCCACCATCTTCCAAATACAAAATATTGCTCTTGGGAATGTCTGATAAAATAAAGGGTGAATGAGTTGTAAGAAGAAAATGATAAGTGGCACCACTTGCCATTGAATAATACTGAACTAAATCTATCAGCATCTTGATAAATCTGCGTTGTAGCTCAGGGTGAAAACAAATTTCCACCTCATCCAGAACGACTAAGATTTTATCATAAGAAGGTCTTTCTCCCTTAATGTTTTTGATATTCAAAGCATGATAGAAGATAGCACTTGTTGTAAACAAGAATTGACGCTCACCAGAACTGAGTTGTTCAAATGGAATACCCTTTACAATGCTTCCATTTGGTAATACCTTATCGAAAATTATCTCAGATTTGAATATTGGAGGTGGCATTATCAACATTCTTTGCGTTAATGTTTCAGGCGGAACCCCGCCGAGCCTGCCTTCATACTCGGAATATGTGAAACTTTGCCTGAGTTGCGCCAATACGTTAGCCCGTTGCTTGTCGTTTTGGATGCTCTCAATTCTTTTGATGAAATTAACGGTCTGACGCACTTTCATAGAAATGTGCGTTTTATCCTTCAATACTTTCCTGATAAGACGTGCAACCAAAAGCCTTTCCTCGTCGTCCTTGACTCTTTTGAACGCATATTCTTTGTCTCCCAGTTCTTCAAAATCGATAAAGGATGGATAAGTGGCACCAATTGAAAGCACCTTGCATACTAGATAAAACCTGGCAGCCCACATTATTGAGTCATCCTCACCCATAATTGGGATTCGACATTTGCGAAGAATAATATTGGCAATGTCTCTTTTATCCTCACACTCACAGACTGTTTTAAACCGATCAATGAGCATATCAAATTTTACATCTATTGTTTCGCTTTCGTCCCACTCAATCATATTGACAAGCTTATACTTGGAGAAGCGGTATGTGATGCGATTCAATCTGTAGTTATCCAGATACTGTTTATCCCCGTTGTGCTTACTTAGCATTTCAACAAGCATGGCCTCAAGACGGCATCGTGTCAGGGATTGCTCCTGATTAACGTTAATCTTGCCTGAATCGCGATATGGATTAAGCGTTATGGGACAAGCATATCCGTCATTCTTATGAAACAAGCTATTAATCCACGACGAGTACTTTTCTACCGTCCAGGTTCCTGTCCGAGTTACAAATCGCCACAACTTTTCTCTTCGGTAATCTGCAGCGTTGTATGCTTGAAGCGAGTAATTGGTGACGATTGTATAGAAAAGCTGATTGGTGAGTCGATTAAGGTCTGCCTGATTATCAATTGGGAGCAGTTCATAGCTTTCAATATCTGGGTGATATGAACCATTTACCGAAAACCGATAGTGTTTGTCGTCCAGTGAGAAGCCCATAGATGGTCCTCGTGAAAGAAGTTTATAAGACTTTCCTCGAATTTCATATTCCAAATCTGCAAAGATACCATCGACATAAAACACCTCATTGGCTACATTATAATTCCGCTTAACCCGATGCATCAGAATCGCGCCGACGTTGTTGGCTATTCTAAAGATAATATCCAAAAGGCTGGACTTTCCACTGCCGTTCATACCGACAATCGCCGACACATTCACACTTGAGGCAAAAAATCCGTCTTTGATTTTATCCGTAAAAACGTATGTGTCCGAAAGAAGATTCTTCCGGACACATATGCTACATTCCTCGTATATTGTGAGTTGCTTTAATGTAAAAGGGAGAGGTTTTTGAATTGGCATTGATGTCGAAGATTATACAAATGTAATTGCGATGGTAATAGCTATATGATATTTGCTTTGATGGTGTTGACTATGTAACGGACATCGTCGTCGGTGACGTAGGGGCCGGCGGGGAGGCACATGCCGACGGCGAAGAAGGATTCACTGACGTCGTTGGTGTAGGCAGGGCAGTCGGCGTAGACGGGCTGACGGTGCATCGGTTTCCATAGGGGGCGGGATTCGATGTTGGCTGCATCGAGGGCTAGGCGCATGGCTTCGACGTTGGCGTTGGGCTCGCAGTCGGTGTGGGGTGTGGCTGCGGCGTGTACTACACCTGCAGCGCCGCCGACAGCGCCTTTGAGGGTCTCGGCGTAGGCGTTTTCCTGGCCTTTGACTTTCAATGCGGGGTCAAGGGTGACTGTGCACAGCCAGAAGTTGGAGTCATAGCGCTCCGAGGGGTTTTCGTGGAGAGTGATGCCCTCTACATCTTTGAGCAACTCGCGATAAAGTGCCTGCACGTGGCGGTGATGGGCGATGTGGTCGTCGGCTACCGAGAGCTGTGCGCGGCCTATGCATGCTGAGATGTTGGATAGGCGGTAGTTGTAGCCTATGGTTTCGTGCTGATAGTAGGGGTAGCCTTCGCGAGCCTGTGTTGCGAGCCACGAAATGTGGCGCTTGGTGGCCTCGTCCTTGCAGAGGACTGCGCCGCCGCCCGAAGTGGTTATCATTTTGTTGCCGTTGAAGCTGAGTATGCCCATTGTGCCGAATGTGCCGAGCATTTGGCCGTCGAAGCGGCTACCGAAGCCTTCTGCGGCGTCTTCCAATACCGGGATTCCGTAGCGGTCAGCAATTTCGAGAATACGATCAATCTGATTGGGCATACCGTAGAGCGCAACCGGGATTATGGCTTTGGGCTTGCGACCGGTTTTGGCGATTCGATCCTTGATGGCCTCTTCGAGCAAATCGGGGTCCATATTCCAGCCCAGTGGCTCCGAATCGACAAAGACTGGTGTGGCACCGCAGTAGCGCACAGGATTTGTCGAAGCGCAGAACGTGAAGCTCTGCACCATTACTTCGTTGCCCAGCCCCACTCCAAGGGTAAGAAGAGCAAGATGTATCGCAGCCGTGCCCGAGTCCAAAGCGACAGCAAAGGGCGAACCCGTAAAATCTGCAAGTTCATGTTCGAAAGCAGTGACGTCCGGCCCCATCGGCACAGCCCAATCCTCGGCGAGCGCGTCCTTGATGAAATCAATCTCCCGCCCGCACATTTTCGGCTTACAAAGAAGAATCCTGTCGCGCATCAGTACATTATATCTTCGGGGTCGAGGGGTTTGTAGGGGCCTTCCTTTACTTCAAATATCGCGGAGGGTTCGATGACTTCGACCGTATGCCACTGTCCGGCTGGAATGTTGATGCCGTAATTGCCGACAGATGGGTCGAGAAGAAAACGTTCGGACTGTTCTCCAAGCGAATTGTAGAACACGACGAACATCTTGCCGCGGAGCAGTATGTAGGTCTCAGCCGTGTGACGATGTCGGTGGATGGGCAGCACGGTGCCGGGCAAGAGCACATTGATGAGTCGCTGGCAAGGAGATTCGAGAGACTCGTGGATGTTGTGGTTCATACGCAGGCGCGGCGACTCGGCAGCCTGTGCTGTTATTTGGTCGAGAAGATTGTTGTCAATCATACTTTTGTGCTATTATTTAACTTTTTGTGAACAAAGCATTTAATTACAAAAACGCCTCAATGACTTGAAAAATTATATTGTAACTAATATCTTCGGAGCGTAACCTGAAAGGATTCGGCAAAGTCGCATCCCCACTGGCTGCCTCTCACCGCTGCAAGCCCCATAATATATTCGTCGCTACGCGGGTGGGGATAGGGGCGCATCACTCCACGATACATAGCCAACGCTTTACATTTTGCTTGCGCAGCTTCCCTGCCAATCTCGACGTAGCAGTTTGGACGGAAAAGATTCATAGCATCGTTGACGGCCCATTCGCTACAGGACGGCACTTCCATATACCAAAATTCTTTTATCGGCTTTACAGATGGCTGACGCTGGAAAAGGCGGATGGCCTCCTGACAGGCCATCGATGTCTGCAAGTGGTCGTTGTTGGTGTCAGCGGGATGATGGGTAATGACAATATCGGGTTCACTGTCCCTAATAGCGGATTCTATGAACTGCACAAGTTTGATGTGGGGCACTGTGTTCATCTCGATATTAGGAAATGTAGCCTCGTATTTCTTGTTTATTCCCAAGAAGTTGGCCGACGAGTTCAAGTCGTCGTCTAATTCGTTATCTTCAGGACGGAAAGCACGAGCTTTTGCTTCGGTACACATTATGGCCACATCGACGGTGTCGCCACTGTGCGACCATTTATATATTGAAGCCCCTGCGCCAAGAACCTCGTCGTCGGGATGTGCCACTACTAATAGGTATTTCATATTCATTCAGTTTTTCGACATTGTTTTATCGGCGTCATCCACAAATTCATTCAACATCCACGAGCATTGCTTGCCGGCAAAAGAGTAGCAGATGCAGATAACGGTGTAGATTATCATTTTGAGGTCGTAGAGTACACCGGCTTTTTGGGTATATATATACTCGAGTTCTCTTCGGGTGGGATATACTTTCTCCATATATTCATCCTCGTCGGTGAACTGGTCGCCATAGATAAAATCATATAATGCAGCCGGTCCGCTCAGACCTACGGGATACTTTGCCGCTTCATTCCATTTGCCATAGCGGAACATTTCGAACTGGTCTTGAGCGACTGGACGAGGGCCGATAACAGACATTGTGCCATTGAGCACGTTGAGCAACTGAGGTAGCTCGTCTATTTTGACTTTGCGGATAAAATGGCCGAAAGGGAATATGCGGTCTTCTTCGGGTCGAAGTGACGCTTCGGTGGCAGCCTTGGCGACACGCATCGAGCGGAACTTATACATTTTGAAAGGCTTATTGTCCTTGCCAATGCGTGTGGCAACATAGAACAGCGGTCCGCGGTCGGATATTAAAATGCCGACAACACCTATCACCCACAGCGGTGAAGTGACAATGATGCCTAAGGTCGCACTGACGATATCAAAGACTCGTTTGGAAATTTTATATAGCATTATTAGAATAGATTTCAGTATCCTATTGTAAGTTTTATAAATGTCAAGTTATACTTCTTCGAAAGCTTGCCAATAATCCAATGCACAATAAGCGGGAACAATGTGCTACTGATAAAAATCGCACAGAAGCATATGAACCAGTTGAGGTGCAGTATATTGATAGTCAGAATTTGAGCCGGATATTGACCAAACCAAGATAAAAGATAGAGTGTATATACTTTATCAGACTGAGGGAGAATCAATTTATGTATAAAACGGAAACTTAATAGCTTTTGGCAGAGTAAAATTGAAAAGCTTAGTCCGGATAAAGCTGTGAGTATATTACAAATTTTTATCGGAATATAAGGTCTGAGACCGAACAGCAATGAAATGTGAATTACAAGGCATAGCAATATCCAAAAATAAGCAGCCTTTCCTCTCGATATCTTAAAAATCATGTTTTCTCCGCCATTGGTTTGGAACAGGATTCCAAATAGGAAAAAGGGAAGATACCATAATACACTGGTCAAATTAAGAAATGATGCTTTCGACGACGATGGCAGGAAAAACCATAATCCCCAACATAGAATAATGTTGCATATGGTGAATGCGCTGTTTTTGAGTGAAATGCGAGACCGATCTGAGTAAACATGTGCGGTGGGGGGTATAACGCTGACTATTAAAAAGATAACAAATAATGTCTCTACATACCATAAGAAGCCGAGCGTGCTGTCGGCAGACTGTGGCACAAGAAACATATATATGAAGCCTTTGATGGAAAACTCCCTTGTCACCGATGAAAGAGATGAAAATACTAATTTAATTACAAATATTATCGTCCCTAGTACAAAATATGGGATTAAAAGTCGTTTAAACTTTTTCCACATAAATTTTCGTCGGTTGATTTTATTGAATGATTTGTTGGTCAATGAGTAAAGATATCCCGAAACAAAGAAGAACAATGGCATATGGAAACTATAAATCCATAGATGGATATCCGAAAGCTTTGACGCTATTTCAAGGTCGGTAAAACCGCTGTGTCCAATCAATACCAATAGTATGCCCCAAATTGAAATAAGGGCCATAAGTTTATCACTTTTCTTCATATCTTCACACCGCCTTTAGCTGCCCTAAATTCGGAGTTCCTGAGTTTGCGTAAGTTGCCGAGCGTTCCGCAAATAAAGGAATACACTCCGAAGCCGACCCAATCTTGATAATATGTCTTGCGACCAAAAAAGCGAAACCAAGAAGGTTTGACTGTAAGTCTATTTGGACTTTTAAGAAACCATAGTATATCGAAACCTAGATGACGCAATCTCACCCCAGGGCGGTAAACTTGTTTTTTAATGGATTTGTTTAAAACAGTATCAGCTATCATTGTGGCATAGTCGGCACCGGACTTAAAGGCAGATCTAACACAAGCAGGAATACGCGGATTGATTTCCATTATCAGCAGTTCTCCTGTAAGAGGGTTTTCAATCAAGTCAAAATCAGCAAACCCTACCCAACCAATCTTTTTGAGAACCATTGAGCAGATTTCCACTGTCTTGTCGTCTTCAATAGTAATGTTGCAGCAACTGCTACCACCGTTTACGGGATAATAGCGTTGCTTCCAAATTACAGACGAACAAAGCGGATGACAATTATTATCTGTAAAAATCTGAACTTTAATCTGTCGACCTCCTGGTTTAATAAATTGCTGCAAATGGCAGTCTCCGTATTGTTCCTTGATATTCGGGTATGTTTCTTTAAATTCAGCGAAATTATTGACAAGTGTCATACCTCGACCGCCGGACGTAAGATTTGGCTTAATCAAGGCCGGGAATGGAAATTTTTTTAGTTCGGGAGCGTCTGTCGGAGTCTTCGACAGGTCAACGGTAAGCGGATGCGGGAATTTATTACACCTACATACTTCCATAAGTTGGTTCTTGTCGTAGGCTTTCATAAAAACGTCCATATCTGGCATCAGAACTCCTGTAATCGGTCTCAATTCAGCCTTATTACGGCTCATAAATTCAGCGGTAGCATCGGAAGTGGGTATGAGAACGTCGAAATGATTATTCTTTAAGAAATCTATCAAAAAAGAGTCATATTCCGGCGAATGGCTGTCGGGACCAACAAATCGCTCGTCGGCAAGACGGGAATGGTAGCCATAGCTTAGTGTCTCTGAGCAAATAACAGCGGTAGCATAACCCGATTTCTTCAGACACTCCATAATAGCCACCGCGTGAGCTGCGTCTCCATCGAGGATAAGAACTTTCGCTTTTGTCATTGTTCGATAATTATCTTTTCGCCGTGGCCTTTTAAACCCATTGTCGTGAATACCAATTTTGAGCAGTTATCGGTGCCGAGGGGGAAACGCATTACACCATATTGGAGGATGAGTGGCCAACAATCTTTTTGGAGTTTCATTATATCGCGGAGAGTGCCGTCACTGTATTCTTTGAGGCGGGCTAAGTTGTCTTTTTCGTTTTCGCCTCCTTCTACGCCAGTAGAGAAAAAAGCTCTGCCATCGTCTAACGATGCGCAACCATGGCACGGACCTTCTATGTCAGAGAGGAGCTCAAGTTGATGTGTTTTGCGATCCATACGAACAAAATGGACGGTATCCGGGCAAGAGCCGGCATCGGTGCCCCATAGCAAGGCATCTTCGGTGAAGCATACACCGATAGCACGCCAGTTCTGGCTATACTGCCCGATGAGTTCCCATGTGTCGCCATTGTCTGCGGAGCGATAAAGACGGTTTTCGGCGCCATTCTCACCATAATCGCCCGTTCCGAGCCACAGGCATTGTTCGAATTTATCCCACTTTACAAAATGAAGATGGCGGATATCACCTGCCGGCCATGTTTTTACCGTATGAAATGTCATACCATTGTCGGAGCTTCGCCAGAGTTGAATATCGTGGTCGCGATTGGTGTTAAGGAGATATTCGGCAAAGAATATTGTTCCGTCGGGTGTGACGCAAACGCCCTGATGGCCAGGTTTGTTGCCCTGATAGCCGCTCCAGATGTTGACAATTTCGCCATTAGGGGAAAATATATATGTCTTTCGTTTGGCTGTAACCAGTATATTACCGTTGTTTAGTGGCAAGAGATGATGCAAGCCCACACGAAGCAACTGACCCGACAGACGATGGCAACTTAATATCCGGTCTTTTAGACCGCCGACCCGAAAAATTCTGCTGACGCGCTTGCCCGAATAGTCGACCGCGAAAAAACTCATACCACGAGCTATCCATATTCTATCGGGTTCTTGGTAAAGGGCTTTGCCTCGCAGTAGTATCTTCAATTTCATTTATTTGTCAGTTTAAACATTTCTGTTTCCAATCCGTTTATATAGTTTTCGAGAGTGAAATGAGCCGCAAAGTAAAATCGTGCTTTTGCGCCACAATCAGTATAGGCTTCGTTGTGCATAATGAAATCTTCCATTATTCGAGCTAAGCCTTTATAATCGCCGGCGCCAACACATTTGCCGCAGCCTGATTCTTCTATGACTTCTTTGGCAGCTCCATTGATAGCACCTAAAATTGGTTTACCGGTGGTCATATACATCTGCAGCTTGCCCGGCATTGTGTTTCCAACCTCGTTGTTACCTCTTAAAGTTATTAAAAGAGCATCGGCCATGCAATAAAAATCGGGCATATCTTCGCGGCGCTGATTGCCGTGAAATATGATGTTGTCTTCAAGTCCATAAGCTTTGACCATCTTTTCAAGCTGTTCTTTCATACGTCCGTCGCCCACTAAGTGTATACGGTAATCAGTTCTTGGACCAAGTGTTACCGCCGCTTTTACAATGACATCGATGCGCTGCCCTTTACCGAGATTGCCAGCAAACATAAAGTCTACACGTCCGGTGTCGTTCTGCTTGTCAAGGTTCAGTTCAAGCATCGCTGCAGAGGCATGCTGCGGTAGATATGCTATCCTATGGGGATCTACGCTGTTTGCTTGGTGTAGATAATCGGCAAAGGGACGACTTGTTACGAGTATGCGATCGGCCAAATTATACAACTTTTTGCTTATTCCCGCCACTAGCCACATCAGGGGATTGAACTTGCTTTTTAGCATGCCCAGAGCAGAAACGGGCCATATGTCTAGTGTGTAGAACAGCAACGGAGTACCATGCAATCGCTTATATTCTCGCGCGGCAAACATACTCGTTATGGGGCTAAGCTGATAGCCCAGTACGATGTCGAAGTCGTCATCAAATTCACGTACTACTTTGATGCTGTTTCTCGCAAAACTCAGATAGTTGCGTATAAGGCTCAAGGGATTGTTGCCTCGCGGAGTCTGTCGTACATGCACAACCTCGACGCCTGTTTGAGTAAAATATTCCTTCTCGCGTTGCGCAACGGATTGATTGTTGGCATATCCCTCAAAAATAACGCCCTTGGGATAGTTGGGAAGGCCACAAAGAACGGTTACTTTGTGACCTCGCCTAACAAGCTCGGGCGCAATTTCATTAATCTGAAACTGCTCGGGGTAATAATATTGGGAAACAATAAGTATCTTCATCAAATCTCTTTGCGCCAGACCATTTTGTTTACGACGCCGGTGTAGGACTGGATGAGTTTTACGATGATGTTGCTGACGTTTTCGCCGGTGTAGACGTCGACGGGGGTGCCGTGGTCGCCGGCGCGGTTCATCGAGATGGCGGTGTCGACGGCCTGGAGGAGCGATTTCTCATCGATGCCGGCGAGGATGAAGCCTGCCTTGTCGAGGCTTTCGGGACGTTCGGTCGATGTGCGGATGCAGATGGCGGGGAAGGGGTGGCCGACGGAGGTGAAGAAGCTCGATTCTTCGGGCAGGGTGCCGGAGTCTGAGATGACAGCAGCGGCGTTCATCTGCAGGCAGTTGTAGTCGTGGAAGCCGAGGGGCTCGTGTTGTATTACGAGGGGATGAAGTTTGAAACCGCTGGTTTCGAGGCGTTTGCGGCTACGTGGATGGCAGCTGTAGAGGATGGGCATACCATAGCGCTCGGCGATGGCGTTGATGGCGTTGAAGAGGCTGAGGAAGTTCTTTTCGGTGTCGATATTTTCCTCGCGGTGGGCGCTCAGAAGTATGTATTTGCCTTTTTCGAGGCCGAGGCGGCTGTGGATGTCGCTGGCTTCGATTTCGGCGAGGTTCTCGTGAAGGACTTCGGCCATAGGCGAACCGCTGACGTAGGTGCGCTCTTTGGGCAGACCGCAGTCGGCGAGGTAGCGGCGTGCGTGCTCGGAGTAGGCGATGTTGACGTCGGAGATGATGTCTACGATGCGTCGGTTGGTCTCTTCGGGGAGGCATTCGTCCTTGCAGCGGTTGCCGGCTTCCATGTGGAATATGGGTATGTGCAGGCGCTTGGCGGGAATGGCCGAGAGGCACGAGTTGGTGTCGCCAAGAATGAGCAGCGCATCGGGCTGCGTGGCTGCCATAAGCTTGTAGGAACAGTTGATGATGTTGCCTACGGTCGCGCCGAGATCGTCGCCGACAGCGTCCATATACACTTCGGGATCAGCGAGTTTAAGATCTTTGAAGAACACGCCGTTGAGGTTGTAATCGTAATTTTGGCCCGTGTGTGCCAGGATTACGTCGAAATATTTGCGACACTTGTTGATGGTTGCAGCGAGGCGGATAATCTCGGGGCGCGTGCCGACTATGATCAACAGTTTGAGTTTGCCATTTTCAGCAAACTTTATATCTGAATAGTCGAGTTTCATAATTGAAAGTCAAACAATTAATTATGCGTTTTAAATTATAATTATTCTTTGACTACTGGATCAAAGAACGTATCGGGGTGCTTGGGGTCGAAGATTTCGTTGCAGTACATTACTGTGACGAGGTCTTCGGTGTCGGAGAGGTTGATGATGTTGTGGGTGTAGCCGGGGAGCATTATGACGCTTTGGATATGGTCGCCAGACACTTCGTATTCGAGAATCTCGTCGGTGCCTTCCTTACGCATCTGTATGAGTCCGTGGCCTTTGACAACGATAAACTGCTCCCACTTGGTGTTGTGCCAGTGCTGCCCCTTTGTGATGCCGGGCTTCGAAATGTTGATGCTTACCTGGCCGCAGTTGGGAGTGTGGACGAGTTCGGTGAACGAGCCACGGTCATCGCAGTTCATCTTGAGGTCGAACACAGCCTTGTCCTTGGGCAAATATGAGAGGTAGGTCGAGAAGAGGCGTTTTGCGAAACTGTCGGCAGGTATCTCGGGGATTGTCAGCGTGGACGGCATCTCGGCGAACTGATTCAGCAGACCGACAATTTCGCCGAGGGTGACGTGGAATGTTGTCGGTACGGCGCAGTAGCGGCCATCCTGGCGCAAGACGGTGTCGACGCCGTCGAATTCGCAGTGATGCTCATTGCCAGACAGAGCTGCAATCATTTCCTCGACAAGGTCGTCGATGTAGAGCAATTCGAGCTCCACGGCGGGGTCGTTGACCTGTATAGGCAGGTCGTTGGCGATATTGTTGCAGAAAGTCGCTACGGCCGAGTTGTAGTTCGGTCGGCACCACTTGCCGAAGAGGTTGGGGAAGCGGTATACGAGCACCTTGGCGCCGGTCTCGCGACCGTATTCGAAGAATAGTTCCTCGCCGGCGAGCTTGCTGCGGCCATAGTCGCTCTGCCCGTAACGGCCTATCAATGTGGCCTGTATCGACGACGAAAGCATCACCGGGCAATTGTTGCCGTGCTTTTTGAGGGTGTCGAGCAGGGTCGAGGCGAAGCCGAAATTTCCGGCCATAAACTCGTCGTTGTCTTTGGGTCGGTTGACGCCCGCGAGGTTGAACACAAAGTCCGCCTCGCGACAATAGCGGTCGAGCTCCTCGGGTGTCGAGTCGATGTCGTATTCGAACACCTCATCAATCTCCACCGGGTAGCAGCGAGCCTTGCCATCCCTGATATTATTGAGCTGAGCGCAAAGATTTCGGCCAACAAAACCCTTGGCGCCGGTAATTAGTAATTTCATTGTACGAAGTTGCCGTTGCCGTTGAGCTCATTTTGGATGTATTCGAGGGAGGCGATTTTGGCTTTGGTCTCTTCTAAATTCAATAAACGAGTGTTATTCGAGTCAAACTCGTGAAGCGGATTACGTGTTTCATCACCTTCTCGGAAATATTTGTCATAGTTGAGTCCGCGGTTGTCAGCAGGAACACGATAGAAATTGCCCATATCTTCGGCTTTTTCACATTCTTCATTTGTGAGAAGAGTTTCGTACATCTTTTCTCCATGGCGGATACCAATCACTCGAATATCTTCTTTCTTACCGCCAAAAAGATCACATACAGCTTCTGCTTGAGTAGCGATTGTGCACGCCGGTGCCTTCTGAACGAGAATATCACCATTCTTACCGTGCTCAAAAGCAAAAAGCACCAGATCGACAGCCTCGTCGAGACTCATGATGAAACGTGTCATCGTCGGCTCGGTAATGGTGATGGGGTTACCGGAGCGTATCTGTTCAATCCATAATGGTATAACCGAACCGCGCGAACACATCACGTTGCCGTAACGTGTGCAACAGATTTTGGTGTCGCCTGAGAAGCGGCTTTTGGCCACAGCCACTTTTTCTTCGATAGCCTTTGTGATACCCATAGCGTTGATGGGATAAGCGGCCTTGTCGGTAGAAAGACAGATTACGCATTTAACTTTAGCCTCAATAGCTGCAGTCAATACATTGTCAGTGCCGATTACGTTCGTCTTTACGGCCTCAAGAGGGAAAAACTCGCAACTGGGCACTTGTTTGAGAGCCGCTGCGTGAAAGATATAGTCCACACCAGGCATCACCGAACGGCAGCTCTCGAGCGAGCGTACATCGCCGATGAAAAACTTAATTTTGTGAGCCACCTCGGGGTAGCGCACCTGATACTCGTGACGCATATCATCCTGCTTCTTCTCGTCGCGCGAGAAAATACGGATTTCTTTGATGTCCGTTTTAAGAAAACGGCGCAGTACAGCATTGCCGAACGAGCCGGTACCACCGGTGATCAGCAGAGTCTTGTCTTTAAAGATTGACATAATTATAACTTTTTTAGAATTAATTCAGGGTTTTTATGTGATATTTTTGCCAAATATCTCACATACATACGTTCGATGCCATAAGGAATGCTCCATAAAGCTTTGGCCAGTAAATCCTTTATCTTAGAACTTTGGACATTGGGAAATAATCTTGAATAGATGCGATAGAACGAATATATCACCTTTACGCCAAAGGGTATTTCATACTCCATTTTCTGCCATTTTTTTAAATTTGCCACTCTAAGATGGAAGCGTTCGATAGCTTTTCCATTGCTGTTAGAGCCTCTAAGACGAACTTTTAACAGTGGCTCTTCGACCAGAGAAATTGGATAATTCTTAGCTAAAAGAGTATATAATTGGTCGTCTTCACCATTTCGTACTCCTTCGGGGAAATAGAATCTATCATCGCTAAATACCTCGCGTTTTATAACCACGCTTGGTGTAGCAATCTGTGTGGTAACCATTCGCTGAGCAAAGATATCGTCGTAATCTCGGCTAACATCAACTTCTTTGAGCTTATCAGTGTCGGGATTCCAGTAATAGAAACCACAATGATTCCAGACGGTATCTGTTTTCTCCATAAAAGCAATTTGCTTCTCAAGTTTTGTCGGGAGCCAAATGTCGTCAGAATCCTGAAATGCGATATACTCTCCGGTTGCACGGCGAATGCCTGTATTCCTGGCCGTTGCTGGACCGCTGTTGGGTTGTTCTATATAAATGATTCTATTGCCATATCGCTGTAAGAAACTCGACAAATCTTCCTCTGAACCATCGTTAACAACGATAATCTCAATATTTGTGTAGGTTTGCCCAAGAACGCTCTCTATAGCCTCGAACAACCAATCCAGTCTACTATAAAAGGGAATTATTACACTGACTTTTTTCATAAATTTTATTTAATTCCTGAATAATTAATTCTCGGCAGAAAATAACTAGGTAAAAGATGCTTTGTAGAAACAGGAATGGCAATTGTGCTAAATCCATATTTATAGAAATCTGCCACTAATTTTTTATGAAGAAAACCGCAGGCTGAATACGAGCCATATGGAAATGCAAACATATCGACTTTCAAACCCGTTAAGGATTCTAATATTTTCTTTGACGTGGCCAAATCTTTGACAGCGTCATTTTTAGAAAATTTTCTATACGCATCATGAGAAATACCATGAGAACCTATAGTGCACAGATTACATTTTGAAAGTTCGTTCAATTGTGATGTTGTAATGTATCCAGGTTTATCCAAAAGTGATACATTAACAAACAGACAAAAAGGAAGATTGTATTTAATCAGTATGGGATAGGCTTTATAGTAAAACGACTCGGGTACATCATCAAATGTTAATGCCACAAAATCCCAATGATTTTCCCAATCTTCTAATCGGATTACATTTCTCGATTTGATTTGATTTACAAATGACTGAAATTCAGAGACGGAAATATTAAATTCTCCGTCTTCTTCTCCAATTTTATGAAACATATAAATTTTCCCTTTTTTCGTGAAAAACTGCGATATGCTTTCATAATAAATATGACAGATTTTGCCCGTAATTCGGAACAAGAGTTCTGAAAAATTCATATCGGATTTTTAATATATTTTGCAGGATGATCGAAATGAATAATTCTTGCGGGATTACCGCAAACTGTAGCATTGTCAGGAATATCTTTAGTTACCACAGATCCAGCTCCTATCGTTACATTATCACCTATTCGAATGCCTCCAATTAATACCGCACCAGCCCCAATGAAGCAATTGTCTCCAATTCTGGGAGCTTTCCCATTTACGCCGCCTATCGTTACAAATTGATGTAGTGTGCAATTTTTTCCGATAACAGCATTATAATGAACAACCATTGGAGATGCATGCTCAATCAATAAACCTGGCCCAATCTCAGAAGATTCAGCAATCTGAATTCCATATTTACGAGTCATTTGCCGTCTTTTAAATTTTGCAAATGTTCGCCATAAAAAATTCTTGTGTTTGCAATATCTCAACCAATAAATGAACACCGTACTTGCATTAATGCAAAATAAAATATTCAAAACCTTATGCAGGTGGCCAGCCGCCCCCCCCTCTGTTTAAATCGCAGATATACAGGTGTTTAGGCGTCATGTCTGCCAAGGCCATTCAAAATATTTTTTATTACAGTTAACTGATACTCCGGATTCCAGCATCGATCGATTTCCCCGTAACAATTTTGCCGTATCTCTTCACGGTCATCCCTATGTTTGGCAAACCATGATGAAATTGATTGTGTTAATGAGTCCACATCGTTTCTCGCAAAGAAATCGCCGGTATTTCCAGAGTGTATCGCTTCAAATTCAGGCATTTGCCACTTAAAATCGTCGTGGGTTAGAGCAGGACAACCAAACATAAGAGAGTGTATTGAGGTCAGACCGATATTCCCGGGTGCGATGCACAAATCGGCATTGAAGATATATTCAGCATTTTTTTGTTCATCAAAACATTCTCCCACAAACCAAACTTGGGGTTCAAGGTTTAACTGCTTTGCCAGCTTCATCAAAGATTCCTTTTCACTTCCATCTCCGACGAAAACAACATTGTAATTTTCCCCTCGATGATTGAGTTTGTCAACCGCACTAAGAATTAAGTCTAACCGTTTAACCGAAGTTAGACGACCAAGGAATATTAAATTGGGATTTGTATTTCCAAAATACTCCTTATAAATGTCGCTTTTTAGTCCGATGTCTCTAAGCCCTAATTGCTTTTCATAGTCAAGAGAGTTTTTTATAACATATAACTTCTCTTTCGGAAAACCAAACCCTTTGAGTAGGTTATAGGCATAATCGCCATACAACAACATTCCATCGAAAAGTTTGAAATAAAATTTCTTTATTAAAGCTTGCAATCGAGTCTCCTTGCCATACCAACCATGAGTCCAGCAAAAAATCCTTGTATTCTTTAGTTTTCTTACTTTCAAGGGCAACACCCACTCGGAAATATTTTTAATAACACCAGCGATGATGACAAGATCATACCGTTGTAGATTAATTTCTGAAAGACCTTGATAATACGTAATCGGACCGACGAGCTTCTTTTCCTTCATTGAAAGATTGCAATCCTTAAGTGTATTATAATCAAACAATTTAAGATTGCGTTTCGCGTTTCCGCAGAAGAACCATTCAACATCCAACTCTCTATCCATTAACTGATAGATTGGTTCTCTATAAGACGGAGCATAGGGAAATATCATTGCTATTTTCATAATCTCCTATTTTTGAAGAGCCAATTTAATCATACGTTCAATCGCCCACATATGGCTTTCACACTGAAAATTATTTAGGAGCAACGGATAATCTTTGCCTTTTAGCAGACCATAACCAGCATGCAACAAAGTATTTGTATTCGACGTTGGCATAAAAGCGCCTAAACCTCTAAGTAAATATAACTGATATGTAGGCCAAAGCTTTCGCATATAATCATCCAAATATTCATAATACAATGTGTCATTCTGCAGATATTCGCATAAACGAGTATTAAATTCGTCTCGTTCTTTGGATGTTTCAAGTCTAATAGAAGTATCGCCAAATTCGGTATTGTGAACTATAAATGATACCTTATTAGAATCGATCGAAACTTCTATAGCGAGACCATTGTACCAATTGGCATTATGTTGTGTAGATTTCGATTTGAAATAGAAATTCCCTAAACTATAAAAAATGGGCTTTCCTTTATAATATTCCCAACCTTGTGGAGTGTGAGGATGGGAACCAATGATCATATCGGCTCCGAGATCTATGAATTCCTTGTAACGGGCTCTCCATTCCGGCAATGGTACTTCAATATCTTCCACTCCAGCATGGGGTAAAACAAAAAGTTTATCACATTTAGATTTGGATTCAAGTATAATTTGATTGACTAACGGATGATTAATCCATGTTGTACCATAATCATTTTTCATTGAATCGATACCTAAAGCCCCGAACTCCTTGTGTGTTAGATTTAACAAACCAATTCTACAGCTATCCTTCTCTATGATAGTCAAATCAAATAACTGAGGAAAAAGACCGGCTCCTAATGTTATTGTATTTTCAGAAAAAGATTGAATCGTAATTTCGCATCCATCTTTTCCACAATCCATCATATGATTATTTGACAATAATATTAGATTGACTCCAAGATTTTCTAGAAATTTAGGCGAGTCGCTCGATTGCGTAAGAGAAGGTCCACTTTTAATTATAGGTTTTCCTTCATTTCGAATTGGTGCCTCAAAGTTAACGCAGACATAATCTTGTCGATTGAAAAGAGCAGAAATTGAAGAATCAACCGCAATTTCGGCAGGAGATTGACACACAAAATCCCCACAAAACAAAAGTTTAATCATTCTTTGCTAAATAGAGCTCCTAATGTTTCAAGTGCCTCTGTCGAGAAAGTGTGGAGTATCCCACCTGCAGGGGAAAAGGTTAGTTCGCCAAAATATATTTTCCCCTCGAAGTCATATAAATCCACTCTTACAAACTCGAAGTCTTCAGAAAGGATTTCCGCTACTTCTACCATTTCCTTTAGATGTTCTGGTTTTTCTGGCTTTCGTTTTGGAAGGTATTGAGGAAGCACATATGGAAGGACATTCCAATTCGAATCCAGAGTCATCTTTCTAGCATCATCCTCACGATCACTGATTGCAAGAATGGCCGCGACCTTACCTTTTATACATAGAAATTTATAGTCAATCGGAAGTACTTCTCCGTTACCTAAAAGTTCTTCACAAAGAATCAACGGTTGAATTTTGCAGTAATGTGGCTCAGTTTTCTTGAGGTTTTTACTTGCTTTCAACGCTTGATTCATTCGCTTTATCGTTTCTGTGATGTTAAGTGATGTTTTATCCGTACATATGATATGCCCACCACATCCATTGTTAGCTTTTAGTATGAACTTATTCGGAAGCTCATCAAACGGAATTTCTTCTGCAGTTTCCCAAGATCCATATTGAGGGATTAACAATTCCCCTAATCCTTTAGATTTTATATAACCTTGAACTCTAACCTTGTCTGCAAAAATAGCGAAATTTAAGAATTCTGGTGAAAGCATACTTGCCAAAATTCGTTCTGATAAATCCTTAGGATGTTCAAAATTGGGTAATTTATGACGATGACTATAATACCTCAAAATATAGAGCATCTTCTGAGGGAGACACTTTGACAGTAAATTCCCTAGGACGGAATTTATCTGATTTCTTAAGTTACCCCTATCACTTACTATTTTCATAATTATATTGAATTTGTAGTAAAGTCTAATATTCTTTCGGTCTGAATCAGATTGTTTTTTTGTTCAGTTACGAATTTTCTTGCTGAATTGCCTTTTTCAAAGACTTCTTGTTCCGGGAGTTCCAGTATTCTTTTAAGAGTATCGCGATAGCACTCTATTGAGCATGTCTCAAATGTGTATGAATGATTGAAGTATTCATCCGGAATTCCAGCGAGTTTCGTTGTAACCATCGCTACTCCTGTCGACATATATTCCATAACTTTTGAAGGAAAAGAATACAATGTATATGTTTCTCCTGTCGGACGTGGATTGATTAAGAGATACGAGTTTCGTTCCTCCTCGATTATTTGTGCGTTGTTGACAACTCCGTGGTAAACTATTCGTGAATCAATAGGATCAATACCGACAATATGCCCGGGCATATCTCCAAAAATATTGAGTCTTATATTATCGTTTTCAATTTGTTTAAATGCTTCGATAAGCAGATCTACTCCATCTTTACTAGGGCGACCTCCGGCATAAAAAAGATTCCTTATGTTAGAAGGTGACGAACTTTGATCTTCGGGATTTTTTTTATATGAGTTTAATGATTGCTGACACACCCCTTCCATAACAATAAATGGTTTATGATATGGATTGACCACTTCGTTCATTTGTTTGGTAAGTAGGATGTAATTGTCAAATTTAGTGATATATTTCTTCGAGATTATGGTTGCTGCATTACGTATCATATTCGTATCCTTATGAACAAATACGCCCATTATATCAGTGACAATTCCAGTCACTCTTGTTTGCATTAAGTATTTCGATAATAATGCCCCCAAACACAATGATACCTTTAGAGTGTCGCAGATAATTACATCCGGTTTGAAACCGTTTCGTATTAATGATCTAATTATACTAAAGGTTGAAAGTGAAATCTGGAGGTGTTTTATACCTGGTGTTGAGTGATATTTCGTAAAAAAATATTCGACACCCTCTTCTTCTAAATTCGCTTGATATGGTAATGACTCAGGCAAATAGGAAATTGCTTTCACTGAATGCCCATTTTGAACCATCCCGTCAACAAGTATCTGATGAAACTTTTGAGGTGCTACTACATAGCTGGATTTATCGACCTTTAGCAAAGCGTCGAATAAATCTCGAGGGAGTAAAGATGATAAGTATAGTACATTCATAACTTACAGTACAGAGAATATTGTGTGGAACTCGGAGAATTTTTCGCTCCATACTTCATTGTTGAAAAATATGAAGTAGTTATAGAGTATTATGAGAACACAAAGGCTAAGACATAGCATTCGGATAGGACGATTGCTTAAGGCTGTGTAAACCAATGGATATGAAGCAATAGTGTATATATTAAAATACGTGGAAATACGTGTTACTATAGGGATTATTGCACCAAACGGAGTAATTAAAGCTGATATCATAGCTAATGCTACCAACTTCTTCTTATCTAAATATGATTTCTTTTCAGAATTGAGTAAATATAAGATCGACAAGACAACAGGAATGAGTTGTATGGCAAATCCTAATCCTAAAGACAACCCCTGACTTTTACCGTTGCCATATACCGAAAGATAATTACCAAACTCATCACGGCTTTCAACAGCCGATAAAAATAATTGATTTAAAAGATTAGGGGAAAACCAAAGAACAGAAAGTATCAGAATGTATATGAGCCCTAGAAATTTCCCATTTTTAATAGGTACAAAACCCCAAAATGCGAATGGTAACAATACAATAGCCGAACTATGTATAAATGAACATAAATAAAGGACAAAAAGTGGCATCCACCATTTACGATTTGATATATAGTGCCATAAACCCAGAAATATTACAGCCACAAGCATCTGTCGCATCATTGAGAACGACATTAAATATAAACTAGTGGAAAATAGATAGATAAAAACTGCAAACGGATGGTTCACAACATTAACTTCTCTTTTTATAAATCTGTAGATTAACCAATTCTGTAATATATTCAGTACCGCTACCATCATAAAGAAGCCCCCGATAGGTTTGAATGCCCAACAGAGCAAAATCCAGCCCGGATCGCGGAATACTTCACCCAACATAATATAGTTATAATCAAAAGTATAACTTATGGCATTTTGATAAACTCCATAGTAAGACATATAGTCGTTACCGAAGTCATAATGGACACAGCCTAAGAAAGTGACTAAGATGAAACCCAATTTCATTCCATTCTTCAACTGACCATTAGACTCTAGATAAGTCAGTAAAAGAGCTATTAGGCTACATATGGTTACTACGTACATCAGTGCGTCGTATTAACAAGTTCATCATAAATACGGATCATATCCTGACCAAAGTCCTGTTTACGGTTATCTCTGATTTTCAAAGCTTCGGCAGATAATGACTTTGCCAAATCAATGTCTTCAAACAACCTAATGATATTGCCGGCCAAAGATTCAGCGTCCAGACTATTGTAAAGAATGGCATTCTTTTTATGCTCCACGATACTTGCCGTACCACCTACAAGAGACGATATCGACGGTGCGCCAACTATCATTGCCTCAATAAGTGAACTTGAATGATTCTCCATAATGGAGGGCATTATATAGATATTGCATCGGGCTATATAATCTGCGACTTCTTCCGAAGTCAGACGCCCTGTATAAACAATATTTTTCTGAAGACCATTATTCTTAACCAGTTCCTTTAAATATTTCATATAACCGGTCTGGCGTTTGACATTGTCAAATGTAGAGAGTTTTTCTCCTGGAATATAGCACTTGAAATTCGGATACCGTTTCTTAACTATTCCAAGAGCCCGAAAAAGAATATGATGCCCTTTTATAGGATATCCCCCGGCATTAGTAAAAATACTATGCTTCTCTATTCTATTGTGACTCCATGTTTTAGAGTAGAACACATCTCTGATGGGAAGCAAGTTGCGGAATACCCGCAATTTGGGGTTGACATTTCTGCACATATCTTCACACCAATCATTCTCGACGATTACAGCATCGGCCAAAAGGAGCATTTCACGTTCCAATGCTACCTGCCCCTTAAAATGGTTATATTGCGAGGTGGCATCAATTTTGTTGATAACATCTCTCAAAGTGGCCATTTTATATTTATAAGGCACACCTTCATAATAATGCTGATATATGCTGCCAATTACACCTTGCATATAAATAGCCGTTGGAACGTCCGTAAAAATTTTCATCGCGACGAAAGCGAACCGTGTCTCTGTTCCCCAAATTACAACAGCATCCGGTTTTACCATCTCCTTCAGCGATGCCCATGAGTTTTGATTGGCTTTTGAATTTATATCGTAATTCGATCCATTCCCTGGAAGAATATAAAAAGTATTGCCATCCCTACTATCTTTTTCAATTTCTTTTACAGAACCTATTGTAGCTATATGCAATTCGATATTGGAGTTTCCATGGGAAGCCTCATAGGCAGCATTGAGCCAAGTGCCTCCGCTTACCTTTGTAGCATCCAACCTCATCATCGACCGATGATGGGCAAAAAGTATATTAGTTATCCAAAGTATTCGCATCTATTTTTTAGTAGAATTACCGCTGATTCTGTCTCTATTATGCTTTGCTGCATGGCCCCTGTTCCTCAGCTATGATATTGCCTTCAAGTGCCGACTTAGCCAGTTTTATAAATCTCTTTGCAGCGTTTTCTGGAGACCAAATTTCGTGCATTGTTCGGTAGGCTTCCCTTGACATTTGTATTCTTTCTTCAGGGTGTTCAAGTAGATATATTACCTTATCATTCAAATCCGCTTGGTCTTGATCTTTGAAAATAAGACCATTTTTGCTATGGTTGATAAGAAAAGGAACACATCCGATTTTTCCACCGCCCACAACTACGCATCCATTGCTCATGGCTTCATTCACAACGGCTCCCCATCCTTCATTCCGGTCACTGGGAAAAAGGAAAATATGATGATTGCGCATTTCTTTCAGAATTTCATCGTTGGGAAGATTTCCTTTTAAATTCACACAATCTTGAACGTCTAATTCTTGAATCAAGTTTCTAATCCGATCGAGTTCTGGGCCTGTTCCATACATGTTGATTTCAAAATTGTAGCCTTTTGCTTTCAACACCTTTGCCAATTCGACAGGCATTTCAGGATGTTTCCAGATTAAAAATCTAGATACATACAAGATTTTTAATTTTGAAACATCCTGAGATGCTTCCAAATTTTTTTCAATGTCAAAGGACGTTACTTTTGTAAAGTATCCCCACTTGAAACACTTGTTTGGGTAAGCGAAAATTTTATTTACGTCACTTGATGTAAAAGCACTCGCACAAAGCATATACGAGCGTTTGTTGCGAAAACGTATATGATTTTTTATCCAATACAGCCAAGCTCGTGGAGACAACAACGATTTATATCCGGTTTTGAACCAGCGTTCGCTGTAATGGAATGTCACTTTATTCTCATTAAGCCTATTTACAACCCATTCGTCTGGCGCGGCCCCAATTATAACGACTTCTGCATTATCAATCAAGTTTCTTGCGTTTACCATCGATTCATTGCTCTCATATGCTTTAATCAGATAAGGTTTATCGGAAAAATCAGCATAACCACTACGTGCAAATTCGTCAGGTAAAGGCTTTCGGGCAATAAAGTAATACTCAATGCCTTTTTCCGCATAAAGAGCATCAGCAAGTGGTACTTGATGATGATTAATAAAGTTTGAGACAAAAACAATTTTCATTTAATTCAATTTCTTTGGATTGAATATCTTGTAGAAATTCATAGTCAACAAGAAAATGATTATGACAATCCTTTAATTAAAAATTCATTAGCTTGTTGTCGAAATGCATTTATCTTGAGGTCAACGGCTTCGTAATCAGGAGAAATTACACCATCGGTCCATTGAATGTCAAGCATATTTAGAAGAGATTTAAGCCTTGAGACGCCACCGGAAGCGTTAGATTTAAGTATAAAAGATTTCTCATAAAGTATCGAAAAAACACATCCATGGAAAGAGTCAGTAATTACAAGATTGGAGTATTTAATATAAGAAAGCCATTGTTCTACCGAAGGAAGAATATTATTATCACGAAGATTGACAATTTCCACTCTATATCCTTTCGCTTCATACTCAGTTTTCAGATTTCCCGCTTCATTCTTATCTCCAAGCCAATAGATAAATACATATTTGTCGGTGATTTGCCGTTTCGAGGCTAACGAATTATAGTCTTCAACGTTTAATAGCATCGTAGGGTCTATCAGTTGAATTGGATTAATATTCAAATTATCCTCGCAAAGTTTTACCCCACTTTCTTCTCGTAAAGATACACCGCAGAATCGGTCTATAAGTTTTTTTATATTAGCAGTTTCATCCAGGGTGTATTCCCATTCAGAAAGGCCAAATGATGCTGCATATGACATTTTTTTTACATCTTTCGGCACAAAGTCCAAAAAATAATTGTATCCAAAACATAGAGCAAAGTCTCTTCGCCACACTTGATCACTGCCAACTATTACCGCATCAAGGCATTGCTTTTTGCATACGTTTAAAATCGCATTATTTGATTTAATAGGGGATGTTCTTTCAAGGTGTGCCTCTACAAATCTCCGAATGTTTTGTGACTTGTCGATGAATTCTTTGTTGTAATAACGAGGAAAATGAAACCTTTTTAGAAGGTTTCGAGCAAATTCCCAAAGAAAATTACTTCTATTGCGTTCTCGTCTTAGTACTATAGTTCGATGTCCTAATTTACCAAGACTGTGACACAGCGCATAACATTGTAATATGCCTCCGTAGTTAACGCCTTGTGGGTGCGTTAAAATTCCAATCTTCATCTGCGTACACCAATACGTTTTAAAAATTGTCTAATGACAATTCTTTTTGACAACGAGATATTGTTTTCAATAATGATATGAAGTCGTTCTCTGGCAGAGATTTTTCGTTTACAAAGAGGTTTTACTTTGTCTGCGAAATTTTTATGATCATTTTGCCAAAATAGAGCTCGTTTGGGCGTTTCGCGAACGGAAGTTGTCAGAGCACGATTTTGTTGTACCAAATCTGTCCACGACGATGTCCGATAATCAAGTCCTATACTTTCTAAAAACTCTTGACCTTTTTGTGTGTTGATTGTTACCGCACTGATACCTTTGTTGTCAAAGAAATCGGGGTGCAGGCTTTCAACACCCCAAAAATCACCCAAGGTTATGTCAGCACCGCTCGAAAGGCTTTTGGCCGGACATTCATAGCATGATGGCCTAAGATATAAATCGTGCAAAAATCCATCCATAAAAGGGTTTTTATCAACTCTGATATATCGTGTCCTGCGTTTGATATGACCTTTATTGGATGTAAAACTTATGTCAAGAAGAAAATGATACATTTTCCATCCTTTGGATTTGTCGCGGAACGAAATCTTGTTGACGACGCAATTTGATGGCAATGGAATATTATCTGGCAAAGGAAAACACTCAGGAATTTCTGTCTGCTTTCCTTCAAGCCTAAGTATTTCATCACGGACGAATGCGTTGAAAACACCGGGACTTGGCACTCCATGACAAATGCAATCGACAGTTATTAGGTTTGTATATCCCTTTCGTAAAAATCGATGTAATCCGGCAACTTGGCAAGGCGTTCCTGAATAGAGGACCGTTCTGCCTTCTTTTAAATATTTCTCAGTTTGCTGGTAACAATGATTGGGACTGCTCTGCAGATATTTTGAACCCATAAATCGCCGCACGCCATCAATATCGGTAGCAATTTCGTGCTTCAGATTAAAATTCTGATCGAAAGCCGCTCCTATCACAACACCGCCGGCGTCAATCACTTTGGTGGCCAATTTAATGAACACGCCGCCTGATGAACTGTCCATTCTCTGGCTATTGTCGCAATTTTTAGCCGCCCACACAACTAAGGGTTCTCGCTTTTCGCTTTGATTGATAACTGGGCATACTTTCTCGCATAGACCGCAATTGATACATTGATCATTATCTACATACGGGTAAGAAAAGCCTTCCTCATCAATGTGCATAGTTATGCATTGTTTGGGGCAGCGCTGTTGGCAGGCCCCACATCCACAACATTTCTTTTTATCCCGAATCTCTATCACTGTGAAATCAAGTATTATGCCAAGCCTTTAACCGCCTTCCTACAAAAGAAATTACCTTTTCTCGTTCGCCCTTGTTGATGCCTAATGTGAAAATTGAGGCGCCCACGCTTACTACGCATGTCACACTTACGCATATAAACGAGATAAAGTCATCGGCAGCCATTCGTAGGTACAAAATCAAAGGTATCACACTGCCGAAAAACAAAACACCGGTAATGCGAAAAACCACTTCCTTAAAATATTCTCTCAATTTAAGACCAATCATAGTGCGCATCATAACCAGTCTAACTATTTGCGCAACCATCAATACTATAATCTCTACAACATAGACTGATATCGGAGCAAAGCCCAATTTAAGTGCCAAATAAGCTGCAGGTAGAGTCAATAGCAGAATTCCCCCCACAAGGCTCTGGTATAGTTTAATATTACCATTGGCATGTGCCGCGATTGTAAATGGACCCGCAAGCGCATTTATCATTGATATTATTAGTGTCAACCTTAAAAATTCTACCGTGTATCGTGGTACGTCTACCAGCCAGGCGTTTAGTATAATCTTGGCTTCAAGAATTATGGGAAGGCACAAAATAAACAATAAGAAAAATGAATATTTGCTTGATGCATAAATTAATTTGTGCATATACTGCAAATTATTTGAGGCGTAATTTTTTGTTATTTGTGGATTAATAGCCATCTGTAGATTGCTGCTGAAACCCATAACGGCATTTTGTACCTGAATTGCCACTCCTCTTGCTGCGTTAACTATCGGCCCGAAAAAAGTATTTAACAATACATTAACACCTTGCCCCATCGCAACTGAAGCAAGATTTCCAAACAAGCTCCAACCAGAGAAAGAAATCAATTCTTTGAACAGCCTTTTATTGCGTACAATATGAAATTTTGATTCTTTGAAATGTCGTAAACAATATAAATTATAAATATGCCTGATAATGAATTGAGAAAGGCACATTAAAAATGCATAGATGACAAGTCGATGACTGTCAGCCATAAAAATCAAAAATGCTATTAACAGTTTAATTGACACGTCAAATATTGAGATATATGCAAATGCCGACATTCGTTCGTGGGCTACAATCAATGCATTATAAGGTACGCCTATAAAAAGCGCTATAGTAGACAAAATCGAAAGTTGATATACAATATTTGCTGCCGTCATAGATGATTGTGGTATCACCATATGATTATTCAAAAACCAAAGTCCTAAAGTCTCCGCAAGCAATAAAAAAACCACTGATATCAACAAGTGGATATTCATACTCACGCAAAACACTTCATTGGCATCATTCTCACCTCCTTGCTCAATTGCAAATATGATATAGCGTTGTGTAGCACTTGTCATCGCACTGTTTATAAACGTAAACATACTGACAAATCCTGCGACGACATTGTAGATACCGTAATCTACCACCCCTAGCGATTGAAGTATTACTCGTGAGGTAAACAATGCAACACCCATCATTACAAACATTCTGACATAGAGCATCAGTGTGTTCTTGGCGATTCGTTTATTATTGTCGGCGGTATTAGTCATCTCAATTGGTTTTGAGAACTTGATGAGATTATGATACTATAACAAGAGCGTACTAGATAGTTATCTGTTGAAGCAATTTTGCACCCCTTCACTTGAGCTCATGATTGAAACATTACTAGGACTGGCTTGATATTATTAACTACGTTGTTAAATAGTTTAGCCAACTCACATCTTCGATACTGCCAATGCCGGGATACCTATTAATACAAAAAGTATCTTCTTTGATAATAAAATCAGTCGCGTTTGAAGATGTCGCGGGTGTAGACTTTAGGGGCAACATCATCGAGGATGGAGTCGTAACGGTTGGCAATGATAGCGTCGCTAATGGCTTTAAAGCGAGTAAGGTCGTTGACTACTTCGGAGCCGAAGAATGTGGTACCGTCTTCTAATGTGGGTTCGTAAATGATTACACGTGCGCCTTTGGCCTTGATGCGCTTCATCACGCCCTGGATTGATGACTGACGGAAGTTGTCGGAGTTGGACTTCATCGTCAGGCGGTAGACGCCGATAGTGACGGGGCGTTCGTGGGCTTTGCCAAAGGTATTGGTGTCGGAGTAGCTATAGTAGCCTGCTTTACGGAGCACCTGATCTGCGATGAAGTCTTTGCGGGTGCGGTTGCTCTCTACGATGGCCGTCATCATATTCTGGGGCACGTTCTCGTAGTTGGCCAGAAGCTGCTTGGTGTCTTTGGGGAGACAGTAGCCGCCGTAGCCGAACGATGGGTTATTGTAGTGCATACCGATGCGCGGGTCAAGGCCGATACCGTTGATTATTGCCTGTGCATCAAGGCCTTTAACCTCGGCGTAGGTGTCGAGTTCGTTGAAGTAGCTCACGCGCAGGGCAAGGTAGGTGTTGGCAAATAGTTTTACAGCCTCGGCTTCTTTCAAGCCCATAAACAGGGTCGGTATGTCCTCTTTGATGGCGCCTTGTTGCAATAGCGAGGCAAATGTCTCGGCAGCTTCGTGCAAGTGATTTCCGGCAATGGCTTTAATGGCCTCGTTTTCTTCGGCAAACTGCTCAATCATCTTAGGATAGCCCACAATGATACGCGAGGGGTAGAGGTTGTCGTAAAGAGCCTTGCTTTCACGGAGGAATTCGGGTGAGAAAAGCAGACGGAACTTGCGAGCCTCTTTATCCCAGCCTTTTTCCTTAAAGATACGGGCGTATTTCACATACAGCGAGCGGCAATACCCAACGGGGATTGTCGACTTGATTACCATCGTTGCCTCAGGGTTGACTTCGAGTACGAGGTCGATAACTTCTTCTACGTGACTGGTGTCGAAGTAATTGCGCACCGGGTCATAGTTCGTAGGAGCCGCAATCACCACGAAGTCGGCATCGCGATACGCAGAAGCGCCGTCGAGAGTAGCGGTCAAATCCAAATCTTTCTCGGCAAGATACTTTTCGATATATTCGTCCTGTATCGGCGATATGCGCTTGTTGATTTTTTCAACTTTTTCGGGGATAACATCTACGGCCATAACGTGGTGATGCTGAGCCAAAAGAGTCGCAATCGAAAGTCCGACATACCCTGTGCCGGCAACTGCTATGTTATATTTTTTCATAATTATTCTTTATAACTTGTTTTCCCGATTAAGCGGATTTGTTCTATGCTGAGTGCGATTTACGATCATATCAATCCCTCTTGCTGATAAAAATCCAAATCTAAAGCGAATGCTTTGCGATCGGTTTCGTGGAGTTCAGGACATTGAGTTAGAGCATTCATCGCCTTTAATTCCAATTTCCGGATTCTCTCTGTGCGCTTCACCAATCTTCTTGAATTGCGGATTAGGAAGATAATTTCCATCAAGGTTTCAGCGTCGTTTCCGTCATATGATATCGCTTCTTTAAGACCTTCCTTTGCCATCGTAATTTTGGGTTCGTCCTGTTTAGAGCCAAAATAAGCGAATAAATCATCTGATATGATTATACTAAGTCGTGCGCATTTTTCTGCAATAGGAAGAGCCTTAAACTTATCTTGAAAAAATTGTTTTATCCAACTATCAATTGTCATGCAATTCCAAGATAATGGCCGGTCGAAATAAAATTTATCCCTTCGTCTTAAACCGGAAGAAATAACCCGCATTAGTTCGGTTTCACTGACTTGCTTGTCACCATGTATATACGCCTCAAAAGCTCGTGAAAATTGCTTATTGTAAAACGAATCATTAGGTCCTTGCCAACAAATACGATAGACCATATCATAGCACGAAATGGCTCTAAGAACATCATGCGGAGGTATAAGGGCTATATTTTGTTCCAAACCCTTAATCCATCTTTTTCCTATGGATATTAGTTTTTGTGTTTCGGGACTTCTCGCAGTTTGAGTCGTAAATGCACCCGAGCGCTGCATCAATGATAGCAATAAGTGGCTTATGCCTTGCATTGCATATGCATTGGTAAAATCAAGAGTTTTAAGATCCGGCAATGTAAAAATCTGGTTCAGCATTGATTATTAGCTAGCACGGTTCGTGAGTCAGTCTTGATTTTCCACTCAATGCCATTTTCTCCGGTCATGTGAAGCCGGTAAATAATTCCTTCTTTATCTTGCTCTACGTTTTCGAAATCAGCTTCGGCACCGGTGAAAATTCCTCCTATTATTTTTACAGTCTCACCTTTTTGGGGAATAAAAGTTCCTAAAGGTGCGACTTCGTAATCTGAGGTAAACTGTCCAATCGCTTGTTGGAAAAGGTTCATTTCCCCTTGCGAAATTATAGCGTATCTACTGGTGCCGGAAATGGTGTACTTGTAGCACCATGCCAAGTCTCCTATTTTTGCGAATAAGGGCAATAGGTCACTCTGCAAACTTTTGAAGAACACGATGTCGGGTAAAACAGGACGCGACTCAATGCATTTCTTTTTCCCTACACGAACGGCTATTTCTTCACATGGATAAAAAGTTTTGTGAATCTTTTGTCCTTCCGACCTTGCCCGTTCCAGTACGGTTTCGAGACTCACCCCTCTACGCAGTTTCATTGCATACCAATTCAATGGGTTGCTCAGCAGAAGTCGTGCGATATCTTCTTTAAGACTCTCATTATCCTTTGAAGACTCCGCGAGCTTTAATATAGGAAGCCCAGTTGGCACTTTCCCAAGAGTCGCCTCAACTTCTCCCGGCTTTGCTCCATTCATCAATGCGAGATAAGCCCACAGCGTTTTGACGGTATCGTCGACTGTGCCGACTACTGGGATACCAATCTTTTTAAATTCCTTCGATACTTCCGTTTCAATGAGTTCCTGAAGCTGACGAGGAGTTTTTGAGCCTTGGTTTAGGGGAAAAATATATTGATAACCAGTCTTAATATGCCGGGGTACAACAATTTGACTTTCCGTTGTGAGTCCAGTAATATCTTTAACTTTAAGTTTTGACACTAAGACTACCGGTATAGCTTTATTAGCCAAGGCCACTAGCAAGATATCTGCAAAGATATTAGTTGGTCGTTTTATCAATTGTAGAATTTCCTTGGCTTGTTTTAAACTGAATGCAGACTCTAAATTTTTTTCATTAAGTCTATTTCGAAGCAACGAGAATGCATCAGTTTCAAAAACCAATCCTGCCTTTAATGCGTTTTTATAAAGACTTGACAACGCATCAGCATACAGACGCAGTGTATTGATTTTCAATCCTCGAACTATCTGTTCAATAGCCCATTCAGACAAGGCCTCATTCGAGAAAGCATCAATGGCTAAAGCTTCACTGCTATGGAAATTTTTTAAAGATTGTATTGCCGCATGGTATATTTTCTTGGTTCGAGCCGCTTTGTCTACGATCTGCGAATCGAAGAAATCGAGAACATCAGTCAAGATAACATCTTGATTCTTTGAAGGTTCGCTCATTCGAAAAATTTAAACCTCGGCAATGTAAAAAGTACTCTTCTCTTCCCCTCCTCTTGCACTTTTATAGCTTCAGAGAAAGGTTTTATACAAGGTATGTCATGACAAATCAAAATCATTTTTGATTGACATAATCAGTAACTCTTGCTTAGAGATACTAAATTTTTCACAAAGTTAGTAATAATTTCTGAGATTTTCATGTTTTGAAGTGTAAAAAAGGCTTTTATGAAATAGTTTAAAGCTGTCCCTCCCATCTCATACCATAGGTTATTTGTCTAGTCTAATACAGTTTTGTTTAGTAAATCACTTAAAATTAATATTGCAATAGATTGATTTATAATACTATATACTATAAGCAAATCTCTAAGCAAGAGATTTGCTGCTTTTTCAAACGATTCATACCCGATTATACCACAAGTTGTATTGGATATATCCTATTGCAAAACAAGAGCTAAAGCGACGATAGTATGAGGGAGTTGGCCTTGTCGACTATTGAAGTGTCAAGGCTTGCAAGATAGATTTGTGTGGTCTGTTCGGAATCGTGACCCATACCCTCACTTATAACACTCAAGGGGATACCTTTGGCTCTTGCGGCTGAAGCCCAACTGTGTCGTGCACAGTACATGGTTATCGGAACTACTACTTTAACCATTTGAGCCACCTTTTTAAGGTGTTGATTGATTCTATAAGATATGTTTTTGTATGCATTGTGTTCATCTATGCCAGTTTTAGTAATAATCGGCAAGAGATAAACAGTCTGATTTTCAGGGTACTTGTCAAGAATGGACTGCATATCTTTAGTCCATTCAATTTTAAGAAGCTGACCGGTCTTGCGCCGACGATACGTTACGTATCCATTCAAAAGGTCGGACTTACGAAGAAAAGCCATATCTATGAAACTCATACCACGAAGATAAAAACTGAGCATAAATATATCGCGAGCATATTCGGTATGATGATCGAGCGACAAGTCCAATGCCTTGATTTTCTTTATTATCGGAAGTGGCAAAGCTCGTTTTACCGTCTTTTCTATTCCAGTATAGACACGACGAAACGGATTACGGTTCTCGATAATCTCATCCTCGACAGCTCGATTATAGACAGCCCGAAGAATACGCATATAGAATGAGGATGTGTTCGGAGTGTTTCCACGGCTTTTCAAATGCGCTTCATACATTTCCATTACATCTGAAGTTATCGCATCAAGCATAATGTCTTCATCATTGCGAAATCGTTTGAAACTATTGAGGGCTGCACGGTATGTCTCTGATGTGCGGTTTTTGTTCTTATGTTTGAGTGAAACAATCATTGCCTCAACAAAATTGAAAAGAGAATATTGCTGAGCGTATTTTTCAAACTCTTCCACTATGTCATCTGCTGTAAACGACACGCCTTTATCATTTAGCACTTTGGCTATTTTAGTAAGACGTTCCATATCCCAACGAATACGCTCACGAATTGAAAGGAGAATAGAGGAACGTTCAGAGTTGGCTCTGCAAATTATCGAGGAACGCCTATCACTCCATTCCGATGGGAACACTTTATATTCGGTGAGCAATTGGCGCACCTTTCTTTCGTGGATTATCTGATAGTAAATCGATCCTTCTTTATCCACAACTGTAGAGGGTCGATATTTCACTTTGACTGAAGCCATGTATTATGAGACTTTGCTTTGATAAATTACGAAAAAGAGCTCGACCGATGCGGCCATGCCCTTTGAGCCGATGTTATTCTATTAAGTGAATAGATTCTTATTTATTGTTTTACTCGATATTGCTGGATTTCGCGGATCATGTCTTTGATGTCTTAGTTGACGCGGAGGAAGTTGGCGTAGAGGACGCGCTCGCGGGCTTCACGGGAGGGGAAGCTGTAGAATTTCGGGAGCGGAACGTACTCGGTTTCTTCCTTGGAGATTTCGGCCATGTCAAAGTCGGTCTTGCAGTAGAACTTGGAAGTACGGAACTCTTCGGCTTCCTGGATGTTGAGGCTGTCGCGCATTCCGGTCTTGGTCTTTACGAAGTCCCTGGCCACCTGTCCGCAGATCCAGCCTGTCGGGAGGTCGGAAATCTTCGACGCCGGAACGAGGCTGTCCATGTTCTCATTAAGGTTGATAGATGTGCGGTCGCGGTCTATGGTCACGCCCTTCTTGAGCTGGACTACCTTGCCGAAGATGTCGCTCGACAGCCATTCCAAGGTTTCTTTGGAGCGAGCCGAACCGCTGACCACGTTGCCGACAGTGGTGATAATCTTCTGCATACCGACCTTGCCGTAGTCAGCCTCAAGCTGGGGCAGTTCCTGAAAACCAAGAGCCACGGACACCTTGTTGCTTCGGGCGGTACCGATAAGTCGGTCGATCTTGTGGAAGTACAGCGTGGGTAACTCGTCGACAATGATGCTTACGGGGATGTTCTTGCCTTGCCCGGTGTTGACGCGGGTCACGAGACGGTTCAGAATCAGTGCATTCAACGCGCCAATGATACTCTCCATCTCCGGATCGTTGGCAATCAGCAGATATGACGGATTGGTAGGGTCACTCACCTTGAGGTCGAAGTCGTCACCGTCTTTGTGGAATATCCAGTAGGATTCCTTAGTGGCCAGTCGTGAGGTATAGACACGGAGCGTGCCTATCATACCTTCAAGCTGTTCCATTGCCTTGTTCTTCAAGGCAGTCTGGAATGGTCCGAGCAACGGAAGCACCTCGTTGTCAGTGGTCAGGACATCGAAGATTGTCTGATAATCCTCGTTGAGGAACGACAGTACATGAGGCATATCCGAGTATTTGCCGAGCCAATAAGCCGGTTCGACACGGTTGGTCATCGCTGCGTCTGAATAAACCTCGCCGGTTGGTTTCTCGAAGCCGGTATCCTTGTCTTTCACCATTCGCGGATATAGCTGATTGCCGTTGGCATCGTATGGCATCCTTTTGTAGTTGATGAAGAAATATATGATGGCGGCGAGGAAGTTGACAGCCGAGGTCTGGAAGAATTGGTCGGAACCGCCACCTCCTTCCTTCTTGCCTTTCTGCAAGGATTCAAGGAGAGTTTCAGCGGTCTCGGAAGCCGCCGCGAGATTGCCAATATATTTCTGCTGAATCGGATTGACACGACGGCTGTACTCCACATCAACGAAGTTGATCACGGAGAACTTACACCCTTTGGGCAGTTTGCCAAGTTTCTGATTCTTGAGGTAGTGATAGTACAGTTTGGTGGCGAGAGTCGGCCACTTGTAATCATAAACTACCATTGCAAAACCCTTCGCAGAGTGCTGACGGATAAAGGGTTCTACAATCGAGAAAGTCTTACCAGAACCGGGTGTTCCGACCACCCATGTGCCTCGGAACGGATTGGTGATGTTCACCCAGCCCTTGCGGAATTTGCCTTTATAGTAGTAGCGCATCGGTACGTTGACCGAATACTTGTTCTCGACCTTCTGCTCGCATTGCTCGAAACTCTCGTTCTCCAGGTTGAAGCGGTCTTTGAGCAAACCCTCTTTGAGGAACTTGGAGATGTTGTCAAGAGCCACATGGATGAGAATGGTGCCGATTATGCTCGCCGCCATATACATCCAAATGTTCAAACGGAGGGAAAGAAGTACGGGCATAATCCGATGACCGAAGAGCCACAAAGACAGTACGGTGATAAATAGACCGGCCACTATCGGATATAGTACCTGCTTGCGTGCGTCGAATTCCAGATGTTTCTTGTTGCGAGTACCTATGCAGGTGATACATATAAGAAGGAGCGTGGCGAGCTTGGAGTAAACGAGGTGTCCGTCCTGATATATGAGCCACCGCTTCATGCGGTTGTGAATGTCCACCACGACACCCCCGAAGTGGTCGAGCACTTCGGGGTCAATGGCATACATGAAGAACTCCAGCAGAAGCGAGATATAGATGCACGCTCTGAAAATCTTGTAGGAACCTTGCAGTTCCTTGCTTTCTTCCATTGCCATGAGCTATCAGTCGTTGATGGTGATTATGGGTCTGACTTTATGGGATTGTGTCTTGGGGGTCTCCTGTATGGCGCCCTGCGACAAGGAGTAGAGCCACGCTTTGGCTGCCTCCTGGCCGGCTACCTCAGTCGATGACCAGTACCAACATCCATCGGGATTGTCCGAGATCGCCTCTCCTCCGATAGCTTCAAGCCGCGGGTTGATAAATGTACGAGCCTCTTTCAGTAATCGAAGCTGTGCCACCGAGGGGACATAGGCAGACTGTCCGTAACGCCACAATTCAAAGACGGCATCGGCCATGGGAGAACCGACATTCCGTTGCGACATCAAGGCGTAGGTGTTCTCATTACCATCAAAGGCGTAAACGTCAGCAGACGTTCCCTGCTTTACGCCGATGGAGTCGGCAAAAGCTACAGGCTGGAGGTCATTGATATAGACAGCATAACCACGACCCACGATGTCGGGATTGGTATTGACATGGAACACCACGCCGATGCCTTCCTTCCCTGACTTCTCAAAACTTGTGAAGTCGAGAACCTGACCGTCGGTGCAGAGGATGTCGCCCACTTTCATACCCATGTCGGGTTCGGGATGGTGGCCGTCGCAGGAGGTTACTGCAATGCCGATGAAAGCAAGCATTATATAGAGCAGTTTCTTCATATTCAGAGAGATTAGAATTTGACACCTATGGCGATTCCGGTCTTGAACCAGTCCTCGCCGTTGATTACGAACTCGGTCTTTGCCTGCCAGAACAACTGCCAGCCACCGCGCATGACGTAGCTATGCTCATATCCGGCATGGATGCCGCCGATGACCTCATGTGTATCAGATCCGAGAGAAGCCCCGAATCTGAGGTTGCCATGATTGTTGCGGCCGCGAGTTACACAAGGTTTGTAAGCGGCTCCGACGCTCCATGTGCGGTAGTTCTTCCAGAATGAGTCGGGGCAGACATGGCCACAGTCGCGGCACTTGTCCCACTTGATATAGCCGTTGGCGAAGAACTCCCAGGCGTTGTGATGCTTGGTCTCTTTCTCATAGCCTACGGTCAGTTCAAGACCGTTCTCATAGAGAAGTCCGGCACCGATTTGTACTCGACCGTCCTTGTCGGAAGCCGAGGCCGTGCCAACCATAGTGAGGATGGCTACGGCAAGTAACAATAACTTTTTCATTGGCTTAATCCTCAGTCAGAAGTGAAGAGTGAAAGGAGTCGGCCGAAAGCACATCCTCATAATCTATCGACATGGAGATGTTGCGTCCTGATATCTGTTTCTCGGAGAGTTCGATGGTCAGTATCTTGTCGTTCGGGAAGGTCAGCTTCTTGATGACAATCACATTGCGGTAGCCGTGCATGAACGACTTTGACTTCTCCAACACCATCTCCGGTTTCAATTCGATTATCTGACTGTTGGTGGCCTTGTGTACCTTCTTGTCGCCGAGTTTAATGCGAAGCTCATCGATATCGAAGCGTATGTCGGTATTATTGTCAACCGAAAAATCCAGGAAGAAATAATCACCCACGGCATAGATGTTGTTCAGACGCATCTTCATACGGTGCTTCTTAGAACCGACATTGCGATATTTTGCCGGTGAGTTCCACACCTTTCGGGCAAAGCTATACATATCCTCGGTAGAGAGCGACACTGCCGGATTATTATATGCTATCTGCTCCGAAAGCTGGACGGTCTTGTCTGTGACAGCTTCCGTCAGACGTGTCGTGTAGATCAGACCATACTGTACACGGTAGCGTTCTGTCACCACGGTGATGATAGCGAGTATCTCGCCGTCCTCATGTCCGGCTTCCTTCGGTTTGAGACGGATAGTGTTGTCGATTGGCTGGTCTCCGGCGACTTTGTCTGTGGAGATGTCAACGAAACGGATTGGCTCCGTAGCCGTGATGACGGTTGTCACCTGCTCGTTGACGGTGAGAAGTTCCATCTCCTCGTATGTTGACTGAGCGTTGGCAGTCAAGGTTGCAGCTCCGACAATCAGAGCCATTGCAAAAGATTTGATATTCATTGGATTTTGATTATGTGCTTGTTATCAGTTGTTTTGTTTTTCCCTTCCGTTGACGAGATATACGAAGGTGCCGTATTTGAGGTTGACCTTGTTTTTCTTAATGGCTTTGGATATTGCGGAGGAAGTCTTCTGATAGGCATTCTGGATGGCGTTCCAGCCCCATTGGGTCACGTTGTTCATACCCGATGTGTTGCTGTTGAGAGTCATGGAGTTGTCAAGCGCACCTCCGACCACGTCCTTGGCGGTCTCTCTGAATGAACTGCTCGGGACGTAGAGCCCCTCCATACCGTCAGTATCATACATCGTGAGGTTGACCTTGACAAGGTCATCATTGAGCATCAGCGATTTGACGGTGCCCTTGACGCGCTGCTGTCCGAAACCGCTCATGGTGGCATAGAGATAGCTCCCTTTGGGCAGGAAGACATCGTTGATTTCCACATCGTCGAGAAGACGAAGACGTACACGCGAACCGTCCACGGCTTTTATGTCCTCGTCTATGATTGCCTTTATCAGACTCGGCTCCGGCTCGTTCTCGGCCAGGGTGTTGAAATATGATGACGAAGGACGCTTTGCCTTGACCACCGTCTGAGCCTCGTCATCTTCGGAAAGGGCATTGACAGCTCCTTCCTTGACTTCCACTGTCTCAGTAGCGGTAATAGTCGCTGTTGCTTCAACAGCCGGCTGTGCTTGCTCGACCGACTGTTGGCCTTTGAGCCGGGCCTCGGCGAGTGCACGTTCAAGTTCGGCGAGTGCCTCCTGATTGTTGTTGTCGGCATAGTCAATAGCGGTCAGCGAGTCCGTCGACATCGCCTCTCCCTTTTTCGCTCCCTCGGCGATTCTGTCCTCCATCTCGCGAAGGCGCAGCAGTTCTTCGGTTCTTGCCTGTGCCTCACGGTCGAGCATTGCGAAATCCTCGTCGGAATAGCGCGAATCATAATCTTCTGTCTGTTCATCGTTGTTGCGGTCAATGTTCTCTACAGCCGAATAGTCCTGTATACGCCCGAATGACTTCATCATGCTCTCTGTGCGATTGCCGATGCCGTCATCACGAATCTGAGCCTGAGGAAGCGAGGGATTGAGATACTCGGTCTCCTCCATGTTCTTGTCGGGAGCGTCCTTCACCTCGGTCTTGAACATGTCGATCACGAGCCACCCCGTCCCAAGCACAAGGGGATAGAGTATGGCCGGAAGCACATATTTCGGCTGTCGGAAGTTAATTTTCTGAAATAGGTTCATTTGTATTGTCGTTATTGATTGGTTTTACGATTGGTTGCGCCGGTCTTTTGTCGCGGTATCGCTTCTCCTGCTGCTCAACGGCTGTCTGATAGTTGTTCGCACTGCGCGACACCTGCGAGAGGCGATAGACATTCAGGCAGAAGCAGAATATCACTATGCCGAAGACGATGCTGAGGAATAGTTTGGGCCAGCGGTCGGCAAACCGCTGAGTGGCGGCTGCCGCCTTATCGATTCTCAGGAAGCGGGCCACCTTGCGGCCGAAGCCCACCTCCTTCTCGTATCGTTCCTTATACTTGGGGTCGTTCTTGTCGGGCATCTTCTCGCCCATAATCAGTTTTTTCCAGCCCATGCTCAATAGTTGTTTTTGGTTTTCTGTTCTATATCCTTGTTGAGCAGCGTGCGCCAGTTGACAATGAGCAGACCGTGGGGATTGTTATCGGTGCGGGGCACACGCTTCAACTGTCCGGCAGTCACAAGCTCACGGGTCAAAATGGATGTTCGGCGCTCTATACGCTGACGACCATAGTATTTGAACTCCATCTTCTGCGGGTCGAAGTTAATTGAATCGCAATAGATTGAGAACACAGCCGACGTACCCATGATATTGTTGTAGAACCCTTTCTCCTTAAGGGTATTGTACTGGGCAAGACCGGTCTCATCGACGAGATACATCGCCTTATCCATCGTGTACTTGATATACTTGTCATCAGGCGCGAGTGTGAAGAATAAGTGGTGGAATCGCTCGATATGGCTTTTGGCCTCAACATCCAGGGTCTCGTCCATGGTGGTGCGCTCCACGAGGATGGGAACGGTGCCGTCGAGGACATAGATTTTCTTCTGGGCATCGACCACCATGCTTCGGGCTGTCCAGATGCTCGACATGGAGATTGCCACGCAACCCAAGAGAAAGACGCAACAGACAATCGTCACCAGTTTTATTTTGTTTTCTAAGTTTTTAATTACCATTGGTTTATTGTTGATGTGTTAAGGTTAGAATACTTTGCTCATAGCACCCTGTGCTGACATTTTGGCTTGCGAAGCAACACCCTCGCCGAAGTTTCGGGTCGAGAAAGCGGTATCACCTTCGGGTATCATCCATGCTGCAAGGTCGGGCACGAGGTTAAGACATTTGAGCGCCACGATAGATGCGGCCATCAGATAACCGGCAGAGAAGAACGAGTTTTGTAGATACGCGGCCATAGTCTGAGTGCTTTCCGTTATCGCCGAGAGGTTTTCTACCTGTATGCACAGCACGATGTCAAAGAGCAGAAGCACGTAGAAGCCAACGAAGTAAAGCATCGCGCCATAGAAGTGGACGGTCAAGTAGCGGGTGAGCCACTTGGCCCATGCGCCTTCCCATTTTGGAAGAAGCGAGAACGCCCATTGTATCGGGCCGAAGATGGTCAGCATACCGAGGAGAATCTGCTGACAATAGATTGTGGCCCACCAACCGATGCGGAATACTATCAGGGCTATGACCATCACAATCTTGTCGATGCATACAACCGCGCCGGAGGTAAGAGAGGTAAACCATAGCTTCGATGCGTCCTTCTCCATCTGTGTCACTTCCTCTACGCCGGTGGTCTCCATTGTAGATTCTATGAGATTGGGGTCTGATGTGCCTGTGCGAGCAACATCGGCCTGAGCCTGGAGGTCGGTATATAGACTGTCTCTGACGAATACCAGTTCCTGCACCTCCTTGAACTTGTCCTCGATCTGTGCTGCCTCGGCTGAATAGAGGTCGTGGGTATACGAGCCTATGGAGTTCGGGATGTATGATAGGAAATCAAGTACACACCATGATGAACCGCTCTCGTTGAGTCCGCTGTCGGTCGGCGGATACCACCAGCACATTATGAGGCTGATCCCGAGTGGGCGAAGCAGCTTCATGACATCGAGAGGCTCTCCCTTATACATCATCTTGAAAGCCATCTGACCGGCTACGATTAGCGAGAACAGAGCGGCCAACGCCATGCACATCTGGAGAATCCACCAAAACGGCCCTTGCGAGCCGGTGAACGTAGCGTCGCAGAGGAACTCGTTTGTCTGAAAGATTACGTCATCTATCTCTTCTTCAAGAAGATTGATACCGAAGTCAGAAAGGATATTATCGCCCATTATAGGATAAGGTCATCAAGTATGGTGTTCAGCTGCTCTTGGAGTCCCTTCAAGCCGGCGAGTGCATATTCAAGGTCGTCACGAAGACAGATATTCTCCATTTCGAGATTCATAATCCGTTGATTGCGGATGGCTACCAGCAAGTTTGCTGCCATCAGATCGGCCTTCGCCATTCGTGAATGCTGGGAGATGATTGCCACGTCTTCGATGCTGATGCACTTCACAGGCTGCTTACCACCGTTGGTCTCCATAAGCACAAGGAACGGCTTATTCGCATATTTGCGTATGCAGGCTTTCTCATCGGCAAAACCGAAGAGATTGGCTGTTTCGTAGGCACGGAAGCAGAACACGCCTTCTTCCGTCTCTATCATTGTGATTTTTCCATAGGAGTTTTTGAGAGCTATGGTTCTAATTGCTTTATCCATTGAATATTGGGATGATATTGGTTAATTATTTTTCTTGTTGAATTGTGCGAGAATCTTGTCCTGATTGGCGACGAAGTAGTCTTTGTGGAAATGTTGACCGTCGATTATGATGTAGTCACCTTCGTATCGGATAGGACGGTCAGGATGGATTATCGGCCAGTTGGGGTCGATAGGTCTTACTGGTCCTATTATCGATCCTCCATTCTCATTCCCTCCATTTCCATTGATTGTTGCCATCCATCCGGCACCGCGCCAACGGTTCATAGCCGCTTGGGCTATTGTGCCGTTGCGGTCCGGCTTTGTATAGGAAGCGGCAAGAAGTCGTGAGGTGCGGTCCTGGCCGTGAAGTCGGACGATAAAACGGAGGAGAGTCTCGTTGGCTTCATTGATGTCCTTGTAGATACGCAGATACTCTTTCTTCCTTTGCGAGTTGGGCATATAAGCCTGCTTGACAGCATTGATGGCAGTAACGAACTTGTTGTAATGTTCCCGCCAAAGAGTGACGTGGGCATTCCGGCCACCTGCACTCATCAACCGATTGATGTTTCGGGAGAAGTCGGAGAGCTTGTCCTCAATCTTCTTCCCCTCGGCGAGCCATGCGAGGTCAACCTGACGGTCGGCCATGTTCAGTGCCTCAATCTCAGCTCGCTTAACCATAGCTGAGTCGAGTTTTTCAGCATCTTCAATCTGTTGGCAGTATGCTATTCCGGCGGAAGTTCGATAAACCATCTTGTTCTCGGCATTGGCCTTCTTCCGGTAGCGATTGTGCAAAATTTGATAATACAGGCTCGGCGAGAGCGTACCGGCTCCCGTCTCCTGAACCGTAACCTGGTTCATCTTAGCGTTATCGTGGTTGTAAGTAACCTTTTGTGCCTTCGCTGATAAGCAAACCGCCATCAGCAAGGCCGGCATGAATATTCTTTTCATTCTCGTGATTCGTTAAGGTATCCTGCTCCGCGCCATCTTCCGAAGGCACCGTCAAGTATTTCTTTTAGGGATTTGCTGCGATAGACCGAAGATTTCCAGTAGCCTATCCGGACCTGAATGTATCGCCATGTCTCGAAGTAGGCAGTATTCAGATGCAAACGGATATTGTCGAGCGACAAGTTGATGGAGTTGAGCACCATCATCAAATCGGAGGTGGAGCAAGCCGCCGCACCGATGGCATACAGCACTAGGTCGGTCATTGATCGGTAGAGATTCTCCGCTTCTTTCCCTATCTTTTGTATGCAGTGAAGGTTGATGGTGATAATCAGCGTGTCGGCGGTCTCTATGTTGCCGCGCTTTAGGCATTTCTCATGGAAATCCGTTAGCATACGCTTGTACTTGCCCACGTTCTCGGAAATGTTTCCGTATGTATCCCTGACATTCAAGGCAGTCCTTGTCGACTGATACACAAGGTCTATGATGTCGAAGGCTCGGGTGTATTTGTCAAGGTCGAAGTTCAGTTCCTTATATTCATCTGCTGATTTGGCAGAGTATTCGTGAAGGAGTTTGTTGCTCAGTTCTAGAGTTGAACGGGCAAGCAGCAGGCTCTTCTGATTCTTGTGGTCGGCGATATATGCCTCAACCGATGGTATATCGAAGCTCCACTGCGCATGGGCGCACAGCGGGAAGAGCATTGCCATGAAAACCAATATCTTATTCATTGGAAATATCTTCATCATATTTACCGTTATAGCCATCAGCGTGCTTGGCGTTGGCTGCATTGCGGAGCCAGCGGCGGCGGGCCTGCTGAATGAGTGTTTGTCGGCGCCCCTGTTCGTCATTGATTGCCGGAGCAATGGATAACAGCACGTCGATAATCGAGCGTTTGTAGTTCATCATCTTCTCAATCGACACAAGGTCGGCGTAAATCTTATGGAGGCGCATGTCCACGCCACGGGCAATCTCCAGACGGTCGGAAGACCAAAGAAGATGGTAGGTGTCATCGGTATCGTCAACCTCGGCAGGGTCGTTCTTGACATATTGGGTCTCCAGCTGACAGTTGGGATAGTCACGGGCGATTGCCGATATGCGGTCGTTCACCTGTTTCTGCTTCTCGGTTTCCGATGCCTTTGGGTCGAGCTTGATAATCTCGACAACCTGAGTGTCCGAGTATTCAGCTGACAACTCATAGTCAATCTGCACGATGGCCCGATGTATCTTGATGCCGAGGAAATATTTCGGCTTACGTGCAATCGAGATGGTTGCCTTGAAGGTGACGGTGCCGTTGATGTTGGGAGTCTGACCTTTGCGGATGTAGGTGTTGCCCGACCAACTTCCTTCGCCATTCCAAGTCAGAGAATATGCGGTCTTGCAATCCTGCATGATAGCCGGAATGCGGTAGTAATCATCTGTCGCGATGTCGTTGTCCTGTGAGGCATCCTCCTTGGCTTGGAGAACCTCTTTCAGTTTGTTTTGGGCTGTTGTAAGCTCCGCTTTCAGACGGTTGATCTCAGCCTGGTTCGCATTGTACTGCTGACGCAGAGATGCAGCTTCGGTTACGGTCGCATTGGCTATCTGCTTCACAAGTTCGGCGTTCTCACGTTCAAGCTGTTGAATCTGGGACTGGAGCACAGTTATCTTGTTGCGCCACTCGGTCTCCATACGGTCGAGTTCCGAGGTGTCGTTGTCCTGATTGCCCGAAAGTGTCGTTAACATGGCGCACTGCTTGGTGTGGTTGCTAACCGACGCACCGCAGCTCTTGCACTTATACTGGGTGGTTCCGGTCATCAGTTTTGCGCCGTCATGGCAGGTGACGGAGACAATCACGCTCTCCGTGCCATTGAGTTTGCCGGCATCTGAGGCTGAATAATAGTTGCGTCCGTCATAGCCAATCTGATAGACAAGACCTTCCTCATTGTCATTGAAAGCCTGGAGTTTGACCTGCATCTGCTTCTGAAAGGTGGCGAGATCCATGTTGTAGGAATCGAAGACTTCCTCATAAACTTCCTCCTTCCAATCCCATGACTTGGTGACGGTGATGGAATAGGCGTATGCTTTGCCGTACTGTTTGTTCTTGCGGCTGAGAATGTAGCCGTGGCGCCAATAGTTGATGTTGTAACGGTAGCGGTTGTCCTGACTGTTGAGCTGGGACACGCGGGCGCGTGACCACCCGGCATGGTTCTCTGAGTTGCTCAAAGCTGCCTCAACTACGGCTGCTGTTGGGTAATAATTTGGATCCGTAGTATTAACGCGGTACCATGCCGAGCCATTCAGAATCGAATTGTCGTCGGTCGGAGGATTGTAATTGCACATCGTCTCCGAACCGGCTTCACGACGGTAGATATACCAACGCTGGGTGTAATACTGACCGTCGGCACGGTCGACATAATCGGTGACCCATTCCGTGGTATTGTAGTTGGCGATGTTGAAGAGTCGGTGGACATTCTCCGGCGAACCGACGATGTCCATTATCTTTCCGGCGGTCAGATTGTTGATGTTGCCGTAGATACGCTCACAGCTCACAACAGCGTCATAGATGCCGGTAATCTTACCCTGCATCAGACCGCTGAAATCAGAACCATTAAGCACCTGGCTCATGATGTCCTGTGCTGCTGAGGATGCGATTCCGACAGCAATGTTATAAAGATTCTGCGCATCGGCACGGAGATTCTCCTTTGTGAAATGGCTTGGGGCCTCGGAGAGCATCCGTTGCATATTGTCCCAGTTGACAATGTTGTATTGGGCGAACTTGAATAGCTGTCGAGCCTCGGGCGAGAGTTCAAGGAAGTTGATGTCGGAGAAGCCGAGACGACTGTTGGTCACTACCGACTCAAATTGCATACATAGAGCCTTGGTCTCGTCGCAGATCTTCATCAGATAACTTCCCCAATAGAGGGCATTCTGCGGTTGCTCAAGCATCAGCCGGGCAACCACCACAATCTTCGGGATGATTTTGGTGGCAACCATTCGGTAGATGCGCTTGTAATAGTAGTTCTCGGTGGAACTGCTCCAAATACCGAGGTCGGTCAGAGCCTTGCGGTCGAGAAACTTCGACGAAAAGATGGCTGCAGCGGCCACTTCGGCCGAGGTGTACTTCTCCAGAATCTTTTTCACCTGCTCATTGCAATATGCCTCCGAAGCACCTTCGGCACCATAGGCCGCAGCCATGGCAGCCACGGTCTTCGCGTCGTAGTTGATATTGGCATACTGGGCCGAGGCAGTCACCCCGACAAGACACATTATTAATAAGAGCAGTATTCGGTTCATGTTTCTTGATTAGAGATTCAATACTTTCCCTTCCTTATTCACCATTTGGGCGAAGGCAAGGGATTTGGATATACCGGACTTTGCCCAGTCACGGCAGTAGGCTTCTATAGCCTGTTGGTGTGAACATTGCAGTTCCCGTTTGTAGAGCTTCAATGCCTCTTTCTCAGCACGCTCAGTGGTGTAAGTCATGTAGCACTCACGAGGTTCCTCGACTCCGAAGACGTTGCCGTTGGCACCACGACGAATAAATACCTCGCGGAAGAACGATCTGCCTTCTTTGTTTTCAAGGCGGTTGATGGTGAAAATCTTCTTGCAGTCCACATCTGTCAGTCCGAGTATCTTCTTTATCTCGTCGAAGCGTTCCTTGAACTTCGATTGGTCGAGGAGCATCACTACATCAGAGTTGTTGATGATAGCCTCCTTGACAATCTCCGAGCCGATAATGTCCTGGATTTCCTGAGTCACCACACCCACCGAAGCCCAGAACTTACGGGCGGTCTTGTAGAGGTACTTGATATACTCGGCCATAAGTGGCGAAGCAATTGCCTTCCAAGCCTCCTCAATCACAAGAACTTTGCGGTTCTTTTTCAGACGCATCTTTTGGAGGAAGACATCCATAATAATCAGGGTGACAATGGGAAACAGTTTCTTGTTCTCCTTGATGGCATCCACCTCGAACACGATGAAGGTTTCGTCGAACAGCGTCGAATCCACATTCTCATTGAGGATCTTTTCGTATGCTCCTCCCTTGTAGAATGGCTGGAGCATGGTCGAATAGGTCGAATATGAGATAGTAGTGATGTCGTTCTCGGTACAAATCTGCTCCAAGCGATCGAAAGAGTAATCGAAGAATGAGTTGAAGCTCAGTTCGTTCACTTTGAGCGCGGCTCTACGGGCTTCCAGTACGTCAATCTGTTTGCGCACCATCTCGTCAACATCCTTCGGAGACATATTCTGATTCTTGCGACTTGCAGATGCAAAGAGGTTCTTAAGTAATACCGAGCGCTGCTCATCGGTGTAGTGAGTGAAGCCATTGAAATAGGCATCGTAGTAGTCGATGATGATCTGCTCGACTATGCGGAACTCAATCTCCGGAATCTTAGCGTCCGAACCTTTCCATATCAGTAAAATAAGGTTCTTGAGGAAGTCTATCTTCTCGATATTGTATTCGTGGCGGTTGATCTTGAACGGATTCATCGTGATAGGCTTCTCCTCGGTATATGAGATATACTTGCCTCCGAGGTATTCGCAAAGCCCCTCGTAAGAGTTACCGGTATCGACCATCACCACGTCGGTGTTCTGCTCATGAAGCTGACGCACTACAGAGTTCATGTGGAAACTCTTGCCGCTACCCGAAGGGCCGAGGCAGAAGAAGTTACTGTTATCAGTCAGCTTGTTGGCTCCCTCCTTGCCGGATATGTCGATGGCTACCGGCACTCCCTGACGGTCTGTGTAGTAGATTTTCAGTGGCGTGTCTTCTGAGTGCTGTGAGTGTTCCTTATACATCAGACACATGGCAGCATCTGAGATAGTCAGGAAGCGGTCGTATTCGGGATTCATCTTGAAGCAGTTCCCGGGGAATGAGTTGACAAACAGCTCCAACTGGTTGTAACTCTTCTTGGAGATATGAATACCGAGGCGTCCGAATACATTTTCAAGATGGTTGGTCGGTTTCTGAAGATCCACGCCTTTGCGGCACGTCACCATGATGTTGAAGTGGGCATAGACCAACTGCTTGTTCTCGCGGGCAATGACCTCCTGCACCTTTTCAATATCCTCCACGGCTATCAGGTTGCCGGGATTGGGTACTGAGGCATGTCGGTTGCGCTTCTTATCAAGCATCGAAAGCTCGCGTTTCTGTCCGGGCATGAAGATTATCTGGTTATAAACCACCGACTCTATCTCGGGGATGGAGTCGAGAACCGACATCAGGTCAACCGGCAAAGAAGTGTTGTTGACCTCAATCTTGGTGAACGGACGGATTTGGCCAGGGAGGTTGATGCAGTCCACATCTACGAGCGAGTAGATCTTGCAGTTCTTTTCGCCGATTCCCACACATTCTTCATCAGCCTTGAAGCTGTTGAAGGAGATGCGCTTATGGGCGAAGTCCATGGCGAAGAAGCGGTCAACCACCTCGGAGGCATCCTTTTTATTGAGGAAGTGAGCTTTTACACCGGCATCACGCAACTGGTCGGTCACCTTACGGATTTTTACGAGGAAGTCTCGCCACTTCTTGGGGTCGTAGCTGAACAGACGGCTCTTCTTACATTCCTGAGTTATGGTCAGGTAGGTGAATGAATCTGTGTACTCACGTCCCTTGAAGTACTCGAAATAAGAGTTGGAGAGAAATTCTCTTTTCTCTTCGCTTTCGTCTTCGAACCCGCGACGGGTGAAAACATCCTGCTTATGTATGGCGTAGTCCTCGCCGAGAGTGGCACAGATGGCTGCGAATAGTTTGGTGTATTCGTAATAGGCATCGATGTTGCCGCCGAATTTGGCCACCGGATTCTCCATCTTGATGATGGCTGAGGCCTCGCCGGTCTTGGTATATACCACACCGATGCCATCCGTTTCCTCGATAGTGAAATAGATGTCATGGAAGATACGACTGCGCTTGCCGCCCGTGCCGAAGGCCCAGACGGAGACAGCCATGCCGAGGCAAATGGCCAGACAGATTATGATGACGTAGATGGTCATAGTCAGAACAAATAGAAAAATCTTAGTTTGAGGCTCGCATATTGTTTTGAGTAGTTGGGCATTACTATACCTTTACTCATTTCAATACCGTAAAAATTATGATTGGTGGATTCTGAGCAGGTCAGATATTCGCCGTAGAAAGGCTCAATCAAGTCCCCCAGTTTGGTGTGAGCGTAAGGTTGGAGGCAGTAATAGATGTCAGCCATCTCTGCAAGAGTCGGAATGTAGGCTCCTCGATGCTTTTCTACCACGGTGAGCATTGAGCCTTCTTCTTTCCCTGACTTTGACTTCAAAAGAACGGATGTCAGTGACGCACCATCCTTGAAGCCGAAGGAAGTTTCGGCAGAGTAAGGCATATCCGGTTTGTAGATGAGTCTTTCATCCTCAGAGGCAGAAGAGTCGTTGATGATGCCCTCTGTTCTATTTCCGTCTATGGTTGAGAAGACAGTTCCGCTTTTAAGAGATTTGGCTCCAAAGCTGTAAGTGCCGGGGACATCTTCTATGGCTATTGCCTTTCCATGCTTGCCGTCAGTCTGATAGACTACAGCCACGGACATGGTATCACGTTTTGCCACAATCAGACCATCTTTGCGGAGATAGTGACCGATTGCCACGCTGTCAACCTTCGTTATTTTGCGAAGATCCGTCTTTCGTTCGTTGTCAACCCATGAAGATTTGGGAAGCAAATGGCCGTTTTGTTCTGCTTTAAGGTTGAGCTGTGTCATGCTCCCTGCGCCGAGAGGGGGTATCTTGGTTTTGAGCTGATACTCCTTGCCATTGACCACAGCGATGAGAACAATGTCTGAAGCAACGTCGCAAGGGAGAATATAAAAATCGTGATTGCGACCGTTATTAAGTAGGCAGTCAGCATCAATCCCCACAGGCATTCCTTCGCCTGACTTTTCGATACATTTTCCGTCATAGGGCAGATATGTTATTTGAGTAGCAATGGCTTCACCTTTGAGTGTCAGCGATTCAAGTATATCGCTGATGTTGTCGCTCTCGATACAGAAGCGAAGGAGAGCCATCTTGCTTTGGAATTTCAAATCAAAAGACAGCTTACCGCCGACCCTCCTTGAAATCTCGTTTCCATGGATAAGGTCGGAGAATGGAGCGGTCAGCCGTAAGGTGTCGGAAGTTTCCACCGGCCAGCAGGCACTGACCATAGCGGCGGTGTCGGCCATCAGAGACGGCTGTTCGGGCTTGAAGCAGTCGGGAGTCCTCATAAAGACTGGGAAACTCGTTCTGCCGTCGGAAAGGAGTCTCACCCCGATTCTGTCAGCACCGCTTATTGCGCCCTTGACAGTTATTTCCACCGGCTTCAACTCGTCGCGCCAGGCATCACGCACCTCTATGGCGGCGCGTGTTTGCTCCAGGGAGGGACGTTTCTCCTCAGAGTTACCGCAGGAAGAAAGGCTCAGGGCTACACCTATTATATAATAGAAGTTGGTCGACATGATCGGAGTGAGACTTGTTCTTGAATTTTGGTTAGAAGTTGATTGGTTAAAGATTTCTTGAGCGGCAATAGACGAAAATACCTTTGTCGGAGTTCTTTGAGTGCAGACCTTTCTGCTGCTTGAGCATTATCAGTCCGGCACCGACTGCTATGGAGGCAACAAGGGTTATCAGTCCTGCCACAAAGCCAATGGCGATATACATGACAATGAATCCCACGATTGCACCTCCGGCTGCCGCAGCCGCCCAGTAGATGTAGCGACCCTGCAATCCCATCAGTTCAAGAGGCCGTTGAAGCCCCTTGAACATTGGATAGGACGGATAGCGGTCTTCGTCGGTATTCGCCACGGCTTACACACCGAAGAAGAGAGGCAGAGCCTGGGCAGCGGCCACGAGGAAGATGCAGGCACCGACAATCATCATGATTGACTTCTTGACATCCTGCTCCTCGTTGTTCATCTTGATGTAGACGCTGATTGCACCCACGATAGCGACAACGCCGGCGATGGCGTAGCAGAGCTTGACAACGATGGGAACATACTTGGCAATCTCCTCCGTGACGGTGGTCAGTGCGGTGGTTCCGGCCTCGTAGTTGCCGGCGGCATTTTGGGCGAACATGGCCACGGAACCGACCAGCATCATCATGCAGAATATCTGCACGCGCTCGCTTCCGAAGAAGCCCTTGATTTTCTTAGCAAATTTTTTAATCATAGAAATTTTGAATTGGTTTTGTTGATTCTCTTGTCAGTTGATTTCGTTGAGTGATTTAATGAATTTATTGGTTAGTAACTGATTAGATTCTATATCCAAAGAAAGCCGGGAACACAGTGGATGCGCCTATCAGGAACAGACAGGCTCCGATTACCATCATGATTTCTTTCTTGACTCCATCCTCGCCGGAGTTCATCTTAATGTAAATCTGAAGCGAGGAATAGATGACGACGATTGAGGCCACCGCATATATAAGGTACAGGACATACAGCATCATCGTCACCACGAAGTCATGCTGCCTGGCCAGGGCATCCGCGCCCCAACTATAATCGACCCCGCCACACTTGGCCGAAGCCGACTCTGCCAATAGCAGACATGCCGCTAACAGCCATCCCGGAAGTAAACTCTTATAAATTGTCGCGACCTTGCGCATTGCCGGAAGATTCCTGAGTGGGTTCTCCGGCGGGTAATCTTTTCACCATTACATTGACATTATCAATCTGGTGGAAAGGATCCTGTATAGTATCGTAGTATTCTTCATGAGTCTGGACAGTTTCATAAACATCCTTGACATCGAGCGGCATAGCTTCCGTCGAAATTTTGTCTTTAATATCCGAGAGTTTATCGGCGTTATCTTGCGAAGGTGAACCCTCCGGCTCAGCGTTTTCTGTAGCCTTTACTGAGGTTGAAACAACCTCATTGTCTCCAACTGCGAAGCCGCCTTCTGTCTCTTTTACCTCGACGGACTTTTCTTCTACAAAGGAGGTGTCGAAGGTCTCGACTTCAGAGCTTTCATCAGCAGTCTTACGGCTTGTGGCTACATCGCGGGCAATCATCACCATAAAGTAGATGATGTAGGCCGTTGTAAGTATAAGTGCGAATATTCCAAATGTGCTCATTTCTTGATTGGTTTTGAGTTCGGTTTAATTTGATGCTGCAAAGTAAACGCATCCCCGATTGATTTGGAATTATTCGCTATCAGTCAGCCTTTTATTTAATTCTCTTTATACAAATCGGTCTATCGGAACGCGATTTCGGTACTCAACAAGGCTTTTCTTTAAGGGTAAATCCTCGTTCTCTGCGACGCATAGTTTTAACCGCGAAGTTATCAGCTGCGCATAAAGCCAAGGGCAGGCTTTGTTCTTTCAGAACCCTTGTCGAATATGCGACTCTCTGCTGATGTTGATTGCGTATAAAACTTAGCTCTCACAGAGAAACAAAGGTTTCTCAAAAGAGAGGGAAAGAATTTATAAACGATTAAATTTCAATAGTATGGCAAACATTTGCGACAGTACCTATCGTATCGGAGGCGAGGCTTCCGAACTCGACGCACTCTACAATCTTATGCTCAAACTCAATGCCGAGAAACATAACGGCAATTGGGTGGGACACATCGTAGAAGAACTCAACGGAGAAATCCCGAGCCATCTCTATGTAAGAGGATGGTGGGACGACCTCGAAAGGGAAGAGGACTGCATCAGCTTCCATCTTGAATCAGCATGGGAACCGCTTTATGAAGCGTGGGACTTCATCTGTGACAAGTTTGAGACTCTCAGAGCCTACTTCATAGGTGAGGAAAACGGGTGCGAGGTTTATTTGAAAAGATATTGCGATGGCAAGGGATGGTTTCCCGACAACTACTATCTTGACGCTAAACCACCGAAAGGAGACTACATCAGGGAATACTTCATCGACATCGATTCCGCTTTCCGCTATATTGAAGAACTTGATGACGTAAACATCATAACCGAAGATGATGTTGAAGCGCTCAACTTCAAGTGGTCGGAGGAAGAAGATGATGCGTATATCTACCTGCATGAATATAAAGAAGTGTAAACCGCCAAAGGCAGCGAGGGGTCTCCCGACTCCTCGCCGCCGTTCTTGAAACATTGTTTTATTATTCTTGAGATAAGTTTGTCTGAGGGACTGACCGCTATAATCCTTCTTATATAATAATGAGGTGTTATGCGACAAGATTATACGCCAATAAAGTTTCCATCTTATATTATATGTCAATTGCCTCTCCCGGCTTCAATTGTCTCATGGGGTAGATGTCGGCTATCTTGCAAGCGAGGACGTAACATCGCTTGAATGACTCATACATCTCGTCATCAAACCATTCTTTTGTTGTCAGGATATAGAGGAGATTTGGCTCCTCAAATTGTTCCGGACGTATAACATAGTGGCTCAGCTTGAATCCGATGCCATTGTTGCGGTCGATTATAAGCGAGCCGTCACGACTGATGCTGATAGCCCCGTCTCGATAGAGGATCTGGAATCCCTCGATTACGTCTATCGCTGAGGGACTGTTCCAATCGCCGGCGAAGATTGCCACGGATTTCACCTTTTCAGCCATCTTCACTGCGGCGGGATTATGGAACGTCTCTCTTTCATACACATATGGCGAGAGGTCATCCACTCTATAAATCTTCTTGATGCGCTCCAAAAGATAATCCGTCACCTCTTGCAAACCGTTCTCCAGATAAGAGATGGTGCTCTGCGGCAATTTTAAGGATTCGCCGAGCTGTTTCTGTGTTATTTTGTATTCCTGTCGGAACTGTTTGAGATTTATCAGTTTCATTTTCTTAGTTTTACTGGTTTAGCTCCGGTTTTGGAGACTCGAATCTTTTTGCTTTGAGACGATAAGAAGTGCCTCGGAAAATTATTTTAAGATACAGTTCTTCCAATCGGTCGAACACTCGCAGCCCATATTGAGCCTTGATGTCGTCAGGCACAAGGTTGGTGGTCAGGATCGTGAACTTCAATCGCTCATACCTGTCCTCGATCAGTCGGCGCACCGGATGTGACACGTTGCCGTAGTCGAGCACCTCCCTGGGTTCTTCGCCGGTATCATCTATGACCAGAAGCGGGATATTCTTCAATTCGTTGAAATCATCCTCGCTCTTGGAGCTTGCTATGTCGCAAATCTCCAACCCCTTGAGAAATCGAGATTCAAACTTGAAGTATTCTCCCATGTATTTGAAATGCCCGGTGCTGTCGAGTCTCTGACACATGCGCTTGAATGCCTTGGCAAGAGTAGTCTTGCCATTTCCTGTTGAACCGCAAAGCAGTAACCCCGGTGAAGGGAACATCTGAACCATGTGCATGACGGTTTCAGCGATAACGGTGGTGACATTATCATCAGAAATGAACTCCATATGTCTGTCCAGAACTTCAGTCTGATAGAAGTCCATCAGCATATCGAATGCCTCACGTTCCTGGAGATCGAAACGTAGAGCCGGAGTCATCCGGTGATATGCGGCTTTTGCTTGAGCAGCATCTTGAAGAGACTGTTTTGTCAAACCGTTTCTCGACAAAAAATCGCCAATTGCCAGCGGGTCTGTTCTTTTCATAGTCTGTCAATGTTTTTTTGGCTGTCGATGTTGATGAATCTGTAGCCGTGTTTCAGTTTTAGGCCCACTTCCTCCCCGTAAATTTCAGTAAGGCTTTCCAAATCGAAACGAGAGCCGATGATTGTCAGAAACCCATAGTCCGATCTAAGCTGTATCATGAGATTCATGAGTTCACTGGGCATCTGTGCCTCTCGAAATTCTGTTTCCATCCCAAGACCGTCGATGAAGAGGATTGGGGAGCCGATAGCCAGCTTGAAGTCTTCGTATGAAGTGATAGGATTTCGAAACTCGGTCGCCCAAACATAGCGACAATCGAGATCGCGCACCTCCGGCAAGTAAGTCCATGCTTCAGGTATGTTCCCAATGACCTCAATGAAATTCTTCAAAGCTCGGAGAAGGGCAGTCTTTCCGCTTCGAGCCTTTCCTATGAGGGCAATTCCGGCTGTAGGCCCCGGATTGCTGAAAACTTCACAGACCTGTTTTATCGCCTTCGATTTCCCGGTGTAATCGGTAATACCCAAAGCATCAACGACTCTGCGATGGAGGATTTCGATTGCAATCGACATCTCCTCCGGAGTCATCTTGATGTAAAGATTACTATTCGTAGTCTTCGGCAGTTCTTTCAAGCGCCTCAGTACCTCGGCGCTGATCGCTTGCTCGTTTTGGAGCCCCGGCTCCGTTTTCTTGTTGTCCATATCGTGTGGTTTTTTGAGTTGTTCGTCTTTTTTCAATTTCTTGCTTGGCCCAGTTGAAGAAATGCTTCTTGAATTCGCTGAATGAAGGATGGAAGTCTTCGGTGCTGACGCTCCTGAGGAAGAAGACTTCGGCCAGCTCTAGCATTTCCTCTTTCCCTTTCATCGGCTTTAGACTCATGCAAAACTCATCGAGCGTTATCTCTGATTTTTTTAATTCTTCAAAAAATTGATTTTCGCGCTCGCGTTTTGAGACAGAAATTTCTTTATTTTTATATTCTTTATTTGTTTGCAGTTTAGGATGCACTTTCTCTTGCACTTCTTTCCGCGTTTCGTGTTGCAGATTGGATTGCAGGTCATCTTGCAGAACTGACTGTATTTGGTCTTGCATTCCGTATGGCATTTCGTCTTCCGATTCATTCCGTGAGTTAACCTCTGTCATGCCTTCCGATGCTTTAGGAGGAAAGACATATCGGAGAGGCAGAGTGATTATGATACCCAGATTGGATTTGGTTGACTTTTTAGAGACTTTTGAATCCTCGGTCTTCCCGTCTATATAGGAATAGGTGAGGCGACCTTGTTTTTCCATCTCGTCGAGGAAAGTCTGAACTGTACGGAAATTGATTCCCCATGCCCGGCAGAGGTATGCCTTTGTAGTCACAATTTGTCCCGGCTGAATTTCGACACCGCGATGAGTGGCTCCCACGAGCCGCCTGCAAGGTTTGTAGGCAGCCCGTGTGCATAGCCAAAGCCATCGCTGGAGCCATTTCGGATCCTCGAAGAGCGAGTCGTTCAGTTCATCCCTGTAGAAGGGTATCCAGCCGGATGTATACATGCGTTTTTGTTTATGAATTCGTTGATAGTCTCTCCCCGGAAGACCATATTGCTGTCTTGACCGAGAAATTTTAGGTGGTGGCGGGTTACGAGTACGAGCAGTTGTTCCTGACTTGTTGAGAGGATGTCGAGAAGCTCTTCAACTGTATAGAGTTTGTTGGGCCGGAGCGTGATGTTGAAATTATTCATCGTCGATTTTGTTTTGGCTTCCCTCAGGAGGGAAAAGTTGTAAAATCGACACGCCTATGATCTTGGAAATATCCTCACGGATTTCAGTATCAGGAACTCTCCGTTCGACAAGCCATCGTCTAACGGTCTTAGGCGAAGCCCTTGCAGGCTTGGATAGCAAGCTTAGGAATAAATGTAATTCCAGTTTCTTGGAGGAAAGTCTTTTGTATATGTCGACAAGCGAACCGGCCCGCCTCCTATCCTCAGGGAATAGCATTTCGGCACTCTTTCCTAAAGCTTTTGAAATAAATCGTTTAACCTCGTCGCTTGGTGTATAGCCGGAATCTGTCGAACAAAGAATCATCTTTACAGTATTAGGCTTTAACCCGGTAACGGACAGAATAAGGTTGAACAACCTTTTTCGTGGGGAGGGAAGTGTCGTCAGTGCGTCTCCTATAGCATAAAGAGACATTGGCATCCGCAGGTATTTCTCCATGAAGGCCATAGAGACGTGTCCGTTGCTGGAGTCAGTGCCACTAATTGCGGAGATAGCCGACGGCTTAAGTGCGCAAGACGTTTGCATACCATGGTTGACGTCTGCTGGGGCAATCGCTGTAGTGGGATGTTGTTCATGTTCCCCGATATTTTGTTCGGGGAAAGCACATTGACGATATGTATTGCTTTCTTTTACAAGGCATCCTTTTCCATGTAGGAATTTAGGCTCCCCACACTTTAGAACAAGGAGACTGTTATGTCTGTTGGAATCACACATTTCGCCCTCCTTTCTTTATACTTAGTTGCTGAATATCGCTCATCCGGTAATAGGGGCTTCCCTCGATATATACAGGGATGAGTGTCCCTCTTTCTTCCCATTCGCGCAGGGTCTTGGGTGTCTTCTTAAGCAACTTGGCCGCAGAGGCTCTGGATAGCGAAGGAATCTCGCTCATCTTGTCGACAATGACGGCCACTTCATCAAGTGTCCTGATGACTGCACGGTCAATGATTTCGTTGAGCGTTTTCAACGAAATAGGAATCAGCACCGGAGGCATATCATCGCATGGCTGGGTATTGATAGTCTCCCAGGCATTCTCCGTATTCATGCGGAGATCCTCGACAATGCGTCTGTATAAATCCTTTTTCATATGCGGCAAATATTTATATTTCTGCCGCAAAATTAGGGGGAGACATACCCCCATAAAGAAAAAGAAAGTAAAACCTGGTGAACTGACCTAAGTTTTACTTTCACTAAAATTCATTTTCAAGATAACTCGTTTTATCCCTTGAGCTTATACTCTAATTCATGCATCGCTGCGCTTATGATTTTTTCATCACCGACAGATTTCTTTTTCACGCTGAACGCATTGCTGATGGCCGGCGCATTGCCTGTTACTCCCCAATATTTCTGTAGCAGATTGTGTGCCGGCTTGTCAACCAACCAGCCCAGTCTGTATGCGGCCTCCAAATATTTCGCTGCGTCCTTGCCGCCTAAACCGGATAGCACATCATACATAATGTCGAACTTTCTCATCCTGTCGTTCTCAGAGTTCGCATCTATGGAACTCAGAAGCTTTTTTGTCTCTGTACGCCTCAGTTCTTCCTCCTTTGTCATTTTATGAATTGCAGTACGCTCGGAAGCCGTTAGATATTCTCCATTCAAATGGGCATTGCAAAGGAATTCAAAATCTTTGAAGATGGGTGTCCAAAGAATCTCGATGACAGAAACGAGATCCGTGGCCACATTGGCTTTTCTCCGGACATTCTCATCATCAGATTCAAATTGCTTCTCGATGACAGCTTGCCAATCAAAGAACCATCTGGAATATTTCTTCAGTGAGAAGTAAATATTCTTGAGAAGCCGATGACTGAAAACGCCGTCGTGGATAAGATTCATAATTATCTCCTTGAAGTCTCGATAATGGTTCAGAAGATAATCTTTGAGAGTGGAGAGCGAGGATAGAGACACAGCATCCCAGTCCGTGCAGAAGGGTTCAATAAACGCCGTTCTCGCACAGATGTCACCTTCGTAATATGAGAGTGTCTTCGGTGTCATAGGCTGAGTGTATAGAAAAGAAACACTTTTTTAGCTTTGCAAGTTCGCCTATGAAACCTTTCAGATAGGAGTAGGGAAAAATAGTAGGGGTAGCTTGGATAAATTGGGTTCTTCAATGAAACATTGTCGTTAACATTTTAACGGATGTTAAATTTTTAGAGCCTCAATATTTAACATTTGGGGAGAGCTGTTTCAGACAAAAATCGGTGTTCAGACAAAAAAATTGTCTGAATTTTTGGCTGATGAACTTGTGATTTCAGACAATTTTCAGACAAAAACAAAAGAGGAACCCCGCGACTGCTGATTTTCAGACAGTTACGGGGTTTATCTGTGCCCAGAACAGGACTCGAACCTGCACGCCTCGCAGCACTCGCACCTGAAACGAGCGCGTCTACCATTCCGCCACCTGGGCATAGGTGTTATTCCGTGTGTCGGAATTACAGGTGCAAAGTTAATGTATTTTTTGGAATTATTCGTGCTCCAGGTGAACTTTTTTTGTTTTTTTTGATTATTTTTGTGATACGCTTTTAACGTTAATGTCCGTGCAAGGCCACGAAACAGATATTTTAATTGCCGGACAAAAGCCTGAACAGCAATGAGTCTGACTTGAATTTATTACTTAACCGACATATAACTTTTACGATTTTATGAGTATTCTTAAGAAAGATGTCCCTGTGGGACTGTGCTGCGACCATGCAGGTTTTCCGCTAAAGGAGATTGTCAGGGGGTACCTGGAGAGCAATGACATTCCGTATAAGGATTTCGGTACATTTTCATCTGACTCGTGCGATTACCCAGACTATGCCCATCCATGCGCTCTTGCTGTTGAATCCGGCGAGGTCTATCCGGCAATAGCCATCTGCTCTACCGGCAACGGCATCGCCATGACTCTCAACAAGCATCAGGGTGTGCGCGCCGCTCTCTGCTGGGCGCCCGAACTGGCACACTATGCCCGTGCCCATAATGATGCGAATGTTCTCGTGATGCCGCGCAATTATATCGAGCCGGCTTTGGCCATGGAGTGTGTGGACGTATTCTTCGCAACCGATTTCGAAGGAGGACGCCACGGCCGCCGTGTATCAAAAATTCCTGTATCATCATGCAAATGCGAGTAAGGAGGGGAATACAGCCATGAGACCGAGGAGCGTCCGGCTTGGCCGCTCCTCGGTCTTTATTTAACGGCTCAACTGCCGATGGTAAAATGCTATTAAAGGAGAGATAAGATATCGTCGGGGTTTGATACGATATGTGTTGCGTGATATTCCACAAGTTCCTGGCGAGGGCGGAAGCCCCATGTGACGCCGGCAGAATCGACACAGGCGCGTCGGGCTGTTTCCATATCAACCCCCGAGTCGCCGACATAAAGTACTTCAGATTTTGGAGTTGGACACATCGAGAGAGCCTCGAATACTATCGAAGGATCCGGTTTGACCGGGAATCCATCCTTATGGCCCAACACCGCGACCCATGGCACATCAGGGAAGAAATGCGTGATCAGTGTACTAACCGCCGCCTGATACTTGTTGGACGTAACCGCACAATGCAATCCACGGCCGGTCAGTTCGCCAAGCAGTTCGCAGATGCCCGGATAGATAGTAGTCTCGTCAGCGCAATGACTGTCGTAGTAGTCACGGAAATGTATGCGCATTGCCTCTATAATACGATTTGTGCGTGCATCGACAGGGAGCGCACGCTCCAGCAGTTTGGTGACGCCATTGCCCACCATGGCCGTGTAGGCCGAAGTCGAGTGGACCGGATAACCCATTGCGTTGAGAGCATGGTTGGTGGCCGCGGCAAGATCCGCTATAGTGTTGAGCAGTGTGCCGTCAAGATCGAATATTACAAGCGATTTCATAACCGAACGTATATTAGTAAACAAACAATCCTGTCAGAAAGGATATCCGACAGCGAAGTGGAACGTGGCATCACGATGCCAGTTAGGATGAACAATGGGCCATTCCTCCTGGTTCATGGCCGGGTTATGGGCCTTGAAGCCCAGGTCAAGACGCAGCAGGAAATATGTGAAGTCCATGCGTAGGCCCACACCATATGCCGCCGCAATCTCCTTATAGAAATTCCTGAAGCGGAAGAATCCACCCGGCTGCGACTCGTAGTTCTTTATTGTCCATATGTTGCCGGCATCGATAAACAACGCGCCTTCAAGTACCCAGAAAAGTTTGGCCCTGTATTCAAGATTGATGTCGAAACGGATATCGCCGCACTGGTTTATGAAGTCGGTCACCGAATTCTTGGCGTCGTAACGGCCTGGTCCGAGGGTGCGGGCACTCCATCCGCGCACCGAGTTGGCACCTCCGGCATAAAAACGCTTCTCGAACGGCACCATGCGCGAGTTGCCGTAAGGATAGGCGATACCGAAACCGGTGTGGAATGCCAGCGCATTGCGCGAGTTGAAATTGACAGTATGCGTGAAGTCAAGTTCGCCCTTCGCATACTGTGCGTACTGTATGCCGAAGATTTTGTATGCCCCGTCGGACTTGTGCTGTCCCAGAGCCGATGAAAACGCATACAGCAGGTTGCCGGCAATCTCTCCCGAAGCACGGAATGTCGTTACTGAGGGCTGAATGGCGAAAGACGACACCGTTGCAGTAGGAATACGGCGGTTGGTCCGGTAATAGGTATATCCCATGCGCATTATGAAGTGATCTTCATAGGAGTAACGCAACAACGGATTGGTCGGGGCTATCTGGTCTATGAAGTCGATGGTCGAGTGAGGCAGATAGACGTAGTTGACATCAATAAGATCGAAAGTACGACGTACATTGTAATCACGCTCCTGAGCATTCCATTTGTATTTCCATGCAGCTCCGGCAATTACGCGTGTATATTCGGGCCTCTCCTGATAGTTGGCGGAGACAGCGAACTCTGTCGTCGCGTTGATGCGCTGCTTGAACGATCGGCTGAGCAATGGCGCCTTGAACTTAGGGAAGGTTATGCCGACCTCGCCGGCAAACTCCGTATAGCGGTTATTTATAAGACCGTCAAGTTTGCCGGAAAGCGACTCATAGGCGGTACGGAATTTAGCAGTCAGCATCTCGGAGCCTTTGCCGAGATTGCGGTGCTGGTAGGTAAGGCCCACACCGAATCCAAGATCGCCCTCGGAATTAGTGCCCTCCAGTTCGATTGACACAGACTGTTTCTTATTTCTGGAAAGAAGGATATAGCAGTCGAGCCAGATTCTGCCGTCAATAGTGGCGACAGGCGTCATCTCTATATTTATAAAACGCAGTATCCCGAGTCTGGACAGTGCCTGATATGTACGGTCAACATCCGAGGCATTGTAAGGCTTTCCGGGGACTATGCTGCAATTTTCCTCAAGAACAGAGGGACGTATATACCTGTCCGGACCGTAGAGCACCTCTATATTCTTGTAATACACCGTGTCACGCTGCCTGGCGATGATGTCTTCAGAACCCATGCGCGAGTTGTAGTCTGTGACAAAAATGACATTACGTACCGAATAAGGAGTATGACGGTCAATGACCACATCAGGAGAAACGTCGCTACTCTGGCGGACATACGGCGGTCGGACGGTCATCACGAGACCGACTTCCTCGGACATGGCCGCCGTGTCCGCGACAAAGGTGACATATTCTTTCGTGAAAGCGTAATAGCCATTATCGCGAAGCAGTCTGGAAATTCGATCGCGCTCGGCATCCAGACGGTTTCGGTCGAATGGCTGGCCGGGTGATATCAGCGTTGCAAGCGAATCGGTTCTAAGCAGAGAATCGATAGCAGGATCGTCACATTCCATCGCAAGGGACGATATGACATGGCGGCGTCCCGGACGTACATTATACCTCACTTCCATGCGTTTTTTGTCTCGGTGCGCCATAGTATCCGCCGAAACCAGCGGATGCATGTATCCACGGTTGATCAATGCCGTGCGCAACTGCCGCTCGGATGCCTGAGTAAGCGTAGAATCATAAATCACAGGAGGCTGACCCATACGCCGTAGCCATCGGTTATACCAGCGCGTGGAGTCCTTACCCGATAGAGAGTAAAGCCCAAGTTGAAGTTTTGCAAAACCGAGTACCTTGTGATTGGGCTGCTGACGCAGGTAGTTTACAAGGTCAAGTTCTGTCAGGCGCTCGTCTGCCGTGGAATCATTTATTACGTCAATCGACACCTTGTCCAAAAGCATCTCCCCGTCCGGGACATGTCTGGTTGAGGAACATGCGCACAACATCATGACGACGACAGAAAACATCGTCCCACACAAAGTTTGTATGCGGAATAACATTCGGTTCACGCTACAAAGTTACGAAATAATTAATAATATGGAATCAATATATGTCATCTGGGACAATTCTCAAACATAAATACATAAAAAAAATTACCCGTCGTCACGACGAATAATCTTCATACCTTAAATCTAATACCATGAAAAACTGATGCAAAATTAGTATTTTTATGTTATACAACATAATTTTGAGGAAAAATTTTCTTGGATTTAACTTTATTTAACTCAAACTCGCTTTTTTTTGATGCTAAATGGGGAATAATACATATTTAAATATAGATAAAAGCCTCCATTTAATTTCCTTCGGCTTATTCGCCATGCCATGCAAAATTTCATTCGAACTTTTAATATTGTTCATATGTTTTAATTAAAATTCTGATAATTTACAAAATTTCACATAATTCAAAACATTACTATTATGAAAAAGTATCTATTTTGCATGATTGCACTCGCGGCATTAATCCTCGGTGCGCAGAAAGCCTCGGCAGAAACATCCATATACGCTTCCTACGGAGCCTACACCCAGATGGATGCCTGCGACAACCATGACGGCTGGAACAATTTAAACACGGCGTGGGGAGCCCTGAACGCAGGCGTTGATTTCCGTATTAAAAAATCCCTACGCCTAGGTCCCTCATACACATTCTCATCACAAAGCACTTCCGGACCCAAAAGTTCACACATTGCATACCATGCTTTCATGCTTAACCTAAAATATGATTATTACCGCAACCGCATCGTGACATTGTATGCCCATGGTGGTGTTGGAGTTGTTGTCTCCCACCTCCAGCCACGCGGTTACGACGCATACAACAAGACCTATTTCGCAGGTCAGATATCCCCCCTCGGTGCAGAAGTAGGACTCAGCAGGTCATTCACAATGTTCGGAGAACTCGGTTTCGGCGCGCAAGGCCTATTCCAGTGCGGCTTCCGTCTTCGACTGTAGTCCAATCAACATTACCCCCAATTTTATCTGACTCTCTAATAAAAAATAGCAATGAGTGACAGACTTACATACGACGAAAAGAAGTATGAACTTCCAGACAGCGACTTCGGTCTGCCCGAACGCCGTGAATATCCAATGCCCGATGCCGCACACGTGCGTGCCGCAGAAGCGTACTTCCGTTATTGTCCCGAAGATCTTAAACCCCGGCTGGCACGTACAATTCTTGCAAAAGCCAAGGAGTTCGGAGTAGATGTTGAGTCGCCGACAATACATGTATATGCCGGCGAATGAAACCACAGCCAGAAAACAGCCAGGCGGCGCAGATACTAATTGAATCCGCGCCGCCTGGCTTATTATATTTAATACTTAGCGCTTGCAGGTATTATGCCCGTGCTTACAGTATCCATTCTTGTTACAGTTGGCCTTATGATTACAGTTTTTGCATTTTTTTGATGCGCAATCAGTTCCCGAGCATGCCTTGCAGTTTTTGCAGTCATTACCGCAGATATTGGCAGGCTTAGGACATTCTTTAGTCTTGCAATCGGCCTTGACACACTCTGCCTTCTTACAGTCAACTTTTACACATTCTGCCTTTTTGCAATCAGTCTTGGCACATTCTGCCTTCTTGCAGTCTTTCTTTACACACTGGACTGATTTACAATTATTCTCGCCGGGTGTCTGCGCACAGATAGTCACAGACCCGATGAGAAAAGCCATAAGGATAAGGGTGAGTTTTTTCATTTTCAGGAATTCTATATTTAATTAATACTTATTGCTTATCTTTGTTTGACAAGTCGGCGTCTTTATCCTCCTTATTGTTTCCAAGTATGTCATTCTCACGCTCGCGGCGCAGACGCTCGCGACGTTTAAGACTGAAGTGCAGCAGTATGATGATGGCCAAAGTCAGACCAATAATCCCGAAATACTGCAGAGGCGAAGTCTGTCCGTTCGCATAGGCAGGCCAGCCTATGTAAGCCATGATTCCAAGATAAACTAGGAGTACGAAAGGTAATACTGTCGATTTCTTTGCCCGCATATATTCATGAAATTTTTTCGGTCTTGGAGGATGTCAGAGCCTCCGGTTCCGGGAGATGTAGCAGCGCCGCGCAATCTTTTTCAGCATCTTCACCGGAACCGACTATATATGGCGACTCGCAGGGATGGAAATTTCCGGCACGCATGTATCGGTAAAGCTTGAGGCATGCCCACGCGTCAATGGCGGCATATATCTGCTGCTGGTCTGTAAGATGGGGAGCCTCCCAATTGGTGAGTCGCTGAGCCTTGGATATTTTCTCACCAAAGACTATGGCAAATATTTTTTGCAGAGAGATGTCCGCTATATGGAATGTCCTGCCATAGTCCTGAAGGTCGAGGAATCCTTTTGGATTGATTTCACCGCGGCGACGCAGAGAATTGAAGTCATCATGAACCGATAGTCCTACCTTGATAATATCGGGATTCTCTAGCAGAGGACGCACCATATCGAAGATTCCGGGAGCATTGAGACGGAAAAGGTAACACTGGGGACCGGTGGATAGTTGAAGCAGACATACTTTGTTCATATGTCCCTTTTGAAAAGAAGGACGTGTCTCCGTATCAAAACCTATATGGTCGTATTTATTGAGGTCACGTAACGCTGTGCGTGCTTTAGCAGCGGTGTCAACTACCGTGACTGCCTTTATGCCGCCTGGATAAACCACAGGGGGAAGACCTGCTATTCTTTCCTTTGTTATCGATATTTGAAAATCACTGTTTTGCATTTACTTGCAAAGTTACGTATTTTTTGCCTATGTTCAAAAATTAAAGGAATTCAATTACCTGTCCATCGTAGGCTATGCTGACTTCAGGCGGAAGAACTTCCGAAACCTGTGCGTGCTTCCCCATCTGATGGGAAAGATGAGTAAGCACAGCGCGCCTGGGCTTCAGTTCGGCTATGAGTTCAAGTGCCTCGTCAAGACTGAGGTGGGAAGGATGAGGCTCATGACGCAAGGCATTGATGACAAGAAGATCAAGACTACGCATCAGTGCTTTTGTCGACTCAGGCATCGTCTTGCAGTCTGTTACATATGCCATATCACCTATACGAAAACCTGTTATTGGCAAAGCGGCATGCATAACGGGAAGTGGTATTACCGTGATATCCTCTCCATCTTCGCCTGGAATGGCGAACGGCACGGAAGGCTCAATGCAATGCATATCGAAAGTCGGAACGCCGAGATAGGGATGGCGAGCAAAGCAATATGGCAGACGTGTGCGGATATCGCGCTCCACATCCGGTCGGCAGTATACCGGAAAAGGTCCCCGGTGACAATATGGACGCAGATCATCGATTCCTCCGACATGATCATAATGGATATGCGTCAATAGCAACGCGTCCAGACGTGGAGCGCCTGCGTCAAGCATCTGCTGACGGAAATCAGGCCCGCAGTCGATAAGTATGTTTCGGCCACACGCAGATACCAGCACTGAAGCGCGCAGACGCTTATCACGCTTATCAGAACTTGTACAGACATTACAGTCACACCCTATCTGGGGGACGCCGGTAGAGGTTCCCGAACCAAGTATAGTTATCGTAGGCACTCTTTTGTTTTTTAATTTGTTAATGTTTACACGCGTCTGAATCAAGCAATATTCCACAGGATTCATTTCAGCGACGGAACTGAGAGAGGAGTCCGTCCACGAAAATCAGATATACACCGTCCTCATACGCCCAACGCTCCACCATTCCGGCTGTCGAGGGCCGCTGAGACCATGTGTTGGGCGGTCCAAGCGCAAGTCGTGCTTCCTGTGGGGTCATTCCCAGAACGACACGAGAATTTGTTATCAGCGACCAGTTGTCATCGCTTATCTGCGGATAGGATTTCCGCGGGTCATCAAACGCAAAAAGAGTCTCAAAATTACGCGTCGAAGCAGGTCCGTTGCCAACTGTCATCAACAAGGACGAGTCATCGGGGCTGAAATGGATACGTAAAGGATAGTAAGCGTCACCAGCGCTTACCGAAGTGATTCTCACGGGTACATAACGCAGACCTACGGTGTCACGGCCCATTGCGCTGACACGACGTTGCGGAAGAATATAGTAAGTATTGCCAACCAGACGGCTGGATGCCGAGTCAATCAGTGATGCTTCCACCGTGAAAGGTATCAGTAGCGGTGAATTTCGCCTTCCGAACTCCTCAGAATCTATGTTTGTGCGGTAAAGCAAGGTATCACCGTATGCGCTGACAAAATCGAGCAGTGTCTGTCGTTCACCGGTTATCGAGAGAGCGGGGCGGATAGAAGTCAGTTCAAGTGTATCGCCGGCCTTTCGGCCTCCGGCAATTCCTGTAGACCGCTCGAAAATCAGGTCTACGCGAGGATCCGTCACTATGAACTTCTTGCCAGGACGCCATTCGGAAGTCGGCTGAGAGGCGAGGTCGGCAAGAAATAATTTCTCAGGGCTGTCTGACGCCTTCTGTTTCCTGATCTCTTTAGCCGATATCCGAGGAGTACTCTCTATTCCGGTAAAGCAGGATGTCATGACAGACGTTAAAATTGTAATTGCCACAAACGGCACTAAATGTATTACGCGCCTCATCCTGTACCGAACGGCATGCACAGGACTTACCTGGAATTTCGATTGATTGTCGCGCTTCACTTCAGGACCTTGGGGACAAAGGGTATGTTAGCGAATATGAAGGAATAAATATCAGCATACTCGTCTAGGACCTTGGCTATAGGCTTGCCTGCACCATGACCGGCTTTTGAGTCAATGCGGATAATCTTAGGCTTGTCTCCGGTATTGGCGGCCTGTAGAGTCGCGGCATACTTGAAACTGTGCGCTGGAACAACCCTGTCGTCATGGTCAGCCGTAGTCACCATGATAGCGGGATAAGGCGTACCGTCATTCTTGATGTTATGCAGTGGCGAGTACCCCAGCAGATAGGCAGCCATTTCGGCTGAATCGGCGGATGTGCCATAATCATGCGCCCAGTTCCATCCAATGGTAAAGAGATGATAACGCATCATGTCCATGACACCTACGCGGGGAATCGCAACGCCGAAAAGATCGGGACGCTGATTGACAACAGCACCGACCAACAGACCTCCGTTCGAACCGCCTTCGACCGTGATGAGCTCAGGGCGTGACCAGCCCTCGCCAATCATGTACTCAGCGGCCGATATGAAATCGTCGAACACATTCTGCTTCTGCATCAATGTGCCAGACACATGCCATGGCTCGCCGTACTCACCTCCGCCACGCAGATTGGTCTGAGCATAGATGCCACCGTTCTCAAGCCATAAGAGACGATTGGCGCTGAAACCCGGATTAAGTGTAATATTAAAACCTCCGTATCCATAAAGGTAAACCGGATTTGAGCCGTCTTTTTTCAGGTCCTTACGATAGGTAAGGAACATCGGCACACGCGTTCCGTCTTTCGACGTGAAGAAAACCTGCTCAGTGACATAATCCTCGGGATTAAGCCCCTCAAGGGCCGTTGCCCTCATAAGTTTAGATTCGCCGCTACCCATGTCGTATATATAAGACGAAGACGGATAGACGAACGAAGAGAAGGAGTAAAACACCTCGTCGCTCTTAGGAGATGTCGAGAAACCGACGGTGCCGAAAGTGGGAAGTTCTATCTCACGAATCAGAGAACCTTTACAATCATAAAGATAGGCATGGTTGGCAGCATCCTTGTCGTATGTCGCGATTATGTTTTCCCCCGCCAGATTGACTCCAGTGAGTACATTTGAGGAATTGGGTATCAGATCGACCCACTCGGAAATTACAGGATTATCCATTGGGGCAGAGACAAGACGATAGTTGGGTGCATCAAGATTGGTCATGATCAACAGATTGCCATCCTTGACACCAATCGGATTAATTTCCTTTTCCTGGGAGCGTGTTACCTCAACCCAAGGTGCATCAGAACTTTTCAGCGACTTTACAAGCAGAGCGTTTCCGTTGCCTTGACCTCCGATTGCGACGGCCAGCACGTTCTCGTCACGATCAACCCAGGCCGAATGAAAATGAAGAGGGGCTTTCGGATCCGAGAAAACCAACCGGTCCTGGACCTGAGAAGTTCCTAGTTTGTGGTAATAAATATTGTGTCCTTCATTTGCGGCAGACAGTTCTTTGCCGGCTTCAGGACGAGGATAGGCGCTGTAGTAGAAACCGTCCCCATGCCAGTCAGCACCGGTGAACTTGGCCCAGTTAATATGGTCATCAAGATGTTTGCCTGTCCTGGTATCAAGGACATATATTTCAGTCCAGTCGGAACCGCTGCGCGAGATTGTATAGGCCATATACTTTCCGTCATGGCTCATCGAAATACCCGTCAGTGCGACAGTGCCGTCGTCAGACAATGTATTAGGGTCAATAAAGACTTCGCCCTTATCACCGACTTTATCGGCACGGTAAAGCACGGACTGGTTGCGTAGGCCGTCATTCTCGTACCAGTAATACTTACCGTCATATAGTTTGCCAGGAAGTGAAACTTTGGCATAGTTGTTGAGGTGCGCGAGACGCTCACGAATCTGCGGGCGCAACGGAAGTGCATCCAGGTAACCGCGTGTAACGACATTCTCAGCATTTACCCATGCTGTTGTAGACGCGGCGGTATCATTTTCAAGTGGTCTGTATGGATCTGGTACTTTGATCCCGAAATACGTGTCGACTGTCGCATCGGTCGGTGCGGCAGGATATTTCAATTCTGAGGACTGGGCTTTCATTATACCTGGAATTATCATAGCCATCGCTATTATACTTGCTTTTGATTTCATATCCTGAGAGGCATGTGATTTGTTGGTTGTCAACTACAAAATTAAATAAAATCGCCGAAAGCAGCACACAGGTTATTGTTTGTTAACATTTTTCCAACGGTTTTTGGGCGAGATGATGGATTTTTCTTAAATTTGCGTACAATTATTCAGAATCGGCTCTAATTCACAATACTTTATTATGTAATTAGCGTCCGGACTATATAAATAAAGCTGAATTAAAGAAAAAATGAAGAAATCGAACATCATATTGTTTTTTGTCCTCGGACTAATGTTTCTTCCATGGCTCGGAGAGTGTCTGTTCAACACAAAGGGAGAGCCACGCGAAGCCATTGTCGCAGTGTCAATGCTCGACTCAGGCAACTGGATACTTCCCGAAAGTTATGGTCAGGATATTCCATATAAGCCACCAATGCTTGCGTGGCTCATCTCTCTTTGCTCACTGATTTTCAATGGCGGTCATGTCAATGAGTTCACATCACGTCTGCCTTCGGCGTTGTCCGCAATCTTCCTGCTTATTGCCGGATACCGTTTGTTACTCCCACGCGTGGGACGGACACACGCATGGCTTGTCACATTGATAACGGCCACTTCGGTAGAATTTTTCCGTGCGTCAGTTGCATGCCGAGTGGATATGGTCCTTACGGCTGCTATAGTCGGAGGCATTTATGCACTTTACCGTATGCGAGACAAGCCATGGAACATTCTTTGGGCAATACTGCTGCTGACCGTTGCCACTCTGACCAAAGGTCCTGTGGGATCACTTCTTCCATGTCTTGCAATGGGCATATATTTTCTGTTGCGAGGCGACAATTTCTGGCGCACGCTCACTAGTCTTACCGCAATTTGCGTTGCATCTTTCATTTTACCCGCACTATGGTATTATGCAGCCTGGAAACAAGGTGGAGACGGGTTCATCGCTCTTGCCCTCGAAGAGAACATCGGTCGTCTTACAGGCACCATGTCCTACGAGTCACATACTAATCCATGGTGGTATAATATACTTACCGTACTAGCAGGCATGATGCCATGGACAATTCTTGTTGTCGTCGGTTTGTGCTACAGACGCTTGCGTAATACTATCCGGGAAATCAAACTTGACAGGGGGCTGCCACTGATGTCTTGGACTGTCGCTCTGACTGTGTTCATATTCTATTGCATCCCCGAATCAAAACGCAGTGTCTACCTGCTGCCCTGCTATCCTTTCATGGCGTATGGCACAGCCTGGATTATCGACCATATGCGCGAAACACGTTTCATGCGCGTTATGGCAAACTTTCTGGCAGTTCTTGCTGTGGTTGTACCAGTTGGACTGATTGCCACGGCTATTGTAGCCGGCAACAGCCTGCGTCTGGAAGTCATGCCCTGGTGGCGATGGCCTTTTGCCGCAGTGCCGGTACTCGCCGGACTATGGTGGCTTGGGACACGCAACCGCACCTCCAACCCTGTGGCGGGTGTGGTCCTGATCGTATATGTCCTGTTGTTTGGATATAACTCCGCTTTCGCGCCAATGTTCCTTAACCCGAAGAGCGATAAACCTGCGGCCGAGAAAATTGCCGAAAGAGTCGAATCTTCTGATATTATTTACAGTATAATACCTGACAGTTCACTGAACCGCTACTATGCCATAAACTTCTATCTGAATGACCGAATGCGCCGTATAGATACCGTCTCGAAAGCGCCGGCCGGTTCATGGATTGTAGCCCCTACCCTTCCGGAAGGTTTTGATGGAGACACGCTAAAAATGCGTTCCTGTTGCATGAAACAGCCTGTGATATTGTTCCGCAAAAAGTAAATCCAGTAGAGTAAATTATATGTTCCGATAAATTTTCATCATTTAAATTTTGGTAAAAGATGATATTTGTCTATCTTTGCCACATAAAAATACAAAAACCATAAAAATCACACAGTTATGAAAACTAAACTAATGATTGCCGCCGCTCTTCTCTTCGGCTTGTGTTTTTTCAACTCTTGCGGTCCGTCCTATGACAAAAAGAAATGCGAGAAAATTGTCGAAAAGATTGATGAAGACGACCTTAAGGCAGCCGACTACATGGAAATGATTGATCAGGCTGACGGTCTGCTTGCTTACCTCGATAAACAAGTGGAAGAAATATCCGAATTGGATTCAAAAGACAAGCGTTGCGATAAATTCGACACTCTGAATGATTCCGATGAAGCCGATTACGCGGTTAAGATCTGCAATGCTCTCGCATATGCAAAAGAAAATGATGAACTCAAAGATAAGGCTCGTGAGGTATACAGCGAAAAGGAAATAAAAAGTCGCTATAAATCCCTTACTAAACGTATCTATAAGGCCGTATCGAAATGCGACTGATTCTAACAAAGATTTGGATTCATTCAAGAACACACGATAAAGAATCCTAAAACAAAATATCCTTCCCGATATTCAGGTGCCGACAAATTGTCTGGCACCTTTTTAGATTATATATGCGAAAACAATTTTGACATTCGCATGGTTAGTTAAATATCATATAGAATCAATATCAATAACATCAACTCCTGAAATAATGAAAAAGATATTATATTTCATATCCATCTTCATAATCTCTCTCGGCTTACTAAGTTCCTGCAACTTGAAAAGTTCAGGCAATGATAGCGAAGAACAGGAAGAAACAGAAGGTAAAAAAGAAGCCTACGACAAAGAATTATGCGACAAACTTCTTGCTAAAGCCGAGGAAAACAAACTCTCCTCAGAGGATATCATTCAACTTGCCGATGAGTTCAACAACCTTTTGTCATACCTTGAAAAGAAAATAGACAAAATCAAAGAGATGCCTGCAGGTGAAAAACGTTGCGAAAAAGTCATAGAACTTGAAGACACTCCTGAAGGCCAGGCGATCGATAAGATATACAAGACTCTGAATCATGCAGACAGGCAGGAAGGATTCACAACCGAGGTGGGAGCAAAACTCAAATCATTAAATGTTCCCGAAAGACAAAAAGCGATGAATAACACCCTTCGAGATATAATTAAAGACTGCCAATAAAGATTACCCCTTCCATTTGAAATATATTGTCTAACAGGACAAAGTAATGAACGCGCCGCAGTTCCTAAATGGTTCTGCGGCGCTACTTGTAACAAACAGACTGCATCATGAAATATTTACAAAAAGACAAAATTCAGTTTAACAGGTATAAATAAAGGGAAGCGGGCCGCGTCCCGGAT
>CALKRW010000035.1 GCA_937989585.1 uncultured Porphyromonadaceae bacterium | reverse complement strand
TATAAATATATGAATATGTTAATTGAATGGAATGAAAAAATCAATTTAACAGCAATAATTGAACCAAATGAGATAATTTTGAAGCATTTTATAGATTCACTTACAATATATAAAGACATTCCTAATAAATTAAGTGTTGTTGATGTTGGAACAGGAGCAGGTTTTCCTGGTATACCATTAGCAATAATGAACGAATCATTAAAATTTACTTTAGTTGATTCATTAAATAAGAGATTAATTTTTCTACAAGAAGTAATAAATGAATTAAATTTAAAAAATGTTGAATTAGTTCATGCAAGAGCTGAAGAATTTGGACAAAATAAGAAATATAGAGAAAAATTTGATATTTCTACATCAAGAGCAGTTGCAAATTTATCAACATTGTCAGAATATTTAATACCATTAGTAAAAGAAAATGGAAAAATAATATGTATGAAAGCATCTGAAGCAGAAGAAGAAATTGAACAGGCCAAAAAGGCAATAAATGTTCTTGGTGGAACAATAAAAAATGTAGAAACTTTTGATTTACCACAAAGTGATATAGGAAGAACAATTATAACAATAGAAAAAACAAAAAAAACACCAGCTAAATATCCAAGAAAAGCTGGAACACCAAGCAAAGAGCCAATAAAATAAAATTTATTAAAATTTTTTATTGTTATTTAAATATTTGATTCATAGTGCAAGCGAACGAAGCAGCCTCTGACTATGACAATTATAGAACAGACACAGCGCCGCAACAGTAGTCTCTGTCACGGCGCCGGGTCATTTCCCCGAAGTCATTTGATTCTTCGGGATGATAGAGTTGGGAGTAAAGACATCATTATTTAACAATCACCTTTCGGCCCTTTGTTGATATAAGGATTTTGGGCAGGGAAGGCCTGGGGTCACGTTGTCTTATTCCATGAATGTCATACCAGGTCTCATTTTCGTCCGGGGGGCAGATTGTTGTCATTATGCCTGATTCCGCTTTTTCCGGTTTCAGTTGACGGTTGCCGGCCCTGTCTGTTGCCAGAACCATGAATTCCGGATTTTCCATTGGCTTTTCACAACTGTAGGTGACGGTCATGTCTGTAACTGCAGGTTTCACGACGAACCAGTTCCCCTTGGGAGACATTCTCGCATATAAGTCATACGAGAGTATTCCTGAACCATTGTCCTCTGCTCCTACGGTGAATGTATAGTCGTTTGAACCCTCTTCATGCTTTGTTTCGGTCAGACGTGATGAAGGGCGTTCATAGTCTGTTATGTTTATCCATTCCGGAGTTTCTATAGCTTCGTTGCTGTCAAAGACAATGGTGGCTTTGTGGCTGAATTTCGTATTGTCTGATAAGCCATCCTTCAGGCATATCATATACTCGATTCGGCCGGTGCCTGCTCCGGTGCTGTCATTGACTGGAAGGAAACCCTGCCTCGAGTCCTCGACAGGTTCGAGTGTTATTGGGTCCAGGGACTTGAATGACCATAGTGCTTTTCCGCTGTCGCAGGAGTAGTCAAGCGACACCTCGACAATGCAGGGAATGTCCGGTCGCATGTCTATGGTCTTGACAAAATTTTGTTCGCCTGAAAGAGGAATGGATTTGTTGCCAATCTCTATGCTTTGGGGTATGAAGGTTGTCAGGTCGAAAACATTCTGGTCGAAGTCTGTCTTTACGGAAACATCGATGGCCGAAGCGTTGGCTTTTTCCGGATCGTTTTCAAACTCGACTTCATATCTGAGTCCCTTGACTTCAAGCCCTATGTATGGACCGCCTGTCAGGTCGCTTTGGCCGCTTATTGCGTTAGGGTCGAAACTTTGCAGACACTCGATGTCGTTCCTTAGGACGGGAGGATTCTGGCATGAGGCGTTGCGCTTCGTGAAATAATCCACGATGCAGCCTATGAAAGGTATGTCTGTGGCATCCTCTACAATCTCTCCGGGCGACGCCGCACGGGCCATGTTCCTTTTGGCTTCCAGATAGTAGGGCATGAATTCTGGAGGAATGCCGCTACTGTACATCAGGTCGATGTTCTCAAGTTGTTCTCTGAGGGTCTCGCCTGGAATATGATTGTCTTTAAAATACTGGTATGCCCTCATCGAGCCTCCGGCATTGCATATTCCCGCAAAGGTCTTGCCTTGTGCTTGTGATAGGTCGGAAAGTTTTGACGCATAGTTTGTAGGAGTCTCCAGGTGCTCGAATTGGCCTAAGATTTCAGGAGTAACCTCCTGGATGATTTCCAGTACATGGTTGTCATCGGTTTTTGCTCGCGATTTTTGTCTCGTTTGCATGTAGTCCTTATCTATTTTTTCAGCGACTTCAAGGATATATGCGCCATACAAAGTGGACATAATGTTTGTCTGGGTCACGGGAATGTCATATAGTTCTTCAGGACACAGGGACAGTAGACGCTGGTGTTCCCTGCTGTAAGGTTCGCCGGTCCAGGCGTATAAACCTATATGCTCGTGGGCATTGGAACTTATGCCGACTTTTAGTGTCCTGGACTCATGCGGCTGCATGTAGTCAATCACAAGCGGGAAGTAAAGGCCGTCCACGCCGGTTCCGAGAACATTGTCCGTCTCGATATAATTCAGTTTTGAGATATCCATTTGATATCCAAGGAAATCTCTCATGTAGAACACATACCCTGTTTGTCCGCCGTTCCTCTCGCATGCGATGTTGAACGGGATGCCCCAGCATGGTTCATCGCTTCTGTTGGTTATTACTATGTCTACCATATACGGTGTCGAGGGCCGTTTGGAAGGAATGACATCTACTGTGATTTCATTGTGTGATTCCGGCTGTACGGATGGCTTTGTTACAGTCAGGGCTTTTTCTTTTATAACCATTCCCTCTTGGTTTGTAAATTCGTCATCTACCAATATGGCCACATCGTATGTCCCTTCTTTGAGGTTTTGGTTCTTGTCAAGGACACATGCCAGATTATAGTTGTCATAAGGAGTGATATTGGTGGTTTCTATCGCGTCTCCTTGCTTCGGTATAAAGATGACCTTTTTTGCTGCTTTCATGCCGTTGCCATATATATCCACCTTGGTAAATGCATAGGGCTCGGGTATTTCCGGTGGTGTCACTTTCAATATGGCGTTTCTGGGAATGTGGAAGAAATTGAGTTTGAGCCTGTCCTTTATTGAGGATGCGATGTCATGGATTGCAAGATAATGTATGCCTGTTTCGTTAAGGACTTTTGTCGTCAGGGTTTTGGCCAGCGAAGATTTGTTTTTCAGCATTAGCTTTGCTGTCGGCGAATATAGCTCGTACATGGCTCTGTCGGACAGATTCAGTGCTATGCTGTCGCCTGTCTCGCCGTAAAACCGGAACCACTTTATCTCACCCTCATCAATACTGCCGGTATTTTTATCCACGCAGGTCGACAGTTCTTCGATTGTGTTCAGGGGAAAATGCCTGGACGTCCTGTGGTCGGTATAGATGGCTGTGTGTGCCGGCGTGAAACGTCCGCTTTCATCCATTGCGAACAGATTAAAGATATTCCTGGCAGATATACGTATTCCTCCGTCTTCGGCTATGCTCATGTCATAATCTTCTGTCCTGATTGGATATTCGGGAACGTCAACCATAATGGCGATATTCAGTGTGTTTCCCGAATCCCTGCATTCGGTGGTCCGGGCGTTTTCGAAGTCGTTGTTTATCCAGTAACGGTATTGTGTGAATCCGTTACCCCCTTGTGGCGCTTTTAGGAAGTAGGTCGTCGCAGGGCCTATTATTGTCGGCGTGCCTGATTTGTTAAGATAAACTGTGAGTTGATGGATGCCCTCTGACAAGGTGGACATGTCTAGATTCAGGTGAACGTTCCCGTGCGAGATGCTTCCCTCGTAACGGATGGAATAAAAATTGTCGACAATCGCATAGCAGTCAATGTTTGCGTGGCTGTAAATATCGGGTAGTTTGAGGAATGTTGATGAGACCGGTGGGGTCATTCTGCCATCCGGTGTTACGGCGACATGATTCAGTATGTGGAGACCTTCGCTTAGGTCTGACACATCCAGTTGAATTTCTGACGATTCTTGCTGGACTGTAATGTATGATGGACTTTGGTCGAACCAGAAGTAACTGGTAGGCAAGACTTCTTCTCCTTTGGCCACGCCTGCTGTCAGAAGTAGGAGATAACTTAATGTGGAGTATCGCATAAAGTAGAGGATTAACTTATTCAACACCCTTTATTTCGATGTCCAGGCTCAGTTTGCCGTCGGCGCTTGTTTTGGGAGAAACTTTGAATCTTGTTATTCTTGGAACATTCAGTTCCGGTGTAAAAGGCATGCTGCCTCCGTGAATACCGATTGTAGTTCCGTCAGTACCTGTAAATGATTTGAACTCGTCCGTGAGTTCGTAATTTGTTCCGTCGACAAATACTCCTCCGTCGCCGGGAAGAAACCGGTTCCCTCCGTTGTTCGCTTTGTATTGGTCGCAGTTTATGATGATGCTGTTGTTTACGGAACAGGTCGGATCTACTGAAGTCTGGTACGCGCTCCCTTTCACAAGTACATATACTGAATTGTTTATTTGGGAATACGAGACGCCTGCACCTCCGTAGATAACGCAGTTTGTTATCTGTCGGCCGTGGGTGGTGCCACTGCCCATATCAAATTCTTTTGTTACGGCAGAATTGAGGAGTGTTAGCGATGAGGATTTACTTCTGTCACTTATTTCCTTGAGTATGCAATGCAGTATTGTGCAGTTGAACAAACCGCCATTAGAGAACATTTTGCCTAATTGGCACTTGCTGACAGACATGTTTGGAGCGTTTATGACGTTCACTGTTTCATTGTTTGTCAGGCCTTCCAGTGTGAGACAGTGAGTGTCGGATTCCGGAAGATCAATATTGAAATGTCCAGACAGGGTGGTCGGTATGGTGTTTGATCCGTCGGCAGACATGCCCATGCTGGAACCTCTGACTGTTATGTTCTTTTTGATGTCGGTGGCATTGAATATTCCACTTGAAAGTGTGATGACGTCGCCTTCCTGGGAGTTGTTGTATGCCTCGATAAAACCGGTCGAAGAATAGTAGTTGGTAATTTTGCCGTTGCTGAGCAGTGTGGCGATTTGTGGTCCCTGCGCTAATGATGTCTGGGCGAAAAGGCATGTCGTGGCACATGCAAGAATTTTGATGAAGCGTACCATGATTTATGGTTTGATTAGTTGTCTGCTCTCTTGGACTGGGTTAGATAACTGTTTGCTGGATAACAATATAAAAAGCGTGAGAGCCGTACCAGTTGTCCGTTCCGCTTTCTGAGGCCTTCGCATTGCCCGGTATAGTAGAACGGACAACGCAGAAGCCTCACGCTGAATATGCGTAAATGCGCCAACAGCCGACGCTCTCGCGTCCGCTGTTGGCGGAATATACATATCCACACAAGCATCCTACTGTTGCCCCATTCTTGACTATACCTTGAAAGTTGCGAAGTTTCAGAAAGCCAGGAAAGAGCGTCTAGTAACGCTTTCTATTTTCAAAATGTCTTTACAGCCTCCCGTAGTCGCGTTTAACGGCTGCGCTTGATCTGCATCTGCAAATCTACTCATTAATTTTAAATTGCCAAATAGTTTGATTCTAAAAAATTGTCTTAGAAATGAATTCGTGATTGTCTTAAAGACATAATCGTCATATATTTTGGGGGTGTCGCGCTTTTTTCATAACTTTGTGCAGATTTACCTTAATATCTGAAAATCCTGCTCTCACGGAATGCAAAATCTCGGACTAAAGATTCTGTTCTTGTTTATGTGTGCTCTGGCAGCCGCCGTGCCCTCCTGGGCCAAGACGGTCAGGATCTTTACTGTTCGCGACGGTATGCCATCGAACAATATCTCCGATGTGGCGCAGGATGCCAATGGCCTGATTTGGCTCGCTACCTGGAACGGTCTTTCCCTGTACGACGGCTACCGCTTTTTCAATTTCCGTGACGACGTCAACGGTCCGGCATCTTCCAACTGCATTGTCGACATCCAGCCCGACGCCATCGGCAACATATGGTTCTCGACCTACGACAACCGTCTGGGTTTGCGCGATAACACAAATTCGGATTTTGTCGATCTCTCGGCGATTGACAAACGCCTCGCGGATTTCCATGCCGATAAGTTGTATGCCACCGGACGTCATATCTGGATTGGCGGTGTCAGCGCAAATGTTCCGTCTGTTGCGGAAATCACTGTCCCTGCCGACCGCAGGGGTGCATACTCTGCCGAGATTTTACCATTGTCACGCTTCGTTCCCGGCTCTAAGAAACTGCTTGCCGTTATCGGTGGACCCGGTGGGAGCGAATGGCTTCATACCGATGCGGGAATCGCTTCTGCCGACGGAAAAGTCCGTCTCGCGACACCCGTCGTGGCCGTCGCTTTGGCCGGGAAGGCTCTTTATGCCGCCGCGCAGGATGGAATTGTCTATCGTATCGTACCCGAGCGTGTCACCCCTCTGAAAAACATACCCGCTGGGCGTTTCAGTGATATTATTGCCATTGATGGAAGCACCCTTGCTGTATCAGGCGACATGGGTGTCGTGTTGATAAATCTTGCCGACGGCAGCCGCAAGTCATATTCTGTGCCCGGTGCCGGGAAAATCTATGCTGACAGCAGGAAACGCATATGGATTTTCCGTACTGACGGTTCTGTTTCAGTGATTGGCAGTGACGGCATCCTTTCCACTCCGGAAATTGACGGTACGTCTTCTGCTCCGGTTTTCTATATTCCTCTGTTCTTCGAGGACAGGGCGGGCTCACTTTGGATGGCCCCGGAGAACGGGAGGCTTCTGCACTACGATGAGAAGAAATCGCGTCTCGTCCCTCCTCCTTTCGAGACATCGGCCCTTCGCATTCAGAGTATTCCTGACTTCAAGAACTATTTCGTCGACAGCAACGGCAACCTCTGGCTTGTCTCCACCAATGGGCTGGGCCTCTTGAATTTCGGCTACGACGATTCCGGCAACTCCCACCTCCGCGAGGTGAAGGAGCCGCGTTCGTTCACTGTCCTTGCCGACGGCTCGGTCCTCGCAGGTTCGGTCAACGGCACTCTTGACTACTATGACTCGAAGGGTAACTTCAAAGGCTATATCTATCCTGCCTCTCCGGGCCGGATGCAACTTTCGTCCACGCCGGGGATGATTGCTCCGCGCATTTACGCCCTGTATCAGAACCGTGATGGAAACGTCTGGCTCGGCACCAAGGGTAGCGGCATATTCATAATACGCAAGGACGGCACTTACACTCACTATGGTCCCTGCGAACAGGGCTCCCGTTACTTCAGGGGGGCGAATGTTTACGATTTCCATGCCGATGCCCGCGGTCGACTGTGGATAGCCACTTACGGCCAGGGACTTTATTTGGCCGACAAGGTGTCAGGCGAACCGGTATTCAGGGACATCTCGCGTACAGCCCCCGCTTACCCCAAGGATAGCAGTTCCCTTTATCTCCGTCGCATAACCCATAGTGATGACGGCACAGTCGTCCTGTCTTCCAACGGAGGCATCATTTACTTCAGTGACAGTTTCACCCGACCCTCTGACATAGACTTCCATGTCTCGCGTCATGTCAAGGGTGACCCTTCGTCTCTCTGCAACGCGAATGTCATGCAGGTCCTGTTCACCCGGGAAGGCAAGGTTTTCACCAATACCATGGGTGGTACGGTCCAGACAGTCGATCCGGCCTCCTTCCGTACCGGAAAACTGCGTTTCAGCAACATTGTGAACCACGATTTCGCCAACAATTACGGCAATACACTCTCGATGGTTGAGGGTGCGGACGGTCGCGTATATATCGTTCGCGAGTCCGATATCGTCAGTTACAACCCTTCTGACGGACGATACACTGTGCTGGGTAACGGTGTTTTTGGCGAAAGCCACGAGTTTACAGAGGTCCTTCCGGCACGCGGCAAGGACGGACGGCTCTATTTCGGCTCGGTCGACGGCATCGTCCGTCTGAATCCATCCGCCTTAATCTCACGGGCCTTTAAGCCGGAAATCGTCTTTACAGGCGTGCGTTTCGAGGGGGAAAGCGAGCGGCGCATGACCATCAATCCCGAAAACATAGTTCTTGAGCCCGGACAACGCGGGCTCAGCCTTTCCTTCGCTGCTCTCGACTACAGCATCGATGCGCACAAGGAGTACGCCTATCGCCTGGACTCTGACACTGCCTGGACTTACATAGGGCGCAACAATGAGATTCAGGTCGCGAACCTTCTGCCCGGAACCCATCGGCTTTATGTCCGCAGCACGAACGGTGACGGAACATGGGTCGATAACGAGCGCTATATCGACATCATCGTCAAGCCCGCTTTCTACGAGACCTGGTGGTTCCGTATGCTGATATTCCTTCTGATTGCCGCTGTGCTTTTTGTCGCCGTGAGGATGTACCTTTCCAGCAGACGCAACCGTATGCTCGCGCAATTGCGTCAGCGTGAGCACGATTTTTATGTCAACGCTTCCCATCGTCTGCGCACGCCCCTGTCGCTTATCGGCTCGCCGGTATACGAGGTGATGAAGAACGAGAACCTGTCGGAAAAAAGCCGCAGCCATCTCGACCTTGTGCGCCGCAACGCCAAGAATATGCTCAGCATGGTCAACGAGATGCTCACCAAGGAATTCAATCCCGAGGACCTGACATCCGGTGAGGCCGCGACTCGGTCCGCCGATTCTGCTGACCGCGCCCCGAAGAAAAACACTGTTGCTCCGACCGGCGTTCAGGCAAAGTTCATCTCGCCGGACGCATGGCTAGATGTTCCTGAGAGTGAGGACGAATCACCCGGCAGAGACATTCGCATACTCATCGTCGAGGACAACGAGGACCTGCTTCAGTTCCTGAACGATATCCTCTCGCGCGACTATACTGTAAGTCTTGCCCGCAACGGGCGCGAGGGACTTGATAAGGCCAAGACGGAACAGCCCGATTTCATTCTCACCGACATCACGATGCCGGAGATGGACGGACTGACAATGGTCAGGAATATCAAGAAACACAAGGAACTTTCCCACATACCCATCATAGTGCTGTCGGCCAAGGCCTCGATGTCCGACCACCTCGAGGGCCTGCGCGCCGGCATCGACGACTATATCTCGAAACCATTCAGCGCGACCTATCTCCGCCAGCGCATCGCCAATGTCATATCGCAGAGGCGTGTTCTGCAGCAGGCTTATTTCGAGACTCTGGGAAAAGGACTCAATTCTCCCTCCCTAGACGCCGCCCGCAAAGACAATAACGCTCACCCGGAGCCGGGAAGCGTGTCACCGAAACCGGAACCCGGACAGGAATACCGTCTCGAGACTCCCAGGATTATCGAGGCTGACCGGGTGATGATGGACAACCTGATGAAGTTCCTCGAGAAGAAAATTTCCGACGAGAACCTCCGTATCGAGGATATGGCCGAAGCTGTGAACATGGGACGCACTGTCTTCTATGGCAAGATCCGCTCTATAGTCGGAATGTCGCCGAGCGACTTCCTGCGTAAACTCCGCATGCAGCGTGCCGAGGACCTTATCGCCCGCTCGCGCATGAATTTCTCCCAGATCGCATTCTCCGTCGGTTTCTCCGACCCGAAGTATTTCACCAAGTGCTTCAAGAAAGAGACCGGCATGACCCCGAGCGAATACCGCCAGAAAAACAGATCCGGCAATCCTCCCTCGCCAGACAGTACTAATACGTAATGATTAATCAGATAATCTGAACATACCAATCTAACAAAAAAATAATAAAACCAACATGAAAGCATTCAACGACGAGAATTTCGTACTTGAGACTCCAACCGCCCAGCGCCTCTACCATGAGTATGCCGAGGGTCTGCCCATCATCGACTACCACTGCCACCTCATCCCCGAGTATGTGGCCGATGACCACGTATTCCCCAACCTGTCCAAAATCTGGCTCGAGGGTGACCACTACAAATGGCGCGCGATGCGCACCAACGGCGTAGACGAGCGCTATTGCACCGGCAAGGACACCACCGACTGGGAGAAGTTCGAGAAATGGGCCGAGACAGTGCCTTACACCATGCGAAACCCGCTCTACCACTGGACTCACCTCGAACTGAAGACCGCCTTCGGTGTCACCGACCTGCTCTCGCCCAAGACAGCAAGGCATATCTACGACCACTGTACGGCCATGCTCCAGACTCCCGAGCGTTCCGCCCGCGGCCTCATGCTTCACTACAATGTAGAGACTGTCTGCACCACCGATGACCCAGTTGACTCGCTTGAGAACCACCTCAAGGTCAGGAATGACGGTTTCGCCGTCAAGATGCTCCCCACCTGGCGTCCCGATAAGGCCATGGCCGTCGAGAATCCCGCCGAATACAAGGCTTACATCGACAGACTCGCCGAGGTTTCGGGCGTTGCAATCAACAACTTCGGCGACCTTATCGCCGCACTGCAGAAGCGTCACGATTTCTTCGAGAGCGTCGGCTGCCGCCTGAGCGACCACGGCATCGAGGAATTCTACTGCGAGGACTACACTCCCGAAGAGGCTGACGCACTCTTCCGCAAGGTCTACGTCGACGGACTCGAACTGACTCCTGAGGAGACTCGCAAGTTCAAGACTGCCATGATGGTCGAGTTCGGCATCATGGACCACGACTCGGGCTGGACACAGCAGTTCCACTACGGCGCTATCCGCAACAACAACTCACGCATGATGGCCCAGCTCGGCCCCGACACCGGCTTCGACTCCATCGGCGACTTCACCGTGGCCAAGAACATGAGCAAGTTCCTCGACAAACTGGCCTCGCAGGACAAACTCACCAAGACCATCATCTACAACCTCAACCCCCGCGACAACGAACTCGTGGCCACTATGCTCGGCAACTTCCAGGACGGACGCTACGGCGCAGGCAAGATTCAGTTCGGCTCGGGCTGGTGGTTCCTTGACCAGAAGGACGGCATGGAGAAGCAGATGAACGCACTCAGCGTGCTCGGCCTGCTCAGCCGCTTCGTCGGCATGCTCACCGACTCCCGCTCGTTCCTCTCGTATCCCCGCCACGAGTACTTCCGCCGCACCCTCTGCAACCTCATCGGCAACGACGTCGAGAAGGGTCTGCTCCCCGCTTCCGAACTCGACTTCATCGGCAAGGAAATCGTCGCCAAGGTCTGCTACGGCAACGCCAAGGAGTACTTCAAATTCTAATACCTCATCCCGACATGCCGGAATCCGGACTCACTTCCGGGTTTCCGGCGTGCCGGATATTTTCATACCATCTAAACCAATCGTATCATGTCATCAACATCTTCACTGGCGGCCGGCCAGAAGATGAGCAACTTCCGCTGGGTCATCTGCGCGCTGCTCTTCCTCGCCACCACCGTCAACTATATGGACCGCCAGGTTCTCTCACTTACCTGGAAAGAGTTCATCTCGCCCGAATTCCACTGGACTGACGCCAACTACGGCCTCATCACCGGAGTATTCTCAATCGTCTACGCAGTAGCTAACCTCATCGCCGGCCGCTTTGTCGACTGGATGGGTACAAAGAAAGGCTACCTCTGGGCCATCGGCGTATGGTCGGCAGGCGCCTGCATCCATGCAGCCTGCGGTGTCGCCACCGAATGGACCCTCGGTCTCAACGACGCTCACGCTTTGGTCGAGGCTTCCAGCGGCATGGCCCTGACCATCGCCACTGTCTCGGTTTACTTCTTCCTGGCCGCACGTACCATCCTCGCCCTCGGCGAGGCCGGCAACTTCCCCGCAGCCATTAAGGTTACAGCCGAATACTTCCCGAAACGCGACCGCGCATACGCAACCTCTATCTTCAACGCCGGTTCTGCCATCGGTGCCCTGATCGCCCCCTTCTCCATCGGCCCGCTCGCCAAATACTTCCAGAGCATAGGCTGGGGCAATGGCTGGGAGATGGCTTTCATCATCATCGGCGCACTCGGTTTCGTCTGGATGGGCTTCTGGGTATTCCTGTATAAGGAACCCGCCAAGAACCCCCGCGTCAACGCTGCCGAACTTGCCTATATCGAGCAGGACAACCACGACGAGGACGAGACTGCAAAGCAGAAGGCCGAGATCGAGGACTCAAAGACTCCCTCGATTCCTTTCTTCAAATGCTTCAAGTATCCCCAGACCTGGGCTGTGTTCTTCGGCAAGTTCCTAACCGACGGCGTATGGTGGTTCTTCCTCTTCTGGACTCCCGCTTACATCAACGACGTATTCAAACTGTCGACCTCCGAAGGCGAGGGCATGCTCATGATTTTCGTGCTCTACCTCATCACCATGCTTTCAATCTACGGCGGCAAACTGCCTACAGTCTTCATGGACCGTGCCGCACGTCTCGGCCTCAAGACCGACCCCTATCAGTCGCGCATGAAGGCCATGCTCATCTTCGCCATATTCCCTCTGCTCGCACTGCTCGCCCAGCCTCTGAGTTCCGTATCACAATGGTGGCCTATCATCATCATCGGTATCGCCGGCGCCGCACACCAGTCCTGGAGCGCCAACATCTATACCGTCGTTTCCGACATGTTCCCCAAATCGACCGTCGCAACCATCATCGGTATCGGCGGCATGGCCGGCGGTATCGGCTCGACACTTATCAACTACGGTTCGGGTGTCCTCTTCGACTACTCGGCACAGACCAACATGAGTTTCATGAGTTTTGAAGGCAAGCCCGCAGGCTACTTCATCGTGTTCTGCATCTGCGGTTGCGCCTACCTGGTAGGCTGGCTCATCATGAAGGCTCTTGTTCCCAAATACAAAATCATCGATCCTTCCAAATAAAGAAGCGTCAGTTCGTGACTGATACATTATAATAATCCGTGACTGATACATTATAATTATTCCGATACTGATACATAATTTATAAATGGAACTTAAAAAACTCAACAACGCCACCGTCAGCCGCAAGACACGTCCCGTACGTGTCTTGCAGTTCGGCGACGGCAATTTCCTACGCGCCTTTGTCGACTGGATGATTGACATAGCAGACGAGAAAGGCATACTCGACACCGACGTCGCCATTGTCTCGCCCCGTTTCAGCGCGGGCCGCGGTTTCGCTACCCTGCAGGCGCAGGACGGCATGTACAATGTCATCCTCGAAGGCATCCAGGACGGAAAGCCCAAGCGTGAGACCCGTCTCATCACCTGTGTCGGCGACCTTATCGCCTCGGCCGATGACTATGCCAAATATATGGAGCATGTCCTCTCGCCCGACTTGCGTTTCGTGGTCTCGAACACAACCGAGGCAGGCATCCGCTACGAGGCCGACGAGGTGATGACCGACATCCCCGTAACATTCCCCGGCAAGGTCACCAATATGCTGTACAGACGCTGGCAGCACTTCAGCGGCGACCCCTCGAAGGGTCTGATTTTCCTATGCTGCGAACTCATCGAGAACAACTCGACGACACTGCGCGAATATGTCCTGAGACACGCCGAGGAAGCCGGACTGCCCGAAGATTTCCGCCGCTGGGTCAGCGACCACAACATCTTCGTAGACACACTGGTCGACCGTATTGTACCCGGTTTTCCCCGCGATACAATCGACGAGGTCAAGGTAGAACTCGGCTATGACGACAATGCAGTGGTCAAGGGAGAACTCTATCACCTCTGGGCCATAGGCGGCGACGGCTGGGAAACAGTCAGGGAGGAATTCCCTCTGGACAAGTGCGGACTGCACGTCGTCTATATGCCCTCGATCAAGGAGTTCCGCGACAAGAAGGTGCGCATTCTCAACGGCTCGCATACCGCAATGGTTCCCGTTGCCCTGCAATTGGGCTGCGAGACGGTGATGGACGCATTCAACACGCCTGCGGTCAATGCCTTCATCAACGGTATGGTCGCCGACGAGGTACTGCCCATGATTGAAGGAGACCCGGCCGCACTGAAAGCCTTTGCCGACAGTATACTCGAACGCTTCTATAATCCCTTCATCAAGCACTACCTGAAGAGCATCGCCCTGAACTCGCTGTCCAAGTGGGAGGCCCGCAACTATCCCTCGTGCAAGGATTTCTACGAGCGCACAGGTGAACTTCCCGCCCGCGAGACTTTTGCCTTCGCCGCTCTGCTGAGCCTGTACGGACCCGAATCAGGCTTCACTCCGGAGGACGATGCCGAGCATCTGGCAAAAATCAACGCCGCCTGGAATCTCTGCGACTGGAAAGGCACAGTCCATGCCATACTCGGTTCCGGCATCTTTATCGAGGACATCGATCAGGCAATTCCCGGTTTCGCCGACGTTGCCGCCGTCTACCTCGAGGATATCCGCACCAACGGCATGAAGGCCGCTCTCGACAAAGTGCTCGAGAACTAAATCTCACCCAAAACTGCGGTTCTGCCGCGCAAAAACCTAAAATCAAATGAAACAAAGACTTCAGATACATCCTTCTGACAATGTCGCCGTCGTTCTGGTGGATGACGATCCCGTGGCAAAACGCGGACACAAGGTTGCCCTGCGCGCCATCAAGAAGGGCGAGAACGTAATCAAGTACGGTTTCCCCATCGGCCACGCCACCTGCGACATAGCCGAGGGCGAGTGGATTCACTCGCACAACCTCGCCACCAATCTCCGCGACGACCTCGAGTATGAGTACAACCGCGTGGAATGTCCCACAGCCACTGTTCCCGCCGCTCCGACCATCAACGGCTATCTCCGCGCCAACGGCGACATGGGCATACGCAACGAGCTCTGGATCGTTCCTACTGTCGGCTGCATCAACGGCCAGGCCAACGCCATCATCAACCGACTGAAGGCCGAGTGCGACCTTACCGGCATTGACGATGTCCGCGCCTTCACCCACAATTACGGCTGCTCGCAACTCGGTCAGGACCACGCCAACACCCGCGCCGCTCTCGCCGCTCTCGTACGTCATCCGAATGCCGGCGGCGTCCTCGTGCTGGGTCTCGGCTGCGAGAACAACCAGATGGACCGCTTCAAGGAAGAGGTCGGCGAGGTCGATACCGAGCGTGTCAGGTTCCTCGTAGGCCAGGAAGTTGAGGACGAGGTTGAGGAAGGCTTCAAGATCTGCCGCGACCTTCTCGAGAAGATGCGCAGTGACAAACGTCAGCCTCTGCCCATCAGCAAACTCAAGGTCGGCCTGAAATGTGGTGGCTCCGACGGCTTTTCCGGCATCACTGCCAACCCGCTCTTGGGCCGTTTGTCTGACCGTCTCGCAGCATGGGGCGCCACGACCATCCTCACCGAGGTCCCCGAAATGTTCGGTGCCGAGACCATACTGATGAACCGCGCCGCCAACAAGGAAATCTTCGAGGAGACAGTAGCGCTCATCAACGACTTCAAGGGCTACTTCCGCTCCTACGGTCAGCCTATCTACGAGAATCCCTCACCTGGCAACAAGGCCGGCGGTATCACTACCCTCGAGGAAAAATCTCTCGGATGTGTACAGAAAGGCGGCACCTCGGAGGTCAAGGCCGTGCTGAAATACACCGACAAGGCTACCGAACCCGGACTGAACCTGCTCACCGCTCCAGGCAATGACCTCGTGGCCTCGACCGCGCTTGCTCTTTCGGGTTGCCAAATGGTGCTTTTCACCACAGGCCGCGGAACTCCCTTCGGCACTTTCGTACCAACAATGAAGATCTCGACCAACTCGCAACTCGCCGCCCACAAGTCCAACTGGATTGACTTCAATGCAGGTGTCCTGCTCGAGACCGAGAATCCCGAGGAAGTGCTCGACGCCCTCACCGCCAAGGTAATCGCCACGGCTGACGGCGCTCCCCTGCACCATGAGAAAGTTGGCGCAAAGGAAATCGCAATCTTCAAGACCGGCGTCACATTATGATTACCGGAAAGATCCGTACACTCATACTTTGCAGCGTCCTGACAGCCATGTCTGCCGGGGCGCTGCCTCTTCCCGGGCCATCCGCTTCAGATGACAAGGGTAAGGTAGCCGCGACTGAGGTCGCAGATAAGACTGCGCGTCACTATGACTTCGTTGTGTCGAAGGGCGGCAAGGGCGACTTCGCGACCGTGCAGGCCGCTATTGATGCCGCACCGGACTTCAGCAAGGCTACGACTTCGATACTTATCCGTAGCGGAGTCTATTTCGAGAAGGTGATAATTCCGATGAGCAAGCGTAATCTCGCAATTTACGGCGAGGACGGCGCGACCATCACCTGCGACCATGCGGCGCCTCAGCCGAATGCCTTAGGCAATCCCTACGGCACGTCGGGTTCGTCGTCGGTATATATTTTTGCCGACGATTTCTACTGCGAGAATGTTACGTTCGCGAACACCGCAGGCATGACCGCCGGACAGGCCGTGGCTGTGCTTACAACGGGTGACAAGATGTTCTTCAAGAACTGCCGGTTCTTGGGATTTCAGGATACGCTCTACACCTACGGACTTGGCAGACAGTATTATGAGGATTGCTATATCGAGGGCTCGGTAGACTTCATCTTCGGGCCCGCAACGGCACTGTTCAACCGCTGCGAGATACGCAACAAGCGCAGCGGCGGCTATATCACCGCTCCGAATACGCCTGAGGACAAGGCATACGGTTTCGTATTCACCGACTGCCGCCTTACGGCAGACCCCGGAGTGGAAAAGTGCTGGCTCGCGCGCCCGTGGCGCGACTACGGCAAGACTGTCTATGTCCGCTGTTACATAGGTTCGCAGATACGTCCCGAAGGATGGCACAACTGGGGCAAGCCCGAGCGTGAGAAAACCGCGCTGTTCGCGGAAATCAACTGCACGGGTCCCGGCTCGGACACGTCGTCCCGCGCCTTCGGCAAAGTTCTGAAGGACGCATCCGAATACACCATCGAGAAGGTTCTCGGAGGCTGGATTCCGAAGATTCCCGAATAATTTTTTCATATTCTTATAGGTAGACCGCCTGATTTTCCTTCGGGAGAGTGAGGCGGTTTTTTTGCGCCCTGACGCGGCAGGGGTATCGCCGCAGGTGGCCGCATCCGCCGGAGCGGGCACAATTCTGTCGGCAAGTTCCTTCTTTAAGGCTTCATAGCCTTCGGCCAGAGGTTTGACAGAGGCTTTAAGCGCCTCACATTCGGCGCAGATTCTTTCCTTGGCAGCAGCGAGTTCATCGACTTCCTTTCTGAGCCGATAAATTAGAGCGCGACATTCTGAGTTTGTCATAGATTTGTGTGTTTAATAGATTAAAAAATGGTTTATAATAAATTATTGCCAGTTTAATCGAACGATCACATGATAAAGGCCTTCCGTCGATTAAACTGACAATGCAAAGTTAATATCACAATAAAAGAAAAATACCCCTCCGGCTGAATAGATTGGTAAAATTAACAAGATTTAATATTAGCAAGAGGAAAACTAAGGAAAAAAGACGTTTTTTGGAGGCTTTAAGCGTCCGGGGAATTAGTCGGAATCAGAGGAATCAGAGCCATCTTGATAGAGGAGGGGTTCCGGGAAATGCATTAGTATATAAACAAATAGCCGTCTATTATAGGCGGCTATCTGTTAGAATGTAGAAGTTGTAACGAATCAATGCTTGTAACGTGCCGGGTAACCGTAAATGGTAACGCGAAGTACTTTGCCGTTCTGTACAAGGTGAGTGTACTGTGGTTGGAAAATTGTGGCACATTTGTTTGCCATGATGGCTTCAACAAGAGCCAACTCGCATGCTTCATCTAAAGATAGTTTGCGAAGTTTCATCTGGCCTTCCTTGGTTGAGATGTCAATGGTATATGTTATTGGATTGTCATCAAGATCCATTGTCAACTCGTTATAACTAACATTGTTTGTTGCTACAGTGGTGTAGGCATTGAGAGTGCGGGTTGAAATTTTTGGGGAACAGGATGAAAGTCCGGCGAGCAGAATCAATGCTATACCGAATAATAGGAAGTGACGCATATTGTTCTGATATTTATGGTTAGAAATTCAGTTTCAATGATAAACCGACACCTTGGGTATGGAGCATTTGATTACCCATCATGTTGACACCGGCTGTAAGCGACCTGTTGCCAAACCGTAAAATTTCATTTTCCAAAATGGTAGAAGAATACATCTCTATCTCATGTGCTTTCCTGACAAGCGAATTAGCCTTAAGATTAAATCCGACGCACCAAGCGGTTGCAGCAACGAAAGAACCGCCGGCAATAGCCCAAAAAACATCAGTATAATGGTATTGCTCCCATCCGAAATATGCGGCTACGAGTCCAATTGCAATTATTGCACCTCCGCCTGACCAGCCAATAATACGCTTCTTACGTGCACTCGAATACAAATCTTTCACATCAACGTTAATCAATCCGCTGTTGTTCAGTTTTATTAATTCCGCATCTGACATTGTTCCTGAAATAGTATTATCCATGTTTTCAGCATAATTCTTGGATTTGTTTTCTGAGGAAATTTGTGTAACCGGGCTTTTGGAATTAAAATTGTCTATCGAGCCGTTTTCATAGGTGATTGTCAGTACCGAAGTCAAAGGTACAGTGTAGACTGGACCGTTTGGATTAGAAGCCTTACGGTAGCGTACAAAAGTGTCGGTGATTTCCTCAACCTTTGCCTCAAGTTTAGAGCCGTCGGTTTTCGTGATTACGTCATGTGCTGATGCTGCGGACGCACAAAACAGTAAGCATAGAAGTAGATTTCGCAGTTTCATATTATTAATGGCGCTGCAGGTCTCTCCTCTGAAGCATATAGATTATTATAAAAAAGAACGCGTGAGAGCCGTACTTTTGTCCGTTCTCACGTTCAGAGGCCCTGGAATTGCCCATCGTAGTAGAACGGACAGTTTGCAGAGGCCTCACGCGGAATATGAAAAATATGCCAATAGCCAGCACACACGTGTTGACATTGACTATCATATTCACATAAGACGTCTACTTCTGTCTCAAATCCTGACTACGATTAGAAATTTTCCAGGTTTCTGAACGTCAAGAAAGAGCGTCAAGTAAACGCATCCAAAATTTATTATGCTATCACCTATTTCGACCCGAAGAATCTTTGAGAGTGATTGCGGGTCAAAATTACTGATAAAATCCTTAATAACCAACAAATTTAAAAATTAAATTTCAGGGCTTTTATCGAGATAAGGGAATGAAAGTTTTTGTAATGGGTCTAAAACAACAACTCTTGATATATGGTTAAGTCAATATTGGAGCCACATTTGGCTTGGTTTTAAATAGATGATATTGATAAAAGTTTATGGAGAACAAAAAGATGGTTAAAAGTTGGGTGGCCTTTAACTCTCTTTGAAATTGGGTGAAATAGGAAGATTGTAGTTGGGGGAGGGATTGGAGGTGTAGGTGGGGAGATGGTAGAGGAAGAGGTCCCGATTAACCCGAGAATCTCGATTAACCCGAGAATCCCGAAGGATAAGGGGAGGGGAAATGTAGTGTGGGGTGAGGCCATTCTGCAGGCGGTGCTTAGATTACAAAGGTAATTATTTTTCGCGACAATGATGGTGTGTAAGGCTAAAAATCGGCAATCGATTAGAGAGGGGTTGGCGGGATTTAGGCTTAGGATTGATGGGCTTTACCAGTCGAGGGATTTGGGGTGGAATCAGAGGAATTAGAGTTATCAGAGGAATCGGGTTTCAGAGGGGGTGGGAGAGGCAGGAGGATTGGATTTTGTAAACGGTGAATGGGGAGAGTATGGGTGCTCGAGAAACTTGAGAATCGCGATTACCCCGAGAATATCGAAGAGTAGGGGGAGGGGTTAAATGTTGTGGGGGATGGAAGGGTTAGGAAAATGCTCACCAGTCATTATGCACTGTATGGACGAAGTTGGTCAAGATTTCTTCGGCGTCAGGTTTTCAAGGTTCGTTATAACCGTAAAATTTTTTAGTTAAATAACTTTCTTCCGAAATCAGTCAGTGTATATTTTTGCTTAGAACTTGTTGGTTTGTCAGGATTCGTCATAGTCACATATCCCAAGTTAATCAAAGGATTTAAAATCTTTCGCCTAAATTCAGTACTGTCCGGATGATTAATAAAACTAATTATCTCTTTGATAGTTGATGGATTGATGTTTAGATAGTCGATTGACTCAATTGTATATTGGCATAGCAATGACTTGTCAGCAGTTTTCTTTGCTTTGTCCCAGACTTTGACAGATAACTGTTCAAGTATCTGTAAAAGTTGTTTTTTGTCTGTTATATTGCATTGGTATACAGATGTTTGGACTTTGACAAATGACTGTCCAAGTATCTGTAAAAGTCGGGCGTCAAGGTCGTGATGAGATTCAGGCACATTATCCAATCCGTTGGAATTGATCATATCTCCACGACAAGGGATGGTCATCAAGAAATAAGTTCTGTTATCATCCGTTTCTATAGTGGCTTTTTCTGAACCATTGCCTTGTATAGACTTTTGAATCGTTGGAATTCCGGTTGCACGACCTTCTGTCAAATCCAATTCTTTAAGAAAATCGCCCAATCTGCGGTTTCGGTATCTTCTGGCCTTCAATCTCTGTGCGGCTTTTATCGCTTCTGCGGTTATAGACCGATCCGGTCCGGAATAACTCAATATGTCAATATGGGTCGGTTCTATGGTAATTTCTACCGGTTCGCGTTCTTGATAATCACGATGGTACAATGCATTGACTACAGATTCTTCAAACGCCTGATAAGGATAATTATATGCTTTGTCTGACTTCTCATTATCAGTCGGCTTTGAAATCCGTTTTTTAATGACATTAGTTCGTAAATAAGTCAGAGTTTCATTGATCATTTTTGGAACGGGGCCAACAATCTTTGGGATCTCGATCAAAACATCCGGATTTTCTATACTTCCCTCCGGAAAAAGGACTATATCAACCTGAGTTGCCGGGAAAAACTTTTCTGGATGTTCGCAAAACATCATTGCCGCAACATTTTTTATAAGGCGGTTTTCTGTCGGGCCCGTCAACAGATTCATTTCATCAAGAATATCTTCCAGCGGTCGACTTGTAAAATTCTCGGCTAATTTACTTTTTACAGTTTTCAGATGTTCGTATACCAGAACACCGGAAATATCTTCAATTTTAATTGCTTCATTTCCTCGTTCATCAAAAGGGGTGCGATCGGCTAAGTCGCGCACTTCATCCAGCGTTTCGCCTTTTGCCTCTATGGTAGAAGCCTTGCTACGAATATAATATTTGATAGGCGACTTCCCTTTAGAAACAACGCTTTCGGGCACACAATAAGGTCTGTTTGGACCCGTAGGAACCCAAATTGCAAGTATAATCTTCCCATCAACCTCTTCCTTTGAGACTCGTGTATTATAAGCAACCGACCTAAGATTGGATGATGTGATTTTTGCATCATATCCCACCATATCTTTCATAATACCGTCAATGGTTTCAATCGGCAAGCCTTTCACCGGACGCTTGGCAATTTCATTTTCATCTTGCTCTACACCGACAATGATATAACCGCCACCTGTATTTTCCAAATCGGTAGCAAAAGCACAGATTGTATGATAAATTTTATCAGGATTCCATCCACTCTTGAACTCAATGCGGTTGGATTCGATCTTTTGCTTATTTAGCAAATCTTCTATGTTTATAGGTAATGGCATATACTATATGTTTGAGAGTTCAATGAGAAGATGGAGAGTTGGGAAGAATCGCTGATAAAAACGGGCGGTTGGTGCCTGAAGTATGGGTGGGAATCAGAGGGGTTCGGTGTAGGGGCCGAGGGTGGTGCCGGTGAAGCCGCCGGTGCGGTCGCAACTGATGTGGGAGGCGTCGATGCTGTCGGCGAGGGTCTGCCAGTCGCTTTTGGCTGTGCGGAAGGAGAATCGTAGGGCCTTGCCGTCGCTGTCGATGCGGAGGGTGAGGCCTGCGGGGACGTTTTGGGGCTTTTTGGTGAGGGCGGCGGGGGTGTTGTGGGGTGCTTCGGCGAGGGTTTCGCGGCCTTTGCGTTCGATGCGGATGAGGGAGACTTTGTCGCGGTCGGCGGCGAGGAAGTACTGTGCGTTCTCGTTGCGGACTATCAGCAGGCCGGAACGTTCGTTGGCGGAAGGGAGTTTGGTAATAGTGGTGTTCGCCGAGAATTTGTGGTGCTGAATGCGTCGTCCTAGGAATGCGGGGACGCCTTTGGAACTGCTGTTGTCGGGAGAGGGTTTCATGACAAGGCCTTTTTTGCCCAGCGAATAGTAGGGGGAGGCGTCGCCGCGAAGCGAGAGCCATTCGGGGCGGAGGGTTTTGCCAGAGAAATCATCGGACCATGTGAAGTTGCCGCTCTGCTGTGAGTCGTCACGGCGCACCATGCCAGGACGGTCGATGCGCAGAGGAACAGTGTCTTCGCCTTGGGTGATGAAGGGCCAGCGGTCGGTGCTCCAGCGGACGGGCATGAGGAATGTCTCGCGACCGAGTGCCTGGAAGTTGCCGGGACCGGGACGGCAGGCAAGGAAAACCGCGAACCAGTCACCCTGCGGTGTCTGGACGAAGTCGGCGTGACCGCTGCATGTGACGGGATTGGAGCGTGTAGGCTTGAGGAGCCGCTGAGTGAGGATGGGGTTGCGTCCGGAACGAAGCCAGGGGCCGCGGATGTTGTTGGCACGGTAGATGTTGGCCGAGTGGTTGTTGCCGGTACCTCCTTCGGCGGTAAGGAGGTAATATAGGCCGTCAATCTTGTAGATGTGCGGACCTTCGGAGCGGGCGAAGCGGTCGTCGGGGGAAACACCCTGTTCGTTGAGCGGCCATGACTCGCCCACGGTGTTGCCGGAGGCGACGTCAAAGCGGATGAAGCGGATGAAGCGTGTGGCTCCGGTGCGGGGCTTGCCGGCGGTATCCTCCTTGAACACGATATATGCCTCGCCGTTGTCATCGAAGAAGAACGAGGGGTCGATGCCGTCAATGCCGTTGAGGTAAACAGGGTCGCTCCAGTCTCCGGCAGGGTCGGTGGCGGTTACATAGAAGTGGGGAAGTTTGCGGCCGGTGTCAGTGGTGACCATATAGAAAAGACCGTTGGCCGGATTGTAGGAGATGTGCGGCGCATAGATGCCACCCTTGTCGAGGGACTGGCCGCGCAGACCGTCTAACTGGGACGGACGGTCGAGGATGTTGCGTACGAGTCGCCAGTTGACAAGATCGTTGCTATGGTACAGAGGCACACCGGGGTAATACCCGAAGGTGGAGGTAACGAGCCAGTAGTCATCACCGTGGCGTACCACGCTGGGGTCGGACGCCCAGCCCGCTATGACAGGATTATAGAAGCCGTTGCCGTCGAGAGGGTTGGCGTTATAATAATCGTCGTTGCCGCTGTATTCGAAACTGCGAAATACAGTCTCGGCGTGAGAGGAGAGGGCGACGGCAATCGCCGAAAGGAGAAGGACGGATTTTCTCATATCTTAACCTTGATGGACTTGAGGTCCCTGTCGGCAGAAGAATTGCCTGTCATAAGTATGTATTCGCCGGGAAGAACCTTCATGGATTCGGAAGCGCTGTCCCAGACCTTGAAATTCTCGCGGGGCATGTCGATAACGACCTTTCGGGACTCGCCCGGAGCGAGAGAGACACGCTCATAGCCGCGGAGAGTCTTGTTAGGACCGTTGACATCGTCGGGGCGACGGATGTAGACCTGGACAATCTCGGTGCCGGCTGTCTTGCCTGTGTTCTTTACGGTGACAGTGACCTTGCCGTCCTTGTATGAGGGTTTGGATATGTCGAAGGAAGTGTACGAGAGGCCGTGACCGAAGTGATAGAGCGGCTCAGACTTGAGATAGCGGTAGGTGCGGAAATTCATGCTGTAGTCCTCGAAATCGGCGGGAACCTGCGAATCGTCAGTGTAGAAAGTGACGGGAAGTTTGCCGGAGGGATTTGTCTCGCCGTAAAGAATCTCGGCGATGGCGGTGCCGCCTTCCTGACCGGGATACCATGCCTGAAGTATGGCGTCGCAAGAAGTGGCTTCAGGCTCGAGAGCCACGGCAGAACCACTGCAGTTGACGAGGACAACCTTCTTGCCGGCACGGTGGAGGGATGCAAGGATGTCACGCTGGCATTGGGGAAGTTCGATGCTTGTACGGTCGCCGCCACTGAATCCGGGTTCCTTGACGCGAGCCTGCTCGCGCTCGAGAGCGGGGGAGATACCGCCGACGAAGATGACAACATCAACATCTTTCGCACGGTCGACAATCTCGTCGACGGTGACGTCACGCTGGCGGGTGATGTCGAAGTTGAGGGCGTTGTCATTGTCAAGGGCCATGTAGTCGACCTGGATATCATAGTGCTGACCTTTCTTGACAGGCAACTGGATGGTGCGATAGTTCAGTGCCTCTGCCTTCCAGCGGTTGTGGATAGTGTCGCCGTTGACGATGATGCGCAGGCCGTCATCGTTGTAGAGGACGATGTCGAGGACCTCGTCAGCCGGAGCGTTGAAGGATCCGTTGAGGGTGGCGGTGAAGTCGGTGAGTGCGACACCCGGGGCGAAAACAGTGTTGCCACCATTGTCAAGATGGATGGGAGAAGAATAAGAGGCAGTTGCTGCAGGCTTGCCCTCCATGCGGGTGTTGTTCCAGTAGCGGCCGAGCATACCCTTGCTGCCGTCGGGGGCGAGCATGTCGCCCATGATGCTCTCGCTCTCCCTGAGGGCGGTGATAGTCGAGGCGCGGGAGTAGGGAACCTTGCCGACAATATTCTCGATGCCCTGAAGGACGGTTACGGTATGCGAGGGAACGCCGTAGTAAATACCCCATTGCATGGTCGAGTCGATGGCGTTGGGACCCATGACCATGACCTTGGCGTCCTTGCGGAGAGGAAGGATGCCGTCGTTCTTGAGAAGGACGCACTGCTCGCGTGCCATCTGCAGGGCGAGGTCGCGGTGTTTCTGACAGTCGACCACGCTCATGGGAATTCTGGTCCACTCGACAAGCGAGTCGGGGTCAAAGTCGCCGAGCGAGAAGCGGGCCTCGAGGAGGCGGCGGAGACTGACGTCGATGTCGGATTCCTTGATGTCGCCGCGGCGTACAGCCTCGGGAAGATTCTTATAGATCTGACCACACTCAACGTCGGTGCCGCTGAGCACAGCGAGGGCCGAAGCGGCGGGAGCATCCTTGGCAACTCCGTGACGCTTGGGAAGATAGAAATCGTTGATGGCGCCGCAGTCGCTGACAACAAGACCGTCGTAGCCCCACTTGTCGCGAAGAATCTGCTGAAGAAGTTGGTCGGAGCCGCAGCAAGCCTTGCCGTCGAGGCGCTGGTAGGCACACATGACCTCTCGGACACCGGCATCCTTGACAAGGACCTCAAAGGCCGGGAGGTAAGTCTCCCAGAGGTCGCGGGGGCTGATGTTGTCGAGGTTAAGGCTGTGGCGCGTGCTCTCGGGACCGCTGTGGACGGCGAAGTGCTTGGCGCATGCAAGGAGTTTGCGGTATTTTGTATCCGTGGGGCCCTGGAGCGACTTTACGACTACAGTGCCCATGCGTCCGTTCATGTACGGGTCCTCGCCATAGGTCTCCTGACCGCGTCCCCAGCGAGGGTCGCGGAAAATGTTTATGGTGGGGGTCCAGAATGACAGACCTCTGTACTTGCCCATCTTGCCCTGGCGCCGAGCGAGGGTGTTTTTGGCACGGCCCTCGTCGGAAACCGCGGTGAAGACATCGCCGATAAGGCTGTCATCGAAAGAAGCGGCCATACCGATGCAGGAGGGGAAAATCGTGGCGAGACCGTTACGGCCGACACCGTGCAGGGCCTCGCTCCACCATTCGAAAGCGGGGATGCCGAGCCGTTCGATGGCCGGCGACGAGTTCATCATCAGAGAAGCCTTTTCCTCGAGAGTGAGACGCGAGCAGAGGTCAGCGGCACGCTCGGCGGGGGAAAGAGAGGGATTCTTGTAAGGCTCGATTGCCCGAGCGGGCAAGAAAACCGACATTGCGGCAAAAATGGTAATGAGAGGTCTAAAAATCTTCATGGTTTGAAATGTGATGAAATATAGCGCTAAGTTAGTCATAAAAAGCCAAATAAGCAAATCAGTGGGGTGGGGGAGAAAAAGACGGTGTGCCAAGTTGTGACACACCGCCATATCAGTCAGGGATGAATAGCGTGTTGCGAAGGGGAATCAGCGAACGTAAACCTTGCGGCCGCTGTGGATGTAGAGACCGGGACGGGTAGGCTCGGGGATGCGGATGCCCTGAAGGTTGTACCATGCGTCATCGGCAGGCTTGCCGTCGACCATGATGTCGCCGACGCCGAGGTCATCGGGAACGGGAGTGGTGTAGAGAGTCATCTTTACCCAGGGATTGTTGCCGTGCCAGCGGATGGTGAGGTTGTTGCGTGCGCCTCCTTCGGGAAGAGCGACAGAGAACTCGCCGGGAGTAGCACCCTTGGGCAGAATGTACTTGCCTTCCTCGAAGGTTGTCTCGCCGAGGCGAACAAGGCTGGCGTCAGTGTAAGAACTGCTGCTGTAACGTCCGCGACCTTCGAACTTGATCCATGTTATGGCTGCTCCCGCGGGGAGGTCGATGAGGTGATCCTGGTCGCGACCCATGCCGATGTATTCGCCGGAAGTTGTATAACTGCCGCCGGCGTTATTGCTGATGGCCATGCCGTGGCCGAAGCACCAGGTGTTATCTACACGTGTTGTGGAGGAAATCTCGTAAGATTCCTCGACGGGATCGTATTCGATGATGGAGCCTTCGACTGTGCCGCCGACATTCTGGGCTGCGGTGATGTCAGCGACGAGAGAGGCGAGGTAAACCTCGAGCATGGTGTATCCCTCGGCATTGATGGTGTTGCGGTCGGCAGGATTATTTGGATCGAGGCCGTTGGCGGTTTCCCATGCGTCGGGCATGCCGTCGCGGTCGGTGTCGAGGGGTGCGTCGGTGGATTTCAGGAGAGGCCATGCGCTCCAGTCTGCGGGGGCGTCAGCCGGCTTGTTGTCATTCTGGCTGTTGATGAAGCCTTTGCCACAGCCTGTACCGGTGTGGCTGGCGACGCCATTGCGAGTGTCGCTGACAACCTCGGCATCAACGAAGTCACGGCTGAGTGAGGCGCCGGCGTAGGAGAGGACGCGCTCGTAAGCGTCTTCGGCGGTGTGAGTAGTCGTATAGATGAAGTCCATCGGCGATTTGGCGTGGATGTCTTCGGCAACCTGTTCGTTCCATGTTCCGTCAGTAGCGCTGTAGGACTTGTCAATCTGCTGGAGGACGCCCAGGTTCCAGTTGTTGTTTGTCACGTCAGCATACATGGGGTTGACGTTACCCTCAACAAAATATTTGCCCCAGAGGTGCAGCGCGGGAGCATATGCCGGATATGTATTGCAGTATGAGTTTGTGCGGATGCCGACGGCGGCGATTCGACGGCCCTTGCTTCCGGTTGGAGAGCCGGGGCCGGGCTTGTAGTAGTTGTTGACGATGTTGACAGTCATGCCTTCGCCACCGTAGCAGCCGTTGCCGCCGAAGTTGTATATGACGTTGTTACGCATATCCATGCGCTCGTCGAGCTGGGTTGTGGGACGCGGGCCAAGGCGGGGAGTACGGCTGCCATGATGAGCCACAAGATTATGGTGGAACGAGGCTCCGGAACCGCCCCAGTTGCCTCCGTAACCGTGATTGCCCTTGGAATGTCCGGCGGCGACAAGACTCTGTGAGACGATGCTCCACTGGAGCGTGGTGTTATGGTTGCCGAGAATCGAGCAGCATTCGTCGATACTCCAGGATACGGAACAGTGGTCGACGATGACATCCTGAGAGTCTAGACAGCCGAGGCCATCCCAGCCGTCAGCACCATTCTGGGTGACATATGTGTTGCCCAGACGGAAACGCATGTAACGAACGATTGTGTTTGAACTCAGTGATACAGGATAGTCGGCAATGCAGATGCCGTCGCCTGGCGCGGTCTGCCCGGCAAGTGTCGTGGCGGCGGGGATGCGCATGGCGGACTTGAGGCGTATCGTGCCGGAAACATCGAAGACGATAGTACGTGGACCGGCCTGTGAAAGAGCCCAGCGGAGAGAACCTTCGCCCTCGTCGTTAAGATTCGTGACATGGTAGACGTTTCCGCCGCGGCCGCCGGTGGTGTAGCGACCGAAGCCTTCGGCTCCCGGGAAGGCGGGGACCTTCTCGCTGGAGGCCGAGACGGAGAGATTGCCGCAGAGCATGGCTGCTGTAATAGCGAGAGCCGTGCCGAGGCGGTGTGAGAAGATTGGTTTCATTTATTTAAGGTTTTGATTTTTGTAACAAAAGCCGGTAAAGAGGCAACAGTGACATCCGGCGGTGCAAAGATATGAAAAAATGTTCGGAAAAATACATTCAGGTTTGTTAATTGTACAGGAATCCGTGAAATAGTACAGGAGAGAGAAGAAAAACAGCAGCCGCCCCTAAATAAGGCGGCTGCCGGAATGAAGGATTATTATGTCTCAGTGATTAGATTATGAAAAATCGTACGGGAACCGTGATTATTTAACAATGACTTTCTCAGCCTTGTCGCCTGCGACGCGGATGTAGAGACCGTTTGCGGGGTTGGCAACGCGTACACCCTGAAGGTTGTAGTAGATAGCCTCAACCTCGTCTTCGGCAGCGATGGAACCGATGCCGGAAGTGAGGTTCTTCACAGCCGCGGGAGTACCGAGGCCACCCATTGCGTTTGCAGCCTTAACAGTGTAGACGTCATCTGCTTTGGGTTCTTCGACGGCAAACTTTGTATCGGTGACATGAGCGACATACTCACCGTTCAGGAAGACGGCGTAAGCGCTTGCGCCATTGACGGCATCCCAGGTGATCACGCCGTTCTCCAACATGGCGTTGGCGGGAGCCTCGACAGCCTTGGTGTCGAATGAGGGATCCCATGAGTCAGGACCGCAAAGGACGTTGCGTGCAGTGAATCGTGCGGCTTCGTCGGCCGAGAGGACGGGTACGTAGGAGTTTGTCGAAGTGGGAGAGTTCTGGCGTGTGCTGAGGTCGATGGCGTTGCCTTCGGCGTCAACAGAATTGAACTCGTAGAAGTGGGTTGGCAGAGTAGCCATTGCGCCCCAGCCTGCATCGCTAGCCTTGGCGACCATGCGGGTGTTGAGGAAGTAAGCGCTGGGTTCCTGCTGCCAGGGGCGGCCAAGAGCATAGTTGTCGAAGCCGTCGATGACGTTGGCCTGGAATACATAGCCGTACTTGTCGTTGGCGGATGTGGCGGGAGCGGTGATGTAGCCGCCTTCGGCAAAGTCGTGGTGGATGTAGCAGGTGTCGAAGTAGTGGTTACCGCCGCCGCAGATATAGTCGACATTACCGTGGATGTGGCAGTTCTTGAGATAAGACTGATTGCCGGTGACATAGGTATCCTGGATGGACTGGAGGGCGACATTGACGAGCATGTCCTTTGTACCGCCGTAGAGGGCGACACCGACACCGCTGCGCTTATCCTTGCCGAAGTCGAGGTCATTGCGCATGGTCAGGTCCTGGAAGAAGGTGCCGTTGGCCTGACGGGTAGAGATAACGGGGCTTGAGATGCCGGAACGTGTACCGTGGAGGATAACGCCCTCGCGGCTTTCGCCGATGACGGATACATTATATGTATGGCCGAGGTTCTGTTCTTCGGTGCCGAAGTCGTATGAACCGTTGCGGACGAAGATGACGGCTCGTGTAGCATCGGCGTTTGCATTGGTCTCGGCTACGGACTGGAGAGCGGCCTTCCATTCGTCAACATTGCTGACGACGATGGGCTGGATAGCGGGGACAGCGGGCTGTTTGCCTACAACGGTCTTGCGATAGAAATCGCCGGTTGTAACGTTGCCGAAAATGTCCTTGGCATCACCACGAAGAATCTTGACTTCGGCAGTAGCGTCCCAGGGAAGATCCCATACTTTGAATCGGACAGTAGCGCCTGCGACCTCACCTTCGACTTTTGTGTCGCCGTTGACGGTGGCGATGGCGGAAGCCATCTCGCGGTCGAAACTGAAGGAGAACACAGCGTGGTTGACGTAGTCGGTGGCAGTTGCGGAAGAAGCAGTGACTTCGGGAGCGGTAGTCAACTGAAGTTTCTCGACGAGCAGTTCAAACCATGCGACAGGCTGGCTGCCGGGTGTGAAGAGGAAGGTAACGGGAGTACCGGCCTTGTGGCCCTCAAAGTTGACATAAACGTCTTTCTCGGCACCGTCACCGACCTTGAATGCGGTGGAAGTGGGGCAATAGACTGTGGCGCCTTCGGAACGTACGTAGCCGATTGTGCCGGGGTTGTAGTTGTCTTTCAGACGAGCGAACTTGATCTGTTTGATGACTACGTTCGATGGAACAGAGAATGTGATTTCAGTGTTGTTCTTGAACTTGAACTGAGTTCCGCTCCAGCCGTCATTAACGGGATTGATGGTGTATGAGCCGTTGCTCCATGAGCCGTCTGCCTGGTTGAGCGAGGGATCATATGCAATCTTGACAGCCTCGTCGCCTTCAGTTGCTGAGTAGATGTGGAAGCCCGAGAGGTTGATGGTGTATGCTTTGGTTTTCGAACCGGCCTCGCCCTTGAAGGTTGCGGTTGCCTTGTCGCCGTCGAGAGCGATGTCGGCGGTAACCTTGCTGTTGTCGGCGAAAGTACCGACGATAACGGGAGAGGCTGTGAAAATCCAGTCGTTGAGCGATGCCTCGGCGGTCTCGCCCTTGACGTTGAGAGCGTCGAGGAGTTCGGCGGGAGCTTCGGTATCGTCGATTACGAGGGAGGTGAGGATGATGTCACCGATGTGATACAGGCGGAGTGTATAAGAGTCACGGAATACGAGGACGCCTTCCTCGGCGGCGACATTGAATGTCACGACGGTAGCTGTCGAGCCGGCGGGAGTCGGGAGCGAGAAAGTGCCGTCGGCGTTCCTGACGACTTCCACTTCATTGCCATCTCCGTTGACTGCGGTTGCGGTAACGATAGCGTTGTTATTTACAATGGGTTTGATGACAGTTGTCTCGCCGTAAGCGAGGGGCAGGTTGACGTTCCAGTCATAGCCTTCGCCGACAGTCACGTCCTGGCCTTCGATGGTGACGCCACGGAAGACCGCGCATTTGTCGGCAATCTTAGCGAAGGTCATATCCTTGTAGTTGGCGATGAAGCCGCCGTGGTCGGCATTGAAGACGAGTCGGAGAATCTTGTGCCCCTTGGTAAGTTCGCCCTCGATGTTTATGGTCTGGGGAGCATAGCCTGCCCATGTATCCGGAATAGTCCATTTGGTTTCTCCTTCCAGATCGCCTGTTACGGCATCGTTGACGCTGACGGTGAGTACGCCGTTGCCATAGCGTGCCATATCGAGAGTCATGGAGTAAACGCCCGGCTCGTCAACGGTTATTTCGTTTGAAGAACCGCAACCGTCCTTGATGTAGCCGATGTTCTGGCCTTCGTCTCGGGCACCTCCGATCATGGATGCGCGCGATGTGTGTACTACGCCGGGAATGTGCTCGGTGTTGTCAACGCTTGCATCGTAAAGGGCGAGTTTACCCCAGTTTCCGGCATAGTTGCTGCCGGTGAGGTCGCGGGGAGTCATTGTCAGGACGTATGAACCGGCAGGAAGTTCGGGGGTATAGAATTTGGATTCGGTTGAAGGAGTCCAGCTGCCGGTGTTCATGATCTCATGAACGCCTGTGAGTACGGTGTTGCCTTCTGCGTCGGTGAGAACGAGATCCATGAAGGCGTGGCCCTTGTGGCCTGTAGCGATGGTAAGCATGTACTTGCCTGCCTTCTCGCTCTTGAGGTTGAAGACAACTTTTGTCTTTTCTCCGGTAGAGCCGATGTTTGCGCCGTTATTCTCGACATTGGCATTTTCGACGGTGCCAAGGGACCAGTCGATGTAGGTGCCTGTTGCGGTCGGAATGAGGACTTCATCGGCCTTGGCTGTCCATGCGGTCAGAAACGCGATAAGGACAGCAAAGATCTTAAGTCTTTTCATGGGTTTGTTTTTTGATTGGTAAATTATTTTGGTTAATTGATAGGAAAAAATCGCAATTATATAGATTATATAAACGATGATGTGTCAGGGATTGGAGTCTTCCTGTAAATCTGGCGCAAAAGTAATATTACAGAGGATTACGGAAGGATGAAAATCAAATCTAAAATGGGGTAATAATTGACGAGTGATGTGTTTTGTAGGCAAATATGAGAAAAAATGCCGGGCCATCCGATTCATTGAAAGGATGGCCCGGTCTGTAAGGGTAATATCTGACGCGCTGTGCTTAGATTGCGTCGGATGATATTTCAGCAGTTGTTATTTCTTGGAGCGGTTGCGCCAGAGAGCGGTCATGTCTTCGAGAGTCTTGCCCTTGGTCTCGGGAACGAGTCTGGCAACAAAGATTGCTGCGATGACACAGATGACGCCGTAGAGTGCGTAGGCGAAGAAATGGCCGAAGCGGTCACCCATCGAACCGAGGCTCATGTTGTACATGGGCACGAAGGTGGACGATACGATGAAGTTGAAGATCCACTGGAATGCCACGGCGATGGCCACGGCCTGGCTACGGATGGTGTTCGGGAAGATCTCGGCGATGAGTACCCATGTGATGGGGCCCCAGGAGAACATGAACGATGCGGAGTAAACCATGATCGAGACGACGGGCACGATGGCGGGAAGGGTGCAGACGTTGGAGATTGCGACGCCGGCGGCACCGATTGCCATGCCGATGGAACCCCAGATGAGCAGGGGCTTGCGGCCGAGTTTCTCGACGGTGAACACGGCAACGAGTGTGAACGAGATGTTCACGATGCCCATGATGACGGTCTGGACCATGGGATCACCCATGTGCATGGATTCGAAGATGCGTGGAGCATAATACAGTACGGCGTTGATGCCGACAGCCTGCTGGAATACGGACAGCATCACGCCGACGAAGATTACCAGGACGCCGAAAGAGAACAGACGCTCGGACTTGACGTCGACAGTATTCTTAATCTGCTGGAGTACTTCTTTGGCTTTGGTGAATCCGTTGATGCGGGTGAGGATGTGGAGGGCGCGTTCATCCTTGCCGATGAGGGCGAGGAAGCGGGGTGATTCGGGTACGAAGCATACAAGGATGGTGAATACACCGGCAACGAAGGCTTCGGAGCCAAACATGTAGCGCCATCCGGTCTCTATGGTCCACTGGTCGGATGAGGACGAAACCTGATAGATGGTCTCGCTGATTTTCTCAATGACAGGCTGAGTATGTTCGCCGAGGATGAGGAAATTGACGAAGTAGACAACCAACTGGCCGAAGATTATGGCGAACTGGTTCCATGACACCAGGGTGCCGCGGAGATTCGAGGGGGCCACTTCGGCGATATACATCGGGCAGATTGCAGAGGCAAGCCCGACTCCTACACCGCCGAGAACACGGTAGAAGTTGAACATCCAGAGCAACGATGCGCTGGGCACGCCGTAGTCGTAGAACATGAACTCGGGGTAGTATGAGCCCAGAGCCGAGAGGAAGAAGAATATGCCTGCCAGAATCAGGGCTTTCTTGCGGCCAAGGCGAGAGGCGATGAATCCGGAGATTGCAGCGCCGATGATGCAGCCCAGAAGGGCGGATGAGGATGTGATGCCGTGAATTGTGTCAGTGTAGACGAAGTCCTTGGCTCCGAGGAAGAAGGCCTGGAGGCCTTTTTCAGCGCCGGAGATTACGGCTGTGTCGTAGCCGAAGAGCAGGCCGCCGAGAACCGCTACCAGGACAATGGAGAAAAGATAGAGTTTGGAACCCTTTTCTTGATTAGCCATGTATTATATGTTTAAGGTATGGATGAAAAAGAAGACTTCCGGCCCGGCGGGTGGACCGTAGTGGGCCGGAAGTCATCACTCATTTCGTTTGTTCGTTTATATGCGTTCTGTGGGCGGGCAATCAGGCGTACATGTTGACGATGGCCTCGTAGAGTTCCTGCTTGCCGGAGTTCTGTCTGGGCTCGGGCTGGGTCTTGGCGTAGGCTACGACTTCCTCGAGCGAGAGTTTGCCTTCCTCGAATTTCTTGCCTTCGCCGCCGTCGAACGATGCGTAGCGGTCTGCGAGCATTTTCTTATATGGGGATTTCTCAAGGAGTTCGGCAGCGCTTAGGAGACCGCGGGCCATGGCGTCCATGCCGGCGATGTGTGCGATGAATATGTCGTCGAGATCGGTGGAGTTGCGACGGGTCTTGGCGTCGAAGTTTGTGCCGCCGTTACCGAGGCCGCCGTTGCGGATGATCTGCATCCAGGCCTGGGTGAGATCGAAGTTGTCGATGGGGAACTGGTCAGTGTCCCAGCCGTTCTGGTAGTCGCCGCGGTTGGCGTCGATAGAGCCGAGCATGCCGTTGTCGACAGCGACACAGAGTTCATGCTCGAATGTGTGGCCGGCAAGGGTGGCGTGGTTGACCTCGATGTTGACCTTGAAGTCCTTGTCAAGGCCGTGTGCCTTGAGGAAGCCGACAACAGTCTCGGTATCTACGTCATACTGATGCTTGGTGGGCTCCATGGGTTTGGGCTCGATGAGGAATGTGCCGGTGAAGCCTTTCGAGCGGGCGTAGTCACGGGCGATGGTCAGCATTGTTGCCAGATGTTCCTTCTCGCGTTTCTGGTCGGTGTTGAGAAGGCTCATGTAGCCTTCGCGGCCACCCCAGAATACATAGTTGGAGCCGCCGAGGGCGATGGTTGCGTCAATGGCGTTCTTGATCTGTACGGCGGCACGTGCAACGACATCGAAATCCGGGTTGGTGGCAGCACCGTTCATATAGCGGGCATTGCCGAAGACGTTTGCCGTACCCCAGAGGTTCTTGATGCCGGTCTCGGCCATCTTTGCCTTGAGGTATTCGGTGATTTCCTTCATGCGGCCCTCGTAGTCCTCGATGTCGCCGAGATCGCCGATAAGGTCGGTGTCGTGGAAGCAGAAGAATTCAATGCCGAGTTTCTGCATGATCTCGAAGCCGGCGTCTGCCTTCTGTTTTGCGATGGTCATGGCGTCGGGACCGACGTTCCAGGGGAAGGACTTTGTGCCGCCTCCGAACTGGTCGCCGCCTTCGGCGCACAGTGTGTGCCACCAGGCCATGGCGAAACGGAGCCATTCTTTCATGGGTTTGCCGAGGACAACGCGCTCGGCGTCATAGTAACGGAAGGCCATGGGGTTGTGTGACTCGGTGCCTTCGAACTTGATCTTCCCTATATTAGGAAAATATTCTTTCTGTGCCATAATTAATATAGAAGTTTATAGATTGGTTAGATAGTTGATTCGATGTAACAATGTGATGTTTCAAAAGGAATGGTGTGTGTCAGCGGGCAAGTTCGCGCACAAGGCATTCCTTCCAGCGGGCGTAGGCCTCGAGATAGGGTGTCCGGTCTGCGGCGGGATGAATCTCGCTGAGTTTCACGAGAGAGGCGAATGCCTCGTTGTTATCTTTGTAAATGCCTGCTCCGATACCTGCTGCCTTGGCGGCTCCGACAGCACCGTCGGTATCGTAGAGTTCGATTGTGGCACCGGATACACTTGCAAGGGTGTCACGGAATACGGGGCTGAGGAACATGTTGGCTTTGCCGGCGTGGATCTTGTTGATATCCATGCCTATAGACTTCATGATTTCCATGCCGTACATAAACGAGAAGACTATGCCCTCCTGGGCTGCACGGAGCAGATGGCGGCGGTCATGGATGTTGAAGTTTATGCCATGTATCGAACAGCCTATCTCGCGGTTCTCGAGCACTCGCTCGGCTCCGTTGCCGAAAGGAAGGATGGAGACCCCGGCGCTACCGACAGGAACTTCAGCAGCGAGGTCATTCATCTCGTCGTAGGAACAGTCAGAGGGCGCTATGTTGCGTTTGCACCATGAGTTTAGACATCCGGTACCGTTGATGCATGTCATGACGCCGATGCGGGTCTTGTCGGCTGAGTGGTTGACGTGAGCAAAGTTGTTGACACGTGAGCGGGGATCGTAGTCCACGGTTCCGTTTATGCCGTATACGACACCCGATGTGCCTGCGGTAGAGGCAACTTCTCCGGGCTCGAAAACGTTGAGCGATACGGCATTGTTGGGCTGGTCGCCGGCACGATAGGTTACGGGAGTGCCTTCGGCAAGGCCGAACTCACGCGCGGCCTCGGCTGTGACCTGGCCCTGGAACGAGAATGTTGGAACTACATCGGGGAAAATGTCAGGGGAGTAGCCCATATGTTCCATAAGGAATGTGGCGGGCGTGTTTTCCTTGAAGTCCCAGAGCATGTATTCGGAAAGGCCCTCGGGATTGGTGAGAATCTTTCCTGTGAGACGATAGGCGATGTAGTCGGCGGGGAGCATCACCTTATATATCTGCCGGAAAATCTGGGGCTCGTTGTCTCGAACCCACTGGAGTTTGGCGGCCGTGAAGTTGCCGGGCTGGTTGAGCAGATGACTGAGGCATTTTTCGTGGCCGACCTCGTCAAAGGCCTTCTCGCCGTAAGGAACTGCTCTGGAGTCGCACCAGATGATGGCATCGCGGAGAACTTTGCCGTTTTTGTCAATTGCGACCAGTCCGTGCATCTGATATGAGAAGCCGATGGCTTTTATCTCGTCAGGGGCGATACCGGTTTTCTCGAAAACGGAACGGGTGGCAAGTTTAAGATAGTTTACCCATGATTCAGGGTCCTGCTCGGCCCAGCCTGGGTTGAGGGCCTTGATGGGAGCCTCGTTTTTGGGGTAGAAATCAGAACCCACACATTTGCCGGTTTCGGCGTCGACCATTGCGACTTTCACCGACGAGGTTCCTAAATCGTAGCCTAAGAGATACATTTTGGTTTATGGTTAGATTGGTTTCAGGTAATTTCCAAGAGCGTATGGTACAGATTTATCGGGCTGTACGACTAAAGTGAGTACAAAGGTAGTGCACTAAGATAGGTGCAAAGATATAAAAATTGCCGAAAAATACCAAATCGTCAAATTTTCCATGTTTTTATGATGAAAAAAACATCATGTCAGTCAAGGGTCTGAAAAAATATGGCTTTAAAACCGTTTGCGTACGGAAAATTGTGGCTATCTTTGCAAGCGGAAAGCAAAAATCTATTAATATCTCAAATCAAGACATGAAAAAAACTTTATTGCTGGCGGCTATGCTCGCCTTTTTCCTGCCTGCTGTAGCCGGCGTCTGGGAGACTGAATATCCCAGGGTCGAGAAATCAATCGTACAACCTACATTTGCAGACAAAACCTATGATGTCCGCAAGTTCGGTGCCAAACCCGGTGCTGACGCTGCAAAAAACCAGAAGGCCATTAACAAGGCTATTGAGAAATGCTCCAAGAAAGGAGGCGGTACAGTTATTGTTGACGGAGGTACATATGATACCGGCGCCATCCGCATGCTCAGCAACGTCAACCTGCATATCGCCGAAGGTTCTACCATCCACTTTGTGTTCCAGCCCGAACTTTATCCTCAGGTACTGACACGCTGGGAAGGTCTGGACCTGTGGAATCTTTCACCCTGTATATACGCCTATGGCGAGAAAAACATTGCCCTTACCGGCAAAGGCATCATTGACGGTGGCGCCGAACCCGGCAAATGGTGGAACTGGGTGCGCAAGGAACGCTTCGGCTGGAAGGAGGGAATGCCTTCGCAGAACGACCCCGAGAACCGTCCCCGTCTGCTGGCACTTGCCGAAGACGGCGTCGACATGAACGAGCGCCGTTTCACCGAAGACAACCATCTTCGTCCACAACTCGTCAACTTCAACAAGTGCGAGAACGTCCTGATGGAAGACCTGACTCTTCTCAACTCTCCCTTCTGGGTAATCCATCCCCTGCTTTGCAAGAATTTCACCGCCCGCGGCCTGCACATCAACAACGACGGCCCTAACGGAGACGGCTGTGATCCCGAATCGTGCGACGGCGTCCTTATAGAGAACTGCTACTTCAACACAGGTGATGACTGCATCGCAGTAAAGAGCGGCCGTAATGCCGACGGGCGACTCTGGAATACTCCCACCCAGAACATGATCGTCCGTAACTGTGAGATGCGCAACGGCCACGGCGGCCTTGTGCTCGGTAGCGAAATTTCCGGCGGATGCCGTAACATCTTTGTCGAGAACTGTAATATGGACAGTCCTAATCTCGACCGTGTAATCCGCATCAAGACCAATACCTGCCGCGGCGGTCTCGTTGAGAAACTCTATGTCCGCAACATCACTGTCGGACAGTGCAAGGAAGCCGTCCTGAAAATCAACCTCGACTATGAGAACCGTGAAATCTGCTGCCGCGGATATCTGCCCACTGTCCGTGACATCTATCTTGACAACGTTACCTGCCAGAAGAGCAAATACGGTGTCATGATCATCGGCCTCGACACAGTGGCCAACGTACGCAACATACATCTTGACAACTGCCACTTCAATGGCGTAGCCGACGGCAACTCCATCAAGGGTAAGGTTGACGGCCTCTATTTCAACAACTGCTACATCAACAACTCGCTTGTCCTCACCGAGAAGCCCTACGATGGCAAGTACAGCCGCTGGATGGCCGCCTCCGAAATGAAGCGTCAGCCCAAAAGTTACATGCTCGACTACTCGACACGTCCGAAATGGAGTTACGCAATCGGTGTCGAACTTGACGCCCTGTTCGACACATATCTGAAATACGGTGACAAGGATATTCTCGACTACTGTACCTTGTACACAGACACAATGATTAATGAGGATGGAAAAATCCGCGGTTACAAAATCGAGGACTATAACCTCGACAACATTCGCCCCGGGCACTTTCTGACAAACTACGAGAAGAACTTCCCGCAAAAAAAAAATGCCAAGGCCATTGCGACCCTTATGTCGCAACTCGAGAAACAGCCCCGTACACAGGACGGTCCTTTCTGGCACAAGGCCATCTATGCCCATCAGGTATGGCTTGACGGCATCTTCATGGGTCTCCCCTTCCGTGTGCTGAATGCATCGAAACTTTCGCCCAAAAAAGCAAAAGCCATCTATGACGATGCTGTAGACCAGCTTGTCACCACCTACAACCGTACATTCGACCCTAAGACCGGCCTTAACCGTCACGCTTGGGACTCGACCGGCAAGATTTTCTGGGCAGATCCCGAGACGGGTCTTTCGAAGCATTGCTGGGGACGTGCTCAGGGCTGGTACACAATGGCTTGTGTAGAGGTTCTGGATGCTCTGCCCGCCGACTATGCCCGTCGTGGCGAAGTCGAGGAACTTCTTGAGAAGAGCCTTGCCGGAATCATGAAATGGCAGGACAAGAAGAGCAAACTCTGGTATCAGGTCATGGACGCTCCCGGGCGTGAAGGCAACTATCTCGAGGCTACCGCATCATCGATGTTCGCATATTCGATGCTCAAAGCCGCACGCAAGGGCTATGTCGACCCCAAATATCTTGAAAAAGGCAAGGAAGCCTATCAGGCCATTCTCGACACCTTCATCCGTGTCAATCCCGACAAGACAATCTCGCTGACCGACTGCTGCGCTGTAGCTGGCCTCGGCCCGGAAAAGAATCCAAGACGCGACGGCTCGTTTGCCTACTATCTCAGCGAGCCTGTCCGCGACAATGACGCCAAGGGCCTCGGCCCGTTCATCTGGGCCTCCCTCGAGATGGAGCAGATGGCAGAGTAAATAATCGTGGCTGACATGTGCCCATATTATTGAATTTCTATAAAAGATTACAAACAAGACTTTACACCTTAATTATAATATATTATGGTAAACTTTTCACTTGAAGGCAAGGTTGCCTTAGTCACCGGCGCCGCTTATGGCATCGGGCTTGCCATCGCCAAGGCTTTCGCCGAGGCTGGCGCAAAGATTGTTTTCAACTGCTCGCGTCAGGCTACCGTTGACCGCGGTCTCGCAGCATACAAGGAACTCGGTATCGATGCCAAGGGCTATCTTTGCGACGTAACCGACGAGGAGGCTGTCAAGAATATGGTCGCCGATATCGAAAAGACAGTCGGTACCATTGACATCCTGGTCAACAATGCCGGCATCATCAAGCGCATCCCGATGGAGGATATGTCCTGCGAGGACTTTCGCCGCGTAGTCGATGTCGATCTTATTGCTCCTTTCATTGTAGCCAAGGCATGTATCCCCGGCATGATCAAGAAAGGCCACGGCAAGATCATCAACATCTGCTCGATGATGAGCGAACTCGGTCGTGAGACTGTCAGCGCATACGCCGCAGCCAAAGGTGGCCTGAAGATGCTGACACGCAACATCTGCTCTGAGTTCGGCGGCGCCAACATACAGTGCAACGGTATCGGCCCGGGTTATATCGCCACCGACCAGACCGCACCCCTTCGCGAGCGTCAGCCTGACGGCAGCCGTCATCCCTTCGACCAGTTCATCATCTCAAAGACACCAGCCGGCCGCTGGGGCACTCCCGAGGATCTCGAGGGTCCCGCAGTATTCCTCGCTTCGGATGCCAGCAACTTCGTAAACGGCCACATCCTCTATGTCGACGGCGGCATCCTGGCCTACATAGGTAAACAGCCTTAATGATGGAAGTAGCCGCTTCAGTATTTGCATACATCATTGCCCTCGGTGCGGCGGTGATGATGCCTATTATATTCACCATTCTCGGTCTGTGCATCAAACTCAGTTTCAAAAAGTCACTGATGAGCGGACTGAAGGTTGGTGTCGGATTCATTGGTCTGGGCATCGTGACAGCGCTGCTCACCACCTCGATGACCGACCCCCTAAAGGCTGTAACCGAAATCTATGATCTGCAGTTACAGGTCTTTGACATGGGGTGGCCTGCAGCCGCCGCAGTGGCATACAACACGGCTGTAGGCGCGTTTATTATTCCGGTTTGCCTGCTTGTCAACATCTTATTGCTTGTTTGCAAGGGCACCCGCACAGTCAACATTGATCTTTGGAATTACTGGCACTTCGCCTTTATCGGAGGCGTGGTGTATTTCGCTACAGGGGGCAGTGTGGCGTGGGGCTTCTTCGCCGCAATCATCTGCTATATAATCACTCTTGTGATCGCCGATGTCACCGCTCCACGTTTCCAGAAATTCTATAAGGATGTCGATGGCATCAGCATTCCTCAGCCTTTCTGTGCGGCCTACGCGCCTTTTGCCTGGGTTATCAACAAGGTGCTCGATGCAATCCCCGGCGTAAACAAACTCAATATCGACGCCGATGGCATGAAAAAGCGTTTCGGCCTACTCGGTGAGCCGCTTTTCCTCGGTGTGATTGTGGGCATCATCATCGGATGCTTCTCGTATGGACTTAATTTCACTAAGATTGTAGACAATATTCCCGGCATACTCACGCTTGGCGTGAAGATGGGCGCCGTGATGGAACTTATTCCGCGTGTGACAGTGCTCTTTATCGAGGGCCTGAAGCCTATCTCCGATGCTACCCGCAAACTCATCGCCACCAAATTCAAGGGAGCCGAGGGGCTGTCGATTGGTATGAGCCCGGCACTCGTAATCGGACACCCCGCTACACTTGTTGCCTCGATTATCCTGATTCCTATCACCCTGGTTATAGCCGTGCTTATGCCCGGCAACCAGTTCCTGCCTCTGGCATCGCTTGCGGGTATGTTCTACATCTTCCCGCTCGTTCTGCCTTTCACAAAGGGTAACGTGTTTAAAACTATAGTAGTGGGTATCGTGGCCATAGTAATGGCGCTCTACATTGCCACCTATCTCGCACCTTATTTCACCGAGGCCGCGCGCGACGTGGCTGCAATGCATCCCGACGACGCGTCTGTACAGGTTCCTGCGGGCTTTGAGGCCGGCAGTCTTGACTTCGCCGGCAGTCCATTCTCGCTGGTTATATTCTGGTGTGTCAATTCGCTCAAGTGGATAGGCGCGGCCCTTCTCACCCTGGCTACCTTGGGTCTGGTGATATGGAACCGCCGCCGCATGATACGCCTTGCTCCCGCCGAACTTGTCCGTGATGAGCGCATTGTGGCCCGTGAGGAAATAAAGGACGAAAAGAAAAATCAGAAAAAAGCAAAGCAAAAGAAATAAACCACAATGAAAAAAATAATTTTAACCGCAGCAATAGCACTCACAGCCATGATTGCTTCAGCCAAGACTAATTACACCATCCTGCGCGCCTGCCATCCCGATGATGTCAAGCACTATGACACCGAGCAACTTCGCTCGCACTTCATGATGCCCAAGGTGATGGAGGAGAATGTCATCAACCTCACATATTCGATGTACGACCGTCTGATTTATGGCGGTGTCATCCCTACCCAGGTTGTTGAACTCGAGACAATCGATCCCCTGAAGGCAAAATATTTCCTTGAGCGCCGCGAACTCGGTGTAATCAACATCGGTGGCGACGGTATAGTCAATGTCGACGGCAAGGACTATGAACTTCATTTCAAGGATGCCCTCTATGTAGGCCGTGGCAATCAGAAAGTCACCTTCCGCTCGAAGGATAACGCAAACCCCGCCAAGTTCTACATCAACTCGACACCCGCTCACAAGGCCTACAAGACCCAACTCATCACCATTGACGGTCGCAAAGGCTCAATCAAGGCCAATGTCATCAAGGCAGGCTCGCTCGAGGAGAGCAATGACCGCGAGATCAACCAACTTATTGTTTCCAACGTCCTTGAGGAGGGTCCCTGCCAGTTGCAGATGGGTCTGACAGAACTCAAGCCCGGCTCGGTATGGAACACAATGCCCGCACACACACACGACCGTCGCGTCGAGGCATACTTCTATTTCAACCTGAAGCCCGGTAACGCTGTCCTCCACCTGATGGGCGAACCACAGGAAGAGCGTCTGATCTGGCTCCAGAATGAGCAGGCTGTCATGTCTCCCGAATGGTCGATTCACGCTGCCGCAGGCACCTCCAACTACATGTTCATCTGGGGCATGGGTGGCGAGAACCTCGACTACGGCGACATGGACAAAGTAACCTACACCGAAATGAGATAACCTCCCCGCACAGTAAACCCTAATACACCACGACCCGGTCCATAAGGAATGGAACCGGGTCGTAATATTTTAAAATGATGAGACCGACATACTCGAAATATGTCGGCCTGCCATTAAGGTACCCTGAGCCGGGGTCGAACCGGCACGGATTGCTCCAACGGTGTTTGAGACCGTCGCGTCTACCGATTCCGCCATCAGGGCGTTACATAAGAGACGGAAATCATCACATCTCTTTTGCTTGGCAAAGTTAGGCAATAGTTTTGGATTGTGCAACTTTCAACCCGTATATGCAGTGCATATTCACTTTTTGTCAAGGAAAAACGTACTGGATGAAGTTCTATTTCAGTCCGATATGACGCCAGAGTGGGGCGGGAATAAGGCGCCAAAGGGCTGTCACAATGGCCCAGCGCGAATCGATGGTTGCACGGTGACGGCGCAGAAGTATGGCACGCTCTATTTTCCGGCACGCATATTCCACCGGCATTGTCATCGGATATTCCGAAGTAGCGGTACTAAGGAAGGGTGTCTCGACGAATCCCGGACGTATTTCCGTGACATCGACATCGACGTGCTGCTGGTGGGCGAGTTGGTCAATTGCCTGGAGGTATATGCTCTGATAGCGTTTGGATGCGGAGTAAGTGGCAGAGATACCTATGCCTTTGGTTCCGGCGATGGAGGTGATAGCCGCAATCTGACCGGGAGTGACGTTGGCGGTTGCCTTATAGTACTTATAGGCTGCGTTGACAATCTTGGTAAAACCTATGACATTTGTCTCCAGCGTCTGCATGTCGCGGGTCTCGTCGAGTTCGGGGTTGTTCCATCCGCAGCCTGCGCAATAGAGCATAGTATCCATGCCGTCCATCTTCTCGACAAGGTCGTAGAAGCGCTTCTCGGCATCGGTGGCTGTCACGTCCAGTTCGGCATATTCAATTTGTTCGGGAAACTTTTCTTTCAGGGCTGCCATAGGCTCGGTACGTCTTGCGGCCATGCCAACGCGCCAGCCCATGATGGCAAAGTCATGTGCTATCTGCAGCCCCATGCCTGAAGATGCGCCTACTATAACTATCTTTTTCATAGCGGGGAGTTTGTGTGTTAGTTATGTATGTGGGGGACGGCCTAAAGGGTAGACCTGTCATGGCAGAGCTTCCTGGGGCTCGTCCTCCGTTGTATTATTAACTTCGGCTTTCTTCTTTTTGTTCAGGTCGAACGTGTAGAATAAACTGAACGAGGCCGAAATGGCGGACCCTGATGTCCCATAGCCGGGTATATACCATGCGTTACCCGAAACGGGATGTGTCTGATGCAGTATGGAGTGGTATTTTACCTGCCAGCCGGCAGACAGGGACTCCCAGATTCTGACTCTAAGTCCCAGGGAGACTTCCAGCCATCCTGCGGTAACCGATGTGGAAGGTATCGACATTATGATTTCTTCCTGCCAGTAATTGTCAGGGAGTGTCACATTGTCTACCGAATATTTGAATATTGAGAAACCATAGCGGATGCCGGCGAGGAGACGGTAGGCCGGATCGGAGTTGTACAGAAAGTTATAGTCGGCACCTAAACGTATGTAGGGGGAAAGAGGTGTATGGTATGTGAAGTTGTTGCCTGAAGGTGTGTTCTTGGCGGCACCGAGACCGAACTCAAATGTAGGGAAATATCGGTTGTGCATCGCAAGCGAGGCCGAGACGTCTGCACCGCCGTATTTCTGTCCGAAAGCACGCATCAGAGGATCGAATATGTTGACTCCGATGCTGAGATCCTGGACAAGTGGATAAAGCATCTTGGGCGGTATGGGGAGCATGGTGGAGTCGACCCATTCGGTGTTTGTCACCGTGTCCACCATAATAATGCGTCCTTGATCGTCATGGTAGTGTACAGACCGTGAGCGACGGGCCTTGAGTTCGCGTTCGCGTATCAAAGCCGAGTCAACAGGCGCCCGTTGGGCTGACGGAGCCTGAACGGGAGTGATTCGGCGCTGTGCGAAGATATCCGAAATAGAGCCGGAAAAGCAGAGTGCACAGACAGCGAGAACTATGTAAAATGGTTGACGTCGTTTCATCTCATTCTGATTTTGTGTCTGTCTGTCGAACGGGTGTTCTCGTCAGCAGTGCGGAAGTAGATGTTGATGTCATCATCGTTGACATTGGTGATCAGGGAGTCAATCACTCCTACCGAATCAATAAGGTGACGTGTATATCGCACTTCGGTGATGCGGTAACGGTACATGGCGCCACACTCGTCCGACGCGAAGTATGGTATGGCGTCATATACAAAGGTTAGGGTATCGTTGTTGCGCTCATCGTCAAGAGCCTTCCATCGATATGCGAAGCACCAGGATGTGCTGTTCTCGGAGGCACGCATCGGCAGGTGTATTTCACTGACGCGACTGCCGGGACCAAGCAGGATAGCGCTGTCCGGGGCACCGACTCCTGTGATTTCGAGCGAATCAAGCGAAATTGATTCCAGCGTGGAATAGGAGTAGAATTGCGCCAGAGGTATGGAACTGCGGTTGTCTGTGCAACCCTGAGTGTTGCATGATACACCCGAAAGTGCGGCCAGGAGACCGGCGATTACGCTCAATGATATGTATGCAATTGATTTGCGCATGGTTCAATATTTCTCCAGTCGGAGTACATCGTCGATATTCTTGCGTGTCTTGGCGGGAGCGGGTTCGCTGTCTGCGCTGTACCCCAAAGGCAGAAGCGCAATAGGTTCGACATATGTAGGAAGTCCCAGAGCCTCCCTTGTGGCATCAGTGTCGAAACTGCAAACCCAGCATGTGGCAAGACCCATTGAAGTGGCGGCCAGACACATATGTTCCACTGCTATCGCAACGTCAACATCCGTGTGGTCTTTGCCGTCCGAAGGTCTGTGCCACGCCTCGTCGTGGTGACCGCAGGCCACGATGACAACCGGTGCATCGAGAAATGCCGGACGGGATTTGGCGAGTATACGCACCCGGGTGGCTTTGTCACGAACGGCGACGAAAGTCCATGGCTGGCGGTTGCAGGCCGATGGAGCAAGACGGGCAGCCTCGACAACACCGCTTATCTGGGCGTCGTTGACTTCATCGTGCATAAAGTTGCGGCATGAGTAACGTTTGTGTATGAGGTCTAAAAATTGTGTATACATGATTTATGTCTTTTAAAAATCCTTCTCTCCGATCTGTCCGATGTTCAGTTCGTGGTTTATTTCATAGTCGTTGCGACGCGGAGAGTTTCGCACAACAAGTTCACCTACGAAACCGGCAAGGAAGAGTTGCGAGCCGAGTATCATCAGTGTCAGCGACAGATAGAAGTACGGCGAGTCGGTTACCAGAATATAATGGTTGCCGTGATACATATTGTAGAGTTTTACGGCGCCAACGACTATCACGGCGATAAAGCCCAGGAAGAACATCAGCGAACCCATGAGGCCGAAGAAATGCATGGGCTTTGCTCCGAATTTACCTGTGAACCAGAGTGTGGCAAGGTCGAGGTAACCGTTGACGAATCGGTCGAGACCGAACTTGGTCTTGCCATACTTGCGTGCCTGGTGATGTACGACCTTCTCGCCGATTTTGCCGAAACCTGCGTTTTTTGCAAGATAAGGTATGTAGCGGTGCATGTCGCCGTAGACCTCGATGTGCTTGACCACAGGTTTGCGGTATGCTTTCAGACCGCAGTTGAAATCGTGAAGATTCTTGATGCCCGATACTTTGCGTGCCGTGGCATTGAACAGTTTCGTGGGGATGGTTTTTGAAAGGGGGTCGTAGCGTTTTTTCTTGTATCCTGAAACCAGATCGTACTTGTCTTCTGTAATCATGCGGTAGAGTTCGGGAATCTCGTCCGGACTGTCCTGTAGATCGGCGTCCATAGTAATCACCACATCACCCTCGGCGCGTGCGAACCCCGTGTTAAGAGCCGGGCTCTTGCCATAGTTACGGCGGAACGATACGCCTTTCACATTGGGATTCTCTTTTGCGAGTCCTTCGATGACTTCCCATGATTCGTCAGTCGAGCCGTCGTTCACGAAGATTATCTCGTATGTGAAGTGGTTTTCGTCCATCACGCGGCGTATCCATGCTTCGAGTTCAGGCAGGGATTCGGCCTCGTTGTAAAGTGGAACGACAACAGAAATATCCATATTGCTAAATATTATATTGTATTTTACTTATTTGGAATTGTCAGAACGTTTCTCTATGCTACGCTTGCGTTCGCTGTTGATGGCGATCATCGACAGCAGCATCGACAGCAGCGAGCCGGTAAAGACAACAAGCCATATCGTGGCAAAGACCAGTTGGATTGGTCCGGGCAACAGTTTCTTGTCAATCATCATCTGTAGCCTGCGGGCGGTTTCCATGCTGTCCGCCGAAGGGTTGTCGCGTAGCACAACAATGGCATGCCGCACATTGTCCGCTATATAATCCGGATCAAAAAAACGAATATAGACGTACATTACTAGACCCATTATCAGTGCTCCGAAGAAGAACACCGAAATTCCGTGCATCCATGCCTCGGAGAATCGGCCGCCATACAGACGCCCGCGAACGCCTCTTCTCAGACTGCGGTAAGCGATGAAGGGAACACCGATGATCATGGCAAGTGACACAAGTGACAGCAACGGTTCATGAAAGGTCAGCATCATGGCGAGCATTAGAAATGAAAGATAGATGCCGAAGCCTAGGCCGTCTTCAGCGCCGCGCCTGTAAACCGATAACTGATTTTGTTTCGTATTATTTTCGTTGACGTCCATGTTCGTCTGGCTTTTAATGTGCAAATTTAAGAATTATTCCCGAACTTCGTTGACTTTTCGACACTCTGTCAGTCAAAACCTCGCGCCAATAGTTAATGATATTTAAAATTATGCTGGGCCAGTATATGTTTTTATCTTTTATCTGTCTTATCAAATGAACCAATCGGATTTTTTACCTGACTCGTTTGCGCGGGTCCATACTATAATTAGTGCGCATGAGCCTATTCCGCAAAAAGCAACCTGACGACCGAATTACTCTTGACGAACTGGCCGAGCGTTATTATGAGCCAATATATCGCTACGTCCGCCGTCTTGTTGTCAGTCATGATGACGCGTGCGATGTGTGTCAGGAGACTTTTTTGCGCGCTGTCGGAGCGTTCTCTTCGCTTCGTGAGCCGGCGGCGGCGCAGTCGTGGCTTTACAGAATCGCATCAAACGAGGCAATGCGCTTACTTTCCTCGCGCCATTTGTCGGATGAACAGGTGTCAGAACATCTGGCCGAGCGGCTTGCCGATGAGGTTGGTGACACGGACCCTGATCCGAGGCTCCTCCGCTTCAATCAGGCCTTGCTGAATCTTACACAGGCTCAGCGCTCTGTATTCAATCTCCGTCACTATGACGAGATGTCTTACGCTCAGATTGCCGAGATTGTCGGCGGCTCTCCGGATACCATTCGCGTGGTTTACCATCACGCTAAGGAAAAAATCAAGAAATTTCTCCTTGAGCCGGTAACTTGAAATACGGCTCATCACTCCTCAACTTATTCTTCTCTCTCCGGATTTTTTATCCTTCTCTCCTTAATTTTTTTCAAAACTTCCCTTAAATGAAACAAAAGCAAGACACATCTTCTTACAGTGATTCTCTTGGAACATTCGTCCGGGATAATGACCCGTTGTTGATCCGTGGAGAGATTTATACTGTACCCGAGGATTTCTTTGACAGTGAAAGGCAGCGCATCATCGGGCAGATGCGTCTCGCCGCACGCAGGTCCCGCAAAATAACTTTGCGTCGTGTGGTAATGCGTTGGTCGGCTGCGGCTGCGGTCGCCTGTCTGCTTGTTGCTGTCGGCGTTTCGGCAACTCTGATGTTTACGTCTCATCAAGTCGATAAGACTATTACTCCCCCGCCCACTCCGGCAAATTCCACTGCCGTTCAGTATCATAGCGCTGATATAGCCGATAATTCCAGCCGTTCTGCATCTAGTCATGAATGGACCCGCTCGGACGAAACGGAATCTGCCGACATTCTCCTTTGGTTATATTAAGCGATAATATATATTGCGTCCATTCTCCTTTTATACAATCCTCATTTTTTTCGACATCAATGAAAAAATTCATCATTATTCTTTTTGCACTTGTCTTCGCGCTTGCTCCCGCGCAGGCAGAAACTTCGGAGTGTCCGAAACCGAGGACTCATAAAGTTCAGGTACAGCGTGCGCCAAAGGTGCCAAAGGCCTCTCGTACGTCTAAATCTAATCGTGGGCATCGGCATAAAGCCGATCGAGTACCTAAATATACTCCAGCAGAGCAGGCCGCTCGCCTTTCCACGGCCATGAATCTTTCAGATGCTGTAAGTGCAAAATTTGTTCCATTATATATTAGTTGCTGCTCCGAGATAGAAGCAGTGTTCAGCAAATATCCCATCACCTTCCCTTCTGAAGGCGAAAGTCTCACGGATGCCCAGTTGAAAAAGAATAACGATAATCGTTTTCATATAGCCCGCGCGATCATGGATATTCGTGAGAAGTATTATAAAAAATATAACAAGATTCTTACCGCATCACAGATAGATCTGCTTTATCGCAAAGAGAAGCACTTTCGTCCTCAGCCTCCCATGCCTTGATTTAATTTTTACCGGTCAAATATTATAGTTTCCGGAAAGAGTATCGTATCAGAGGGGCGGCAAGCGTCAACTTATGTTAACCGCGCGGGCGATTGTGGCGCCTATATGTTAAATTAGAGT
>CALKRW010000034.1 GCA_937989585.1 uncultured Porphyromonadaceae bacterium | reverse complement strand
GCCGCGACTCGTAACCCACAACCCGGACCTGATACATATTTTGTAACTCATAACTCTTACCTAATACTTATATCCCGCCATGCCCAAGCACCAGAAATCACCCGAACTGATGGAGAAAATATCCTTTCTCCCCACAACCCCCGGCGTATACACATACTACGATTCCGATGGCCGCATAATATATGTGGGCAAGGCAAAGAACCTCAGGCGCCGCGTCTCGTCATACTTCAACCGCACACACGACTGCCTCCGCACCAACCTGCTTGTCCGCGCCATCGCCGACATGAGTTACATCGTCGTGCCCACCGAGCAGGACGCACTCAACCTCGAGAACTCCATGATCAAGGAACACCAGCCGCGCTACAACGTCCTACTCAAGGACGACAAGTCCTATCCCTGGATTGTCGTCACCAACGAACTTTTTCCCCGCGTGTTCATGACACGCCAGATGGTGAAGGATGGCTCGAAATACTATGGCCCTTACACCAACCAGGCCGTGGCCCGCACAGTCCTAAGCCTCATCTCCGACCTCTATCCCATACGCACCTGTGCCCTGAACATAACGCCCGACTACCTCAGCCGCGGCAAGGGGCGCCTGTGCCTGAAGTACCACATCAAGAAATGCCGCGGATGCTGTGTCGGCAAGATCACCCCCGAGGAGTACGGCGTCTACATCGACCGCATCAAGCAGATTCTCCGCGGCGAGACCGGCGAACTCCTCACCCACCTCAGGGACGAGATGCAGGCCATGGCCGAGCAGCTGCGCTTCGAGGAGGCTCAGGAACTCAAGAACCAGTACGATCTCATACTCAACTACCGCTCGCGCTCGGTCATCGTCTCGCGCAGCATCGACGAACTCGACGTCTTCGGCATCGACGACGAGGGAGGTACCGACGTCTACATAAACTACATGCACGTTCGCCGCGGTGCCGTGGTACGCTCCATGACCCTGCGCTACAAGCGCCGCCTCGACGAGCCCGCCACCGAACTCCTCGCCTATGCCATCGACGAGGTGCGCACGTCGCTCGGCGTGACCTACGACGAGATTGTCGTAGCCGACCCCCCCGAGGTCGAGATGCCCGGCATCACCTTCACCGTTCCCCGCCGCGGCGACAAGGCCAAACTCCTCGAGGTCTCCCGGCAGAACGCACGGCAGACCCGTACCGACGACCTCAAGCACCTCGAGAAGCACAACCCCGAGGAACGCACCATGCGCACCCTCGAGCGCATGAAGGCCGACTTCCGCCTCCCCGAACTTCCGCGCCACATCGAGTGCTTCGATAACTCGAACATCCAGGGCACGAATCCCGTCGCCTCATGCGTGGTCTTCCGCGACGCCAAACCATGCAAGAAGGACTACCGCCACTTCAAGATTCAGTCCGTTGTCGGCCCCGACGACTTCGCCTCGATGAAGGAAGTCCTCACCCGCCGATACACACGCCTCATGCAGGAGGGCGAGGACCTGCCCCAACTCATCGTTGTCGACGGCGGCAAAGGCCAGTTGTCGGCCGCGGTCGAGGCCCTCGACGAGATAGGCCTGCACGGCAGGATATCCGTCGTGGGCATCGCCAAGCGCCTCGAGGAAATCTACTTCCCCGGCGATTCCTATCCCCTCTATGTCGACAAAACCTCTGAGTCACTGCGAGTTGTACAGCATCTCCGCGACGAGGCCCACCGCTTCGGCATCACCTTCCACCGTGATTTGCGTTCCAAGGGTCAGATTGCCAGTGAGTTAGACTCAATCAAGGGCATCGGCCCCAAGACTGCAGCCACCCTCCTGCGCCACTTCCGCTCGGTCAAGCGAATACGCGAGGCACCCGTACAGGAAATCGCCGCCATCGTCGGCCCCGCCAAGGCCGCACTCCTCAAGTCAGCCCTCACTTCCACCGCCGTCCCCGGTCCTCCTGAATCCACGCCGCCGGAGTGAGTCTGCCTCCCTCACGCCACATCCGCTGCCGGGAACGGAGTCCCTCGACCATGTGGTTTTGACATTTTGCATGGTTTTGCCTGGAATTGCTTGCAGATGTTCGGGGAAATAAAATAAATTTTGACATTCTAAAAAATATTTTTACATTTGCGCCAACCATATTGGCGCTTTTTTTGTTTCAAAAACAACATCTCTCCCATTCATTACACTTTCAAATCTATAAAAATCAAATTTCCCTACTGCAAGAATCCAATTCCAACCCCATCCATTCACGTCTGAGTGTTATTCATCCCATTACCCACTAAACACAGTTTCTAATGAAAAAACATCTGCTCACGGCATTTATTCTTGCCGCACTGGCAGCCCCTTCATGGCAGGCTTCGGCCCAGGAGGCGCATCTTCTGCCCTACCACAAGGACCTTAAGAGTACTACAGCCCTCGATGACATGACAGTCATCGACGCCAACAACGACGGCAAGACATGGACCGCAAGCGTTGTCGGCGCACGCTACAACTACGACCGCAATAATGCCGGTGACGACTGGCTGATTACCCCCGGCCTCCGCCTCGAGGCAGGCAAGGGCTATGACCTTACCGCCATCCTCGGCTCGTACAACAAATACAACGAGGAGAAATACGAGATATGTCTCGGCACCGCTCCCACAGCCGAGGCCATGACAATCCAGGTCGTTCCCCCCACGGCCACCACAACCTGCTACAAGGACAATCCCGAGGTGAAGGGAACCCTCGAGGTTCCCGGGGACGGCGTCTACTACGTCGGCATCCACTGCATCTCCGACAAGAACAAGATGAGCCTCTACTGCGTAAGCATCGACGTCGAGCAGGGCTACGCCCCCTCCGCTCCCGGCGCTCTCCAGGACGTCAGTGTCAAGCCCGAGCCTACCGGCGAGTTCTATGTCGACATCGCCTTCAAGGCTCCGCTCGTGAACAACGTCGGCAAGCCCATGGAGGGCAAGGTCAGCGTCTCGCTGCTCCGCGACGGCCAGGAACTCAAGGCATGGACCCTCGACCCCGGCGCCGGGGCATCGTTCCGTGACGAGACACACCACCGCGGCATGTTCACCTATCAGTTGCTCACCAAGAACGAGGCAGGCGAGGAAGGCGCGCCCTTCGTAGCCGAGAAGGTCTACGTAGGCCCCTACGCTCCCGTCACTCCCGGCAGTGTCCGCGTGGTCGAGACCGAGCCGGGTGTCGTCAAGGTCTCGTGGGACCCCGTCACCAAGGACATAAAGGGCACCGAGCTCAAGGCCGAGAACATCACCTACCGCATCTATACGCCTTCGGCAACAGGCAGCGGCTATTCCACGACTTTCCTCGAGGACTTCCCCGAGACCGAGAAGACCATCGTAGCCCTCAAGGACGCCTCGAAACAGTCGTTCGTCTCCTACTGCGTCGTAGCCTATAACCGCGGACAGGCCAGTGAGTACGGCCCGCTCAGCGAACTCCTCGCACTCGGCGCCGTCACCAAGGTTCCGGCCCTCTACTCCGGCGACAACAACGTGCCTTTCGGCTCCGACAAGCGCGGCGGCGTGGCCTGGGCCTCGTACAGCGGCCTCGACAACGTCTCCTCGCAGGACAGCGACGGCCTCTTCTATGCCGGCGTAGGCTCTGAATACGGCCAGTACGGCGACCTCGTAACCGCCAAGATCGACCTCGCGGGCGCCGAGGGTCCTCAACTCCAGTTCTTCAATTACTGCCTCGGCGACAACGACCGCAACACCCTCACCGTCTACGCACAGTGTGACGGACAACTCAAGGAAATCGCCAAGGTCGACCATTCTTCCCTTCCTACCGCAGAGTGGTCGAAGACCCGCGTCTCGCTCAGCGAGTTTGCCGGCAAGACCATCCAGCTCGTCTTCCGCGCCAAGTGCCTCGGCCTGTCACATACCCTGCTCGACAACATCACCGTCAGCGAGGCTCCCAAATACGATCTCGTCGCACAGTCGGCCACATCGCCCTCGCACGTCACCACCGGCGAGCCCTTCACCATCGTCTGCACCGTCCTTAACGACGGCGGCCGCGCTGTCGAGTCAGCCTCTGTTGTCCTCAGCCGCGACGGCAAGGAAATCGCAGCCAACCCCGTCATCGGCATCGAGCCGGGCGCAAGCACCACAACAGGCTTCGAGCAGACCCTGTCGCTCTTCAACGAGCCTGAGGTAGTTTACTCCATCCGCATCGAGTTCCCCGATGACGAGAACCAGTCCAACAACTCCTACAGGCCCATCACCGTCAAGCGCTCGGTCAATGAGTTTGACGGCGTTTCCGACCTCCGCGGCGAGGCAGGCGCCGACGGCGTTGTCCTCACATGGAAGGGCATCGACACCGCCAATCCCCAGTCGATGAGGATTACCGATGACCTCGAGTCAGCCGAGCCCTTCGCCGACTCCTACGGCGACTGGACCTTCCTTGACCGCGACGGCATGCCCATCGGCCCGATGATCGAGGGTGCCGGCTACAATCCTCCCGGCCACGCCCAGGGCTCGCCCGCAGGCTTCTTCGTATGGGACACCAAGACCTCGCGTTTCGCAGGCCCCAACAACGCCTTCTCCGGCACCAAGTATTTCGCATCGTGCTACCGCAAGGACTTCGGCGCCATCGACGACTGGGCAATCTCGCCCCTGCTCTCGGGCCGCGCACAGACCGTCTCGTTCATGGCCAACGCCTTCGATGACAACAACGGCACCCGCCCCGAGCAGATTCAGATATGGTACGCGACCGAGGACACCAATGACCCCGGCAAGTTCGTCCAACTCAAGGAATTCGGCAACAACGGCACCTACAAGGTCTACACCGTCCGTGAGTCCGGCCTGTCGGCCTACTCGCTCGTCGAGGCCAGTCTCCCCGCAGGCGCCAGGCGCTTCGCCATCCGTTCTGTTGCCGCAGACACATGGCAGCTCATGATCGATGACATCTCCTATGCTCCCGACGCATCCGTCAGCCCGCTCGTCCACCTCGGCTACAACGTCTACTGCGACGGCTCGAGACTGAACGCCGACCCCGTTGCCGAGACCACCTACCTGGCCGATGTTGCCGAAGGCGTCCACACCTTCCGCGTCTCCGCGGTCTACGAGCCCGGTGAGTCCGAACTCTCCGCTCCCGCCACCGTCGACTCCACAACAGGCATAGAGTCCGTATCCGCATCCTCCGCCGCCGTCATCCGCACAGTCGCCGGACATGTCGTTGTCAGCGGTCTTTCCGATGCGCCTTATGCCGTATACACTCCCGAGGGCCGTCTCGTGGCCCGCGGTGTCGGCGAGGCAGCCGTAGCCCTTAGCCCCGGCCTCTATGTAGTGGTCGCCGGTCCGACCACGGCCAAGGTTGTCGTACGCTGATACATCTTGCCTGAAGCCATGCAGTCTCCGGCATGAAGGCAGTGCGGCGCATGGCGTGAAAATTTAATCTCCGGCAGTGGCCGTCAGTTGCAAAAATTTTCTTAATTTTGCACACTGACGGCCCTGTTTTTTGTTTATACTTGACAAATACTTCCCTTCAGGCCGGTTTTTCCCGAAAACAGTCATAACGACATCCCTCATGCGAATCGTCATACAGAGAGTGACCCGCGCCTCCGTCGAGGTCGACGGCCCGGTTGCCGGCAGGCCCGAAGGGCGTGTTGTCGTCGGCTCCGTAGGCCGCGGACTTATGGTGCTGGTAGGCGTCGAGAACGGCGACACAGCCGACGATGCCGCGTGGCTGGCGAAGAAGACCGCTTCGCTGCGCATCTTCGACGATGCCGACGGAGTGATGAACCTCTCCGTCTGTGCCGTCGGCGGACGTGTCCTCGCCATCAGCCAGTTCACGCTCACCGCCTCGACACGCAAGGGCAACCGTCCGTCGTACATCCGCGCCTCGCGCGGCGACGAGGCACGCGGACTCTATCAGCGCTACTGCGACATCCTTGCCGGTGAACTCCGCGCCGCAACCCCGGCCGAACTCGTGGTACGCGACGAATTCGGAGCCGCCCTGCCTCCCGTCGAGCAGGGCATCTTCGGAGCCGACATGGCCGTCAGCCTCGTCAACGACGGCCCCGTCACCATCATCATCGACTCACGTCTGCGCGAATGACATCCCGTTCGCGCCCATTGATGCAACCTCCCTCAGCCAGTGGCACCTCCCTCATTAACCATACAGAACATAAAACCAAAATTCAACCATGCAAGTTATCAAAGATAAGGAATTCGGCGGCGAGCGTCCCCTCTTCGGAAGCCATGACCTCCTGCTCGAGAACGTCATAATCCGCCAGGGCGAGTCCGCCATCAAGGAATGTTCAAACATCGTCTGCCGCGACTGCCGCTTCGAGGGCAACTACCCCTTCTGGCACGTCCACGGCTTCGAGATCGACCGTTGCTTCTTCGATGTCGGAGGACGCTCCGCGCTGTGGTACTCCGACCACCTGAAGATGCGCGATACCGTCATCGAGGCCCCCAAGATGTTCCGCGAGATGTTCGACATCGACATCGAGAACGTCACCATCAACGACGCCGACGAAATCTTCTGGCGCTGCCGTGACATCCGCGTCCGCAACCTCACGCTCCACGGCGGAACATACCCCTTCTTCTTCTCCGAGAACATCCGCGTCGACGGCCTCGTCTCCGACAGCAAGTACCCCTTCCAGTACTGTCGCAACGTCGAGATTCACAACGCCCGCATCACTACCAAGGACGCCCTCTGGGAGTGCGAGGACACCACCGTCTACGACTCCGAGCTCAACGGCGAGTATCTTGGCTGGCACTCGCGCAACCTGCGTCTCGTGCGCTGCCATATCACCGGCGAGCAGCCCCTGTGCTACGCCGACAACCTCATCCTCGAGGACTGCACCTTCGGCCCTGACTGCGACCGCGCCTTCGAGTACTCGACACTCCATGCCGACATCCGCGGAGCCATCACCAACATCAAGAACCCCACCTCCGGCACCATCGTAGCCGACGCCATCGGCTCGATCACCCACGACGAGTTCGCCAAAGCCCCCGACAACTGCGAAATCTCCATACGTAATAAGTCATAGTTATGACCTACAACTTCGACTCCCCCACCGACCGCCGGGGAACCAACTCATACAAATGGGACTCTTCCGATAACCCCGACATCCTGCCCATGTGGGTTGCCGACATGGACTTCCGGACCGCTCCCTGCATCACCGATGCCCTGCGCCGCCGTGTCGACCAGGGCATCTTCGGCTACACCCTTGTCGGCGAGGAATACTACGCCGCTGTCTGCGACTGGTTCCGCACGCGCCACGGCTGGGCCATCGACCCGCGCACAATCATCTACACCTCCGGCGTGGTCCCGGCGCTCTCGGCCATCATCAAGGCCCTCGCGCGTCCCGGCGACAAGGTGTTGGTCCAGACTCCCGTCTATAACTGCTTCTTCTCGTCGATACGCAACAACGGCTGCGGGATTGACGAGTGTCCCCTCGTTTATAAGGACGGCGACTACAGCATAGACTTCGCCGACTTCGAGCGCCACTGCGCCGACCCCGCCGTCCGCCTTTTCCTGCTGTGCAACCCCCACAACCCCGCCGGGCGCGTCTGGACACGCGAAGAACTCACCCGCATGGGCGAGATAGCCATGCGCTACGACGTCATCGTCATCTCTGACGAAATCCACTGCGAACTCGTCTTCCCTCCCTACTGCTACACCCCCTTCGCGTCCATCAGACCCGACTTCGCGGCACGCTCCGTCACCTGCGTGTCGCCGAGCAAGGCCTTCAACATCGCGGGTCTGCAGATTGCCAACATAGTCTGCGCCGACGGCGACATGCGCATGCGCATCGACCGCGCCATCAACGACAACGAGGTCTGCGATGTCAACCCCTTCGGCGTCATCGCCACCGTCGAGGCCTACCGCAACGGCGCCGAATGGCTCGAGCAACTCCTCGAATACATCCACGGCAACTACACCCTGATGGCTGAATACTGCGCCGAACACCTCCCCGCATTCACGCTGACGCGGCTCGAGGGCACCTATCTGGTGTGGATGGACTGCCGCGCCCTCGGCATCCCCTCCGCCATCCTCGAGGAAGAACTCCGCGACGAGACCGGCCTGTGGCTCAACGCCGGCACCATGTACGGCCCCGCCGGCGAAGGCTTCATGCGTTGGAACATCGCCACCCAGCGCTCCCGCCTCCGCGACGGCCTCGCCCGCTTCACCCGCTTCGTCACCGCGAGACTCATACCATAAGACCACGGTTCTAACTCAATAGAATTGGGAATAAATATTCTCTTAAAAATTTTAGTCCTATATTTGCAAGGATATTCCTTCCAAAATGGGAACTAAAATAAACTATATACGTCGGCGAACCCCTTCAAATGGCAATCGAATACTTCTCAAAAACGCCAATTTTGAGAAGTATTATTTTTCTCTGATGTTTTTGCCTTGTAGTTTGTAACTATGACTTAAAATTTATTTTGTTTCTTTCGGGATTAATGCGTAAATTTGTAGCATGATATTGGTAGTATTATGATGAATTCGGGCAATAGTAACAACCTGTTGGCACTTTTGGAGGGCTTTGTGCTGGACAATGAGGAAGACATCGCACGCGAGGTCGCCGACAACTTCCGCCGTCGCCGTGTCGAGAAAAACATCAGCCGCAGGCGCATTGCTGAGAAATCCGGAGTGCCGCTGTCAACCGTCGCACGCTTCGAGCAGAAAGGCCTTATCTCTTTCGAATCGCTCATCCGCCTCGCTATGGCCCTTGGATACGCCTCCGATGTCCGCCACCTTTTCGGCGAGGCAAAATACAGCACCATGGCCGAACTCGACCAGGTAAAAAGCAAACTCCACTCCAAACGCGCCTACCCCAAATCCAAGCCCCAATGATGAAAAGATACTACTAATGGTATCTATCTAATATAATTGACTATGGCGAAGAAGTTTGAGATTCGGAATAGCACGGCGGAGTTCCTGATTTTTCAGATTGAAGGGAAAGAATCGGGCGTGCAGGTGGTGTACCATGATGAAACTGTGTGGTGTACGCAGAAGGCTATGGCAGAACTTTTCGATGTGGGGATTCCTGCCATTAGCAAACATCTGAAAAATATATTTGAGAGCGGAGAACTTTCAGAGGATTCAGTTATTTCCAAAATGGAAACAACTGCATCGGATGGGAAATCGTATAATACAACTTTCTACAATCTTGATGCCATCATCAGTGTTGGCTACCGCGTGAACAGCACGCGGGCCACGCAGTTCAGGCAGTGGTGTACTTTCATCTTACGTCAGTTTGCCATCCGTGGCTATGTGATCGACAAGAAGCGCATGGAGAACGGGGCGTTTCTCAACATCGACTATTTCGAGCATCTGTTGGCCGAGATACGGGAGATTCGCCTCAGTAAGCGGCGGTTCTATCAGAAACTGACGGATATTTATGCCACGGCAATCGACTATAACCGTGATGCGCCCACTACCAGGCTGTTCTTCAAGAAGATTCAGAATAAGATGCACTATGCGACTCACGGTCATACCGCCGCCGAACTTATCGTCGAGCGTGCCGATGCCGAGAAGGAGCACATGGGTCTGACCACATGGGAGAATGCTCCCGAAGGGAAGATTGTCAAGACCGATGTCAGCATCGCCAAAAACTATCTCAAGGGCAATGAACTTGAAATAATGGGACGCCTGGTCAACGCCGTTCTCGATATGGCGGAGGTCATGGCGAAACGGCATATCCCGATGACGATGGAAGACTGGGCAAAACGTATCGACATGATTCTTGAAGCGACCGACAACGCCGCCCTGCAGGATGCCGGAAAGATTACCGCCGAGTTTGCCAAGACTTTTGCGGAATCCGAGTTTGAGAAATACCGTGTCATCCAGGACCGACTCTTCCAATCGGACTTCGACCGCTTCAATGGCGACAACCTCCTCCCACTTGATGTTGAATAAGAAACACAAGGCGTTTAGTATACTTTAGGTAAGGGCTTTAGCGAACGTAATCTCCGTAACTATCGCCAGTTTTACCTTGATTATCCCAATGGGGAGATTTGGTACACGCGTGTGCCAATTCTTGCTTGGGCGCATTTCCGAAACGTCGTACAAATCGAATACTTCTCAAAAATCGCCAAATTTGAGAAGTAACGGCTGAATACTTCTCAAAAATCGCAAATTTTGAGAAGTATTATTGGATTTCTGATACAGACTCTATGGGAGATACTTTTTCAGATTTATTTGAATCCGATACGCTCATGAAAAGTTCCATAAGTGGAATATTCATATAGTAATGGGTTCTGCCAATTTTTACTTTGTCTACCAAACCGGTCTCTACTAGTCCGTTGAGATAACGTGTCGCGGTCGGTCTGCTAATGTCGAGTTCTTTTTCCAGAAATTCCACTTTGGTGTAAGGATGGAAAAACAGGTTGTTTAGTAACTCATGGCGATATTGTTTTCCAAATTTCGGTCGAAGGACTGACTTGAATTCTGCCATTAAATTTGATATACCTTTTACCAGGCGTGTAGTTTCGATTGCAGTTTCTTCAATGCCTTTTAGTATGAAAAGTATCCATGCCTCCCATTCTTCAAAATTATCCTCATTCTTATTCCTGATAGCCTGAATAAGTCGGTAATATTCTCCTTTGTTGTGTGTGATATAACGGCTTAGGTACAAAATTGGCAAATCAAGTCTGTTACTTAACACAAGATATAGAACACAGATTATACGACCTGTCCTGCCGTTACCGTCATAAAAGGGATGAATACTTTCGAACTGATGGTGTATAATTGCCAGTTTTATCAATGGATCGAGGTCAGAGATGCTATTATCGTTGATGAACAGTTCCAGATTGTCCATTAAATTCAGGATAGTCTGTTTGTCTTGGGGTGGGGTATATACGACTTTGCCGTCTGAGCGTTTCAACGCAGTTCCCGGTATACTTCTGAACCCGGCGGAATTGTGTTCCAGCAATTTCTGAATTTCTTTTATGACAGAAGATGAGAGAATGCCTTTGTTTTTGACAAGATGGAAACCATGTTCCAGCGCCTCTCTATAATTAAGCACTTCCTTTGTTGCAGCATTTATCGCAAAATTAGAGAGTGAAGCCGCAGCACCTTGATACAGGTCATCCTGTGTTGTAACGATATTCTCGACCTCCGAACTGTCTTTTGCTTCTTGTAAAGTTAGTGTGCTGATTAAAATATTTTCGTTTGGGATAGTCATGGCGACTCCTTTCAACTCAGCGAGCCGTCGATTGGCCTGATTGAGTTGTTTTAGTATGGTCTTAGTCTCTATGTCATAAGCCAAAGGCAGATGGGGTATTTTATATTGAGGCATAAAAACTTTTTTCAGAATTTACTTTCGCAAAAGTACCACATTTTTTAAACCCCTACAAGTCAAACTAATTATTTCTCAACCATAAAAAATAATGAATTTCTGCTCAGTCATAGTTATTGACCATTCCGACCTGTCAGACTTCATTCACGCCTTCACGTCGCTTTGAACTGTTGCATTTTTGCAATAGTTGGGCCGAAAAATAACGATGAATTGGGTTTCAACTGCTTTAAACTTGTACATATTACGAAAAAAGCGGTTGCGCCTATTTTGACGCAACCGCTCTCCATCCTATAGTGAAAAGTCAAGTAATCAACGAATAAGAGTAAGAGTTACATTAACAATAGTAAACAGTCCTTTTAGATTATTGTTATCATTAAGATGTAAAGTAATATTTCGCCCCATAGGTTCTGTGAGAACAATCGTATCGCCATCTTGAGTATAGGGCCAAGTTTCCTCTTGCTTTTTATTATTCGTAAATACAGAAACTGATACAAAACCATTCTCTAAAAATGACAATGTAAGTTTGCCATTATTACCAAAACTTCCTGAGAATACATGGTTGGAGACGTTTTCAATTTTCACAACGTTGTCTGGCGGAGTCTGACAAGTTAACTGAATTGAGATACCTTTCATATTTGTAGATAATACGTTGGTATCACTCTGAGTGAACGTCATGTCTCCATTTTGAGCGTGAACAATTATTTGATTTCCACTTTGCTCATACGTTACATTTTTACTTTCCTTATTCCCAAAAACAGACATGGTAAAAACCGCATTCCCATCCGCTTTGAAATTGATAGTTAAGGATGCCATACCTTGAATATTGCCCTCATATTCTTTCCCTTGAACAGGAATGGAATTTTGAGAGTATGCTGTAACAGCAAGCGACCCAATAAATAGAAAAGTTAAGAAATGAAGGATAAATCTATTCATAAGACTAGAATTGTATGGAATCTCAGCCCATATCCCAATTTGAAAGAAAAAAAAGCGTGGACTGAATTGCAACACTTTAGAAGATGGTCGTAGGAAACCAAAAGATGAAGATGTAGGAATAGCAGCCCACGCTATGCGTGAGAACCGCTTGCTCCCTTGCATCTTTAGAAAATTTCCTACGTTTTCTTCTACAAGTAAAAGCAATACGCTTCTTATTAATTTCGTATGTTTGTCAATCAGAAAGTTGACAGCGCAAATTTATGGATTATTTTTTAAACAGCAAATATGTTCTTTAGCATAATTTTAACATCGGATAGTCAGTAGGGGAGGGGAACATTTTGTTTTTGGCAAAGCGTTTGACTCGGTTAGTAAACTATCCTCAGAAATAGAGTAAACATGAATCAGTAAACATACAAAACCGAGTCAACCTTTTTCAGGAACAGACATTGGAAACGCAACGCGGGGGAAAAGTGGGCGGGATGATAGGCGGTTGCGAAAAATTTTGTAATTTTGTGGGCCCGCGGGTGTTTACATGCACGCGGCTGAATTCATCATACTTCTTATGAAAGACGACAAGCAGGCAGTCGATGCGCTCACGGCGCGGATTGCCAAACTCAAAGAGGAACGCAACGCCATTATCCTCGCCCACTACTATACGCGCCCCGAAGTCCAGGACATCGCCGACTTCATCGGCGACTCGCTGGCTCTGGCCCGCATCGCCACTACCTTCGACAACCCCGTTGTCGTGATGTGCGGCGTACACTTCATGGCCGAGACGGTAAAGATTCTCTGCCCCGAGAAGACCGTCCTCATCCCCGACCCCGAGGCCGGTTGCTCGCTCGCCGACTCCTGTCCGGCCGACGATTTCGAGGCTTTCATCGCCGCACACCCGGGCCACACCGTAATCAGTTACGTCAACACCTCCGCCGAGGTCAAGGCCCTGAGCGACGTCCTCGTTACCTCGTCCAACGCCCTCAAGGTCATCGAGTCCTTCCCCAAGGACGAGAAAATCATCTTCGGCCCCGACCGCAACCTCGGCGACTACATCAACTCCGTCACCGGCCGCAGCATGGTGCTGTGGGACGGCGCATGCCACGTCCACGAGCGTTTCTCGCTCGACCGGGTGCTCGAACTCCGCAAGGCCCATCCGGGCTCGAAGGTCCTCGTCCACCCCGAGTGTCGCAAGCCCCTGCTCACCGTCGCCGACAAGGTGGGCTCGACCGGCGCACTGCTCGCCTTCGCCAAGAACGACAGCGCCGACACCTTCATCGTCGCCACCGAGAGCGGCATCCTCCACCAGATGGCCAAGGACTGCCCCGAGAAGACATTCATCCCCGTCCCCGCCGACGACGAGACCTGTGGCTGCAACGACTGCGCATACATGAAACTCGTCACCCTCGGCAAGATAGCCGACTGTCTCGAGCGCCTAGAGCCTCAGGTATCCATTCCCGCCGAGACTTCCGCCCAGGCACGCAAATCAATTGAGCGCATGCTCGAATTATCATAAAAAACCGAACAAAATGGAATACAGACACCGCGACATCGAAAGCCGCTGGCAGCAATACTGGAAGGACCACCGCGTCTACCACACCGAGATCGACCCCCTGCGTCCCAAATTCTATGTCCTCGACATGTTTCCCTATCCGTCGGGAGCCGGCCTGCACGTAGGCCATCCCCTGGGCTACATCGCCTCGGACATCTACTCGCGCTACAAGCGCCTGCGCGGGTTCAACGTACTTCACCCCATGGGCTACGACGCCTACGGCCTTCCCGCCGAGCAGTACGCCATCCAGACCGGACAGCACCCCGAGGTGACAACCACCCAGAACATCGCCCGCTACCGCAGCCAGTTGGACAAGATCGGCTTCTCCTACGACTGGGACCGCGAGATCAAGACCTGCGACCCCGAATATTACAAATGGACCCAGTGGGCCTTCAAGCGCATGTTCGAGTCGTACTACGACCGCAACGCCGACAAGGCCGAGCCTGTCGAGCGACTCGTCCGCCACTTCGAGGAGCGCGGCACAGAGGGCGTAAACGCCGTCTGCGGCAAGGAACTCACCTTCACCGCCGACCAGTGGAAGGCCATGTCCGACAAGGAGAAGAGCGATACCCTGATGAACTATCGCATCGCCTACCTCGGCAACACCATGGTCAACTGGTGTCCCAAACTTGGCACCGTCCTCGCCAACGACGAGGTCAGCGAGGGCGTGTCAATCCGCGGCGGCTACCCCGTCGAGCAGAAACTCATGTACCAGTGGTGCCTACGTGTCTCCGCCTATGCCGAGCGTCTGCTCCAGGGCCTCGAGAAACTCGACTGGACCGATTCGCTCAAGGAGACCCAGCGCAACTGGATAGGCCGCAGCGAGGGCGCCGAGATGCACTTCGCCATCGACGGCAGCGACGTCGACCTCGAGATATTCACCACACGTGCCGACACCGTCTTTGGCGTCACCTTCATGGTCCTCGCTCCCGAGAGCAAGTACGTCGACATGGTCACCACTCCCGAACAGAAGGCCACCGTCGACGAATACCGCGACATCACCCGTCACAAGACCGAGCGCGAGCGCATGATCGACCGCCGCGTCACCGGCGTCTTCACCGGCGCCTACGCCATCAATCCCCTCTCCGGCAAGAAGATTCCCGTCTGGGTCAGCGACTACGTCCTCGCCGGTTACGGCACCGGCGCCATCATGGCCGTCCCCGCCCACGACTCCCGCGACTACGCCTTCGCCCGCCACTTCGACCTCCCCATAATTCCCCTCATCGAGGGCGCCGATGTCTCCGAACAGAGTTTCGACGCCAAGGAAGGCCGCATGATCAACTCCTGCGGTCCCGAACTCTGCCTCGATGGCATGGAGGTGAAGGACGCCATCGCACGCACCAAGCGCTTCATCGAGGAGAAGGGCATCGGCCGCGTCAAGGTCAACTACCGCCTCCGCGACGCCATCTTCTCGCGCCAGCGCTACTGGGGCGAGCCCTTCCCCGTCTACTATAAGGACGGCATTCCCCACATGCTCCCCGACGAGAGCCTGCCCCTGCTCCTGCCCGAGGTCGACAAGTACCTCCCCACCGAGAGCGGCGAGCCTCCCCTGGGCCGCGCCAAGAACTGGGTCACCGCCGACGGCTGCAAACTCGAACTCAACACCATGCCCGGTTTCGCCGGCTCGTCTGCCTACTACCTCCGCTACATGGACCCGCACAACGGGGACGCCCTCGTCTCGCCCCGGGCCGACGAGTACTGGCGCAACGTCGACCTCTACATCGGCGGCACCGAGCACGCCACCGGCCACCTCATCTATTCCCGCTTCTGGAATAAGTTCCTCTACGATCTCGGTCTCGTGGTCGAGGACGAGCCCTTCCGCAAACTCATCAACCAGGGCATGATCCAGGGCCGCTCCAACTTCGTTTACCGCATCAAGGACACCAACACCTTCGTCTCCTGCGGCCTCAGGGCCAACTACGACGTCACTCCCATCCATGTCGACGTCAACATTGTCTCCAACGACATCCTCGACACCGAGAAGTTCCGCGCCTGGCGTCCCGAGTTCCGCGATGCCGAGTTCATCCTCGAGGACGGAAAATACGTCTGCGGCTACGCTGTAGAGAAAATGTCCAAATCCATGTTCAATGTCGTCAACCCCGACGACATCGTCGACCAGTACGGCGCCGACACCCTGCGCCTCTACGAGATGTTCCTCGGCCCGCTCGAGCAGTCCAAGCCCTGGGACACCAACGGCATCGACGGCGTCAACCGCTTCATCAAGAAACTATGGAGCCTCTTCTGGAAGGGCGACATCTTCCTGCCCGACGACTCCGAGCCAACTAAGGACAACCTCCGCTCGCTCCACAAACTCATAAAGAAGGTGACCTCCGACATCGAGGCCTTCTCGTTCAACACCTCCATCTCGGCCTTCATGATCTGCGTCAACGAGCTCAGCGCCCAGAAGTGCCGCTCCGCCGAGGTCCTCTCGCAACTGCTTGTGCTGCTGGCTCCGTTCGCCCCGCACGTCGCCGAGGAACTATGGCATCAGTTGGGCAACGACACCACCATCGTCGACGCCCGCTGGCCCGAACTCGACGAGTCCTATCTGGTCGAGGATACAGTCAACTATCCCGTCCAGTTCAACGGCAAGACACGCTTCACGGTCGCTGTCCCCGCCTCCGCATCGCGCGAGGACGTCGAGCGCGCGGCCATGGACTCGCCCGACGCCGCAAAGTGGCTCGACGGCAAGCAGGTGGTCAAGACCATCGTCGTTCCCGGACGCATCGTCAACATCGTCGTCAGATAAAATCTCACGTGGGCCGCATCTCTTGCGGCCCACGCTGCATATCCATACTGATTTCTGTTCGTTAAACATTCACAGAGCATGACTTACGAATACGACTTCCTGGTAATAGGCTCGGGCATAGCCGGCATGAGTTTCGCCCTCAAGGCAGCCTGCAAGGGCCGCGTGGCGCTCATCTGCAAGACAACCCTCGACGAAGCCAACACCGCCCTCGCCCAGGGCGGCGTCGCCTCGGTGACGAACCTCGCCGTCGACGACTTCGAGAAACACATCCACGACACCATGGTGGCCGGCGACTGGCTCTCCGACCCTGTCGCCGTCGAGGCCGTGGTCAAGGGCGCCCCGCAGGGCATCCGCGACCTCGTGGCCTGGGGCGTCAACTTCGACAAGAAGGACGACGGCACATACGACCTGCACCGCGAGGGCGGCCACAGCGAGTTCCGCATCCTCCACCACGCCGACAACACCGGCTTCGAGATTCAGCGCGGCCTCATCGAGGCAGTCCGCGCCTGCCCCGACATCGACATCTACGAGCACCACTTCGCCGTCGAGATCATAACCCAGCACCACCTCGGACGCATCGTCACCCGACGCACGCCCGACATCACCTGCTACGGCGCCTACGTCCTCAACCCCGGGGGAGGCGTCGACAAGTTCCTGTCCCGCGTCACCGTCATGGCCACCGGCGGCACCGGCGCCGTCTACCAGACCACGACCAATCCCCTCGTGGCAACAGGCGACGGCATCGCCATGGTCTACCGCGCCAAGGGCACCGTCCGCGACATGGAGTTCATCCAGTTCCATCCTACGGCCCTCTATCATCCCGGCGACCGTCCCTCCTTCCTCATCACCGAGGCCATGCGAGGCTACGGAGCCGTCCTGCGCAACAAGCGCGGCGAGGAGTTCATGCACAAGTACGACCCGCGCCTGTCGCTCGCCCCGCGCGACATAGTGGCACGCGCCATCGACTCCGAGATGAAACTCCACGGCGACGACCACGTCTATCTCGACGTCACCCACAAGGACCCCGAGGAGACACGCCGCCACTTCCCCAACATCTATGCCAAGTGCCTCTCGCTCGGCATCGACATCACCCGCGACTATATCCCCGTCGCCCCCGCCGCCCACTATCTATGCGGCGGCATCAAGGTCGACGTCAACGGATGCTCGTCAATCAGCCGTCTGTACGCCCTCGGCGAGTGTTCCTGCACCGGACTCCACGGCGGCAACCGCCTCGCCTCCAACTCGCTCATCGAGGCAGTGGTCTACGCCGACGCCGCCGCACGCCACGCTGTCGGGGCCGTCGACCACTACGACCTGCGCACCGACGTTCCCGACTGGAACGACGAGGGCACGACCCATCCCGAGGAGATGGTGCTCATCACCCAGTCGGCCAAGGAAGTCGGCCAGATAATGGGCGCCTACGTCGGCATCGTCCGCTCCAACCTGCGCCTCGACCGCGCCTGGAACCGCCTCGACCTTCTCTACGAGGAGACCGAGCGCCTGTTCAAGCGCTCGAAGGTGTCGCGCGAACTCTGCGAACTCCGCAACATCATCAACGTCGGTTACCTCATCATGCGCCAGGCCAAGGAGCGCCACGAGTCCCGCGGCCTCCACTACACCGTAGACTATCCCCCCTTCGACCACAAGCCGGCCGAATAATCCCGGCACGCGTCCGCCTCCATACATCCCGTCGCGTCGTCCCATCCGGTCCATCCCGCCATAATCCCCCACACTCGGCCTGCGCAATAAATGCGCGGGTCTGAGCGTTTTATATGTCAGGAATTTTTCCGCGCCCGCATACGGACGTTTTCCACTCCGGATTGTTTACATTACAGCCACGTTTCCGCCCCGGCACGTTCACCCCTCTCTCAACCCTGTCCATTTGAAATCTAAGGTACTCTACATATTGCTCTCCGCGCTGTTCCTCGTCTGCTCGCTCGGCGCCTTCTCCGCCCCTGACAGGAACGACACGCCCGCTCCACCGCAGGTGTCTGAACAGCACATGCCCACCGGACGCAAGGCGCTCTATCAGGACGCGTTCTGGGAGGTCGACCCCGTCACCGGCGACTCGATTCCCGTTTTCCGCCTCCGCACCGTCACCGTCTTCAAGCCCCTGAAGTTCAAGAACAAGAAGGAGGAGGAATTCTACTGGCGCACAGTCCGCGACGTCAAGAAGACCCTTCCATACGCCAAACTCATCCGCGAGACCCTCGTCGAGACCTACGAGTACATCGAGACCTTCGACACCCAGAAGGAGCGCGAGGACTACCTCAAGCAGATGGAGCACGACCTTTTCGAGCAATACAAGCCCGTCCTCAAGAAATTCACCAAGAAGCAGGCAAACCTGCTCGTCAAACTCATCCAGCGCGAGACCAACCAGTCGTCATACGAAATCGTCAAGGCATTCCTCGGCTCGTTCCGCGCTACCTTCTGGCAGGGATTCGGACGCTTCTTCGGAGTCAGCCTCAAGGGCAAGTTCAACCCCGCCAAGAACCGTCAGGACGCCATAATCGACCGCGTCGCCACCCTCACCGAGGAGGGACGCCTGTGAGCGCCCTCGGCGACATCGCCGCACGCCAGCGCCTCATGCGCGCCTACCGCGGCTACCTCAGCCTCGAGCGCGGCCTATCGCCAAATACCCTCGGCGCCTACTGCACCGACATCACCCGCCTGCTCGACACCATCGCCGCCGACGGCCTCGACCCCGCCACCGTCGACGCCGACTATCTCAGCGCCTTTGTCGCCGACCTCCACAGCCTCGACATCTCCCCGCGCTCGGTCGCCCGCACGGTCTCGGCCCTGAAGTCGTTCTTCCGCTGGATGGAGATGGACTCGCGCCGCCCCGACGACCCATCGCACCTGCTCGAGACGCCCTCATTCCCCGCCCATCTGCCCACTGTGCTGTCCGTGGCCGAGATCGACGCCATGATTTCCTGCATCGACCTCTCTGACCCTCTCGGACGCCGCAACAGGCTCATCGTCGAGACGCTCTACGGCTGCGGGCTGCGCGTCAGCGAACTCATCTCGCTGCAGGTCTCACGCATGGCCCTCGACCGGGGCTACATCATGGTCACCGGCAAAGGCTCGAAGGAGCGCATGGTACCCCTCAACCCGTACAACGCCGGCCTGATTCAGGAGTATGTCGACACCGACCGCAGTCTCGTAACCCCCAGGCCCGGCAGCGAGGACACCCTGATTCTAGGACGCCACGGCGGAGCCATCACACGCAACATGGTGTTCATGATCATACGCGACCTCGCCCGTCTGGCCGGCATACGGCGCCCAATCGGCCCGCACACACTGCGCCACTCGTTCGCCACCCACCTGCTCGAGGGTGGCGCCAACCTCCGCGCAATACAGATGATGCTCGGCCACGCGTCCATCGCCACCACTGAGATCTATCTCCACGTGACCACCACCCGCCTGCGTGACCAGATTCTGGCATTCCACCCGCGCAACCGCCGCTGAACCACGCTTCGCCGCCCCCCTGTCCGGCATGAGGATGGCGCTTTTAAAGTCTGCCGTGAACAATTTCGCCACTCCCGGTTGTTATATGTTCAGGTGAGATTTTCTCATGAATAATTTTTAGTGACAGTTGCTTTACAAACTTGTCACACATTTGGAGGAATTCAAAAGATTTTATACATTTGTTTTGTTAAAAATTTGCAATAGCCCCTTACGGCCCTCCGGACTGTCCGAAAGATTGCGCAACGCTGCATGTCTTGTCTGCGGATTGTTCTCGGGTCTGTTTTAATAATTTCACGTCGCATGTCAGGTCAGCACGACAAATCATTGGGTCACATTCTGCTTGTCGATGACGAACAGCACATCACCGACCTGCTCCAGTACAATCTTGAGAGCGAGCACTACAAGGTGACTGTCGCCGTCCGCGCGGCCGATGTTCCCGCCATGGATCTCGACGACGTGCGTCTGCTCGTAGCGGACGCCATGAGTCAGGATTTCACGGGCCTTGACCTTCTGCGCTCGCTCAAGGCCTCGCCGAGGACCGCTTCGATTCCGGTCATAATCCTCGCGCACAGCGATTCCGAGGACGACATCCTCGAGGCCTTCGACGCAGGTGCCGAGGACTACGTGTTCAAGCCGTTCTCTCTGCGTGAACTCTTTGCCCGCATACGCGCTGTGCTCCGCCGCCATCCGCTGGCCGAGCAGACTGCCGCCCGTGCCAGCCTCCTGACATTCGGACCCATGACGGTCGACCCCCTGACATGTCTTGTGACAGTCGACGGCGTCCCGGTCTCGCTTACCAAGACCGAGTACGCCATTCTCTCCCTGCTCGCGCGCAACCAGGGCCAGACCTACTCGCGACGCGAGATCTACGACGAGATATGGCGCGACATCGACCGTCCCAACAACGACCGCATTGTCGACACCAACATCTCGCGTCTGCGCAAGAAACTCGGCAGCGCGGCTCCTCTGATACGTAACAAGACAGGCTTCGGCTATACTCTCAACTGACCCCTTCCGGCGAGCCGGGAATATTCCACGGCTCGCCGACCATATTTATTCACATATGTCGTTACCACCTTGCCTTCATCCCGGCCTCTCCGAGGCCGGATGCGACGAAGCCGGACGCGGTTGTCTGGCCGGGCCTGTGTTTGCCGCCGCCGTGATTCTTCCCGACGGATTCGAACACCCCTGGCTCAACGACTCCAAGCAGCTCAGCGAGAAGCAGCGCGAGAAACTCGAGCCCTTCATCCGCGAGAACGCCCTGGCGTGGGCCGTTGCCTCGGTCTCGCCTCGCGAGATCGAGCGCATCAACATCCTCGCCGCATCGATTCTCGCCATGCACCGCGCCCTCGACTCCCTCGCCGCCCGGGGCCATGCGCCCGGCTGCGTGATCGTCGACGGCAACCGCTTCCGTCCGTGGGGCGACATTCCCTGGCAGACAATAGTGAAGGGCGACGGCAAGTTCGCGAACATCGCCGCCGCCTCGATTCTGGCCAAGACTCACCGCGACCGATACATGGCCGCGCTTGCTCAGGAATTTCCCATGTATAACTGGGACAGGAACAAAGGATATCCCACCCGCGACCACCGCGAGGCAATCGCGAAGTACGGACCATGCGAGCATCACCGCCGCACGTTCCGTCTTCTGCCCCAGCCGACGCTCCCCTTCGACACCGGCTGGGACTGATTCACGCCTCCCTCAACCATTTTCAAGCAATAGTCTGCCCACTGCTGTCCCTGTATGCGAGTCCCTCGCCTTCAGGGACAGCCTCATTCTGTGGCCATTGTTATCGTCGCCGGAGGATTCTCCGGCAGCCTGAACCCGCTGACGAGGTCCGCGGCTCGTGTCGGCGCATATTCGGGTATCAGTCCCGTGGCGGCGGCAAGCCGTCCTGTCAGTTCCTCGGCTGAGTATTTCTCGCGCAGTACGGCGAGGCTCAGCGAGGCGTCGCGCTTCGACAGCCTCTGGCCCGCCTCGTTCACCAGCAGCGGTATGTGGGCGAAGACCGGAGGCTTGTAGCCCAGCAGTTCGTACAGGTAGATCTGTTGTGCCGCCGATGCCAGGAGGTCGTTGCCCCTCACCACCTGGTTCACTCCCATCAGGGCGTCGTCGGTCACCACGGCCAGTTGATACGCCCAGGCGCCGTCTGAGCGCCGCAGGACGAAGTCTCCGCACTCCTCTGCCAGATTCACCCTCTGCGGCCCGCAGACGGCATCTGTGAACTTTATTTCGCGCTCCGGCACCACGACTCGCGTCGACGGTGCGCGCCTGTGTCCGTTCGGCACGTCCTCGGCGGTGAGTTTTCCGCCCAAGGATGCGGGGCGGCATGTTCCTGGATAGACTATGCGCCCGTCCGACTGGTGCGGAGCCTGTGTGGCCATTATGTCGGCGCGGGTGCAGTAGCAAGGATAGGTCAGCCCCATCGCCTCGATGCGTCGCAGTGCCTCGGCGTAGAGGTCGTGGCGTCGGCTCTGCATGTAAGGCCCGTGAGGGCCTTTCCCGGCCCTTCTGAGGCCGTCCGCGCACGTTCCGATGGATTCCGTGCCTCCCTCGTCCCAGTCGAGCCCCAGCCACCTCAGGTCGTCTTCCATCTGCAGGGCATACTCCATGCGCGAGCGCTGCGGGTCGAGGTCCTCGATGCGCAGTATCCATTTTCCGCCCTCCGAGCGGGCGGCAAGCCACGACATCAGCGCGGCGTAGACGTTCCCTAAATGCATTCGCCCCGTCGGGGACGGGGCGAAGCGGCCGATAGTCATATCGTGAGTCTGTTTTTTTGTCTGTTCGTTTTCTTTTACCCGAAGGGGAGTCTTACTCCTCTCCCTCCTCGTCGAGTTCGCGCATGTTGTGGAACACGTTCTGCACGTCCTCGTCCTCCTCTATGCGCTCGAGCAGTTTCTCGATTTTCTCGCGCTGTTCGGGGGTCACGTCCTTCAGGTCGTTGGGGATGCGCTCGAATTCGGTCGAGATGATCTCGAAGCCGTTCTCCTCGAGGTATTTCTGGATGTTGGAGTTCTCCTCGTAGGCACCGTACAGTACGATGTTGCCGTCCTCGTCATGCTCCAGGTCATCTACGCCGTAGTCGATGAGTTCCAGCTCGAGGTCGTCGAGCGACACGCCGTCTTTGGGGGCTACCTTGAATACGGCCTTGTGGTCGAACAGGAAAGTCAGCGAGCCCTGGGTGCCGAGCGAGCCGCCGAACTTGGTGAAGTACGAGCGGACGTTGGCCACGGTGCGGGTGTTGTTGTCGGTCGCGGCCTCGACGAAGATGGCGATGCCGTGGGGGCCGTATCCCTCGTACGAGATTTCCTTGTAGTCGCCGGCGTCCTTGTCGGTGGCTTTCTTGATGGCGCGCTCTACGGTGTCCTTGGGCATGTTGGCGGCCTTGGCGTTCTGCATCAGGGCGCGCAGGCGCGGGTTGGTCGAGGGGTCGGGTCCGCCGGCCTTGGCGGCGATTGTGATTTCCTTGCCTATGCGGGTGAAGGTTCGGGACATGTTGCCCCAGCGTTTCAGTTTGCGGGCTTTACGGTATTCAAATGCTCTTCCCATTGGAGTAGTTTTTTATTTGATTTTTTGTTTTTTGAGATTTGTCTTGGTGTGGGGTGGGGGGACTGGCGCGCTCAGCGCAGTTCGGCGCCGAGGCGCTTCTGCAGGTTGGCGATGACCTTGGCCATTACGGCGTCGATGGCGCGGTCCTGCAGGGTCTTCTCGTCGTCGCGCAGTGTCAGCGAGATGGCGTACGATTTCTTGCCCTCGGGCAGTCTGTCGCCCTCGTAGACGTCGAACAGGGTCACGTCCTTCAGCAGTTTCTTCTCGCTGTCGCGTACCACCTGCTGCACCTGCGAGAAGGGCACGCACTTGTCTAGCAGGAGGGCAAGGTCGCGCTTCACGCCCATGGCCTTGGGCAGTTCGCTGTATGTCACGCTGCGCTTCAGCGCCAGCGACATCAGGGCGTCCCAGTCGAGTTCGGCGAAGAACACCTCGGCCTTCAGGTCGCACATCTTGGCGTATTTGCGCGACACGGTTCCGGCGTGGCCGAGAACCTTGCCCGAGCGCGTGCTCAGGGTCTGCGACGAGGCGAACAGGGGCGACTCGCCGTTCTTCCACTGCAGTTCGCGGGGATTCAGGCCCAGGCGGGCCAGGATGTTGTCGACGGCGGCGCGCAGGTCGTAGTATGTCGCGGCCTCGGCGGGACGCAGCCAGTTGCCGTTGCGGCTCTCGCCCGACAGCCACAGGCCCAGGCGGGCATGCTCGGCGTAGGGCGCCAGCGGATTCTCAGCCGTGGCTTCGGCCTGGGGCCTGCGCTCGTACACGTTGCCGAACTCGTAGAAGGCCAGGTCCGGGGCCTTGCGGTTGATGTTGTGGGCCAGGCTCTCGAGGCCGCCGAACATCAGTGTCCTGCGCATCACGCCGAGGTCCTGGCTCAGCGGGTTCAGCAGGGCCACGCAGCGCTCGGGCTCGAGGTCCCCGTAGTATCTTACAGCCGTCAGCGAGTTGTTCAGTATCTCGTTGAAGCCCGCGCCGGTCAGTTGCCCGGCAATCAGGCGGCGAAGGTCGTCGGCGCTGTCTGTCGGGGTCTTGAACTGCAGCGAGGCGCGCACGTGCGCCGGCAGTTCCACGTTGTTGTAGCCGTAGATGCGGAGTATGTCCTCGATGACGTCGCACTCGCGGGTCACGTCCACGCGGTAGGTCGGCACGAGCAGGCGGCGGATGTCGCCCTCGTGTTCCCTGACCTCGATCTCGAGGGCCTTGAGTATGGTGTCGACGGTATCGGCGGGAATCTCCTTGCCGATGAGGCTGTTCATGCGGCGGGTCGAGAGTTCAACCTCGGGACGCTCCACGGTCTTGGGATAGACGTCGGCGACGTTGCCCACGATACGGCCGCCGGCAATCTCCTGGATGAGCAGGGCGGCGACCTTCAGCGCCCACAGGCAACCGTTGGGGTCGACACCGCGCTCGAAGCGGAACGACGAGTCGGTCGACAGACCGTGGCGGCGTGCGGTCTTGCGCACGCGGGTGGGGTGGAAGCAGGCGCTCTCGATGAACACCGATGTGGCTTCCTCGGTCACGCCCGAGTCAAGGCCGCCGAATACGCCGGCTATGCACATCGGCTCCTCGGCGTTGCATATCATCAGGTCGGCCTCGTTCAGTTCGCGCTCAACGCCGTCAAGCGTGGTGAAGCGGGAGCCTCCCGGGCAGGTGCGGACAACGATCTCGTCGCCCTTGATCTTCGAGCGGTCGAAGCAGTGCAGGGGCTGGCCGATGCCGTTCAGTATGTAGTTGGTGATGTCAACGATGTTGTTGATGGGGCGCTGGCCGATGGCTGTCAGGCGGTCCTGGAGCCACTTGGGCGACGGGCCTACCTTGACGCCCTCGATGGTGACGCCGCAGTAGCGTATGCAGCCCTCCTTGTCGTCGACGGTCACGGCCACCGACTTCTCCTCGGGAGCGTCCACCTTGAACGCGGCGTCCGAGGGAACCTTCAGGGCGGCGGCCTCGGCGTGTACCGATGTCCATGCGCTCAGGTCGCGGGCGACGCCGAGGTGCGATGCCGCGTCGATGCGGTTGGGGGTGAGGTCCACCTCCAGCACGTACTCGTCGGTCAGGCCGAAATATTCGGCGGCGGGAGTGCCGGGGGCGACTTCCCTGTCGATGACGATGATGCCGTCGTGCGAGGTGCCGACGCCGATTTCGTCCTCGGCGCATATCATGCCGTTCGACGGAACACCGCGAAGTTTCGATTTCTTGATGGTGAATTCCTTGTCGCCGTCATACAGCACAGTGCCCACGGTGGCGACGACTACGGTCTGTCCGGCCGCCACATTCGGTGCGCCGCAGACAATCTGTTCCACGCGGCCCTCGCCGAGGTCCACGGTAGTCACGTGCATGTGGTCGCTGTCCGGATGAGGCTCACAGGTCAGCACGCGGCCTATCACGATGCCGCGAAGACCGCCGCGTATGCTTTCCACGCGCTCCACGCCGCCGACCTCAAGGCCGGTCGACGTAAGGGCCGCGGCCAGTTCGTCGGGAGTAAGACTGAAGTCAACGTAATCCTTCAGCCACGAGTAAGATATATTCATTGCAATGATATTGATTTATTCACATAAAACTCAGTCCAAATGGACCTCATTTGCCCTCCGCGCGGCCAAAACCTAGCCCCTGTACACGGTGGTGCAAACTGACCCGCAAATTTAGCAAAAATCCCCGACATAACCAACCCCCACCCGCCATCCCTTTTTTTTCATGGCAATCTTCCATACACTCCTGCCCACAAACCATGTCCTGCCGCCAGTATCATGGAATGGCGGCGTCCCGCCGCCCGAATCCCCCTCTCCCAAAATCCCCATTTCTCCTGCGCTTCTGTTTTTCCCCCGTAGATTCTGCATTTCCCATTTTATTTCCCTATCTTTGCCTCTCCCAATCATTAAACCATCCCAATCATGCCCGACATCTTTGCCCTCGCCGAGGGCCGGACCCTTCAGAACGGCAAATACACCATAATCCGCATGCTGGCCCACGGAGGCTTCGGCGTCACATACCTCGCGCGTCACGAGATGCTCGACATCGACGTCTGCATCAAGGAATTCTTCCCCTCCACGCTCTGCAACCGCGACGCATTCTCCTACGAGGTCTCCGTCGCCTCATCCGGCAACAGCGCCACCGTCGAGAAGTACATGGACAAATTTCTCAAGGAAGCCCGCAGCATTGCACGCCTCCACCACGAGGGCATCGTCAAGATACACGATGTCTTCCGCGAGAACGGCACCGCCTACTACGTCATGGACTACATCGACGGCTGCTCACTCCAGGAACTCGTCAAAAAGCAGGGTCCGCTGTCTCTTGACGCAGCCCTCGGCTACATCCGACAGGCCGCCCGGGCCCTCGACTACCTCCATGCCAACCGCATGAACCATCTCGACATCAAGCCCTCCAACATGATGGTCGACGGCAAGGGCCAACTTACCCTCATCGACTTCGGCGTTGCCAAGCACTACGGCGAGGGCGGCCACCAGACCACCACGACACCCGCCTGCATCAGCCGTGGCTACTCGCCCATCGAGCAGTACAAGGACGGCGGAGTCAGCCGCTTCTCACCCGTCGCCGACATCTATCCCCTCGGCGCCACCCTCTACTATCTCCTCACCGGCACAACCCCACCCGAAGCCACCGAACTCGCCATCGACGGCCTCACCATCCCCGTCACCATCCCCGCGCAGATAGCCAACGCCATCCGCCACGCCATGCAGCCCCTCCCCGCCGACCGCACCCCCTCCATCCAATCCTTCCTCGCCGACCTCTCCGACCTCGATGCCACCCTCCCCAACCCCGATCCCAAGCCCAAACCCAAACCATTCCTAAGGACCATACCGGGCTTTATCCTGCTAGTGGCCCTTATTGTGGCAATCCCTATCGCCGCAGCCTACTTCCTCAGTTCAAAAACTTATGGCCATGAGACAGGTTATACAGGCGATCTGGTCGCAATGAAAGACGGAAAATACCATTACTTCACACATGATGAATGGCACGAGGTTCCAGATACAACATCATACACCAAACTTGGAATTGTAGTAAATAGTGACTTTTGTCCACCCTTCTACATCGCCCTCCACGATGAGAATAACAGCGAAAAAATGAACTGGAACGAAGCCGTCAGCCGCTACGGCGAAGATATCCTCCCCTCCGTAGACCAATGCAATGCTATATATGAATATAATGGAGTCATTAATGCCTCGATGATAGCATTTGGTGGATATATTATGGCAGACTGGTATTATGGAAAAGAATATGATCCTTCTAATGCCTGGGTAGTTAATATGAGTAGCGGCAACGTCGAAGTCTATAATAAGTTAAGTATTGGCAGAGTGCGTCAGATTTCCTCTGTTTCCATTGCGGAGAATTAATCCTAAAACTCCCATTCCTTCCTAGAGTATCTCAGATTTCCCTCACTCAGTTTGATAATCGATATTTTGTCGGTTTTTTTACGTAAAATATCCGACAATTTATTACCTTTGTACTGATTATTAGTACTGATTAATGGAGATATCAATGACTGTGTCAAAAAAAATAAAGCAAGCCATTTCGGAGTTCCCGGATGATTTTGTCTTTACCGTCTCAGACATTGACTGTGAAATAAGTCAACGTGAGGCTGCGGCAAGGGCATTGCAACGTATGGCTGAAAATGGTGAGATTTCAAAACTCTCAAACGGGAAATATTATAAACCAAGAGTTACTGTTTTTGGAAACCTAAAGCCCTCACCGGCACAGGTAGCAAGAGAGTTTTTGGTTAAAGACGGTCAATTGATTGGTTACCTTACCGGTGCGACAGCGTTCTCTCAGTACTCCCTTACCACGCAAATTTCGTCAGAGATTCAGATTGGCACCAACTATTACAGGAGACCGCTTAGACGGGGCAATTATAATATCTCGTTTGTCCTTCAGCCCAATGATATCAAAGAAGATGCAATTGACCTATTAAGGTTATTGGACTGCCTTAAATTTATAAAAAACATACCGGGCACTTCTCCCAATGAGGCATGCAAAAGGATTATCTGCATAATACATGAACTTGATGATGACCAAAAGGGAAAAATGGTTGAATATGCTTTGAATTATGCTCCGTCAGTAAGAGCATTGCTTGGAGCGATTATGGAGTATCTCGGATATGGTGATAACATTATCGAACCCTTGCGCCAGTCTTTGAACGGTATATCAAGATATAGAATTCCCATAACAGACGATGTCCTTCCCAATAAAATTAAATGGAGAATATATGAACCTGCACGAAGATAAAAAACTCTTTGCTGATGCTGTATTTGCTACAGGTGAATATCTGGAGGTAAATCCCATCTTTGTTGAAAAGGATTACTGGATAACGCGGTCGCTAAAGATGCTGGCGCAATCTGACACCGACAACCGTGCTATATTCAAAGGAGGCACAAGTCTCTCGAAGGCATATTTTATCGGTTCGAGATTCTCAGAAGATATTGATATAGCCATTGTCAATGCCTCATCTTTGAATGGCAATCAGAGAAAGATGCTGATTAGAAAACTGGCAAAATCCATGACGGTTGGCCTTGACGAGATCCCGGCACCCGGTGTGACGAGCAAAGGGTCGAGTTATTATAAAGCGATATACGGATATGACAGATTGGCTGAATTGAATGATTCCGTTACAGGTACGCCGATAAAACTTGGTCAGATAATGGTTGAGATAAATTCCTTTGCAAATCCGTATCCTTATGAAAAATGTGTGATAGACACTTTTATAGGGACATATCTGTCATCGTCTGGCAATCATGATTTTATTGAGCACTATGGTCTGGAACCTTTCTCTTTGAATGTTCTTGATAAAAGGATGACTGCAACAGAAAAAATTGTATCCTTATTGAGATTTTCTCTGGCTCCCGATTATGATATTGAATTGCCTAAAAAAATCCGTCATTTCTATGACCTGTACTATTTGTTGGAGAATAAGGAGTGTGCCGATTATTTCCATTCCGATGAATTTCTCAATGACTTGCAATCACTTCTTGAACATGACAGGGAAATATTTGACAATCCTATGAACTGGAATAGACGGCCACTATCTGATTCTCCACTTTTTCATTCATTAGAAAAAATTTGGAGCGAAAGCCTCTCAGATATCTATACAGGCGAACTGTCACGTTTGGCATATAAATCAATACCGGATTCAACTTTGGTCTTGAGAAACATTCACGCAATTATTGACAGAATTGAATCATCAGGAATAGAATAATACTATCCCGAATCTCTTCTGCTCCAAATCCCATCTCTCCACCACACCTCCCACACCTCCCAACTCCTCCCCTCCCCCGAATTCCTCTGGTTTCTCTGGTCCTCTGGTCTCATTTATCGATAAATCTCGCTTAATCCCTGTCCCCCCGATTAACAAAAAAAGAATGCCGGACTAAATTAGCCCGGCATTCTCAATAAGGTACTTAGTTATGTCTCTTATAGTTTGTGGAATACCTTGCGCTTTGAGCCGTCGCCACGGACCTCGATGTTAAGTCCCTCGAAGGGTCGGGTGCTGAATACGCCGAGCGTATTGTAGTATCCCTTGACCTCGGCACTGCCGCTTTCGGTAGTGATGTTCCCGATGCCGGAGGTCTCGCGAATGTTCAGGAATTCTTTCCATCCCTCGGCGTTGCGGTACTTCTCCAGTGACCCCTGTGGAACCTCCAGAACCACGGTCTCCGGATTCACACGGTCTATCATGGTCCATTCCCGGTCAAAGTCATCGAACTTCATGGCCGGGAGCAGCGGAGGCTCGGGATTGAGGCTGCGCAGTGTCGTCAGGTCCCACATCTTGGTCGGGAAGGTGTAGAGCGGAATCTCGGTTACTTTCGGGCCGAAGGTCACGACCTTCAGGTTCGCTCCGGTGGCAATGTCGTTGCCGGTGACCGAACTCAGGCGCTGCTCGCCGTCTGCGTCTGTGTAATAATGGTACGTGGGAACGAAGTTACGTCCCATATACAGTTCCTCGATGCCGCTGGCCTTGGCTGTCTTGTAAAGCGGGGTGTCGCTGTCCTCGAACACGACTTTCGTCAGTTTCTCGGATTCTATATTGCTTGCGAAGACACTCACCTTGTCCGGTACCGTGAGGCTGCCCTCGAGGCCGGTGCCGCTGAGGGCACCCTCGTAAACCTTAAGGAGCGATTTTGGCAGAACTATTCCGGTGATGCCGCTCTGGCCCCTGAGACTGTTGGCACACAGCACGCTTGTGCCTTCTTTCACTTCGAGCACGGTGTTGGCCGGCGCGCTTCCCTTGTACTCGTAAAGGGTGCTTCCGATATATACCGGACCGTTGGCCTGATTCTCGATCAGGGGAGTGCCCTCGAAAGCGCTCGCGCCTATGTCCTCTACGTCATCGAGGAATGATATCTCGCTGAGCATGGCGTCATTATAGAACGCATTCTTGCCTATCGTGATGCCTTCTGTCGGGTTTTCGGCTGCACGTGACCTCGGAGCGACATAGAAAATGACCCTGGACAGGCAAGAACAGTTGCTGAAGCAGTCATCGCCGAAGTTGCGGGGTGCCTTGTCCTTGAAACGCACCTCCTTCAGTGAACTCATGTTGGAGAACGCATAGGCGGCCACTCGCTCTATCATCTCGTCGAACTCGAGCGTTTCCACAATCTTGTCCTGGATGTAAAAGCCTCCTTTGGCTATCCATGCCGGATTGATGCCTGCCGAGAAAGTGTAGGGCCGGCCGTCGAAATGATCCTCCACCGCCTTGAAGTCAATCGACGCCCACTGCGACGGCTTGCCCTTGTAGTCTACGCGGGTTGGAGTTTTCGCGTTGAAGCCTGTACGTGAGAAGCAGTAGGGCTCGAATGATTTGGTATTGGCTCCGATGGTTATCTGCTCGACATAGAACGAATGGCCGAAGGCGCCTTTGCCAACGGCGCAGCCGTCGATGTCGATGCTCTTCAGGTTGCGGCAACTGCTGAACGCACATTCGTCGATGTAGGTGTTTCCGCTTATCTTTACCGATTTCAGTCCACGGTAGCCGGCAAAGGCATAACTCGGAATCTTCTCGATGTCTGTCAGCACGAGGTCCTCGACAAACCTGGTCTTGTTGCGTCCGTCGCCGTACCACAGTTTAGTGACGTAATGCATGGGCGAGTCAGGCCAACTGTAGTAGAATTCGCTCCAACTTGATTTCTGGCCCCCGTCGATGACAAGTTTGCACCAGTCGCTCATGTCGCCTGCGTAGACAATCTCATGGGAATAGTCATTGAACTCTCCTATACCGGTGATGTACTTGCCTATATACACGTCTTCAAGCGATGGCCAGTTGTTGTAATAGACCGTGCCATGCAGGTTGTCCGGGAAAATCAGGGTCCTGACGCCCTTGCCTCCCATTCCGGCCTGGAGAGAGACTCTTTGGTCTTCGCCGAAGCACTTCACCCCGGAAAGGTCAAGAGTGTCCGCAAGCCAGTTTGAGATGGCGAGTTTCTCGACCGACAGTGTATTGATGCCCTGGAATGGAGGTACTTCACTCAGTTTCAGGTCCCGGACCTTGCAATTCTGTATGATAAATGCCTGCGTCTTACTTCCGGTTATGTTTCCCAGTGCCATGTCGCTTATCTCGCTCCCCTGTATGACGCATACCTTAAGGGTGCTGTCATTATCAGCCGAATACGAATATGAGAGTTCGTCCGCCGAACTGTTCTGCACGACCAGTTGCCTGAGTTTCGGACACTCGCCGAACGAGAGTTCTCCGACATGCGAATTTGAGAGAAAGAAAATTTCGAGAGCGTGGTTTGAACTGCACAAAGGAGCGAAATTGGTGTTGCTGCTTCTTATACCTTGCATTATGTCTGCGTTTCCGCCATTTGAGCCTGTACAGTCGATATTGCGGTAGATAGTATGATTTTGGGCCACGAATGGATACGGACGATCATAGTCCGGGCCGGTGATACGCAGTGTGTCCGGACTAAAAAGGATTGCCCCCTCAATCATGATGCGGTTACTGTATGCGTTGCTCGCAACTTCCTTTATATTTGGGACAATTATAGCACCCGCCCCAGGTTCTTTCCCGGGTCCTGTTGACATGGCAAATGCGTATTCTCCTATCTTTGTAACACTTGACGGGAACATCTGGGTATTAGGGCGCATTTCCGGACAGTCATAGAACATATAGGGTGCAATTTCGGTAATATCCTCAAGACCGACTACCTCCTGGAGATATGGGCATGAAGCAAAGAAATTGGATAGGTCAATGCCCGTTAGTAATTTGGGATTGTCTCGAAAACTTATGCCGCTTGCTGTAGTGCCTTGAAACACAGTTCTGTTGCCTATGCGCGCTACACTATATTCATTACCGTTGTAATTTACACTTGCCGGAATGTTGAGTCTGTTGTACAAAGGATATTCTGGTTCAGTAATCTGGACTATGTTAATGAGTTCGCACAGATGGTTCTGACTGTCATAGACATAGAAATCCATCCTGAAGTTCCCATAGACGGAACTGATCTCCTGCGCTCTTGCACCGAAATGACCCAAAAGGGTCATAATCAGCAACACTGCGGTCTTTCTGAATAGTTTGGACATAAAACTTAGATTATTTAATGGTATTTTTGATTTATTCAACAAATATAGACAGATAAAAAATACCCCCCCCGATTTAACATTATTTAACCCTGACAGTCATGGCCTCACCTCCGCCGCTCTGTATCATGGAAAGGCGTCCTCCTCCCGCCAGAATCCTACCTCTCCCACAATTCCCATCCCTCCACTCTTCTCATCTCCCGATTTTCGTGATTAATCCAGATAAATCGAAAAAAAATTTCCCCCGACAAAAATTTTTTTTCAAATTTTGCCAATCTATTCAGACGGCGGAGGGCAAACCCTTCGCCGCCGTCGTATATTTGCAGCGTGAAAAGACACCACCCCGGGCCTGAAGACACACATACCATCCGGCCCGGAAACCATCCCGGCCAACACAACATCCCGGCCAACACAACAAACCAACCAATTAAACCAACCAACTTAATTTACAAACCAATCAAAAAAATCTACCTTTATGTTAATCAATTCTCAAAACAAAAACTTCCGCACCCTCGAGTGCCACAATCTCCGTCCCGCCTCGGACTGCCTCTCGACCCTCGTTGTCGCCGGACTCCCCACTGTCCTTGCAAAAGGCGATTACCGTCCGCTTGTCGCCGATTCGGCCCTGCTCATCGCCGTCAATAATCTCGACATCTACGCCTTCGCCCTCTCCGAGTCCGGCGCCTCCGACCCCGTTCTCGTCGGCTCGCTGCCCTCGGCGCCCCGCTCGGCTATCCTTACCCCTGCGCCCGAAGGCACCCTGCTCACCGTCATGACCGCCAAAGGCCCCTGGACTGCCCTCCGCACCTCCGCGTCGTGGCGCGTCGAGGGCCTTGTTCCCCGCTGGCCCGCCGTCAGCCTCATCGCCGAGGATTTCGGCCCCCTGTCCACCAGTGTCGCCCTCGCCGCCCTTAGCACCGACCCCGCCCGGGGACGAATCTCCGACGCCGACCGCCGCCGAATCACCGCCTCCGTCCGCGAGGCCTACGACAACATCCGCGCCCAGGCCCGCACCGCCGGAGCCTTCGTCGCTCCCGTCATCGCCCGCGCCCGAGTCCTCGATGCCGACGGCAACACCGTCCACATCTATCCCCCTGTCATCCTGAAACCCGCCGAAGGCGACTTCGACTCGCCCCTCGCCTTTGATTCCGACGACCGTGTCACCTTCGCCGAGCGCACTGTCTCGATGTCATCATTCCGCATCCGCGCCACCGTCTGCGGCGTCCTCCCCGAGACCCTGCGACGCCGTGCCGCCCGACTCGTCGTCGATGTCTCGCCCCAGTTCTTCCCCTTCGGCGACGATTTCCGCACCACCGTCAGTTTCCAGCGCACTGCCGGCAAGGGCTTCATGCACGTCGCCGTCGCCTTCAGTCCCTCGGCGCTTGTCGCCTCGTCACGCCACAACAACACCTCGCTTATGGCAAAGGCCATCGACCGCCTCGACTCGCTCCTCGTCCACCGCACCGTCATCGACGCCCCCTTTGTACGCGCCGAATCCCGCGTCATCCTCCCCGACGTGTCACGGCAGAAACAGAATAATTCCCAATTCTCCATTCTTAATTCTAAATTCTCAATTCTACATTCCAGACTCCCCCTCTCCTGTCCCCATTCCTTTGTGGCATCTGCCGCCGCAACGGCCTCGGGGGCGGTTCTATGGGGCGACATCCGCGCTTTGCCCTTCGAGGGCTGGTCGCCTCAGTGTTTCGCATCCCGCCTCGAGCGCAAGGCATGGCGCGCCTGGGCGCAGGTTGTCGCCGAGGACGGCACCGCGGTCCTCTGGCAGGGCGAGGGCGACGATTACGCTCCCGTCGCATTCGGACCGCTCCTTTCCTATCCGCTCGCGGGCATGAAATCCATCTCGCTCTGTGTCGAGGTCGACGGCATGGACCCCGTCTCGGTCTTCCGCTCGCTTTCGTCCGCTCCTTCGGGCCGTTTCTCCTGGTCGCTCGAGTCCGACCTGTCGGCAATCGCTCCCGAATCCTGCGACGAGTCTGTTGCACCCGACCTTGAGCCAATGACCTTCCCCGCCGACCCGGCTCTCGTCGCAGCGGCACCCGTCGCCTCGCCGCTCTCGCTGAGTGTCGCCAAGGCGGTTGTCGCGCGTCCCTCATGTCTGCTCCCGGCACCTTCCACCGGCTCTGCCTGGGACTATGGCCGCGAGCGCTTCTACGCCTTCACGCCCGAGGGCTCGCTCCAGATTGTCCTCTCGTCCGACCTTCGCTCGATTTCAGCCACTCTTGTCAACTCGCTGTCTGTCACATCTTCCGCGTCTGTCGCCAAAGCCCCCGACGGAATATACATCATCGACGGCTACAGCCTCTACCGCCTGCACGGCAAGTCCACCGTCACGCTTGTCCCCATGTTGCCGTCGCGCCCCCACTACCTCGCCTACGACCCTCTCTGTCAGGAACTCCTCGTCGCCACCGAGTTCACCCTCCTGCACTACATCATGTCACCCGACCCGCACAGGCGCAGTCTCCTGACTCCCGCCACCCTGCGTTCCTACACCACCGACCCCGTCGACCCCACGGCATGGCTCAGCGCTCCCGGCGGCTGTTTCGTCACCGACGCCTCCGACGACCGCCCCACGCGCCTGCTCGACTTCTCCCGCCGCCACGCCCCCTCCAAATCCACCGCCGTCCGCTGGTCCGCCATCCTCTTCCCCAACGCCGCAAAAGCCGCCGCCCGCACCGACCAGAAAAATTCGAACGCCAAAAAAGCCTTTACCAACGGCAACATCGCCTTCTGCGCAGGCCTGTCGCCATCTCCGGCACGGCTCTACGAACTCCCCGTCTTCGCGACCTCAATCCGCGGCGACCTGACCCTCGACCGCGAATACCTCAGCGCACTCCGCGCCCCGCTCTGCCGCGTCTCCGTCAACGGACGCGTCACCCATCCCCTGCGGATGCTCGTTCCCCGTGTCCTGCATCTCGACGCCACACCCGTCCTGACCCTCGACGCCCTCGCCACCCCCGACCTGCGCCTCGCCTCACCCACGCCATCCATCCTCTGACAATCCACCAATTCCCCAACATCAATCCCCACCAAAAATCTTGAAAAAATGATTTCTCTGATGACTCTGATTCCTCTGATACCACCCTGACCGCCCCTCCGGGCAACTCGATCCCCTCGCGCACCTCGGGCACATCGAGCCCCCTCCATAACGCATTTCGGGCCATGACGCCATCAACGCCACAGCCCGAAAGCCAATATGCCCGATGCCTCAGAGTTCTCAGATTACTCAGAGTTCTCTGATCTCTGCCCTAAAACTTAGAACAGCCTCTCAACGTCCGTCCTGAACGTGCCGTAACTGTTGCGCATACTTTCGACGATAGTCTCGTAGATTGCTTTGTTCTTGTACCACATCGCGGGAGCGTACCAGTACACGTCGTTGCGCTTCTCGGCGGGTTTCAGCACAACGCCCTGGTAGGTGTCAGCCGGCCACCCCTTCTCGGTGACGTTCATGAACAAGCCCTTCTTGGTGTTGTGCACCGACTTGTGGCCGCCGGGAACCCAGCCTCCGGCCTTCAGCGAGAACACCTCGAGACGGCCAAGCGTGATTTCGCCCGTCTCCTTGTCGCGCTTGTCGATGTGGATGCGGTAACGGCGCGGTACGCCCTGGATGTTGTCCGTGCCGTCGAACGACATCATCATCTTGTAACGTGAGTTCGGGATAAGGAATGGCCTAAAAAAGACGAATCGGCAGCTTGAAAA
>CALKRW010000033.1 GCA_937989585.1 uncultured Porphyromonadaceae bacterium | reverse complement strand
CCGACCCTCTGCTTGTAAGGCAGATGCTCTGAACCAGCTGAGCTAAACGCCCTTTCTCGCCGAAAGCGTTGCAAAGGTACTAACTTTATTTTAAACACCAAAGATTTTCCCGGAAAAAATTAGTTAAATCTCGGTTTTTAATTTATAATATTAAACTAATCAATTTTTTAGATGATTGATAACGAACTCAGGAAGATTAACAGTATGGCCAGCGGACAGAGATATCGCAGCGAGAATATCGTGAGTGGAAGCAATGTCGGGTGCAGGCGCCCGTTGTTTGTCATCTGTGCGCGTATGATGTTGCGGTCTATTACATAGCCCGCAAAAATGGCTATGCACAGGCCTCCTATCGGAAGCATGACGTTCGAGGTGATGAAGTCGAGCAGAGAGAAGAATGACAGCGAGAAAATCTTCATTTCGGCGAGCGGCCCGAAACTTAGGCTCGCGATTACTGCCAGGACAAAGGCTGCGGTACATTCGAGGATGGTGGCATTGCGCCGACTCATGCCTTTTTCTTCGGTGAGGAAGGTTATGACGATCTCGTGCATCGAGATGGTGGATGTCAGTGAGGCCAGAATGAGCAGGAAGAAAAATAGCGCCGACCATACGGCTCCGAAAGGAAGGTGGTGGAAGATGCCGGGGAGAATCTCGAAGACAAGTTTCGGACCGGCTTCGACCGAGCCTCCGTAGGTGAATACCGCCGGGAATATGATTACGCCGGCAAATATGGCGACAACCAGGTCGAGGCAGGCTGTCGTGACGGCGCTTCTGCCTATGCGGGTAGAGTCGCTGAAGTATGAGGCGTAGGTCGTCATGCATCCGAGGCCGAGACTGAGCGAGAAAAACGACTGGCCGAGGGCCGAAAGCACAGTCGACGAGTCAATGGCCGACCAGTCGGGATGGAAAAGGAAATACAGTCCCTCGCTCGCGCCGTCCATGCATATTGAGTTGACGGCGAAAATTATGAGGATGACGAATAGCACGGGCATCAGGATGTTCGAGGCACGCTCGATGCCTCGGGTGCCACGTATGAGAATCACGAAATTCAGCCCGATGAAAATGGCAATCCAAATCAGAGGTGTCCAGACAGAAGAAGAGAATGTGTCGAAATACTCGTGGTAGTGTTCGACTGAGCCGAGGTTGAGGGCGCCGACAGCCGACTGGGCGAAGTATTCCATTGTCCATCCCGCGACCACAGAGTAAAATCCCGGAATCAGCAGAGCCGAAAACACACAGAGATAACCTACGGGACGCCAGTTCTGCCGTGGCGCAAGTTTTCGGAATGCGCCCATGACGTTCGAGCGGCTCGAGCGGCCAAGTATGAATTCGGCGCATAGTATCGGAATGCCTATGAGCAGTGTGAAGACGAGGTTGCAGAGCATGAAGGCTCCGCCGCCGTGGGCACCCGCCTCGTAGGGAAAGCGCCAGATATTGCCGAGACCTACGGCTGAGCCTACGGTTGCGGCAAGGACGCCTATGCGTGTTGTGAAAAGAGTTCGGGATGGATTTTTGTGTGTCGATGTCATGGGCGGTTGCAGAACTTTATTGTCATAGTGACGGGAAAAGTGTGTGTATAAGTCTTTTTGCCGCCTGGCGGAGATTGCTGACGGCTGTCTCGGGTTCGAGCGCCTGTTCCAGAGGCATGCCGGGAGGAGTGATTTCGAGCATGGCGTGTGTCTGACCGTCAAGCGCCACGTTTCTGTCATCAATTTTTCCGGCAAGTATGGCAACAGGAACATTTTTTATGTTTGCCAGTCGCATGATTCCACCTGTGGCTTTCCCCATCAGGCTCTGGGTGTCGAAACGTCCCTCGCCGGTTATCACCAGGGTGGCGCCATCAAGCGCCCTGGTAAATCCTGTGGCCGAAAGGACGAGGTCGATGCCCGGACACAAATCGGCATCGAGGAATGTCCGCAGGGCGAACCCGAGACCTCCGGCGGCTCCCGCGCCGGGGAAAGCGTAGTCGCCGCCTGATACGGCGGCGAAGTTGCGTAAACCTCGGTCGAGTTCTTCGACCTGCATTGGGTCGGCGCCCTTCTGGGGAGCAAAGACGTAAGCCGCGCCTTCGGGACCGAAAAGCGGGTTGCGCACGTCGCAGGCCACGGTAATCTTAATGCCTTCGAGGGGTTTGGCGGACGGAGGCGCAATTCGGGCTATCTTCTGAAGTGACGCGCCGCAAGATGCCAGGATGTTGCCTTCGGCATCGAGGAAACGGTAGCCGAGCGCTGCAAGCATACCTGTTCCGGCATCCGTAGTCGCACTGCCGCCGAGTCCGATGATGATTTCGGGGCATCCACGAGAGGCCGCGTCGAGAAGCATGGTCCCGACGCCGCGAGTGGAAGCAGCCAATGGGTCAAGCCGCCCCTCGGGGACAAGAGTCAGTCCAGCGGCGGCGGCCATGTCCATTATGGCTGTACGTCTGTCGGCGGAAATGGCATAGGTTGCCGTTACGGGATCGCCTAATGGACCAACTGTGCGGACACTTGCCGGTCTCGCTTTGAATGTTTCGGAAAGAGCCGCTGAAGTGCCTTCTCCCCCGTCGCCGATTGCGAAAGCGCGTATTTCGGCACTTACGCCCAGACTGTTCAGTGTTTCAAGGATTCCGTCACGAACCGCACAGTTGGCGCTTGACGATGAAAGCGAACCCTTGAACGAGTCACATGCGATAATTATCTTTGCGGAGCGTGGGTTGTTCATATTCGGGATGCACGGTCGAGCACGACGGCGTCGAGCAGAACCATTGCGGTCATCGCTTCGACAATGGGGACCGCGCGCGAAACCACGCAAGGGTCGTGGCGGCCCCGGGCCGAGATGCTTGTCTCGTTACTATGGATGTCGACAGTCCTGACCTCGCGGAGCAGCGTGGCCACCGGCTTGAACGCCACACGAAAAATTATCGCTTCACCGTTGGAGATTCCTCCCTGAATGCCTCCTGAGTTGTTGGAGAGCGTACGCATTCCGCGTGGGTCCGTAGCATCGGGAACCCAGGTGTCGATCATCTCTGAGCCGCGTCGCGTCGCTCCCCCGAAGCCCATGCCGTATTCAAAACCGTGTGCGGCGTTTATGCCCATCATGGCGTCGGCCAGACGGGCCTGAAGTTTTCCGAATACGGGCTCGCCGAGTCCTGCGGGCACACCTTTGGCAACGCAGGTTACAATGCCCCCCACGGTGTCGCCGTCTGCCTTGACCTCGAGTATCAGTTTCTCCATCTCGGCGGCTGTGGCGGTGTCGGGGCAGCGAACGTCTGAGGTCTCGACCATTTCTTCGCTTACGGACAAAGGGTCAAAGGCTGTTGATATGGGACCGACGGACGAAGTGTATGCCGTGATGCTTATGCCCATGCACTTCAGTGCCTGGCGCGCTACGGCTCCGGCAACGACTCGGCTGATGGTCTCGCGCGCCGATGATCGGCCGCCTCCGCGATAGTCGCGTATTCCGTATTTCGCGTTATATGTGAAGTCGGCGTGTGATGGGCGGTATGCCTCGGCAAGATTGCCGTAGTCGCCCGGCCGCTGTGCCGTATTCTCGACAATGAAGCCTATGGGCGTGCCGGTGGTGCGTCCCTCGAATATTCCGGAAAGAAAACGTACGCGGTCGGCCTCCGGACGAGAGGTCGTCAGCCTTGACTGGCCGGGACGACGCCTGTCAAGTTGACGCTGGACCTCGGCGGTGTCAATGGCAATCCCGGCGGGGACGCCGTCGATGACGCCACCGATGGCGGGACCGTGGCTCTCACCGAAGGATGTGAGTGTGAATATTTTGCCGAAGGTGTTCATGTCGAATTGTGTCTTATGGAATTCCGTGGTGTTCAGTCGCGGGTGATGTCCGCGGTCTGACCGCCTACATAGTTGATTAGTTCCGTGGGGCTGACCTCGAACTGGAGGCCGCGCATTCCCGCCGAGACATAAATCTTGTCGAAATCGGTCGCCGTCTTGTGGAAGAACGTGGGGAAGGGCTTCTTCATGCCGACGGGCGAACAGCCTCCGCGTATGTATCCGGTCAGCGGAAGAAGTTCCTTCATGGGAATCAGGTCGGCCTTTTTTGCGCCCGCGACTTTGGCGGCTTTCTTGAGGTCGACTTCCTCTCCGCCTGGTATGACGCAGACAAAATGTCCTGCTCCAGCGCCTTCGAGCACGAGGGTCTTGAACACGCAGCGGATGTCCTCGCCTATCGAGTCGGCCACATGCTGTGCGTCGAGATGTTCCTCGTCGACAGGGTAGGGGATTAGGCGATAGGGAATGCCGGCCTGGTCGAGCAGGCGCGCCGCGTTGGTTTTTGCAATTTTTTTAGACATGTACGCTTGTGGAAATTTAGAAGGCGTTCTTCTCGCCCTGGAATGCGTTCATTACGGTGCGGACCATGATCTTGAGGTCGAGGAAGAAATGCCAGTGTTCGATGTACCACACATCGTACTCGACGCGGCGTTCCATCTTCCATACCTCGTCGGTGATTCCGCGGTAGCCGTTGACCTGCGCCCAGCCGGTGATGCCGGGTTTCACGATATGGCGCACCATGTAGCGGTCGACGATGCGTGAGTAATCCTCGGTGTGCTTGAGCATGTGGGGACGCGGACCTACTATCGACATGTCGCCCAGGAACACGTTGATGAACTGCGGCAGTTCGTCAATCGAGGTATGGCGCAGGAATTCTCCTACGCGGGTCTTGCGTGGATCGTCCTTGGTTGCCTGGGCCTTGTCGGCGTCAGCGTTGACGCGCATGGTGCGGAACTTCAGGCAGTTGAACGGCTGTCCGAGGTATCCGGTGCGTTTCTGCCGGAAGAAAACCGGCCCCGGCGAGGAAATCTTGATGGCGATGGCCACGGGAATGAATATCAGCGGCGAGAACACAAGGAACACCGATGAGACGGCGAGGTCGAAGATTCGCTTGACCGCGCGGTTCAACGGTGCGTTAAGCGGGTTGTTGCGAAGTGTCAGCACAGGCATGGCGCCGAGGGGCTGCAGGTTGAAGCCGCCGTTGACATACTGCGATATCTGGGGGACATAGTAGAACGAGCAGACATTGTCATCCGCTATCTTTGCGACTTTGGTCAGATGCTCGGCCTGCTCGCCCGACATGGTGAAGAAAATCTCGTCGACCCAGTTGTCCTTGATGAACTGGTCGAGACCGGGCAGCGAACCGGCATATTTGCACTCGAACTCGGGATTTGGCTGCTCGTCGATATAGCCGAGGACATTGTAACCGTAGCCCTTGTCCGTCATCATTTCCTGATAGAGGCGCATCGCCGTGCGGTTGGAGCCGACAATCACGACGCGGACATAGTTTCGGCCCTTGCGGCGTATGTGCTTTATCACATAATGCTCGGCTGTCCACAGCACGGGCATGAGCACGAAGAGCGCCCCGTAGAACTCTAGATAGAATCCGAAGGGGAAGTTCTTGCCCAGTAACTGAAGTATCGAGAGGAAAAACAGACCGTGCAGTCCGACCGACTCGAACGAGCGTACCGCGATGTGGTCCATAACGATGGCACGGCGGTGATGGAGCGTACGTGCCTGCCAGGCTATCACGGGAAGGTACGCGAGATTGCAGACAATCAGGAGCATGTCGAGATGAGGTGCGGGTACCTTTCCGGCGAATATGGAGGAAACGCCGAAAAGCAGCAGATTCACAAGCAACAGGTCGCAGACCGTCAGTATAAGTTGGATATAGTGGCCGTATCTGCCTTTGCGGGATATGATTGGCAAAGCGTGTTGAGGTTTTGTAGTATGGTTAGACCCGTACCGCCGGGATGGATTGCGGCGGTACGGAGTCGTGATATTGGTTATGTCAGAGTTTGCTGTCGAGAACCTTTATTTTGTCCTCGAGCTCGCGGATGTCTTCTTTCAGGCGCTCGATCTTACGCTCGAAGTCCTTGACGAGCGAGTTGCCCGATTTGGATTTGGCTGAAAGGAATCCGAGATTGTTCTCATATGTGCGGAGTTCAGTGCGGCGTGTCTCGAGTACACGTGCCAGGCGCTCGCGTTCGCGTATCAGTTTGCCCTGGTCACCTTCCATCTGGCTGATGTTGGACTCGAAGTTGTCCATGCGCTCGCGGCTCTCGCGCAGGTCGAATGCCTTGCGGACCTCGTTGATTTTGGCGCGGAACTGGTCGTAGACCTTGTCTTTCTCGCGGAAAGGCACATGGCCGATTTCTTTCCAGCGGCTCTGGATGTTGGCGATGGCCTGGATGACCTCGTTCTTGGGAGTATCGGGGGTTATTTTCTCAAGTTCGGCTATCAGGTCGCGTTTGGCCTGAAGATTGGCGTGCTCGGTCTGGCGAACGGTGGATGTTGCTGCCTTCTTCTGCTCGAAGAAGTGGTCGCATGCGCTCTGGAAGCGTTTCCAGATGGCATCGCTGTGTTTCTTGGCCACGGTGCCGATGGTCTTCCATTCTTTCTGAAGTTCGACGAGCAGGTCGGTTGTCTTTTTCCATTCCGTGCTGTCCTTCAGGGCTTCGGCCTTCTCGGCAAGTGCGGTCTTGCGGGCAAGGTTCTCGACCATCTGGTCCTTGGCTTTCTTGAAGTATTCGGCCTTGGCTGCGAAGAATTTGTCGCAGGTGGCACGGAATCGGTTGAAGAGTAGTGTGTTGAGTTTGCGCGATGCGAAACCGAGGGTCTTCCATTCGCTCTGTGCATTGATGATTTCGGCCGTCATGGCGTCCCACTGGGCGAAGGAGTTGAGGTTCGACCAGTCGAGGGCCTCAATCTTGACGCAGAGAGCGGTCTTGGCCTGCTCGTTCTCGACCTCGCGGGCCTTGCGCTCCTCGAAGAATGTCTGGTATCGTTTCGAGACCTCGGCAGAGGCGTCCTTGAACTTTTGCCATATGTCCTCGCGCAGTTCTTTTGCCACGGGACCGATCTCGCGCCATTTGGCGTGCAGGTCCTGGAGACGCTTGAATGCGGTTATGATATCGTTCTCCTCATTGAGTTTTGTAGCCTCGGCGATGAGAAGTTCCTTGTTCTCGAGGTTTTTCTTGAAATCGTAGTCGCGGAGTTCCTTGTTGATTTTCAGATTGTCGGAATAGCGCTCGCGTGCCTCCTGGAAGCGTTTCCACAGGGCGGTCTCCTCGGTTGCGGGAACTTCGCCGAGAGCGTTGAACTGATCCTGAAGCTCGCGGTAGCGGGGAAAGGTGCGGTTTACGTTGTCGGTGTCCTCGGCCAGGGCGTTGATCTGGTCGATGATTTCGTTCTTTGCCTTAAGGTTTTCGGCTTTCTGCTCTTCCTGCCTGGCGGTGAAGGCAGCCTTCTTGGCCTTTATATCGTTGAGAATCTGCTTGAAGTTCTCGTCTTCCTCGTTGGCGACGGTTTCGGGCGAGGGAAGTTCGGGGAGAGTGGACTCGGGTGTGTCCTCGCTTTTGGCTTCCTCCGCGGCTTTGGCCTCGGGATGTGAGAGTGTATTGTAGAAGTTGCGGAGGCGGTTGATGCTCTCGCGTGTTATGTCGGCGCCGTCAAGTTCGAGGACCCGTTTGGCCTGTTCGATGAGTTCGGCCATGTTTGTGGGCGCGGGCTCGCGAAGTTCCTCTGCTGCGGCGTTGACTGTGGCGTCAGCAGCGTCAGGAATAATGTCCGCATCAAGGGGAAGCTCGAGCTGCACGGCGGGTGTGTCGGCAGTCTCCTCTTTTGCGAGTTCGCTGGCCTCGTTGACGAGTTTCTCTGCGTCGGCGGGGATAACATCTGCGTCACGTGCAAGCAGGGGTTCCGATGCAGGTGTGTCGGCGGTCTGTTCTTTGGCGAGTTCGGCGGCCTCGTCGACAAGTTTGTCGGCGTCGGCCGGAACGACAACATCGTCGGTGTTCAGAGCCTTCTCGGCGGCTTGGTTTTCAGTTGCGGTTTTCACGCCGCCATTGGCGGTCTTCAGGGGTTCTTCGGCGGGATTGGCCGAAACAGGGTCGTTCTTTTCCATGATTACAGGATTTGGTAGGGGATAAAACACAATTTACATAGCGGGCCTTAGACCGCCGAGAGGTTGACGATAGATGACATCAGGAACAGGTTGTGCCGTAATCAAACCTATCACGCCCCAAATTTAATAAAAATATTCCAATCCCAAAAGTTCAAACCTGATTTGTTTTATATGTTTTTTACATACTGATTCCACGCAATCGTTCATCATATAGTTCCACTTAAGGTATCGTGAGTGTTGCATGGATTATAATTTGTGTAATTGTTGTCTTTTCCGGAGGATTTTGTACCTTTGTCACTGTCATTATAATTATCCTTATGACTATCGGAGAAATTGAATTTGGCGAGCGTCCCGTCTTCCTTGCCCCCATGGAGGACGTGACCGATGCGTCGTTCCGTTTGATATGCAAGGAGATGGGCGCCGACATGACATATACTGAATTTGTCTCGGCTGACGCCCTGATACGCAATATAGCCTCCACGACACGCAAACTTCACATAGCGCCGGGCGAGCGCCCTACGGCGATTCAGATTTATGGCCGCGAGGTCGGACCTATGGTTGAGGCCGCACGCATTGTCGACGAGGCAGGACCCGACATCATCGACCTGAACTTTGGCTGTCCGGTGAAGAAAGTAGCAGGCAAAGGCGCCGGTGCGGGTCTGTTACGCGACATCCCGCGAATGCTTGAGATAACCCGTGCTGTGGTTGATGCCGTAAAACGTCCGGTTACAGTGAAAACCCGTCTCGGCTGGGACCACAACTCCAAGATAATTGTCGATCTTGCAGAGCAGTTGCAGGACTGCGGCATCAGGGCGCTCACCGTGCATGGCCGCACGAGGTCGCAGATGTACACCGGCGAGGCAGACTGGGAGATGATAGGTCGCGTAAAGGCCAATCCGCGTCTGCACATACCTGTCATCGGCAACGGCGACATAACTTCAGGCGAACGCGCACGCGAACTTTTCGACCGCTATGGTGTCGATGCCGTGATGGTAGGCCGTGCGACAATTGGCGCTCCCTGGATTTTCCATGAGATAAAGCAGGTACTCGATCCGGCCAAAGCCGGACCAGAACTTGGCGTGGCCGATAAATTCGCGCTCCTCAGGCGCCAGATTGCCGAAAGCGTTGAGCGCATCGACGAGTACCGTGGCATTCTGCACATCCGACGTCATCTTGCCGCCTCGCCTCTGTTCAAGGCCATTCCCTCGTTCCGCCCCACACGTATAGCCATGCTCCGGGCCTCGACTCTCGACGGACTCACCTCCATACTCGATGACATTCAGGACCATCTCGCCACAGGCCGTCCCTTCGGCGACGAGTGAGAAGGTCCACCTGATAAAACGCCTAATATATTAACCTTAACATCATTACACATGAAAAAATTCTACCTTCTGGCTTTGAGTGCATTCTCCCTTCTGCCTGCCCACGCTCTTATCAGCGACAGTATACAGATTCAGGACAAGGCCTGCACGATTCAGACTCTTCAGGAGCGCCCCATCGGTCCGGGTGCCGTGTATCACCGCTACCGTGTCCCAGAGTTCCCGTTGAACATAAATATGGTCACGGTGGATCTGCGCAACCCCTATGTGCAGATTGAGACCAATCTTCCCAATGACCGCTCGGCCGGTAACGAGCTTCTTACCGATGCCGCAGTGCGCCATGACTCTAAGGACCATCATGCTATCGCGGCCCAGAACTCCAACTTCTGGGTGGTATCGTCGTCACCTGTATATAATGTATATGGTGCCATTCCGTACAATGGAGCGATGCGCAACGGCATTCTTGCCTCCGATGCCCGCGAGATTGCACATACCCCGACATTTCAGGGGCTTGTTTCAGTAGGTCCTGGAAACAAGGTTTACATCGACATCTGCAATAACGAACTTACATTTACCACCGCCAAACTCGGCAAACGCGAGTTCAGCACCTGTAACTCGGGATTCCGAGGCAATCAGGTCGCAATCTACACTCCCTGGTACGGCCCGGACAAGAATTTCGTTCCCATGCAGAACGAGGGCTGGGTACGCGACGATAATGCCGACGCCTACGAGGTGATGTGCAATATTGCCGAGGGTGAGACCTGGATGGGTGGCCGCGACATCCGTTTCAAGGTTGCCGAAGTGCGCCACACCAACGGTTGCGGAACACTTGGAGAATACGACCTCGCCCTCTGTTCGCGTGATGCCGCTCTCGCTACCCTCGAGCCCGGAGATGACCTCTCAATCAACTATTCATGGATTTTCGACCCTGACGGCGAGGCCATTCGTCCCGAAATCAATCAGGCCGTGGGCGGCAACATGTGCGTTATGCGTCATGGCCAGATTACTGAATACAACTATTGGGACGGCTACAACACCATGGTCTACTCGCGTTCCGCTTACGGCATCAGCGAGGACGGCAACACTTTGTATATGATGACCATCGACCGCTCAACCGACCTTGTCTACGGTGGCTCTGTCGGTTGCGTCACTGCCGAGATGTGCGACATCGCACGCCACTTCGGTGCATGGAATCTTCTCAATGTCGATGCCGGAGGCTCGGCCATGCTCATGGTAGACGGCGCAATCATCAACCGCACCACCGAGGGCAATCCCCGCGCCGTTCACAACGGCTGGATGGTTTTCAACACTTCGCCTGACGAAGATAAGACTGTCGCCGCACTCGAGTTCTACGACATTGACCTTCAGGCACCTGTAAATGCTGTCTATACACCCCGTGTTATCGCCCTGAACAAGTATGGTACGGTCCTCGACAACGATTTCAAGGACTTCACAGTCACTGTTGACCCTGCCATCGGCCAGGCCAAGGGTAGCGCCTTCCAGGTTGGCCCGCAGCCCGGTTCGGGACTGATTACTGTAACAACCTCAGACGGTGTATCATGTTCGCGTACAATCAATCTCGTATCCTCCGATCCCTCGCTGGTCCGCTCGACCATCACCATCGACTCGAAACACACCTATCCAATCGAGGTTACCACACTTTTCGAGCGTGTCACATATGAATTCAATCCTGCATCCGTCACATGGACCTCTGACAGGCCTGAGATCGCCTATGTTGACGAACAGGGTGTGCTTCATGGCGTTTCAAACGGGGTCGCCGTTATCAACGGCAAACTAGGAGCCATGGACCAGAACATCACAGTCAGCGTCGAGAACGTCTCAGAACCTGTATCCGACATACATGGCAACTGGACTGAATGGACTCCCAAGGCCGCTTCCGGCATCCGCAACATGACTATGGGCGAGGACGGTACCCTTGCTTATACATACAATTCGGTGCGTGGCCGCTCGTGGGTATCGCTGTCCAAAGCGATGACACTTTACGGACTGCCTGAGCGTGTGGTTGTTGAGTTCGAGAGCACAATGCCTGTCACCGAGGTCGAACTCGACCTTCACGCTTTTGGCGATGACCGCGCAAAACTCAACTATGTTCCCGAGACACAGATTGAGGCAAACGTCCCGGCAAAAGTTTCTTTCGAGGTATCGGAAATCGGTGATGTAGCCGATGTCAGCATCTATCCTCTCGCAATGTCGACACTGAAGGTTTATTCGCCTAGCGGCAGTGCATACAAGGGAGAGCAGTCGCTGAAACTTAAATCGCTGACAGTCGAATATTCCGCCGAGCAGGGTGTCGACAACATCAATGCCGAGGACCGCGGAATCATGGTCGCTCCCAATCCTGTTGAGGCAGGAAGCAACTTCAGCGTAAGTTCGGCTTCGCCCCTCTGTAGCGTTGAGATCTACGACATGGCCGGACGCCTCGTCTCGGCAGACTTCGCTGAGGGCAACTCCGCAAGCCTCGGCGCTCCCTCTGTCGCAGGTACATATGTCGTTCGCGCCGTCGCCTCCGGCAGCGCCGCAACCGCTCTACTTATTGTCCGTTGAGATAGTCCTCATTGAATAATCCGACCGGCTTCAGACAGATTTAATCATCTGAAACCGGTCGGATTGTATTTCTGCTTTGTAGGATTATGCCGCAGAAAAAAAATCAGAACAGGGCGGCTGAAAGCGCCTGCAGGGCGCGGACTTTGTCCTCGCTGTTGATGAGCATGGAGATGTTATAGTCAGAGCCTCCGTATGATATCATGCGTATGGGAATGCCGCTCAGTGCATTCACGGCATGGGCCTCGAGTTGGCGGTTGTGCCAGTTGAGGTCTCCGACAACACATATGATAGTCATGTCAGTGTCTATGGTAACCGTACCGAAGTGCTTCAGGTCATCGACAATGTCCGCGAGCCGCTCCGAGTTGTCGACCGTGACTGTCACCGAGACCTCGCTTGTGGCCATCATGTCTATGGATGTGCGGTGACGGGCGAAGATATCGAATATTTTCTGCAGGAAGCCGTATGCGACAAGCATGCGTCCGGACTTGATCTTTACTGCGGTTACATTGTCTTTCGCTGCGACAGCCTTTATGCTGCCTGACTGCTGCACATTATGGATGAGTGTGCCAGGCTTTTCCGGCTCGAGAGTGTTGAGAAGGCGTACGGGGATGTTGGCGAGGCGAGCCGGAAGGACGCAGGACGGATGCAGTATCTTGGCTCCGAAATATGCCAGTTCGGCGGCCTCGTCGAAATGCAGTTCGCTGACAGGACGCGTTCCCTCCACATATCGCGGGTCATTGTTGTGCATGCCGTCGATGTCTGTCCATATCTGAATCTCGCCGGCACCTATTGCGGCGCCAATGAGGGATGCGGTATAGTCCGAGCCGCCCCGGCGGAGATTGTCCACACGACCCTCGGCGTTGCGGCAGACATATCCCTGGGTAAGGTAGATGTCGGCATCGCGCTGCTGGTCAAGCAGCATCTGAAGATGGGTGGTGATGAAACGCATGTCCGGCTCGGCCTCCTCGTCGATGCGCATGAACTCCAGCGCGGGAAGCAGCACGGAGCGTATTCCACGGTTGAGCAAGTAAAGGTGGAAGAGACTGGTCGAGATAAGTTCGCCCTGGGCCAGGATTTCCTTGCCATAATTGTCGTTGTAGTCGAGGGCTGTGATTGACCGAATCATTCCCAGTATCCTGTCAATGGTGGTTTTGGCCTCGATGCGGGCTCCTTCTGTTCGCTCGGTTTCATTGTCGGATGCGCCTTCGGGCACGGCAAATAGTTCAGCGATAACTCCGTCGTATTTTGTTTTCAGCGCGTTGAGTGTCTCAAGGGCGCCGTCGCGGTTGTCTTTTTCAAGATATTCGCAGATGTCTACAAGAGTGTTTGTTGTCCCGGACATTGCCGAGAGCACCACAATGTTGCGGCCTCGCTCAAGCACGAGTTCGGCCACATGCTTGATGCGGGATACCGAGCCGACGGATGTTCCGCCGAATTTCAATACGTTCATGTGTGATGATTGGACCTGTGGTTTCGTTAATGACAGATGGGAAATGTTGTTGTGTTACTGATTTGCCGGTTGCAGGCGTGCGAGTATGCCCTTGAGTTCTTCGTCGGTCGCGGTCAGTCGCTGACGGAGACTTTCGAGGAGTTCGGTGGCGCGACGGGTCATGGTGACCATCGAGTCGATGTCGCAGTCGGGGCTTTGCAGACGGGCGACTATTTTCTCGAGTTCGGCGAGTTGTTCGGAATATGACATTTGCAGTTATTCAAGTTTAAGATTATTCTGTTATATTTCCCCGGTACTGTCTACGGTCGAGGTAAGTATGCCTCGGGCGAGCCGAGTTGTTATTCGTGTGCCGGGAGTGACAGCCGATGCATCGGTTACGGCATGTCCGTCGGGCGTGGTTGTCAGCGAGAAGCCGCGTGCGAGCACATGCTCGGGCGACAATGCCTGCAGTAGGGCGGCCTTGGCGTCGACAAGACGTCGTGCCGTGTCAATCCGTGCGGCTATTGCGGCGGGAATGGCCTTGGCAAGATTGTCGAGTCTCATCAGTTGGGGTGCGATTACACTCTGACCTGTAGACGCTATTGCGATGGTCGCGCGGTCAAGCCTTGCGCTGTGGTTCGCGATTAAGGATTTTGCGGCGGCGGGAATCAGTGCGGCGAGATATGTGAGTTGCTGGCGGTTTCCGCTTATGCGTTCGCTCACGCTTCGGTAGATGTCTGAGGCGAGTTGCTCGAGATGGGTCAGTTCGGCGGTTGCGCGGCCTATAAGCCATTCGGCTGCCGCGGTCGGGGTCTTGACCCGCATGTTGGCCACATAGTCGAGTACGGTGACATCGCGTTCATGCCCTATGCCCACAATCACCGGCAGAGGGAAATTGGCAACGTTGGCGGCGAGTTCGTAGTTGTCGAAGGCGGCGAGATCCGAGGTCGAGCCGCCTCCGCGTATTATGACGGTACAATCCCACCGGTCGGATTCTGAGGCTATGGACTCTAGCGCGCCGATCACGGACGGTACCGTCCGTTCGCCCTGAAGCACAGCGGGGAAAAGCCTGACTTCGAAACGCAGGTTCAGGCGGTTGTTGAACAGTTGGTTGACGAAGTCTCCGTAGCCTGCGGCTCCGGCTGCCGATATAACGGCGACTCTGAGTGCGGGACGGGGCCAGGGCACGGACCGGTTGAGGTCGAGCATGCCTTCGGCCTGAAGTCTGGCGAGTATCTCGTTGCGGCGGCGCACGGCGTCACCGAGAGTGTAGGATGGGTCGATCGACGAGACATTGAGCGAGATTCCGTAGGCCGGATGGAAAGTCACGTTGACGCGCAGGAGAACTTTCATCCCGGAAGCAAGCGGCTGACCGGTCTGGCTCTGGAAGTAGGCGGAGAGCCTTGGCCACAGCGAGGCCCATATATTGGCGCGCACACGGGCTGTCGTGGTGCCGCGCGAATCCTTTTCCAGCAGTTCGAGGTAACAGTGGCCGCCACTGAGACGCATATCGGATGTCTCGCCGACAACCCAGACGTTCTGCAGGGCTGTGTTGCCCGCGAGGGTCTGGCGTACGCGCTCGAGCAGTTGTGCCAGGGATAACGCTCCGCTCATCTGTGTTTCACTCATCGGTTTTCACAGGTTTGAAGTTTTTGCCGTCCCAGTGGTAGACAAGGCTCTTGCGCAGAAGCGAAAGTATCTTCGGTTTCTCCTTGGCGAAATAACTGTCGATAGTGGATGTGAACACGAGGTCCTGTGACAGCGGGTCGAACGATGCCGTGCAGAGCATGAAAGGCAGAACCATTTCCACACTCTCGCGCTCGGCCGAGTCCCTTGTGTTAAGCCATTCTGTCAGCCCGGGAAATTTCAGCGGCGTTTTTTTCAGAGGTTTCCAGTCGGCGTTGTAAAACGAGATGCGCGAGTCGTTCTCCGGCAACGGCAGAGTCTCGATTAGCATCAGCACAGGCTTCTTGCCTGGCAGAAGCGTGAGTTCGAGTCTTACCCCGGTAGTGTAGTCCACGCTCATCATGGTATCGCTGAGGGCCGTGATCCGGGAGAAACTGCCCAGTTCGTTCTTGGTCGGATTGGTCATGCCGGAATTGAAATAGTCAACCATATCAAGGCGCGCTACCGAGGACAGCGACGGGAAAACCTCGTCGGCCTTGACATCGCCGAAATACTCGGCCACATTCTTTGCCTGCATGCATCCCAGTGCCAGCAGTGATAGAAGTAAAGTCGCTATTCTGCGCATGGTGATTACTTGTTTATTTCTTGCGGCGGGCCTTCCTTTCGGAACTGTGCGAGTAATCCTTGTCCGGCGAGGCAAGTTCGCTGTACAGCCGTTTGCCCAGGAATTCGGCACCTTTAAGCGCACCCACCACGCGCTTGGCCTCGTCGCTCGGCACATCGAAGAGCGAGTACGACGGAAGCAGGTCGATGCGGCCCACGTCGACGCGCTTGCCGGTGGTGTGCTTGTTTATCATGTCAATCAGGTTCTTGGCGAAGAAGCCGTCAGCCTTTCCGGCGTTGACGTAGATGCGCTCCATGCCTTCCTCGGCCGTGCGGCGGTCCTTGTCCTTTACGCTTCGTGGACCGACCTTGCCGTGGGTGGCCTTGTCTCTTCCCGGACCTTTGCCTTTCTCTCCCTTGCGGCCTTTTGCTGGCCGGTCGTCGATGTAATCCAGATTCGGAGCATCTTTATAGTAGTCAAGCAGGCGGTTGAACTCAAGCGACAGCACGCGTTTCAGCAGGTCTTCTTCGCTGAGCCATGAAAGTTTGCGCATGACTCCCGGAAGATACTTACCGATTTCGGTCTCGTCGACTTTCACCTTCTCGATTCTGTCGGCCAGATTGTATAACTGTTTCTCTATGATATGTCGTGGTGTGGGCACTTCGCGTCGCTCGAACTTCTTTCCGATGATGTGTTCGATTTCACGCAGGCGCCCACGCTCGCGCGAGTGGATGATTGCGACGGAGATACCGGTCTTTCCCGCACGTCCAGTACGTCCCGAGCGGTGTGTGTACACCGCCGTGTCATCGGGCAGGCCGTAGTTGATGACGTGCGTCAGGTCATCGACATCGAGTCCGCGGGCGGCGACGTCGGTTGCCACGAGTATGGTCACTACGCGGTCACGGAATTTCTTCATCGTGATGTCACGCTGTTGTTGTGACAGATCGCCGTGCAGGGCGTCGGCGTTGTATCCGTCGGCTATCAGCTTGTCGGCGATTTCCTGTGTGTCACGGCGGGTGCGGCAGAAGATGATGGCGTAGATGCTCGGATTGTCATCGCAGACGCGTTTAAGCGCGAGATACTTGTCGCGCGCGTGTACCATATAATATATGTGTGTGACGTTGGCCGCGCCCTCGTTGCGTGTGCCTACCACGACCTCTTCGGGGTTGTGCATGTATCTGCGGGCAATGCGTTCTACCTCCTTGGGCATGGTTGCCGAGAACAGCAGCATCTTCCGGTCGTCCGGAAGGTGGGACAGGATGTCGTCGATTGATTCCACGAAACCCATGTTCAGCATTTCGTCTGCCTCGTCGAGCACTACCGTGTGCACGTCGGCGAGGTTCACTACCCCGCGGTTGATAAGGTCAATCAGGCGCCCCGGAGTGGCCACTATGATCTGTACGCCCTGACGCAGGGCACGTATCTGGCTTTCGATGGACGAGCCGCCGTAAACCGGGATGGTCTTAACGTCGGGAGTGTACTTCGAGAAGTCGGCCAGGTCGCCGGCTATCTGCAGGCACAGTTCGCGGGTCGGCGCGAGTATCAGCGCCTGGGGCGCCACAAATTCCGGATTCACGCGCTGTATCACCGGGAGGCCGAAGGCCGCGGTCTTGCCCGTTCCTGTCTGAGCCAGGGCCACGACGTCGTGGTCGGAGTTCAGAAGTATCGGAATGACCTTCTCCTGCACTGGCATGGGCGATGAGAAGCCCATGTCCTCGATGGCGCGGAGCAGATCTTCGCGCACTCCTAATTGCTGAAATGAATATTCTGACATGTAGTGTTCTTGTAGTTATGTGTTGTGTCTTGTTGTCGTTTGAAAATGTTTCTGTGCAATTTCCTATTATTCTAAATAACAAGACGTCCGTATCTATTGTTTATCAGTCCTGGCTGAGTTGTGTAAGCCTGGCCAGATATTTGCCGATGATATCGAACTCCAGGTTTACGCGCGTGCCGGGAACAATTGCCTTGAAGTTGGTATTCTCCAGTGTGTAGGGTATGATGGCCACGCGGAACGAGTCCTTCTCCGAGTCGCAGACGGTAAGGCTCACGCCGTTGACTGTGACTGAGCCTTTCTCGACTGTCATGTACCCTTTGGCGATAAGTCTCGGGTCGATTTCGTACTCGAACCTGAAGTAGTGTGAGCCGTCGGCCTCGCGTACCTCGGTGCATAAGGCTGTCGTGTCGACATGTCCCTGCACGATGTGGCCGTCGAGGCGTCCGTCGAGACGCATCGAGCGCTCCACGTTTACCTCGTCGCCGACTTTCAGCAGGCCGAGGTTCGACCGCTCGAGAGTCTCTCGGATTGCTGTCACGGTGTATGTGCCGTTTTCTATGGCGACCACTGTCAGGCATACGCCGTTGTGCGACACCGACTGGTCGATGCGGAGTTCCTCGATGAAGGGACACGAGAGGGTTATGTGAAGGTTGGCGTCATCGTGTCTCAGTGCGACGACACGTGCTGTGGATTCAACTATTCCTGAAAACATTTTGCTTGATATTCTATTGTTTGACATCCAGGCCAGGGCCTGGCGAAAGTTGTTGTTACCGGCGCATGCGGATTGTGACGGGGCGGTCGACATTCCATACGAATGCCACCGATGCGCAGCTTGTTGCCTTGTCCCATGTCACGCTGGTGTATTTGCCGTCGACCTCAATCCATTTGGGTTCTTTCTCGAGGCCCATGAATGCGAAAGTCATTGTCTTTGCATCCGATGCGTCCGGGTAGGTGCCTTCGGCCGTGATGGTCACCTCGATCTCTTTGCCCTTGTCCTCGGGACTGGCGGCGAATGTTATGAGACGGCCCTTGTTGCCGGAGAGGGCCGATGGTGTTTTTGTGTCATCCTCCCAGAGATAGCCCTTTGAGGCCATTCCCTTCGCGGGATAGTATTCGATGCGGTAGTTGTTCTTGCGGTAGTTGTCGGTCGAGTTCATCGGATAGGCCGCCTTGGGAATGAACGAGCCGGCGCGGACGAACAGGGGAAGCACGTCAAGAGGCGCGGGATAAACTGTCTCGGTGCCGCCTTTGTATGTCTTGCGCGGATTGGAGGCGTCAAACCAGTCTGAGCCTTCGGGGAAGATTACAGTCCGCTCGGTGGCGCCCTTGGTCATGACCGGAGCGACAAGCACGTCGCGGCCCCACAGGTATTCGTCCGAAATGTTGTCATATCGTGTCGAGGGTGTAGCCGAGTGAAAGTCGAGGGGACGCACCAGCGGCCAGCCCTTGGTGGCGTTTTCCCAAGCCAGGGTGTAGTTGTAGGGCAGCCAGCGGTAGCGCTCGAATATGATGGACTTGATGATGTCCTTCTGCTCGGGATAGTGGAAAGGCTCGGCGAACTGCTGGGCGTGTGTGCGGAGCATGGGCGAGAACAGACCGAGTTGCAGCCAGCGGACATAAAGTTCGGGATCGTAGGGCGCGGCCTCGTCGACTGCGAATCCGCCTACGTCATGCGACATGTAGCCCAGGCCTGACAGGCCGGAGTTCAGCATGATTCTTACCTGTGGCTCGAGTCCGCCCCATGAGCGCGACACGTCCGTCGACCATGGAAACACGTCGTAGCGCTGGAGTCCGGTTGTGCCGCCGCGCATCATCGACAGCAACCTGCAGTCCGGATAGCGCTCCTTGAACATGTCGTATACTATCTCCGACCAGTCGTTGCCGTACTGGTTGTGATACTGGCGTGTGGTCAGGCCGTTGGCATGGAGCGCGCTGTCCGGGTGCACCTCGGGCTCGCCGAGGTCGCCCCACCATCCGGTGACGCCATAGTACATCAGCGAGTCCATCCGGTCGGTCATCCATTTCCTTGTCTCGGGATTGGACACGTCGAACATGCCGCCTTCGCCGACCCATATCTTGACTTCGAGAGGCTTACCGGTCTTGACGTCCTTCACCATCATGCCTTTTTCGGCAAGCTCGCGGTAGTTGTCAATGCCTCGTCCGTTGCGCAGTATGTAAGGTTGGGTGATGGTCACGGCCCTGACACCCTGTTTCATGAAGTCGTCAAGCATGCCTTTTGCGTCCGGCCATTGTTCCTTGTCCCATGTGAGACGTCCCATGTCCTGTTCCTTTCCGTACCAGTACAGGTCGAAGACTATGCCGTCCAGAGGCAGCCCCATATCCTTCAGTTTTTTGACGGTGGATGTGGCGTCCTCCTGGTCCTTGTATCCGTATTTCGAGGTGATGTAACCCATTGCCCACAGCGGCGGCAGTTCCTGATGGCCGGTCAGTGTGGTCATGTTCGACACGAGGTCGGCGAGCGAGCCGTTTGAGTTAATGAAGTAGTACGAGACAGCCTGAGGCGATTCGCTCAGATAGACGATGGGGTCCTTCAGCACGAGGCGTGCTGCGGCGTAATCGTCGAAAACCAGTCCGTAGCCCGCCGGCGACAGCACGAGAGGCATCGTGATGTTCATCTGCGAGATGCGCGGGTCCGATCCGGTGTAACCGTAGTTCTGCCGGTTGTACATCACCAGTGTGTCGCCGTATAGGTTGTTCTTGTGGCCACGCTCGCCGGCACCGTAATATGCCCGCGGACCACCTGCGGTCAGTGCCATGCGACGCTCGCCGCCTTCCATCGTGCGCAGTCCCGTGTCCTCGAGTGTGCGCTCGCCTCCGCCGTCGATTTTCAGCGTTCCGTCCGGATAGATGGTAGCGCTGAGTCCGGTTGGGGTGGTCATGGTCTGTGTGCCGTTGTTGGTGGTGATGTTGACATCGGTGTTCTGGCCGTCGTCGGGAAGTACCGATGCACGCGATATGCGTGTCTGCTCCCCGGCTGCAGCGTTTGTTACCTTCAGTATCTGTTCGCTGACGGCGGTGACGGTGACCTTGCGGCCGTCGGCGAGGGTATGCGATATTATGGCCGGCCTTGTGGCGGCGGCACTCAGTGCCGTTGCCAGTATGGCGGCGAATGCAAGAATTCTGGTTTTCATGTCTTTAGAAGTATGTTGTGCTATGTGTGGTTATGGCATGATAATCAAGGGTCGATGCGGTTGAGGTAACTCTGCAGCGTTATGGTATTGTCATCAGCCTTGTTGTAGGTTCCGCTTATCTTCAGTTTGCTCTTCTTGGCGGGCGACTGGCCTTTCTGCGCGTGGTCGGTCACGCGGGCAAAGTTCTTCGAGCCGTTGAGTTTAGGTCCCCAGGTGTTTATCAGCCGGTCGATGCGGAAGTTGTTCATGTCGTCATACAGTCCCCGCAGGTCGCTGTATTTCTCCATCTCGTCACGGTTCCATTTTCCCGATGCGTCAAGATACTTGATTGCGTCGGTCATCGTGAGTGCCGGATTCACCTTGGCCTGCGAGGCGTCGGCCGCAGGCCTGGTCTCCGGCGCCGTGGCCGCGGGGACTGCCACTTCGCTGACGGTATTCTCTGCGGGAGTGGTCTGCGTGCTGTCGCTGCCTGCGCTTGCGTTGGTCGCCGATAATGCCGGTGACGACGTGCGCGAGCACCGTCCTATGGTCAGGCCCGCAATCAGTCCGACAATCAGCACTGCGCCGAAGATTATTATGCGGCGCGTCATCGATCCGAGGCCCGATCCGCTGTAACCCAGATAGTTCGTGCGGTTGATGCCTTCCTGAATTTCATCAAGCAGACGGTATCCCTCGAGAGGCGAGTCCGTAAGCGGTTTCTTGGAATGTATCTCGAACTTGACAGGCGCCCCCAGATCGCTGGATTTCACCGGAACCTCGAAGACATATATCTTGCGGCGCTCCTGCAGTTGTATCAGGGCCTTGGTGGTCGAGGCGAGGTCAATGTGTCCGGAGTAGGGGAAGTAGCCCTCGCATGACACGACCACCGAGGCCGACAGCAGTTCGGCGCGTGTGAACGAGCGTCCCTCGGGGGTGATTTCATATCCGTTGATGCGTATCTGGCAGTCGCTTACAGGCTGGTGGGAGAACTGCGATGTGATTTTGAACGAGTTGGGCGTGATGGTCTTGCGCGAGTCGTCTGTAACCACTGGCGAGGGAGTGAACACCGGTTCGGTGATGGCCGCCGTGCGTGTCACGTCCTCGAATCCCGGACGGCGCCACACTACGGTCAGCTCGCATCCCATGGTCGCTCGCATGGGGCGGTCGAGCAGACGTCCGAAAATATACGGCTTGAAGCCGTCCTCGGTCGATTCCGGCGGCAGGACCACGGCTTCGGCGCCAAGCGGACGGTCAGTAAGGTCGTCGCCCGATGCCATGATGCCTAGTTCCTCGTCCACCAGCAGCACGCCTTCGTAAGGCAGATAATACTGCTGCCACAGGCCGCGGCCGAGCATCTCGTGCAGCGACGGTGCCTCGTCACCGCCGTACCGGCGCCAGGCGAAGCCTCCTCCGCGCCGCCCTCCGGTCAGGGCCGGCGCATCGTGGCGTGTCGGATAGTCGGCGCTGAATGCCTCGCGCAGTGCGGCGACATCCTCCGTACTAACCTCCGACCCCGACACCTTACGTGTCGTCAGGCGTACTATGCTCTCGAGTTCGTCGGCGGTCACCGACATGTCGGCCGACATGTAGATCCATGCGGCCAGATGGTCGCCCGGACGCGAGGGAATGGTCCGGAGCACGGTGACGAAAGTGCCTTCGTTCGTGGATTTCAGAAAATAGAAGATATTTTTCTCGGCCGAGTCGTAGTCTATCTGGCTGACGGCCTTGCGGAGGTCGGTGACGCTGCTGCGCACGTCCTCCGACGGGTTGATATTGTATACCGACTTGAAGTCGCTTGTCGATTTTGTGATGTAGAGTTGTAACTTAGCCATAATCAGTAAGTTTATCAAGTTGTGACAACTGGCTTCCCATGGTTTGGTGCCTGCCGGGTGCAATTGCCGTTCGGTCATCTTAATGCCGCGGATGATTATTTGACGGCATGCGACCTTGTATAAAATTTCTAACCTACAAATTTAGGCAAAAAAAATCAACCTGCGCGCTTCTTTCGGTGGAAAACGACGTGAAAACATCAAAAAAAAGTCCCCGCAGCCATCGTTGCGGGGACTTGTGTGGAGATGTGCCGTTTGAGGCACATCGGTCATGGAGTTATGGTTCAGCGGAGAACGACTTTGGAAGTGCGTACACTGCCGTCGGACATGGTCTCTACGCGGATGACAACGCCCTTGGCGCTGGCATTCGTGCGGATGCCCTGCAGGTTGTAGTACTCGACGCTGACTGCTGAGCCTGCGGTGATGTTCTCTACGCCTGTGCTGCCGTCAGCCTTGACTGCCTCGCTCAGGCCGCCCATCTGGTTGGCTGCGCGTACGCTGTATACGGTCTCGGCCTTTGCGGAGTCGATTGTCGAGAGGTCGAACGAGGGCTCGGTGGTGAAGGCCACTACCTTGCCGTCGGCGCATACTGCCCATAGTGCTGCGTATTTGCTGTCGTCCCAGGTCAGTTTGTTGCCGTCGGCCTTGACGTTGGTCGGAGCGGGAGCCTGCTCGGTGTAGAAGGTGGGATCCCATTCGTCATCGGCGCCCATTACTGTCTCGACGGTCAGGTTGGCTGCCTCCTCGGCTGTGAGCACGGGATTGTTCTCGTGGATGCCACCCTTGTTGGCGTCGCCGAACGAGCGCTTGCGGTCCTTCAGGTCGATGGGGTTGCCGTTGGCGGTGAACGAGTTGTACTCGGCGAAGCGTGCGGGCCAGCCGCCGCTCATCTCGTTCCAGCCGATTGCCGAGGGAATGACGGTCATCTTGGTGTTGATGTACAGGGCGATAGGTGTGCCGCTGCCCCAGGGACGTCCGAGGGTGTAGTGGCCCGAGACGCCTTCGCCGTCACCGATTATCTCGCAGTCACGCATGATGTAGCCGTACTGCTTGGGTGTCGAGGGCACTGCCAGGTAACCGCCGGCGATCTGGCGGAAGGTCACGCCGTTGAAGAAGATGTCGCCCTTGCCGCAGAGGTAGTCGGTGCGGCCGCGCATCACGCCGCCCTCGAAGTAGTAGCGGCCCTTCTGGTTGTTCGAGCAGTAGGTGTCCTGATAACCCCACAGGGTTACGTTCTTGCAGATGGTCTTGTTGCCGTTGTCCTCGAGGGCCTCGCCGCGGCCTGTAGCGTCGTTCATGCCGTTGAGCAGGGTGATGTCCTGCAGGTAGACGTTCTCGACTCCGCCGTTGATGTACAGAGTGGTGACGTTGTGCAGGCCTTCGATGGGATAGGTGGTGCCTGCGGGAGTCAGGTCCTTCATCAGGTTGACGATGACGGTCTCGTCACGGTCCTCGCCGATGATCGAGGTGTTCGATGCGTTCAGGTAGGTTATGGGGCTGGGCAGTGTCACACCGTTGTTGGTGATGGTCTCTGTCTCGCTCCAGGGCAGTTCGTGGCGGCCCCTCTTCACGAAGATGATGTAGCGCGAGTTCTTGTCGGCGCGGTTGTTGGCGGCGGCGATAGCCTCCTTGAACGTGCCGTCGTCGGGAACCACGAAGTTGTAGAGCGCTTTCTCTACCTCGGGACGGGTGCGGGTGGTGAAGTGGATGGTCACGGCCTTGGTGGTGGCGTTGTCACAGAGGTCCATTACTGCTCCGGCCGGGAGGGTGAAGGTATACTCTGTGCCGTATTCGAGGTTCTTGTAGGGGAACATCACGGTCTTGCCGGTGACGGTGGGTTCGAGGGTCAGTGCGCCGAGTGTGGCTGTCGCGCCTTCTGCGGCCTTCACTTTCTCGTCGAAGTTCAGGATAATCTTGCCGCTGGCCGATGCGCCGGTTGCGCCCTCGGCGGGTACGTGGCTCAGGAGAACGGGAGCGGTGCCGTCGTTGATGAGTTTGGCTGCGCCGGTGATGTAGGTGGCGCCGATGCAGATGCCGTCATTGTTGCTGGTGGTGCCGTCGAGTTTCGACTCTTTGTCCGAGATCCAGCGGATGGTGACTGCGGGTGCGTAGTTGAATTTCTCGGGCAGGATGAACTCGTAGTCTTTCCAGTTCTTCACGCCCTCGAGGCTTACGGTGCCGATGGTCTCGAATTCCTTGCCGTCAAGCGAGGCCTCGACCTTCTGTGTGGTGTATGCGTTGTAATTGTAGACGAACGCGCCGGCAACCTTGATATCTGTGAAGGATGCTGCGTTGACTGTCGTCTCCCAGTACCACTTGCCCAGGCCGTCGGTCTTCCAGTTCACGCCGCCGGGACGGCCTTCGTAACCGCCACCGACCTCGCTCTTGTCGAGCCAGCCGCTCTGGTTGCCTTCGGCGTCGCGCAGATTTAGTGCCACGCCTTCGTTGTCAGACGATGCGAAGTCTGCCGGACGGCCGTTGTTGCCGCTCTGGTAGAAGTCCCAGCCGGCGAGTACGTCTTCCGACGAGAATATTGCGGTGATTGCCTGGTCACCGGCCATGTCGATGACGATTTCGCTTGAGCTCTGTCCGTCGCTCCAGTTGGTGAACGATACTACGGGGTTGGACAGTGCGCGGAGTGTCACCTTTGTGCCGGCCTCGTACATCTTGCGGCCCTCGATTACTGTGGGTGCGGGTATCAGTTGTACCTGATAGTCGTTGGCGCCGCCTTCTACGCTCACTTTCAGTTCGTATGTCTCAACAGGTGTCAGGTTGGCGGTGAGGTCTGCGTTGGCTGTCACGGTGTAGGTGAACTCGGCTTCCTTCGAAACCTCGGTGCCTTCGCCGTCGGTCCAGTTGATGAACTTGTAGCCGAAGTTGCGGGTTGCGGTGAGTTTGACCTCTGAGCCGGCCTCGTATTCGGGGATGTTGGGATAGACTGTTATCTTGGCGGCCTCCTCGGGATTGGCCTTGGCGGTCAGTGTGTAGGTCTGTACGGTCTCGGTGGTGCCGCTGACGGTACCGTAGATTCTTACGTCGGAGTATGCACAGCCCTTGGTGTTGTTATAGCCGTTGTTCATCACCAGGCTGAAGGTCTCGCCCGATGCGAGGGCGGCCTGCTGCTCGGCTGTCAGGGTGTAGTCGAATAATGTGGTGTAGTTGTCTCTGTTGCCGAATTTGTCATCAGCCTGTACCTTGTTCAGGCGGTGCGGAGTGATGACCTTCAGGGTTACGAGATCGCCTTCGCCGGCCTGGCCCGATACGGTTACGTCGTCACCTGCTCCGTCAGTGCCGTCGCGGCCGATGTAGAACGATATGCGGGTGGGTGTGAAGGTCAGGCCCTTGGTGGGCTTGATTACCCATTTCACAATGTCCGACGCTCCGTTGGCGCTCTTGAAGTTGATGAATGTCACGTCTTTGACTTCCGATGAGGTCTTGGTTCCCTTGTACGTGCATACGCCCGGATCGAACGCTGTCATCGAGAATGCGCCTTCGGGGCTTGTGGTGACGCCTTCCTCGTAGTTTGACGAGTTGAAGGGCCATGCCACTGTGGCTTCGGCGTTCTCGAATGTCTGGCCGCCGCCCTGCTCGACCTTGGGAAGTGTTACGGAGATGTAGCGGTAGTACGAGCCGTCGCCGATGACGATGTCTACTGTCTCGGCGGGCGAGCCTACGGTGAACGATGCGGTGTTCGAGCCGCCGGTGTTCACTGTGATGCCGTCGACGGTGGTGGTCGTCGTAGCGCTGTACGACTCATAGCCTACGATGGCGCCCTTGCATGAGGGAATGGTGAAGACTGTGCCGTTGTTGAGCTGGGCCCAGTCTGTCCACGCGCCGTTGGCGAGTTTGCCGTTGGTGGTGTCATAGTCCATCTTCACGTCGATTGTCTCGCCGTTGACTGTGGCCTGTGCGACCCACCATCCGGTCTTGCCCTGCTCGCCTACAGTGGGAGCGCCGTTCCTGCGCTGGAAGTCCCAGCGGATGGCTACTTCCGCGTTGCGGTCGTTCAGGCTCACGTTGTTGTCTGCGAAGACGGGGGTGAGGTTCATCTCGCTGTTGACGGTGACTGTCTCGCCGACTTTATATATGTTGGCGCCGTCGGTCCAGCCGATCAGGGTCTTGCCGGGAACGTAGAGCGTGAAGTTGGCGGGCACGGTGAACGTCTTGCCTTTCTCTACTTTCTCGCCGGCGGGAAGGATATGGCCGGCATCGGTGTATTCGCCGAGACTGAAGTTCACGGCATAGTCTTCTACGAGTTCGGACGGGTCTACCGTCTCGACCGCGAAGTACGGGGTGTAACTGCCGCCCGAGATGGTCAGCGTTGTGGCGCCGCCCTTGTAGATGGTCGAGGCTATGTTGGCCTCTTTGTTCTGATGATAGCATGCGCCGGTATTCGTGTTGAAGGTGCCGACTGTCGAGCCGCTTGCGTCCTTGATGGTGACGTCGCCGCCCCATGCGCAGGTGCCCATGGAGATTTTAACGGGGCCGTCGACGCTTACCGTCGATGTGAAGTTGCCCCAGCCGTGCTCGTTGGAGTGATACTTGCCGCTTAGCGTAATCACGGATGCGGGGTCGCCCTTGTCGACTCGCGTCAGGCCTGAGCCATCCGCACCAAACGCCATGCCGAAGGTGACCATTGACTTGCTGCTTATCTCATCTGCTGTGAGATAGTTGCCGTTCGTCAGATCCACCTTTACGTCCTGGAACGCGGCCTGGGCGCTGCCTGCGCCGGTCAGTCCTGCCAGTGCCAGAACAATGCTGATGAATGAGGTTCTCATAAAGTTAGTGATGTAATAATGATTTGATGGTATTAAATGTAAAAAATATACTTTTCTGGTTAGTACGGTCTTAAAGGTATTGTTTTATAAATACGATTCAAGAGCATTTTAAATAAATAAATCCGGGTTAATTGGACTTGACACCGAAAGTTCTTTGCCGTTTTATCCTTTCGTAGTATCAATCATTAAGGATTGGATTTAAGGTGTAATAGGTATTTCGTTGCAAAATTAGTGATTCTAAAGCAATTATGCAAAAAAAATTGGAATGGCATAATGGAGTAGCGTCAAACTCCCATCCAACCCAACTAATCGCCCCCGGGTCCCTCGCGATAAATCGTGAAAAAATTTTCCCCTTTTCGAAAAAAATTTTCAAATTTTGCCAATCTATTCGTACGGGGGCGTATGAACCGGCTCTGCGTGTCGTATCTTTGCAGTGTATTTTCAAGGCCCGGTCTCCCGGGGAAATTATTTTTTAAACCTTTTTATTAATCTAAAAAAATTGACACGCAATTATGTTTTACTCTAATCCTGAATCTGCCTTCGACAAAACCTGGGCCGCTTCCGACGCCTATTTCCGCAGGCAGAAAATCCTCGGCAAGATTGACGCATTAAGACGCTATCTTCAGACCCTCGAAGAAAGGGCCCGGTCACTCAATGGCACAGACGCCAGACTTAACACCCGCATGAAAGCGATAAAGGCCGAAATAGCCGCACACCAGGCGCGTCTTGATGCCGATGAACCGCATCGCCCCGCCATCACCCTGAATCCTCCCTCTTCAAAAACTGAAGCAACCATTCCCCAGGCTCATAAAAAGCGAAAAACCCCGACTCGCCGGCCACTGTTGGCGCTGAAATCAGAAAAACCGCCCCGCCGCGTACATAATGGACTGGCGGCATCCTGCCGCCGTAAGAACCCCTCCCTACTCATACCTGCGGCGGAGCATAATTTCGTGTCCAATAATGACTTAATTCCCACAATTCCGAAATCACACGACCCGGAATCGCCGCCTGACATTCCACAAGACCAAAGACGGAGGCACCATCTCGCGCCCCCGCCCCGCTCTGACAAAATAAATATAGGTATGAAGTCATGGTTATAAGTGACAAAATTAACTTCGTCACTTGTCACCCAGACCTATGGTCTAAGAGAACATTGACATTTTGGTCTTTTTATTGCGCATTACGCATTGTGCATCACGTATTTAAAACATCGTCACTCTGGCTTCTGACCTGTTTCGTCCTCGTCCTCGTCCCAGTCGAAGCCGGCGGCCCATGCCTCGGGAGAGATTCTGCGAAGGTCCTCGCCCTCGTCCTCTTCTTCGTCTTCGAAAGGCTCGATTTCGAGTTCGTCCTCATCTGTGACACGATGGCGAATGTCGAGCGGACGGTGGGTTATTGTCGCTGCGGCCATGCGGTTGCTGTGGTCCGTGACGGTGCGCCACAGTGTGTCCTTGAGTTCGGTCAGTCCCTGTCCGGTTACCGCCGAGATGAACACGTGGGGAATGTCGTCGGGAAGCGTGGCCTTGATTTCCTCCATCAGTTCGTCGTCGAGCATGTCGCTCTTCGATATGGCGAGAATCCGGTGCTTGTCCATCAGTTGCGGATTGAACTTCTCGAGTTCGGCGAGAAGCACCTTGTACTCCGCCACGATGTCGTTGGCGTCGGCCGGGACCATGAACAGCAGTACGGCGTTGCGCTCGATGTGGCGCAGGAACCTAAGTCCCAGTCCCTTGCCCTCGCTGGCGCCCTCGATGATGCCGGGTATGTCCGCCATAACGAACGAGCGGTTGTCGCGGTACGAAACGATGCCCAGTTGCGGCTCCATGGTCGTGAACGGATAGTCCGCGATCTTGGGACGTGCGGCTGAGACTGCCGAGAGCAGTGTCGACTTTCCGGCGTTGGGAAATCCCACCAGGCCGACATCGGCCAGCAGTTTCAGTTCCAGGATGACCGAGCGTTCCTGCGCGGGTTCGCCTGGCTGGGCGTAGCGCGGTGTCTGGTTGGTCGCCGACTTGAAGTGCCAGTTGCCGAGGCCCCCGCGGCCGCCTTTCAGCAGGGTCACTTTCTCGCCGTCATCCTTCACCTCGAGTATGTACTCGCCGGTCTCGGCGTCGAACACAACGGTGCCGCAGGGCACGTCGACTATCACGTCCTCGCCGTCCTTGCCGAACGAGCGTCCGGCATTGCCCGGCTCGCCGTTTCCGGCGAATATGTGACGGCGGTATTTCAGCGGAAGCAGCGTCCACATGTTGCTGTTGCCGCGCAGTATGATGTCGCCCCCGCGGCCTCCGTCGCCCCCGTCGGGACCTCCCTTGGGTACATATTTGGCACGGTGGAGGTGGGCTGATCCGCGGCCTCCCTTGCCTGAGCGGCACATTATCTTGACGTAGTCTATGAAGTTCGATTCTGGCATGGTTCTGTCTTGTCGTAAGGTGGTTTTATGTTGTTGGTCGGGCGTCAGCGCATCCGGTTGAAGTTACGGTGGTGGCGCATCATCTGCTTTGCCGAGGCAAAGTCGGCGGGCGAGCCTATGTCTATCCATGAGCCGTCGACGGGGTGGGTCACCACTTTCAGTCCGTCGGATATGGCGTTCTCTATCAGGTCGGTGGCGTCGGTGCGTCCGTCGAGCAGTCCGCGCAGCAGCCTGTTCGGGAAAATGTAGATGCCGGCGTTGGCGAAGTAGGTGTACGAGGGCTTTTCCTCGATGGTCCGCACTCTGTCCCCGTCGAGTCCGAGTATGGCGAAGGGCACGGTCACCTGATAGGGTATCACGGCTATGGTGATGTCCGCTCCGCTGTCGCGGTGCCTCAGGTACATGTCTTCAAATGAAACAGACGTAAGCAGGTCAGAGTTCATCACAAGCGTGTAGCCGTCCTCGGGAAGGTCGACAAGTCGCGCCGAGCCTATGGTGCCTAACGGACGGTCTTCGCGGACGGTCTTCACCCGGACACCTGCTTTGGGCATGGCGAAATGCTCTTCGAGTTTTTCGGCCATGTAGTTGACTGTCACTGAGATGTCCTCGATGCCGCACTGTGCCAGCGCCTCGATGTTGTAGTCGATGATGGGCTTGCCCTCGATTTCGAGCAGAGGCTTCGGTGTGGTAAGTGTCAGCGGGCGCAGCCTTTCGCCCTTGCCTCCCGCCATCAGTATGGCGCTAAGCGGAAGGCGCGTATGGGTGGTGCCGAGGTCGATTATGTCTACGATTCGTCCTTCGGTGTCGGTCTCGGGAACCAGTGTGATGCCTTTCTGGCGAAGTTCGCGCAGGCGGTCGACGGTGTCGGGCGCGTCCTTGCGCAGGCTCCGTGGATTGTGGTTGGCTGCCGACGGGGCGGCTTCGTCAAGCGAATGGCCCGATATGAGTGCGCGGCGCACGTCGCCGTCGGTCAGCGAGCCGGTCAGGTGGCCTTCGCTGTCGGTCAGGAACAGCGTCATCGCTCCGCCCGAAAGGGCGTTAAGCCTCTCGAGGGCCTGTCGCAGCGGCGTCCGGCTGTCTATGATATGTTTTTCTAACATCTTGGCAATCATTTTTTTGTTTTGTTCTGCTCGCCCATCAGCACTTCGGCTATCAGCCAGTCGGTGGGAGTGTCGAGGTCGACGGACCTTTCGGCGGGCATCGGCGAGGGCAGCCTGCGTGGCATCTCTCCGAGGGCGTGACGGCGTATCGACTCGGGATTTATCACATAGACGGCGCCGTTGTATTCCCACGCCTCGGGAGCGTCCTGCCGTCGGGTATATGTGCCGGGTCCTTTGGAGACGTGCAGATAGCCTGTTGCGGGGTCGGCCTCGAAGCAGTTGTAGTATGGATTCGACGAGGCCGGTGTCACGCTGACCACCATGTCGGTCTCGGGCGTATAGAGTGTCATGGCGGCTGTTACGTCCCCGACTGTGCGCATCGGCGAGGTGGGCTGCAGCAGGACAACGCTGTCGAAGTCGATATTGTTGCGCTCGGCCCAGTCCATGGCGTCGAGTATCACCTCGCGCGATCCGGCTGTGTCGGTGGCGAGTTCCGCAGGACGCATGTACGGCACAGCGAGTCCGTATGCCTCGGCTGTCGCGGCTATCTCGGGGTCGTCCGTGGAGAGGATTATGTGGCTGTCGTCGGCGAGTGCGCGGGCTACGTCGATGCTGTAGTATATCAGCGGCTTGCCGCACAGTGGTTTGATGTTCTTGTGCGGGATGCCTTTCGATCCGCCCCGGGCCGGAATTATGAACAGTGGCTTCTTAGTCATTTGCTTGTGTCTCTATGTCGTGGAAGGCTTTGACCGGTGTGGCGGGACAGCGGTGGAGTATGGCGTCGCTGATGAGCCGCAGCGTGTCTTCGTGTTCGTATGGGTTCGGTGCGCTTGCCGCGAAGCGGCGGAACTCGGGCGAGAGGGCCTTGTTAATGGCGGCAAGGATTTCCCCGGCGGTATCGTCGCAGTGGATGACCGACTCGGAGGCCGTGCGGCCGCTCTGTCGGAGGCCGATGTCTACGGTTGCGATGCCGAGCGAGGGTGCCTCGATGATGCCGCTCGACGAGTTGCCGACGCATGCGCCGGAATATTTCAGCGCGGCGAGATAGCGTCTGAAGCCTAGTGACTTCACGGCCTTGGCGCGTTGGGCGTTGCGTGCTGTCCATTCGCTCATCATGGCGCTTATCGAGTCGCCCCCGGCGTCGTTGTTTGTTCCGGTGAAGAGTATTATCAGGTCGGGACGGGCGTCGAGGGCCTTGAGCAGTTCGGCGAAGTGTTCGGCCGGTGTGGCCGATGTATCGGCTGTCGCGGGATGATAGGTGACAATCAGGGTGTCGCGGCCGATGTCGAAACCGTCGAGGCTGCTGACCAATTCCTCGCGCGTCGGCAGTTTGGCGTGCAGGGCGTTCCAGACTCCGATGGCGCCGGTGTTGATGACCCGTTCGGGGGCCTCGCCCATGGCGATGACGCGGCGGCGGTGGCTCTCGGTGGAGGTCAGGTGCAGCGTGGAGAGTTTGGTTATGGCGTGTCGCAGCGAGTCGTCGATGGCTCCGAGCGAGGTTTCTCCGCCGTGCAGATGCACGATGGGAATCATCAGCATCGCTGCTGCCGATGCCGCGGCGAGCATTTCGTAGCGGTCGCCGAGTATCACGACGCGGTCGGGTTTGAGCCGGTCGAGCGCCTCTGCCATTCCTTCGAGGCAACGGGCCATCGCACGGCAGCGGTCCACGGGGCTGTCTCCGGCGACGGCCATGTCCACGCGGGCAGCGACGTCGAACTCGGCGGTGATCTCGTCAATGGTGTTTCCGTGGGCGGCGCTCAGGTGCATGTTGGTGGCTATCACCGACAGTCTGACTCCCGGCGTGTCGCGCAGGACGGCGGCGGGTCCGGAGAGCAGTCCCCAGTCGGCCCGCGTTGATGTTATCACCGCTATGTGGACTTTTTCGGCCATGGTCATTTTTCCTCGATGATGACGCGGTCGACAATGGCGTGGTTGGTGCCGAGGTTCATGTTCTCGTCCTCGGGACGAAACTCGAACGCGATTTTGTGTGCTCCGGCCTTAAGTGGTACGCTGACGGTGTTCGTCAGGCCCCAGTCGCTCCAGTTGCCGACTCCGCGGTGGGGCATCACTACTGTGCCGACTTTCTGGCCGTCGACAACAACCGAGCGGATGGCGCATTTGTTCTCGGTGTTCACCGGGCCGTTGCCGTTGGCGTAGACCAGTGTGACGGTATAGGTTCCGTCGGCGGGGGCGTTGAAGTCGATTGCGGGGAGCGCCTTGGTGTGATCGGTCTCGGCCCAGCCGTTGCCGTGCGAGCCGGTGATTTCGCCCTCGGGCTTGTAGGATACTTCCTTAGAGGTCATGGCGCGTTTCTCGCCGGGCATCTCGATGGTGGTTCGGGCATTGGTGGAGACGGGTGCCGAGGCGAACGAGGGTATGCCCTCGCCGTTGTATGTCACTACCTGATACTCTCCGGGCTGTGAGGCGTCGAATTCGGTTGAGCGGGTCTTGGCTATGACTTTGCCGTCGCGTATCACCTCGTAGCATGCGGAATATTCGACTGGCTGCCAGCGCAGTGTGCTGCCGTCGAGCCATGCACGCGGGGTCAGCGGAGCCTTGGCGTTGGCGCGGCGGTTGACTTTCATCGGAGCGATTTCGTTGTCGGCCATGGTGATGACGATTGTGTGCTTGCCTTTCATGCGGGCGGGGAAGAAGGCCTCTTTCTGCTCTTTGCCGTCGATAGTGAACGAGGCGATGCGGTTGCCGTAGCCGCGGACGGTGATGCTCAGGTCAGCGTCGCGGTAGCGGAAGTTGTCGAGGGTGCGCTCGCCGCCGAATGCCTTGGGTACGAAGGGTTTGAACTCGATGCCTTTAGGCTCGAAGTTGATGCCGAAGAGTATGCGGTAGGTGATTCCGAGGTTGCCGGCGAGCGACCACAGCATGTTCGACGAGTTGAGCTCGGTAGCGATGTCTCCGTTGTCAAGCACGAAGTTCTCCTTGTTGGTGGCGAAGAGGGCGGCGGGACGGAACACTGCGCCGATGGCCTCGAGGGTGCCGGGCTCATTGCCGGCCTTGGCGTTGGCTATGGCCCAGTACGAGCCGACGAACGGCCACAGGGCGTTGTTGTGGTAGGCCGGCATGTCAGCGATCTGAGGATAGAAGATGGCTGCTCCGAAGGGTGTCACGGGGTTGTTCTCGGTGATGCTTTTGGCGCGCTCCTCGGGGGCTATGCCATAGATGATGGCAAGCGACTCGCCGAGTGTCTCGGCGCGAGGGTTCAGTATCTTGTGCTTGCGGCCGTAGTCGTACATGGCGTAGTAGCCCTTGTCAGGCATCCAGAAGTAGGAGTTGACTGCCTCAACGAGTTTCGCGGCCTTCTCGGCGGCTTCCCTGGCCTCGGCCTTGTGGCCGAGTTCGGCGGCTACCTTCGACAGTATCTCGAGTCCTGCGGCGTGGACTATCGTGGTGTTCATCGCACGCGAGGCGTAGATGTCGGCGGGGAGCATCCATTTTGGGTAGGACTGCTCGCGCCAGTCGATGAACGATGTCTCGCCTTTCACGAGGCCGTCCTCGCAGTAGGTCGACTTGTAGTCTTTCTCGAACGAGCGCTTGATGATTGGGTAGATGTATTCCAGCCACTTGCGGTCGCCGGTCACCTTGTAGATCTCGTAGGCGGCGAGCGCCCAGACCATGCGGTCGCTCGACACGGGCCATGCGCCGCCCGAGCCTGTGTCCTGGATTATCTGTCCCTCGGCGTTCACCTTCTTGCGGAGCGATATCATCGAGGCCTCGGGCTGAAGGTAGGCCATGGAGAGTATTATCGAATAGGAGACGTCGCGGGTCCACACTCCGGCCCACTCCTTGCCTGTGCGCAGGGTGGTGTCGGGCTCGACGTTGTTTATCATCTCGTCGAGGCCCATGTTGTAGATGGCCGCGTGCAGGCGGTTGGGCGTTGTCAGGTGAGGGTAGGGTGTCAGGTCATTCTTGGCCTTCCACTGCTTGTCCACAGGCATGAAATAGCCCGGCTGTGCCGAATAGGTCGAAACGATTTCGAGTTCCGAAGGCGCATAAGCCTTGTAAGGCCCCTGAACCAAAGTGTCTCCGACCCACGCATAGACCGAAGTCGACACGATGGTATCGCCCGCTGCTGCCGGATTGGCGGCTGCGGCGGGAACCGGGTTAACTGATGCGGCAGCGCCGGCCGGCACGACCAGCAGCGAGGCCGTCAGAAAGTTAAGGATTCTATTTGTCTTTTTCATGTCTGTATATGGTTTTGCTCCTGAAATCTTAATTAATTTTTGCGGGTTGCTTCTTCCTGCAAAGTTACAACTTATTTGTCACATTTTCATGTCCCATCTCGTTTACTCTCCCGATTCCCGGTAAATTGGTGTGGATTAATCCTTAAGGCGCTTTCGTGAATGGAGATTTTTTGTCAGGTGAACAAAAAAGGGCAAGACGCCACGCGCCTTGCCCTTCGGGACGGTCCCTTTCCGAGTTTGTGTTATATTTGATTCAAAGGTTTAGGTTTGCAAATGGCTGTCCGTGGCCTTAGTTCTTAGGGTTGGTTACAACGCCGGCCATCAGGACAGTCTGCGTGGCCTTGTTGCGGATAACGAACATGAACGGACGGTCGACAATCATGTGGGTTATTTGCGGCGCGCTTTGCATGCCGTTATATGTTACAGTGGCCATTTCAGTGCCTTTCTCGTCGACTTTTATTGCAGTCTTATGGCGTGTCATGAGGTCATATTTGTCTGAAATTCCCATTGGGGAGAAATCAAAGTTTTCAAATCCTGTTATTCCGAGTGATTCTAAGAAATCATCCAGATACAAATTTCCTTCCATCATGAATGATGGCATCGAAAGGGCAACATTCATATTCGCTGATGCGTCACGCAGGGCGGCGCGTTCATTTTCGTTGATTATTTGAGGAATGTTGCGGACGTCCGTCCCTTCGGCGGGCAGATATACCTCGAAGACAGTTGTCAGTTGCTTGTAGTCGAGCGAAACCATCTGGGCCTTGTCGTCGGAAGCGTATCTGAAGACGTCCGTTTTGTGCATCATAGGGGTGGTGATGTCTCCGTCGACTGCGTGGAAGGTCTGGTTACGGGTTTTCTTTTTATCAAATTCTTTATTCCACGAGCCTTTGAAATATACGGAGTTGGCGCAGACCATAGGGACATTGCGCTGGGAATACCATTCGTTCTCGTCGAAAAGAGACTTTACCATGCCGTTTGTATGGTATGATGTCCAACTGTTGATGGTCTTGAAAGTCTGATCATTGCTGAAATCGACATTGTCGACTCCGGCATTGAATATTTCGGACATGGTCTTGACATATGCTTCGGGAACGCTGTAACGGTCGGCGATCCAGACGTGGTTAGCGATGTGTGTGACCGCGCCGTTCTTCGATGACGGAAGATAACGGAGCAGGCGTGTGCTCAACGAGTTGAAATCGTTCAGGTCAGAGCAGTCGAGGGCCTTGACAATCTGTTCCCGGGCCTCGCCCTGGCATGAGTTGGCTATCATACCAAGATAGATTGAGACACTTAGCGGAGAGACGCAGAATGAGCCGTCTGTGGAGTTGAGTGCGGCCTGTGACATCAGTTTATCGTTGAAGTCGCTGAGAGCGGCGATATTACGGGTATCGACCGAAGAGAGCGTGATTTCGTCGGTGGTAGGCCACTTGGGATCATCGAACGGATTGTTAGGCTCGTCCGACGAGCATGACCCCAGCGCAAGAGCAAGCGCCCCGACAGCACCTAAATAAGCAGTTTTCATAAGCAAAAATGATTTTATAAGTTTTTGCAAAATAATAATTTTAATCAGGATTAGTTATCAAATGTTTTTATGAACACGTTGCAAAAGTAATGGGATGTACTATTTCCGCCAAAAATATTGGTGCGAAAATAGTGCGAAAATAGTTAGAAAATAATAAATGGCTAATTTATAGGTTGTTGTATGGTGAAATTTATAAACCCAAAGTGTGTTTTTGAACGGTGGTTAATCAGGCTGGCTCCAGTTTCAGAGGGCCTGGATGATATGGTCGAGGTTTTTAGGGTCGATTTGGTCGGAGAAAAGAAGTGAGCGTAACTGGCGGCGTCGGTAGGAGATGGTTCCCTTGGCGCGTCCCGTCAGGGTGGAGAGTTGTGTGGGATTCATGCCGCATTTAATCAGCATGAGAGTATGATGGTCCTGAGGTTTCAGGTCGTGGCCGACCAAGAGGTTTATGTTTTTTAGGAAGTTGGGGGATGAGTCGAGTATTACTGTCTGGAGTCGCTCCCACAGTCCGCTGTCCTCGTGTACAGGGCTATGCTCGCGAAGGTGGCGCAAAAGTTCTTGATAAGGCTCGGAGTTGAGTATTTGCTGTGAAATCACGGCACCGGAGGGATTGGCATTGGCAATGGCCTCGGCCTGCAGACGGATCTGCTCCCTGAGCGAGTCGATGCTGTTGTCGTGGT
>CALKRW010000032.1 GCA_937989585.1 uncultured Porphyromonadaceae bacterium | reverse complement strand
GCGACCGACGCGCCCCCGACCCGGGTAACACTTTTTATATTTACTTTACTACTTTTATCCTTTCGGGGCGGACGATTTGTCCGGGGTTCGGGGCGGCCGCGATTAATCGCGTCCTTACAAGGGCGGCAGGGATGCCGCCACTCCATTATTTTAGTGGCGGAGTTTGAGGGCGGTGGTGTTGACGAGGAGGATGTAGACCTGGCCGGTGGCGAGGCGGAAGGAGGCGCGGGACATTCCGGCGGGGACTGCGCCGAGGTCTGCCATCATCAGGCCGCCTGCGGTGTAGATGCGGATGGTGTCACCGGCCTTGACGCCCTCAACCACGAGCATCTCGCCCTCGCTCGTTACGGTGAAGGGGCAGTCCTCGGGAGCGGTCACGCCTGTGGTGAAGTCGTAGTCGATCTTGCCGGCGTACTCGTATGCGATGTCGAGGACGGAGTTCGCGGCGATGGCGGGAGTGGTGAATGTCCCGGCGACAGCCTGCTGCTCGCCGTTGAAGGCGATTGAGGCCACCTTGAAGCCGTCATTCTCGGGGAATGAGACCTTGACCTCGGCCTGCGGAGCGACCTCGGTGACGAGTGTTGCCTGACCCTCGACGGCGTATGTCAGGGTGTAGTTGGGTACGGGCTTGGCGCCTGTGAGGCTGACGGACAGTTCCTCGTTGAAGACATAGCGTCCGAGGAAGTTGCTGCCGTTGACCCTGAAGGTCTTGGCGGGAATTACGACGCGGTATTTGTGACCTTCGTAGAGGTCGGTGTTTATCTGAGCGACGAGGTCATCGAGGGCGTACCTGCTGAACTTGAAGCGGCAGACCTCTGTTTCCTCTCCGTCAGTAACGTCGTAGACGTAGCCCGGGAGGTTGCCGGCGTCGTTGTCTGTCACAAAGATGCCGTAGGTCGTTCCGTTGTAGTCATATCCGGGGCTTGTGAATGATACTGCACCGAGATGCTCTACAACATCATTGTCCTTGATGTCCTTGCAGTTGACGGTCAGTTTGCCGAGGTCGGTGAGAGCGGGCGTGGTATAGGTCAGGACAACCTTGTCCGAGATATAGTCCTTGAGATATGACTCTTTCGGGTCGCCGATGGCGTATGGCTTGACAGTGCCCTCGTCGATGACACAGGTGTACTGTGTTGCAGGCTCGATGGCGAAATCAACTGCAAAGTCGAGTGAGTTGTTGTTTGGCTCGCCGTTGATGGTTGCAACGAGTTGACCGTTCTCTTCCGTGCCCTTGTAGATTTTCATCGGATATTTGGCATCCTTGATGTTTACAAAGCCGTAGGCCCAATCCGAGCCTTCGATAACCGGGAACTTGAACGGAACGTTGATGTTGTCCATTATTGTTGTGCTGTTGTTTGCAGGAGAAACACGACCAACGCCAAATGAACGGAAGGATAAACCCTCGAATGGCACACTGATTTCCTGATTGGTGACGTCAGTTTCACCTGCGACACCGATAACACCGGCAGGAACATTCAGCGTGTACTTGTGACCGTTATAGAGCGGTGTCTCGGGGAAGGAAACAAGAACGCTCTTTGAGTCGGCAGCGTCAACCTTGATGCCGGAGGCAGTGGCTACAATAATGTTATTCTCAGTCACGGTTGCCAAAGCATCTGTTAGTACTTCAACATCATGATTAAATGTTAGTCTGATTTCATCGCTGAGTTTTTCGAACTTAGCATTCTCTCCAATAGAATTAGATTCGCAGGAAAGAACTTTAGCAGTCTCTGAGGCTCCATAGAATGTAAGGACAAGGGGATTTGCAGCATAACTTAATTTGGTATCTGTCTTCCATTTTTTGTCTCCCTTGACACCTGCATAAAAATTATATGACACTACAATAGTATATTGTTGACCAGGTTCAATATACACATCTGGAAAGGAAATAAGAAAGTTTTTTTCAGCACGAAATAAATTATTATTAGGCTTAATTGTCTCATAAATCCTACCCAATAATTCTCCACCATTTTGTGTTCCTTTATAGATTCTAACAGATTGTTCTGGAGTATCACCTAAATACTCATCATACAATCCGGAACAACCGACACCCCATAATTCATTTTCTCCATACTTTGCAATAACATCAGAGAAATCGAATTCAAGTTCAATGCTATTCAGCGATGATACTTTTTCACCATTGGCGGGTGATGAACCCACGAATTTCAGTGCCTGCGAATTGGCCATCAAAGAGCCAAAAAGGACAAGGACTGACCAGATTAATAATTTCTTCATAGATTTTATAAGTTTTAAATGTTAATATTCGGAATTGCAATATCCTAATCACTTTACTATCACTTTCCTGCCATTAACGAGGTAGACACCGGCGGGGAGGTCGGAGAGGGAGGATACGCGGAGGCGGACTCCGGCGAGGGTGTAGACCTCGACATGGGTGAGGTCGCTGTCGGCGGCGATGGTGCCGACGCCCGACTCAAGGGTTGAGACGGTGACGCTGCGCGTCCGGGTGCTGTACCAGCCCTTGGGGTTGCGGGAGAAGGCCGTGATTGTCACGCTTTCGGGGACATTGCTCAGGACATGGCGGAAGGCAATCTCCGCATCGGTGCCGGAGTAGACCACCGTAGCATTGCCAAGAGTCTCGCCGGGGGCATATTCGTGGCCGTCCTCGGGCATGCTGTCGAATTCGGCGGCAGAGACAAGGATAAGCGTGCCTGTAGCGTTAGCGGCACGTGTTGCTGTGATGTCAAGGGCTTTCGCCTCGGCATCGTATTCGGCGGTTAGGACAGACGGAGCGCTGAAGTCGGGAAGGGTCCGGTAGAGGACCTGAGCGATATCGGTGCGATTGTATAGCGGTGCCGTGCTTGCCGAGACAGCAGCGACATGATAGGGCGTGTCGAAGTCGACAAGCAGGGTCTCGAGAGTCGTCGCGCAGACAACCTCCTCGTCCGTACCCCAGTAGAGTACAGTGGCGTTGCCGCTCTTGGCGCCGGCCTCGGGAGTCACGCCGTCGGCGGGAAGGTCGGAAGCCGTTATAGGCTCGGTGGATACAAGCACGGCGGTGTAGGCGGCATCGGCGCCACGCGAGCAGGTGACATGGAGGAAGCCGTCGCGGTCCTCGTCGACAGTCAGGGCAGTCGGTGCGGACTCGGGAGCCACGGGAGCGTCGGCTATCGCCTCGACGCGGATGGCGCGCAGATAGAGAATCGAGGTGTTGGCGGCATCGCCGGCGAAACTAATCTCCAGACGACCCTCGCCTGAGGACTGGGGAATCTCGGCGACGAAGGGCACGAAGGTGGACGAACCCTCGACATACTCGTCGCCGGCGAAGATACGCATGCTGCCCTCATATTTGTTGACGGAGCGGTGGACCATGCCGTTGAGCGAAAGGTCAAGCGAACCCGAGCCGAACTCGCCGGGCTTGTTGCCCTTGGGCAACTCGATGCTTCCGCTGTCCTCGCTAGACTCGGGGGGACGCACCGTCTCCATCGCCCACTCGAAGGACACCTTCAGGGGACGGTCGAGAGGCATGGCGGGAGTGCGCAGGATCATGCGCTCACCGTTTATGGATACAGCCTTTACGGCATTCTCCGCACCCTGCTCGCCGCGCGAGACAGGGAGATAGGAGACGCTGCCCGAGGGAACAGCCTCCCATCCGAGTATTGCCTCGCCCTGGGGATAGTCCTCGACTGCGGGAGCGAAGGGGAAGGACACGGCGGGGGCGGCGGCACAGTCGGCGGTGGTGGACGAGAGGCGACCGTCACGGACAGTCCATGCGCGGAAGTATGTCATGGCGTTCGGCTCAGCCTCACAGCGGAACTCTCCGGGCTGACCGACATAGATGACACGCCCACCGCCCTCGATGGCGTCGCCTACGGCGGCATCAGGCGACGGTGTGCCGAAGAGGCCGTTGTATCCCTTGCCGTAACCCGGCTCACGCTCGGTAGTCGCGGCGATGATTACGGGGTCGGCTGCATTGACGTTCAGGAGTATGCTTCCTGCATTGGCGGCTGAGGCAGAGAAGGCAGAGGGAGCGGGCTGGGAGGTGGTGAAGACTGCCTCGGCGAAGTCGGTGCGGTTCCATGCCGGATAGCCGTTGGCGCTGATTGCGCGGATATAGTAGGTCTTGCCGGTCTCGACACCCTTAAGTACGGTGCTGATGACGCCGTCGTTGAGATAGGTCAGGGGTATGGCGTTGCCTATGCGTGTCGGGAACCACTGCTTGCCGTTGCTGTCGGTGTAGGCGGCTCGGAAGGTCTCGCCGTCGACGGGCATGTCGGCGTTGGTGAAAGGCTCGGTGGAGACAAGAACCACGGTCGCGTCGGCGTCGGCGCCTCGTGTGCATGAAATCTCAAGGTCGTTGCCTGTCTGGATCACCTTCAGGTCGGTCGGGGCTGATGCCGGAGCCGTGGTGTCCGACTCGGGGGTGAAGACGAAGACGGGGGAGTAGCCCTGGTCGTAGTCGTCGGCGTCCCAGCGGATGTAGGACGAGGGCGTGAGCATGTCCGTCCTGTAGTTGGGGGAGATGGAGAAGGGCTTGGCGAGGCCGTCGGCGGTGAGGAGCAGGGCGTCGCGTCCGTCCCAGCCGTGGATGGATGTGGCGAAGCCGTTGCTTGTGCTCGGGGTCTCGAGTTCCTTAAGCGCCAACTCGATGCGTCCGTCCTTCTCGTAGAGGCGTATCTGCATGCTGTATCGTCCGACATAGCCCTGGGAGGTGTCGATGGTGGCGTTCTTCCACTGTAGGACGAGGACGCGGTCGCCCTCGGAGCCGGTGACGCGGTAGGAGATCTGGCCGCCCTTGAGTCCGTGCATGATTGGAGAGAGGCAGACACAGAAGCAGCCGTTGCCGTAGGTCACGTTGTCGCGGCCAAGGTAGACGTTGCCCGTGTTGGAGGGGATGAAGCGGTTGACCACTGTACCGGCGAAGCGGAAGTCGAAGCCGATGGGAAATCCTTTGGCGGTGGTGACGTTTGGGCTCGTGCCGCCGTCGGGGAGCAGGGCGTAGTTTCCCGTGGTCCAGCGGCAGGGGATTGGCGTGCCGTCGGAGAACTCGGCGTATCGGGCCGAGGCGTCGCCCGCCGAGACGGAGTACTGGGGGACGTTGCCCGCGAGGGCCGGGAAAAGGAAAGAGATGGCAAGAAGGGACAACAGTGTCCTTCTGCCGGGGTAAAGTCTTTTCATTCAGTATATATTGAGGTTTTAACTTTGTTGTGCGCGGGGATGGAGCAACAGCGGCGCGGTTGATGAAGGGGTTATAAAAAGCGCGGACGTCCGACATGGCCGGACGTCCGTATATCATGACAAGAGGGCGCACAAAGATGCGCGCCGATGTTTTCGGAGTGGTGTATTAAGTTGTGAATCAGTGAATTATAGCGAAGTGTGAGGGGGGGTAAATGCCGGGCGCACGCAGAACGGCCTCACGGGAGGCGGCGGGGTTCAGGGAGAGGGCGTGACGCGGGGTGAGCATTTTTGTGATGGGTTTGTTGCCGGGGAGACCGGGGTTGGGGGGGTGGTTTTTTGGATAGCCGGGAAGAGGTTGGCCGGGGTTTGGGATTGTGGCCGGGGGAGAGGTTGGCCGGGGATTTGCTTAAGAATTCGTGGCAAAGGTAGGGATAAATTTTAATTTGGCAAATTTTTGGGCGGAAAATTTGGAAAAAATTTTAACGAGGGTGGGGTCAGAGTTATCAGAGTACTCTGAGTTCTCTGAGTTTTCAGAGATCTCGGAGGGGGGGGATGGCGGCAGGATGCCGCCATCC
>CALKRW010000031.1 GCA_937989585.1 uncultured Porphyromonadaceae bacterium | reverse complement strand
TCGACGCCCCCGGCAACCTTGCCCACTACCTTGCCGAGACAAGCACCCTCCACGCCTGGCCGATGCCCGCCGGCCGTTTCGACATCGGCTCCCTTGACTCCTACCACGAGGCCCAGAAACGCTTCGCCTGACCCTCTCTCTCCCACCCCGAATTATCATAAAAACTATGTCGTAATTGATTTTGCGGCACAGTTTTTCTTTTGTGGTTAAATGTTGTCCCGAAATTGTTAAATGCGGATTTCTTTATAATTTACTCAGAAAACAATCCATTTTAAAGTTGCTATGTAATCTTGGGATTGAATTAGACAGTGATATGTGTTGTAGGAGGAACTGACTTCGGGAATCGGCGAATGGCCTCTATGGCTTGCCGCAAAGGTGTGGCAATATTGAGCGAAGTGCATGAATTGCCAAGATATTCAGGCAGCATCGCATGGTTCAATACTTCTTCGAGCATTTCTAGTTTTGCCGCAACCATACTTTCCCTGATAGTTTTGGCCTTATTGTCCTCAGAACCATAAAGTCTATGCATGCGGTAAGCCTGACGTGTCACTCCTCTATAAAAGTTGCAACAGATTGCATGACTCACAAATACATTCTTCCGTTCCAGTGTGTGTATGCTTGATGGAACCAGATGGTGGCCGTTGATCATTGTCCATTCCGGCCTTAACGTTCCTCTGTTCGTCATTGGATATGTCAATGAATTTACACTTAAATGGTGCTCGGTATCGTTATTGCCGATATGGAAGAAGAGACCGTCATATTGCCATCGTCCATCCGGGGTCGGCATTGTGCGAATATCATGAAAATGGAACACTAGCATTTGAGTGATAGCAGGAAAAGTAGACCATCGGCCACGCTCCGCACATTCAAGCAATACGCGGTCGGCGACACGGTATGGATTGAACCACAGCAGTTTGTCGGTAAGTATCGCTTCAAGCCGAAGCCATGCCTCTTCAGGTGTGTTTTGCTTGTAAGTACTTGGAAGCCAAGGTGGAATTCGAGAAGTTATATCATATCCTTCCTCTCCCATAATTAGATTAAAAGTGTTGAGACATGTTGTTATGTATGCAATTGGTCATTTAGGCCATGTAATGAAGTTGTAACGGGCCTTATATATGTTCCTTGTCTGCCTGCAAAGATAATAAATGTTGCCTGGTTAAGCAGTATAAATTGAATGAAATTTTTTGAAAAATCTTTAGAACTGAGGTCAAGGGTTAGGTTCATGAGAAATTGCAGGGATGATAGTTAGGACTATCCATAAACTTATTTGAACGAGAAAATCATTGAAAGTAGGTTGGTTTTCTTGTAATCATTTTCGGAAAAGCCCCCAATTTGCTTATTCTGTCGGATGGTGACTATTCCTAACCAATAGAACAGACGCTTAAATACTCGAGTTTCATAGATATTATGGCAATCCGGGAAGTCGAAGACTTTCTGGTAATGTTCCTGGTAAAAACTGCCTGAATGCCATGTCGAACCAAATTGGTTGAGCATCCATATACTATATGCTATTCCTAAGTTTCCAATCCGGTCATCTTCAACTCCATCGAATGCATGCAAGCCGACTTCTGTGAGTGTGGAACGTATTATTTCATTTGCGGCCTCGTCTATATTCAATAATGCTTTTTTACCTTTTGCAGTAAGAGATAACACCCCTTTCCTGGTCTTAATCCATCCAAGAAACTCAATAATGTTTCTTGCCATCCAAACGGATTTTGCATCATATTCGTTGATTTTCTTTTGTTGGAATTCTTCGATAATCCATTCCGGCTGTCCTAGCGGATAGGCTTCAGCCACAATCTTTAACGGCAGCCAACCGAGTTTAGTAAGTCTCAATTCTGTTTTGCCGATAGTTTCCAATAGAAAAAGTGACTGTCTAACGAGAGGAATCTTATCATATTGTTCTTTCCCCAATTTATTTAGTCTTACAACACACCTGCAGTCAAAAGGATAATGGATGAGATTATGCATCTCCTCAGGCGAAAGTCCGTTGAATTCGCTGCGTGGGGTTTTATTATGCCGTCGTGTTATTACTTGTAGACGTTCGTCTATACGTTTGATATCGACACTACTTCCGGCTTTCTCCTCCGCAAGAATCCAATCTTGTAATTCTATCTTTATATCATTCATGCTGAATTATACTTATGTTTTTTAGAAAATGGAACTATTATGACTCTTTGTTGAATTTTCTGATACGTTGGTATTATATAATTTTACATGGGAATATGAAATACAGGTTGGTTGCGTGACAGGGGATTATTCGATGATGAAGGAAGAGAGTTTATCTATGAGTGTTTGAAGTTTCTCTTTCTTAGAAAGATTGGTTTCGGTATCTTTGAACTTTGTGAGTTTCTTAATGTCCTCGAGGACAAAAGGAATAACTTCTCGGTTTTCTTTTATAGCCAATTTATATAAGTGGCCCATAAACTCATAATATACATTATCGGGTATTACCGGAAACATTCTTAGACAATACGAAAGAAACGGCATAGGACTTCCTGTTTCAGTTGCGGTTACCCAGTATTTTTTGTTTTCTGGAACGAATGGATCATAAGCTTTGACGCTACCATCTTCCTGCCGTTCAAACCATAGCAGAAAGTGCATATCTCCAGGCGAAAGAATGTCGAAAAAATTTTTCTGAAACTTTTGCCCCTTTTTAGGATGATAAGAAAGTTTATTATATATGAAATTACCTAATGCCGAAATGATATCAAAATCTTTATCAGTGAAATTGGTCATATCCAATTCATGTGGCAGATTAAGTCTGCGCATGGTCTCTTCTAAGATGTAAAAGGTGTAACTTTCGTTCTGGAATCGCTCAAGTTCTTCCTGATTCGAATATTTCAATTCCTGAGATTCATTGCCGAATGAAATTTCCTTTCCTGAAAGTAACGCAATCACAAAATTTAGATCGTTCTTAACGTCGCTCAGTTTCCTCTTGTATGAAATATTTAATTGACCTCCTTCACCGGCTCTAACGAATCTTTCTCTTGGCCATTTCATGGAAACACATTTTCCAAAGCGCATTTCAATATTTTCATAATCCGAAATTCTGGTGAAACCATCATAATATTTTACGCCATCTATACGAATTGGGCACGAGAAGTTTTCAGTACCTTTTACGTATGCTGCACATCCCTCTATGGGAATAGATGCAAATCTATCTTTCAAATAAAGATAATGAGGAATCGCTGTTAATTTTAAAATATTATTTGGGTCTGTTGTTTTCGGCAGAATGAATTCAGTGTCGATTTCAACTTTCTTGGAAAAATCTATGTCTGAAAGATGCATAGTTTCATTATCGATAAAGCTCTGTTGTTTTACCGCGTTGATTCTGAAATTTTTAATGTCATTTTCAAAGAAAATGGATTTCTCTGGTACTGCTGTTAAATCTAATTTAATTTCATCATCAGGATTGGATTTAAGTAAATTCCTTATATCAAGCGGCAGGAGGAGTGTGCAAAAGATTTTTGATTGCGTATAATCCGGTTTCTCAAGTTCAACCTTAAAGAAAGCCACTCCTCCATGGCGCATATAATTATCCAAATCTTTTCGAGGAACCTTGTATGATTCTGACTCTTTGAACTTATCGACACCGGTTCCCTTCACTTGAACCCTGATAGCGCCCATAAGATCCTTATTACGGTCACCAGGCATAGCGTAAACTAGAATGTGGCCATCCCATATAGGGGTTCTGTCATTTACGGGAATTTCGGCTTTGAGACAATCTGTATGATTTATATAGAAATTTACTGCGTCAACAGCGAATCCTTCGATCTTGCTATTGCTTACATCTTCCATGGAGAAAAGGGCTTTTATTGGGGACAAAGGACGAAATTATAGAAATCGCTTATATATTTGTATATTTTTGGTGAGTATGGAGTGATTCACTAAGTGTATGGTGAGTTCACTCAAGCCTGTGGAGCACAGGTGAGATGCAAAAATAATGATTTATTTTCATAGTTTCACCATGTGAAGGAAGAAATGAAAGGATACTTTGGCATATCGATAATAAAATTGGGGACTTAACGCCATTTTGACGTTCCGAGTTAGTCTAAATGTCATATGATTGTTTAAAGCTGTCGTGTTTTCAATGCGATAGATTCCTATTACATATGTTTTGTGATGTTGTCCTACGTTAAATGCTTATTCCAGGTTTGGTAGGAAGTTGTAAGATAAACTCGCATTAAACACTGGTTAGATGATACTTGTAGTCATCTGCTTTCATGTGTATTAACTAGGAATCACATAGCCATATAATTGTAAGATTGTTGAGATAACATCTTGAAATATTTGTGTGCAATCACCGCTATGCAAAATAATATTGCATATCAGAGTTGAAATTACAAACTCGTGAGATGAATCCCAGATTATAAATTTGTGAAAACTCTCCGTAGAGAGGTGCAGCCTCCATGATTTGGTCAGCCGTCTTAGAGAAGTCCTCTTCACTTGGAAGAATAGTCTTCTCGGAATTCGTAGAGGTTAAAGTGAACCTACTACTCCCGGAAAGAGCGATTCTTCCGCGCGGTGCGAAATTAGATTTTTGAGATAGAATAACAAAAGACAAAAATACGGTTGTTTCATGGCGTTGATAATCAACGACTAATGAGTTCAGGGTGAAAATGATTTCGCATAGCACTTAAGGTTGTGAAAATGCTTCGATGAGTTTGCTTATCGGAGTGGTATGTCAAGGGCTGCTCGGCATTTTTATTCCGTTTGTGTGTGGTGGCGTTCATGGGAACAAAGGAGCGGGAATGTAGAATAGTGTCATTATGGTAAATGTTTTGTTGTCCAAAGCGGAATGGCTAGAACTTGAATGAGTTGTAATTGATGGTGTTATTCTGTTGATTCTACCATCATGTATTTGAGTTAGTGCTTACCACATATATATATAACAATAACCACACTGTCTGTCGTTATTGTCGAGGTAAAAATAAGTAGACAGATTGAATTTAATAGGATGAAATAAAATGACTCAATCCAAAGTGCAAATGTTGTACTATTGCAACCTGTTCTCCCAATAAATTTTGGCATGCTTATTGCTATCTTATCATTATAAATGCAACACTTATGAACATCAATAAAGAGTATCTGACTATTAGCATCACGTTCCCGAAACCAATAATTGAACGTGACGATGGACAGAACATAAACTCGTGCGTGGCGACGCATTCAGAAAAAACGCGTTATGCATTATCTTCAGTGCATTTTCACCGGCATACGTTGAAGATACATCTACCGAAGTAAAACGTGAAGCCGAAACCTGGAAAGAACTCCAGAAGGTAAAATGGTGTCAGGTGTATCGCACCACGGGACAACCTTGCAGTTGCCCTATGTGTTCCGGTGAACGATACGACCGTCTCGACTTCAAGCGCGAGACCGAGAGGGTAATCCGCGAGCAGCTTGAATCGGAATAAGCATCAACCTGAACAACGGCGTCTTGTCAGCATACGAGATGCCGTTGTCTTTCTGTTTATAAAGTTTCCCATTATGTCCTTCAATCCGGATGGATGGCGGTTTTGATGACGCCGTCGGCGCGGGTGGCGAAGAGGGTGTAAGCTTCCTGAATGTTACTGAGAGGGTAGCGGTGGGTTATCAGGTGTGTTGTGTCAATCTTGCCTTCGGAGATGAACTGCATGATTTTGTCACAGTCGCAGGCATCGACGCCGCCGGTCTTGAATGTAAGGTTTTGCCATACATCCACGGCAATGGCGATATCTGCTCTTTCTCATAGAGAGCGACAATCGTGACGATGGCATTCGGACGGGTGCAACGCCATGCGAGTTCAAAAGTATCGTTACCTCCTGCAACCTCAATAACGCGGTCGGCACGGCGATCATCAGTCAGTTCATCAAGCACCTCGTCGCATTCCCAAGGTTCGACTATAACTACATCCGGATAATGCTGGCGTACAAATTCTCGGCGGCTTTCGTCGGCCTCACAAACAACAATCCTTTGAGGCTTGTATAGCCGCACACATTCCAGAGTGCACAACCCGGTCGGGCCGGCACCGATAATCAGCACCGTATCTTCCTCGGAAATTTCTGAAATCTTGGCAGCCCAATAACCGGTGGCGAGGATGTCGCCGACAAACAGAGGCTGCTCGTCGCTAACGTTGTCTGGAATCGGCGTCAGACCATTGTCGGCATATGGCACGCGGACATATGCCGCCTGGCCGCCGTCAATGCGGCCGCCCAGCATCCAGTCACCGTAGGTGCAGTTGTTCACATATCTCCGCCGGCAATAAAAGCACTCGCCGCAGAACGTCTCGACATTCACGGCAACCCTGTCTCCCGGCTTGACCTTGGTGACCGCCGAACCGACAGCCTCAACGACACCAACCAACTCATGTCCCACAGTTATACCGACCTCAGCCTGAGGCACAGTTCCATGCAGAATATGAAAGTCCGACGAGCAGATACTCGAAAGAGTAACCCTCACCACGGCATCCTTCGGGTCAATAATCTCCGGTTTCGGTTTCTCAATCAGTTCAAACCGCCCCGGCGCGGTATATGTCAATGCTTTCATCTCAACTTTCTTCTATTCTTCTTTTTATCAAGTTCTGCATACAATGCCGGTCGGAGCTTTCGGTTGTATTCCTCTATCTCTTTTATCTTCGGAGAATCGGATGGTAAGATTTCATAGCCTCCATTAAGCTTGTTTGGGGTTTCATCATATAAATTATCCCCATAGTGATCCCTTAACCTCTGGCTGACTTCCTCACGAGTAATCTCTCCCTTGACATTCCTGATTGCCAAATCAAGCAAAAATGTGGACACATTAAGTTCTGCCGCATCTTGTAGACCGATACTGACAAGCCACGCATCCGCTTGTTCTTTAATCTCCGGATTATCGCTATGAGATAACTCGACAAGCTCCTGATATTTCTCTTCGTATGCCATGGAATTGTTATTCTATGTCTAAAGGGATAAGATTGTCATCGTTGAAACGGTCGAAATCGGACCGGAAGAGTTTGTCTTGAATGACACGATATTTTTCAAACTCAGTCTCAGCGTATTCTTTAGCTTGTTCGGCTGATACATGTCCGGCGTCAGTCAGAACGGGTCGGTCGGTAAGATCAAGAAACTTGTCAATACGCTTAGCCCAGTCCTCCATTGTCATAGGAACATGACGTTTAGCCATATCTTCCGCCAAGTCAAGGAATGAATTGACAATTCGTCCCATATCCTCCAACTCACTTTCTTTGAGATAATTTTTGGCGATACTTACATCCGGCTTAACAATCTTTCCGTTTGGTGCATTCTCCCATGTTGTGAGACCCATGTGCTCTTTTTCAGCATTAGCCCGGTCAATTATCAGTTCAGCGGCAGTATGACCATGAACAGCGTAATGCATTTATTCTGCACCTTCTTGAAGAACAGTCGAGTAGTAGGCGCATCTCGATTGTAATCAATGCTTGTAGCGTAAATATCCGTTAGCTTCTGATAGAAACGCCGCTCGCTGAGGCGAATCTCGCGGATTTCAGCCAACAGATGCTCGAAATAGTCCTCGCCAATAAACGAGCCGTTCTCCATGCGCTTCTTGTCAATCACATATCCGCGGATGGCAAACTGACGCAAAACAAACGTACACCACTGCCTGAATTGTGTGGCTCGTGTACTGTTCACGCGATAGCCAACTGATATGATGGCGTCGAGATTGTAGAAAGTCGTATTATAGTTCTTGCCATCTGAGGCAGTTGTTTCCATTTTGGAAATAACTGAATTTTCCGAAAGTTCTCCACTTTCGAAAATATTCTTTAGATGCTTGCTAATTGCTGGAACTCCTACATCAAAAAGTTCTGCCATAGCTTTCTGCGTACACCAAACAGATTCGTTATGGTAAACCACCTGCACGCCATCTTCCTTTCCCTCTATCTGAAAGATTAGGAACTCCGCCGTGCTATTTCGTATCTCAAATTTATTCGCCATAATGCTCGCTAATCAGTAAAAACATTAGAAATAGGAAATATTGATATTCATAGTCTGTGCAAGCAGAAACTCCGACGGCTTCAACCGGTCAACATCCTGCAAACCGATAGCCATAGACCAGTTACGCGCACGTTCATCAACTCCCGGTTCCCCGGAAGCAAGATACTGCTCAAACTCCTTGTATCTGTCTTCGTATGCCATATTTATTGATTGACTTCTCATCAGTAAGTATATGTTTCAATTGTTGGCTTATGGATGGAGCACCATTCGTCTTCCTCTCGATTTGAAATAACAAATACCGCACTATCCTAAATTTAAAATTTTTCACCATAATAACAAAACTTACTCAATCATCAATATCTGGTAGTAGATTATGCAAAAATGCCGTTATTTTTGATTTAGATTCTTTAGGCGCAATCCTAATATAATCAAGATAATTAATAAATTCACTTTTGATTCTTTTGTTAATATCTCTCATATTACAATACTGACTTACGACTATTTTGGATAATATGAACTCAAGTACATCATTTCCTAAATTATCATTAAATACGGTATTATATTTTTTGACTATACTTGAGACTCAAAATTCAATATATTTAATTTTATCCTCATCAAATAGGCGAGTGAAACGTCCCTTATAATCAAAACGAGATCTTAACTCCGGGGAAATTCGATTAGGAAAATCTTCCTTTGTTATATTCGATGTAAATACTATTATAAATCCATTAATATCAAGTTCTTCTGCTTGGGAACTAACAATTTTACCACTTTCTAAAACATCTAAAAAGAAATTAAAGAGTGCGGCATTGGATTTTTCAAATTCATCAATTAAAATTACACCAACATCAGTATTTCTTACTCTGATAAATATTTCACCATCGTCACTACCAACATATCCTCTAGCACTGCCGATTAATGAGTTAAGAGAAAATTCATTGCTATAATTTCCAAAATTTACTTTAGCAAGGGTAGTTTTACCTCCGAGGCTGTTATATATTGCCCTAGCCACCTCTGTCTTACCGACGCCGGATTCGCCTAGTAAAAATAATGAAAGCACCTTGTGTTCACCAAGCGCATTGAATACTTGGAAAGACTTAAGAAGTTCAATAAATTCATTTTTGAATTTTTCGTGACCATACAAAGAATCTCGGAAATCCTTTTGAAAATCCATAAATTCTTGGTCGCTCAAGTCGACAATTCTTTTATGTTTTTTGATTATTTTGCAATTGTCTCTATTTTTGTGTTCGATTCCATAAATCTCTTCCCATTTGTCAAATGTACTGAAACAAAATCTCAATTCTATTTTTACCGTATCAGATTTGAGTCACAGATATATTCATAGTTATGATTCTTTAGTTTATTAATTAAATTTTCCCCAATAAATTGGAGTTTATCATGCATACTACAAAGATATGATAAATCTATTATTGTTAGACCATCGATAAATTCAGTAGTAAGCTTATTAATATGCTCATCAGAACCTATGAACTCTCCAATGCTGACAACAGTCTTCCCCAAAGAGTTATAATGATCTTTGACATATGAATAGTTGCAAGGTGAGTATAGCAAAAGTTTATCTATCATTTGTTGGATTTTATATTTTGAACGATAGCCAATAAATCTATGTAATGATAGGTGGATTTGTCATCCTCTTGCCAATATTGAGACTTCGGATTTGCCTTATCTCTATGATATTGACTATCATGAACATCGTCAGTGTCATCAGATTTCAATAGACTATTTTGCATAGATCCTAGTTCGCTAAAATACTCAAATGTGTTTTTTAATTTTTCTATAGAAATTTTTCCCTTATATATACCCATAATGCTTACTTTGCCAATGAATAAATCATCAACATTATACGAGCTTTCGAATTCGTTATCGAAAGTAACAGGAATTTTTATAAGAATTTGGTCTTTGGAATCTGAAAAAACGCCCTTTATTTTGTAAGCATAATCCTTGAACATTGAATTGAACAAACTTGTAATATCAAATCCTTCAGCATTGGGAATAGGTAGATTCTTAAATGCTCCACTATTAAATAGTTTGACTGTTTTAAGTTCAAAATCATTTATTAATGATAAAGAGACATCACTGATGAGTATTAATGATCCTTCCTCGATTTTGTCATTGAAAGATCTAATAATCGTACTTTTTTCAAAGACTTCGCTTAATATTATCGATTTGGTAGTTTTTACTTCTAAAGTTTCAATCACTTTATTGGATAAACTACCCTTGCCATCCGCTCCTATTTTAGCATCTCCCTTAAATACTTTTAGAAACCCCAAGCCAAATGAAGTTTCAATATCGGCGCTCATTTCTCCAGCCTTACCCTCTTCTATTGTTTTATTTAATGACACTATATTGTTTAGCATCATCTTAATCTCGTATACTTTGGGATAGTTAATATAGTATATATTGAATAGCATGAGATTTAGTTTTTGAATAAAATAGCAGTATCTGATGATAATACTATTAGTGTTGAATATTGCGCATCATAGCGTTCTTTCTGTGATGCAAAGGGTTTATTCTGGCAGTTCAGCATAGAAGAATCCAATTCATCGGTCATGTCAATGTCAAGGAGAGCGTAAAGGAACACCGTATCTTCCCCGGTATCGCGGGGCGAAGGATTCTGAACGGAGAGATAGTATTCGTGGGGGATGTGCGTCTTTGGCACAAACCGTACATCTTCCGTTAGGCGGAAAAGATGCTGACCATCGGGCTTGCGGGTGTGAAATAGTACTGAGCCGATAGATGCGGCATTATTGATAAGTTCCATGCCGTCGGCAGTGTAATGTATGGGGACTGCAAGTTTGCCGGTTTCGTAAAACTTCATAGACTTAGCCGCGTAATTCTCCATCATCACCATAAACACACCGTCTTTGGCAAGGGACGGCAGAAGGGATGTGACACTGGAATAATGAGGCAAATCCGGAGTCGGGTCTTTCCCAAGTGTATATGGAATAATATCGAAATATTCTGTGAGTTGAGTCAGTAAGGAGACGTTCTCTTCTGCATAACGCTTGTTGTTGTCAAGCGCGAGTGCATATAAGTGCTCCTTGCCGAAAGGTCGGTAAACCTTTCCTAAAACATCTTGGAAATGCGCTTTTATATACTCGGGGGCCAATACTCCAGACTTGGGCTGCATAGCGTAAAATTCGTATTTGTCCTCAAGCACCTGCCGGATTTTATCGCGGAAGATATTGCGCACCTTATCTCGCCAGCCCCGCTTTTGCGTAGCATTGTTGCGCCCGTAAAGAGATACGACGTAAAGGAAGTTTACATCGTAATGGGTGATCAGAAGCGTATCACGATCAAACAGCCGGTTTCGGAACTGCTGTGAAGTAAATGTTCGCGCTGATTTTTTCGTCACCTCAATGGTATCACCATACGAAAGGTCATCTGGTACGGTGGCACTGATGAAGAAATTAGGTATGACATTGTAACCCTCGGTTATTTCATCTCGGAGACAGAAATCGGTTTCGAGGTTGCGGTCGTCGGCATCATCACCGAAGAAAAGATTCAGGTTCCACGAAATGACATTTCGCGCGTAAGTATATTGCTTGGCCACTGACTCTTCGGAAATTCGATTCTTTTGCTTGTAATATTTGGAATCGCCAATGTAATATACACGCTTCTTATCTTCCTCCGGGGCCGTAAGGCTATCCCATAAAAACAAGTGGTCTACCTCCTTGCCGTCAGCCTGCATCTTGTTAAGGCGGTCGGGCAAAGCGTGATCGCCGATAAGTTCATCGATTATTGCCTCAAAAACGATATTGAAGTTTTTGACGAGTAGGAATTCGTTGAGCTGCGCATTGATTTTTACCTGCTTCGACTGCTCGAAGAAGGCATAGCAAAGTTCCCATAAGCGAAGAGCCTTATCGGAGAAATATTTATATTTGATCTGACGGAGACGACGCACGCCGAATCCCTTGTTCAGGTACATTTCAAAACGCTTGCCGGTGATGAGGGTGTAGTTGAAGTTAATCTCGACCGGGAAACCATATTCTTTTTTGATGTAGTGGAGTATCGAAAAGAATATGATAAGCAGCTCCTCGTCAAAGTTCATCTCGCGCCGCTTGGTGAAGGGATTGATGTAGACAGGCTGATTGTCCTGAATCACAACCTGCGACTTGTTGATTGTCCGGCTCCAGTTGATTTTGTTGAAGCCGCGATGCACGTTCTTGAGGATAAAAAGGAACCAATCACGATTCTCTTTATTAAAGTCAATGAGTGAGAGAATGATGTCAAGGAAAGTGTTGCTTGTGTGACGCCTGCTCTTGCCGACCTTGATAGTACTTTGTCTGCGGACTATAGTATGGTCAATGTTATGGCTGCGGCAATAATCGTAGTAGACGGTTATAGCACGGTAAATCCAAACCGACAACCCGTAGATAAACTGACGCTCAGCCTGCGAGAGAGGATTGTCTTTATCTGTGAGATCGATTATTTCTTCGGGCTTGTAACGGTTGAATACCTTGTCTTGTTGATTGAGAACTACCTTTGGAAGAATGAACACCGCCGTACCCTTGGACGCAAAATAGTAGTATCCGACGTAGTTCACGGAGGCTACACCGTCCACCACGTCGAGTTCATCGACATTTGGGAATAGTTCCTGCAACAGTCCTATCGGGTACGGATACCCCTCAATCAACAGTTTCATCAGACTATTTCATTTACTGACATGTTCCAGCCTTTGGATTGCAAGGCATCAATCAGCTCTTGAATCTTTGATTTGCCGCCCCAGCCGTTGGTTGAAACGTATATGGGTTCGCCTTTGCATTCTACTACAGCCACGCGGTTTGCCTTGTCTGTCCCTTTGCGGCTGTCGTATGCCTCTTTTAGTTCTACAAAATGACTGACAATATTGCCAAGAGAAGACCATTCCTTAACAACCTCGAAAGCCGACATTTCGGGATGCTGCTCTATATATAATTTGACAAGTTCATAGGCAAGCATCTTTTTGGAGTATCGCCCTTGGCCGTTAATCATATACTTTGTGTAATCTCGACCGTCATTCTGTTCTGACGCGTCATCCACATTGTCAGATTCTCCAAGGGCATAATCAAAAGGGATTTTGAAGTGTTCAGCAAGTTCTTTAACTTGCTGAATTTCGTTCTTATGCCATTGATTGCTTACGACAAATGCAGTGCCGTCGTTAGCAATAATTGGTGTCTTGTTCCAGCGGTTTTCCTTCTCGTATGATTCAGTATTATCAATTGATTTGACGACATCATCGCGGTCAGCAAATATATCATCTACTGCATCGACAATAGCCTCAGATGTATTCGATTTTGCAGCTTCGCTAAGAATTTCAAATACGGCATCAGTGATATACCGCATCTTCTTGCCATTGACTGTTAGTTCATCTACTTCTTCTGTATAATCCGTGAATTCAGGTTCAAGGCCAAGATTAGTGACGAATCTCTCTACGCGGTTCTCATTGATCTGACCATTATTGTCGAAATATGAGGCAAACGACATAGTTTCCCCGTTCTCGTCTTTGAAGAAATCTTCATCAAGGCCGAAGTCCTTGAATATATCATTGCAAAGGTAGAAAAGAACTTTTGAGAGAAACACTTTAGGGGAAATGACTTTGTTCTTTGCCTTTGCAAAGAAGTAGCCGAGTTTCTTATCTTCCTGCTGGATTTCGCCGCCTTCGATGCGCTCATTGATGGCAGAGACTAAATTCCACCAGTCGTATGTATTCCTGTTTGAGAAAACGATTTTGAAGTTCTCGCCGGCATCCTTGATTTTGATATAGTTCCAGTCCCAACGACGTTTGAAAGCGGAGTCAATGGGGAAGAGAGACTGGTCGCTTGTGTTCATTGTCGCCCAGATATACATATTGTTCGGCAAAAGCAGCCCCTCGCCCTTCTTTACCATACCGACAACATCCTTGCCGCCACTGTAAAGCGCATTGATGGCATCGTGTTTTGCGATGCTGAACTCGCCAAGCATCTCTTTAAGTTCCTGAGCGAGATCATCGTCGGCTATAATGGGATAGTCGGAGAATCCGGCTGCGTTGCGGTCTAGCAACTGGAAGATGTCTCCGAAGATTTGGGCGCAGTTACCGCGATTGATTTACTCGACAATGAGGAATACAGGCTTAGGTTCATCGTTCTGCTGCTCACGCCACGCGGCAACATAAGCCTTAAGAAATGCTTGCATTACGTAGCGGTAAACTATGCGGCTTTCCTTGATTTCCTTACTATCTTCTGTTACTGGATGACCTGTCATGTCTCTGACATTGGACATAATTGTAATTGGCTTATAAGAGCCAACGAAAGACGCGTAGTCAGTATCGGGATGGAATGTTGTGCGATAATTCTCATAATCGGCACAAACCTCATTTATCACAAAAGATTTACCCGTTCCGGGAGCCCCAAAGAATATCTGTTGTAATGGTAAATTGGTAATTATATTTTTGCTGGGCGCAGCCGACTGTCCTTTTCTCTGGGATAAAACTTTATTGAGTTCACTAAGTTTAGTTAGAGTCCCGTTATAACCGTATTCAAATTTGTCAATATCGGTTTTGCCGGAAAGGTCGTTTCGGGCATCAGCGGATGTGGCATTAGGGTGTCGATTAAAATAATCGATAAATTCTCGGAGCAAATTTTTCGAGATTGTACGAATGCTTCCGTTAGTACCTCTGACTTGAAAGCATAAACGGTCTTCATCAATGATATGAATTTTGCCATCGGCGGATGAATCACCGACTTTTAAGAAAAGAGTTTCGCCTTTCATGATATGTATTATTTTGGCATTCTTACAAGTTCTTGAATCTGCACATCAAGGAGCTCGGCTATCCTGAGAAGGGTGTCGAGACTCGGTTGAATTGTGTTAGTGCACCATTTGGAGACTGTGGCGGGGTCTTTACCGAGTTGCTCGGCAAGCCATTTGTTGGTCCGCTTATTCTCTACAAGCATGACTTTGATTCGGTTTATATCTTTGCCCATGATGTTTTGTCCTGTTCATTAATGCAAAGTTAACGAATTTTTCCGAGAAGTCAGTCATGCTATGCCATAAAATTGAAAGGACATTTCAAGAAATTGCGTTTCATGCAATGAAATATTATCTGGGATAGTCAGCTTCTGGTTCTGCCGCCATTGACACCTCGGTCTCTTCAAAGCTATAACCGATTCTATCAGCCGATGTAATGCTATTATAAATCTTATTGAGTGTGACCTCGCGGTTTGCCTTGTTGCGCAGTTCACATTCCCATACCCGTACAACTTTCCATCCCAAATCAAATAACGCCTTCATTGATTCTCTATCGCGTTCAATATTGCGTTCAATTTTCTCTTTCCAAAACTAAACATTGGACTTTGGCAACCGGTAATACTTGCATCCCTCATGCCCATGCCAGAAACATCCGTTTACGAAAATGACGGTCTTGTACTTCGGCAAAACAATATCCGGGGTACCCGGTAGTTTTCTGACCTGGACACGGAACCGCAGACCACGATAGAAAAGATACTTCCGCACAATCATCTCCGGCTTCGTATCCTTCCCCCTGATAGCCGCCATACAGCTGCTCCGCTGCTCCGATGTCATTATATCCGCCATGACAACTAATATTATTTACGGCTATTTAATAGCATCAACGAAATCATAACATAGCCGAGTGTGGACATCTCCCATAACTCGGATCTCATTTTTGAAGTCAACTAGTTGTTTTAGGATAAGATCTTTATGCCTAATCTTGGATTTTGACTTCATTAGGATTTGTATTTCCTTAGTTGTCAATATTTTATGGTTTTAACAAACGCCCAAACTGTAAGATTTTCTTTTATTCCAAATAACAAGGCATATTTCATTATGCGGATAATTACTCCCTTATATACGGCAATACATCTTTTTGACATCGTTTTACCATCCACATAATCGGTTGGAATATCCCCAAATCCAATAAAAGATCTCACGCCAGATTGAATGGCAGCTCAACATAGCTGCGACTCCACAATGTTTTGCCGCGGCTCTGAGTTTTCGGCCAGCCCTCGCGCTCGGCAATCTTATACATTCCCGAATTGGATACGCCGTATTTCTCTTGCACCTCCTTCGAGGTATAGAACTCGGTGATAGGTTCTCATGCCGGCTTTTCTCGTTTGAAATACTTATGACCTTTCTCAAATAATTTGTCAATGTCTTGTCGGCGTACCAGTGTCTTGCCTTTGAACTGCACGGTTGTGATAGCGTTGTCGGCAAAGTATCGGTAGATGGTCGCACGACTGACACCCAGCAATCGGCATACCTGCGTTGGGGAAAGGAACTCAAGTTTCTCGATTTCAACCTTACCCTCAACCTGTGCTGAATATACAGCCTTGTACTCGCTGAGTTTCGCTTGCCGTTTCCTCTCCTTATAGGCGAGTCCGGAACATCTGTGGCTACAGTATTCCGTGGTAGTCTTTCGTGCGACAAATTCATTGTCGCACCATTTACATTTTTTGATGATTTCAATATTACTGCTCATATTCGCTTTATTGGTGGTTATTTCGCCAGTTATTTCGCCGAGAGTGTCTCATCGCGTCTCACTGTGTCTCATGGTGTCTCAAAAGTCCACGACCTTGCGGCACGCATTGATGGGATTGTCCTATTTGCTACAAATCGGGTACAAAAACACAGGTAAAAAGGGATGAAAAGCGGTTATAAAGAGGTATGAGCAAGAAAAAGCCGCCCGATAACGAGCGACTTTTCAATGTTTTACACCAGATGGCACCAGTTGTCACCAAAAGGCTACTTGCCGATGCAAATTCTTCACCAAATTATCAGTCAGGCAAATGCCATTAAAAAGGCACATAGTAGGTAGTAGAAGTTAAATTGAAGTGAACGACAAATTTAACTTGTTGAATATCAATGGATAATATCCCATCGTTTGTACCTCGGCAGTTTCTAATCATTATCTTCTCGATAAGGTGGTAATTTTCAAGACATTAAGTCTCGTATTTGCGACCTCAGTCGCTCAATGCAAAATTACAAAATTTATTTGAGGTACAAAAATATAAAGCTATGTTCTGTAGCATATTGGCAATGATTATGCAGGGTATAAGCAGAGTCTATGGGTGATTGATGGCACTCTTTCTAAAGTCAAATAGCAGCACTCGTTTCAGCATTCCATGAACAGACCGGCGAATCTATTCGTTAATTGAGATAAACAAATATATAAATGATGACGCACTCTATCCCCGCCTTTTATCGTTCTCTGAGCCAAAAGTTTCAGGGGATAGACCCGTATGTATCTTCTTGGGAAGATATAAAATTAGAACAATTATTATCTATTGAAGTCTTTTTGAATGACAGCATTGATGCATTTCAAGAGATGGTGATCATAGATAAGATGAACGGCTATGCAGCGTCCTCAATTATTGTGAATGTCCATCGAACTCTGAAGATATTCATGGCATGGGCAGAGTCTTTGCCGACTGAATATATAAATCATTCTTCCGAGGGCGACAGTAAGGAATCTCGATTAAGAGAGATTGCCTTGGTTATAGAATTTCTATGGCTGACATGGCTTATCACAGAATATGAGCCGGTAATGAAAGAGGCTAATGCAAATCTTGTTGTCCTGCCAATAGAGGAAAGGAGCCGAATATCCAAGGAACACAAGGAAGAAAACTGCCGTGATGAACGTAGGGAAAAAGCTATTTGAATGTATTATTGGAACGACTCCGAAAGAGAGGGAAAGGATATTCAATACGCTCGCCTCTCTTGTCAACGGTAAGGGTGGTAAGGAGATCTTGCGCTATATCTCAAAGCAGCTATAGACATGAATCTACTCTCCATAACACCGGACTTTCCAGCGATGAAGGCTTTTTGGGGTATAACGAAATCGCAGCCTGCTCTGAGCAGATATCTTTCATTTGATGATTGTAGTTGCCCTGAAAAAGTTATAGAAGAAAAGAAGAATGAAATCCGGTATACTTTAGGATTAAAGAGTTGACATTCAAAGATATAATATATCGGTAAAAGTCGGTTAAAGTTAACTTCGTTTAGCTTAACCGACTTTTACTGTATTTTACCATTCAAGGGGTTGTCTCATTATAATTTTGCGTCAGAAAATAATAAATACAGACGCACATGGAGACATCAATTTTAAGCCCAGCCGCCCCGATGATAACCGGACCGTTTGAAAGTTACGTCCGAGAGTTATGCAGCATGTATGTTGCAGAACGGCTTCGTGAAATTGGTCTGACTGCTGACTATGGTAGTAACAGCAAGAGCGAACCCTTCCTTACAAAGCAGGAAGCTGCAAGACTGATTGGAAAGGGAGAAAAGATGATTGATATTTACAGGAAGAAGGGGCTGCCGACACATATGTTCGGTAGAACTCCCATGTTTCTGGAATCTGAAATTATCTCTTTCTTAGATGTGTATAACCCTAAGAGCCATATAGAGAAATAACCTCAACATAAAAAAGATGAAGAATGTTTTTACCTTGGGGACTCTAAGTTCCAATATGGAGCAGATGGCCTTAAAGAATATGGTATATCACAGATAGTGCTATCGTTTCCGGCAAAAATGACGGGAACCGTTGATGGTACTCCACTGCGAGTATCTAACAGGCTCCTTGGGTTGCGCTCTCAAGATACAAAAATAGCTTTGGCTATTATGATGTTGATCGCAGTGACACTCATAAAATTTGATGAGCCATGAAGAGATACGCCAAATATGTCGAGGCTCATCAGTCACTCGTCCAGTTAAGTAAGCAACTTGCCGCATTGCCATCGCCAAGGACAAAGTTTTTCAACTATTTGTTAGAACTGACAAATCTGGCTCCCAACACATTAAAAATGGTGTTGTGTTCCACCAGTTCCGGCATCAATCCGGGCCGAGAAGTCAAGAAGCTGTTGTCAAAACAACTAAAGGTGTCTGAGCAAGCATTGTTTCCCGAAAATCGGCAAACAGAGGGCTCGCTTGTGTCCCTTTATGTGGGATTATCTAATAAATCCCTGGAATATGAAGAATTTGTAAAAGACATCTGCACAGAAACAAATGCCCCACGAAAAACTGTAATCAGCTGGATTTATGGGAGGCGAAGCCCACGGGCTTACGCTGAAAAACGGATAGCGGCTCTTCTTGAATCATCAATGTCTCACCTTTTTCCCGAAGTGGATACAAACAGATAAGACACGATGAAACATCTACCCATAAATCCCGACAAGTGGTACCGCCCACAAGAATTAGTTCGACTGTTACAGCGTACAGCCGATGCCATCCTCCATATAGTAAGAATCAAAAGATGCTCTATCAGGGTCATCAACGATGAACTGCAAGTCTATGGAAAGGATGTGCTCAACGCCATAAGAAGCAAGAATAAAAATAAATAGGGACATGTATAACTCCGGATTCGTAATCGTATATCGTGATGAAGTTGAGGACTGGCTCTGGCAGGATCCGCAACTCTATCACTGGTGGAGCTTTCTAAGAATGAAAGCAACTCCGAGGCCATGCCTTCAAACAGTCGGGAGAACCAGAATCCGGGTTAGGCTTAACTACGGAGAATATGCCACAACCATTTCGTACCTGGCTCGAATATGGGATGTGGATGAACGCACTATAACCTCTTTCCTTGACCTTATGGAAGAAGATGGGCGAATCGAAATCAGAAAAGAGAATGGCATTTCAATAATAAGGATTGTCGGCTACGAAAGATTCTCACCCCCGGCCGGATATTTTGCCAAGGGTATCAAACGTAGCAAGCTTAATCCCATGGGTGATGAAATGACGTATGAAACGCAAGACCAAACGAGTGATGATTTGGAGAACGAAGACCAGTCTCAGATGCTGGGCGAAATGACAAGCGGAGTCCAAAGTGGAATCCGGTCAAATAATATAATCTTAGAAGAAGATAAAATTAAAAATAAATCTCCTTCTCCTGAGCGCGAGGCTGAGTTTTTTGAAAAATTGAAAAATTCAGAAATAGCATTAGAGCAAATGGCGATGACGCTGAAACTGACAGATGTTTCTGCTGTTCTGGAACAACTTGAAATCTTTGAAAATTTCATATTGGGAGATTCAAACAAATTTCACCAGAACTTCAGTGATTTTACATCCCATTTCATCAGGTGGTTTAATCGCTGCCGCGCAACTAACGAATCTCGAAATTCAAAAAAATATACAGATGGAACAAAAGAAGAAAAAACAAGTAGCCCCCGGCGGACTGCCTCACAAAGACGCGGGTCTGAAGGGAGCGGGCGAAATCCAGACGATTACGACCAACCGTTTCCCGATTTCCCTGGCTGAAGAAGAGATGTATGACTATGCCAAAAAATCAATCAGGGAGATTGTGTTTGACCGAGGTTATGATAATATCTCCTTGGCAGAGGAAGACGAACAGTTTAGTACCCTTCTTGCAAGATTCTTGGTGCAGGATGATTATCATACCGGATTTCTGATCTGGGGAAAATCCGGCTGTGGCAAAACAACGCGGCTTAAAGCGGCGGAGCTGCTTCTGGAGTTTACTAAGGCTTTTGACCCGGAACTTGAACTTTCGGTAAAATTCACTTCAGCTTATGACATGGTCTTTCCATACGCCTCAATGGAGACCTTCGATAGGCTTTGTATGGCAGATTTCCTGATACTCGATGATCTCGGCAATGAACGAGGTATCGGAGAAAATCTGCAGCTTGCTCAGTCACTTATCGGAGAATTGCTGATTAAGCGTTACGATGCAAAGCGTCCTACGATGGTCGCTTCAATCTTTGACATCCATAATATCGGTGACATATATGGCAGGAAAGTCGCTGACATTATCCGCGAAAGTTACTATGTGATCGAACTGTCAACAGATTTCCGGCGGGAGATAATCAACATGTTCTCGAAATTATGAAAAGAAAAGATGTACCACAGGCTCTCAGTGATATTTTACTGAAGGACATAGGACTGAATATAAACGAACTGACATCTGCTGTTGAGGCCAGCAGAAATTTTCGCAAAGCGTTTCCAATCCTGCGTTTTGAGATGACACACAAGGATGCGTTTTTGTTGCTCCTCAGATGTTACCAGTATGAGGTTCAATCCCGCAATTGTGTGTTCGTACTAGATGAATCCACAATTGATGTTCTCAAGAACATATCCGGACACATGGTGGAGAAGACACCTAAGCCTGGGTTGTTGTTGTGTGGGCTCCACGGTAATGGCAAGACTACCATGGCAAGGGCTATAATTAGAATGATTCAGGATTTGAATTACCATGGACAACTCAAGTTTATGGGTGATTATTTCTCTGTTGAAACTCGCTATATCAAAGCAACGGATATCTGCACCTTGCACAAGGCTGAAGATTATCATTCGATTCTGAATCTTAAACAAACTCCATTTCTGGTAATCGATGACCTGGGCGAAGAAGCTAAAGAGGTTCTGGTATATGGTACTCCCATATACCCTGTCAGAGAAGTGCTTGAGGCCAGATATGACACCCTGAAATTCACCATCCTCACGTCCAATCTTTCTCCGAAAGACCTTCCGGAACACTACGGTTGGCGGGTAGTGGACCGATTTAAGGAAATGCTTCACCAAGTAGCGTTCAAGGGGATATCTTATCGAAAGAGGGAAAGAACTGAAAATAAAGAAAAAAGCCCCGAATCTAACAAAGAAGAGGGATAATCAACATGTTATAAGAATGAAATTCATAAACCTAAAACAATTCCGACAAGACAGAGGCCTCAGTCAGAAAGAGCTGGTAGCTATCACCGGCTTGCCACAGAGTACGGTATCATATATCGAAAATGGATATCAGGAAATACGTGAAAACCAACTGGAAGTATTGAAGGAGGCATTTCCGGATGCTGATTTCGACAGATATGTCTATATGAGTGCTTCATATCCATATCTGACGAATGCAAGGCAGCATGAGATAGAGAGAAACAGAAAATTCCCCGGGGACTGGTCAAGACCGACTCCACTGGATAAAATAGAAGGGAAAGACATTCTTATGCAGATGGGGCGTGCTTCAGTATCGTTCGATGGCGATATCGTTCTTGACCGTAATGACGGGACATTTCTGAATCTCGGATACTATGTGATCGAGCCGGATTTGTTCGGTGATAGAGACTTGATAGACCATCTGACTGAAAAGGAATGGTTCAATGATGAACTCTATGAAGACTTCAAGAGATGTTATCTCATCGCTTGTCGTCTTGTGGGCAAACGTCCTGTAAAGCAGGTAAAGATGGACTATTAACAGCAGCTATGATTTGCTTCAAAAACGTAGTGCAGCGGGAGGTCATGAGATTTCTCGCTGTCAACCATGAAAAATGGCATAGAATTACGATTGATATTGCGGACATATGAAATAAATAACGTACCTTTGCAAATAGAAACCGTGGTTGCGGAAACAGCGGTTGTTATTCGAAAACAAGCGTATGAAATTCTTTGACCGAAAAGAGGAAATAGACACTCTGCGAAAGATTAGAAACAATGCAGAGAGTAATGCCCAGTTCACCGTCCTTACAGGACGCCGCAGGATTGGCAAGACATCACTTGTCCTGAAAGCATACGAGGACATGCCCTTTCTCTATTTTTTTGTCGGCAGAAAAGCTGAAAGCCTGTTATGCGAGGAGTTCCGGAATGAAGTCGAAGAGAAGTTAGGTGTGAAATTAGGCGGTACGCCGTCAGGATTCTCCGAGTTGTTTGATTATCTTATGGAGCTTTCAAAACAGCAGAGTTTCACACTGTTTATTGACGAATTTCAGAATTTTGTGCGCGTAAATCCCTCAGTTTTCAGCGATATGCAGAAAATATGGGATCTCAATCATTCCGAATCGCGAATCAACCTCATTGTATGCGGCTCTGTCTATTCGATGATGACAAAGATATTCCGCGACAAGAAGGAGCCGTTGTATAACCGGCAGAACCGATTCATGACCATACATGCGTTCAAGCCGTCGGTGCTGAAAGAGATACTCGAGGTCTACCATCCTGGATATACGAAGGAAGATCTTCTCTCCTTATATACTTTTACAGGTGGAGTCGCAAAGTATGTGGAGCTACTTATCGATGACAAAGCCATGACACTTGATTCAATGGTGGACAGCATGATAAGCCCGGACTCCATATTCATCAACGAGGGACGGTCAATACTCATTGAAGAATTTGGAAAGGATTACGACATATACTTTTCGATATTGTCAACTATAGCATCAGGCAAGACGCGCCGCTGTGAGATAGAATCAATTATCGGCAGGCCCATCGGCGGATATCTGACCAGGCTCGAGGATGACTACGGAATCATAGTAAAACAGATTCCGGTAGGAGCAAAAGCTTTGAGCAAAAATGCGATGTATATAATCAACGATAATTTCTTCACTTTTTGGTTCCGCTTTATTTTCAAGTATACGCATATTCTTGAAATCGGAGGATACAAGCAGTTGCGCTCGTTGATAAAAAGGGATTACACAACATTTTCGGGGATTACTCTTGAAAGATACTTCAGAGAAAAGGCGATTGAGAGTGAAAATTACACGATGATCGGAAGATGGTGGGACCGTAAAGGTGAAAACGAGATAGATATGGTTGCCGCCAATGAGTTTGAAAGGAAAGTAGAAATCTATGAGATAAAGCGTAACCGAAAGAATATAGATTTTACAGTCTTGGAAGAAAAGGTGAAAACCATGCTTACCGCTCTTCATCTTTTCAATGGCTACGATATTGAGACCAAAGGACTTGATATGCAAGATATGTAGGTTGAAAATGAAAATTATGCCATCGTGATATAATAGGAAATAGAGATTTTTCTTAAACAGCAACGATTCAGTCTGAACGACATCTTGGCCTGCAACTGCTGCAGCAAGGAAAAACATCTGATACATAATAATAAGGCCGAATGAAACTTAAAGTATTCTTCTCCTGGCAAAGCGAGACCGACCAGCAGGGATTCAATAACAGACAGTTTTTGATAGAATGTCTGAACTCAAGCTTGAATGCCGTCGCAAATAAAGGCAGCCTAAAGGGCGTGTTTTTCGAACTTAAGGAAGGTATGCGCGGTGTAGCGGGACATCCCGACGTTGCCGACAAGATGCTTGAGCAAGCCGATGAATGCGACATCTTTGTCGGTGACTTAACCGTAGTCAACAAATTAGGGGCAATCGCCCAATTTTTATCCCGATGTGGTATTTCCCGTTCATTCCAGCGAAAAACGCCGAATTCTAATGTGCTGATAGAACTGAGCAGGGTTTTAGGCCGTTCAAAGTCATTCGAGGATCAACTAGTGCTGGTAATGAATACAGTGAATGGAGAAGTTGAGGAAAATCCTGAATACCTGCCTTGTGACATAAGAGGCAGGAGATGGCCCATCACGTTCCTCCTAAAGAATCATAAGGCGCAAAACTGGGAGAAAGCCAAAAAAGAGCTTATGAAGGTTTTGCCGGAAGCCTTAAGGTTGGCAGCCGTGAAAGCCATAGAACATAAGCGGGATAAGTATTGTCCTTTCATAGGATGGCATGAACATGCCGCCCTTAAATTGTTTCCCAACAAATATCATTGGAATGACAAACTAAGGCATTTCGAGTCTCTGATTTTGTCTGAAAAGAAACTAAGGATAACCGGTTTATCAGGATTGGGTAAAACCCGTCTGGTGCTGGAGGCTTTCCGTGGGACAGACGACAAGCAGCATTATCTATATTGCGACTGCCAGAAGAATGACAAGAAGTCAATCACCGCCACGCTGAAAGACTCCATCCTTACTCAATATCCCGAGGTCATAGTGGTTCTGGACAACTGCGACGAAAATGATTTCCGTGATTATCATGAGTTATGGCGCATACATGGATCCCTATGCAGGATGATAGCCATTTTCAACAATCCCGAAGAGAGGTCACTGACCGGAACGACCCTCTGCAAATTTGAAAGAAAGTTCGAGGACATCATAATACAAATACTTGAAAATAAGGGGTTATCGCAAGACCAACTGGACAAGATAAAGGAGTTTTCCGGCGGCATACCTTTGATGGCCCAACTGTTGGCCGAGGGTCTCAAATCAGGTGAGCCTATTGGCCAGGTGAGTGATTCGAGCTTAATATCCAAAATATTAGGTCTGAAAGATGATGACCGACGAAGAATAATTTTGCAGTCAATATCGCTGTTCGACTATATTGGCTGGAAAGAAGATCTAAGACCTGAACTGGAATATGTCATAACCAATAAGGCGCTTACTTCATTGGATTCTGCTGACGATCAAGTATTATTAAATGAGACGGATCAAGCCATATTGAAATTCATCAACCGGAACATTATAGAATGCCATGGCCGCAAAATCGGGCTACGACCTTTGCCTCTTGCTCTGTATCTGATATTGGAATGGCTTGAAAGCTGCACCCCTGAACGTCTGAAAACAGCCATTCTGTCACTGAAAGACGCTCCATTTCCCGAAGTCATGACTGGCGCTTTTCATAATCAGGTAAAGCATCTTGGTTTCAACCAGTCTGCTAGAAATCGTCTGGATGCGGTTCTAGGCGAATCAAGCCCTTTTGCATCGGCGGAAGTAATTAATACAGAGGTCGGGTCGCATCTGTTACGTACTTTCGCAGAGATAACACCTGTCACCACGACCCATCTGCTTTATTCCACAATCGGCAACCTGCCGACAGATACATTAAGATCGTATACCCAAAGCCGTAGAAATCTAGTATGGCTGTTGGAAAAGTTATGTTTTAGGCCTGAAACCTTCAATGAGGCCGCATATCTGATGATGCGGCTTGGAATTGCGGAAAACGAAGATTTTGCGAATAATGCATCCAATCAATTCCAAAGTCTGTTCCGATTATTCCTGCCGTCCACAAGCGTGCCATTGACAACCAGATATGATTTCTTAAAACAACAGGCTCAGACAGATGAGAACATTCCAATAATAATCTGGGCCATCGGAAAGGCATTGGCAATCGACGATAATATTTATTTTCAAGGTGCAGAACAACTGGGAGGTCAAACCCTGAATAATTATCTTCCGGAGACTTATAAGGAAATCTACCAATATGTTACCGATTGTCTCAACCTGCTGATGACCTTTGCCAATAGAAATCAAGATTATTTGCAACTGTGCTCAGCCGAACTTGCATCCAAATCAATACGTCTCATAGATCATGGCTTAGGCAATATTTTAATACCCTACATTGACCATGTAGCCCGTCTGCATGATTATGACTGGGATTCGATGTGGGATGAACTTACATTCTTCAGGGATACTCTCAGTAAAAGGATGAAGCCGGATGTATTGCGGCAATATGACGTGCTACTGAATAAACTTACCAAAACCGATATTGTTTCCAGATTCCGCAGAGTACAGAAAGAATTCAATACCACTCCCCGCAATTTCAATAAAGAGACTGAGATAAGGAAGGAAAAATATAGTGTCCTAGCAGATGAATTCATTAATCAGGGATATGACAGGAACATTCTGCATAGGCTGATGGAACTGGACATCCATTTCTCATATCCATTTGGTGCAAGATTAGCCGAAGCGGCCGACCATGCATTGAAATATGTCATTTTAACCGACGGAATATCGATTCTTAACAATGACGATAAAGCTCATTCAACAATCATAGAGGAATTTATCAACAACCTGCCATCAGACGAATTCGATGAATGGTTTAATGATATCACGACCATTAACAATCCTGATGTTTTATTTAGTGTTGTAGGTGGCCGGGGACTTAGTTCCGATAAACGATACATTGAGCATCTGTTCTCTTTGATAAAATTGGGAGTCGCCACAGCCAACTCTTTCTACCAGTTCTTTACAAGACTGAAACTGTCTGAGTTGACAAGGGATGATATTATTGAATTCCTTACAGAGGTATCCAAGCTGGACAACGGCATGAAGGCTGTGATAAACATAGGAAGCCTATTATCAACATACGATAAAGGCAGGATGTCCCAAATAATTGATTATTATGAGAACCTGTTTATCGATTATCAAATAGAGGCTAACATGCTTTCGGAAGATGGTTGTATGGATTTGATACGGGCATTACTGAAGATATCGACAAATAAAAAGTTTGTTATGGCAGTATGCAATCTTTCGATTCGTTACATGGAGACTGAATATAAACCCTTTACATCCTCGTATGAAATAGAGGACGTATTCTCTCTGCTGATTTCCAACCATTTCGACACGTCCTGGCCTATTATCTCAGAAGCGTTGCTGAGTGAAAAGGATTTTAATGCGCTGTATTACAAGTTAAAACAGATTTTCTATACTCCATACAATCAGACTTCGCTACTTGATGTGCCGAACCATATCGACGCTTATAAACAATGGTGCAAACAAAATCCCGAAAAGGTACCTTCAAGATTGATCGGACTGATTTACTGGGGCGGAGATCACGATGGATTCTCGGAATTGACTAAATATCTGATCGATAATTACGGCGATGATGAGCTGATGCTTGACGAACTTTCGGCTGCCATGGGCAGCTTTGTAAGCAGCGGATCAGTTTTACCCCATTATCAGAGCCGACTGGATATAGTGAAGAATCTGACAAAACATGCCAATCCCAATGTCCGCAATTGGGCTGAACGCCAGGTGCGAGGCTATGAGAAGACGTTGAACAGGATGGGCATGTTCGAAGCCGAGCAAAACATTCCTCTGTAGTCGCGTGCAAAGTTAAGCAAAGCATAGTTTTGCAATGCATAAATCGAAATCGTTGTAGTCACGATTGAAGACATTGTGGGCTTCATTTTCATACGGAATCTACGGCATAGTCTTTGAATTATGGATTTCGCTTCGGTAATATGCACGAATGCAGGCACTTTCGCCTCCGCATCATAAAGCGTGTGCATCTTGATGCCGCCCTTATACCTGCGGAATTTCGCCCATTCGAACACCGACAGGCACAGGTTGATTGTGCTTGAGACAAAGGCGAAGACATGACTGTCAAGCTCTAAGATTTTTTGTATCAGTCGCCTGCGGGCCTCCGCAATCATGAAGAAGACAAATTCCTCGAAGATGCGGCAGTTCCGCTGTTCCTTAGCCTTACTACGATTGCTACTGGTAGCGGATTTACCGATTTCGAGATGGCAAACCTTGCCGGCATGTGCTTCCTGAACAACTATGAGGTCTCGAAGGCTTTCCCGGTTTGAAATCTGTCCGGACATCATCGTAAGTAGTTGATTCCAATAGGTATAAATCTTTACATAATTGTCGCCGTCATACTTCCTTACGGGATAGTTGAAGTGATTTCTGTCTAATGACCGGACAAATTGAGAGAAAACGAATGGGTCTTTATGCATAACGGCCTGATTATGACCGCAAATGTGATTTGAAATCCGTTGACTCCAAAATACCTTACAACAAATTGAATTTCAATAATTTCAAAGCGCTCTACCAACCATATTCTTCCATCAGTTCATAGAGAGCATCAAGTTCAGATGCTTCGCCTGTAATTCGATAAGTGCTGTCGCAGTAATTTGCCATTGTTTTAGATATTTAAGAGGTTAGACTTGTTTTTTCCCTTTCATTATTATAATCTTTCGATTCATCGGGAGTTCGGAGTTTCCGATTTTCAGGCATTTCAGGGGAGGCGAAAAGAGACAATTCGACAAGACCACTCGGCAGAGTGCTTCGTATAGCCTTGACATTTGTCGCGGCCTCCAACTTTGCCGCAGAAAACGGATGTCCGGACTCTCAGTGAAACATGGCATACATATATTATATAAGAGGTATAGGTAAGACATCACGAGTGCCAAAAACAAGTGCCGATTTTGTGATTTTCAAAAATAGAATTAAATAAACAGCTGCAAATCAGCGAATAATTTCATTTAAGCTGAACAACCATTTACTTTGCGGCATAATTTGAAAATCGAACTAATAAAACCGATCACATGAGCGCATTTGGAATATTCGCACTGATTCTGACAACCGCATACATCATTTACTTCTCAGTGGTGATTATACGCGATGTCACCATAAGCCGAAAGTCGGCCGAGGACAATTCCGGGACCGAGACTTTCGACGCAACTTTTGCCGAGGAAAAGTCTGTGGAAGTTACCGAGACCGAAAACGGATTTGCCGTCGGCAACAATAATATAGATGCTGTCACGGTAGCGGCAGTTGAAGAAACATCACATTCTTCTACATCATCGGAGGCTGATAAAGAAGCACAGGTTCTGGAAATACAGAACGTAATTGATGCCGAGACAGCAGATATAGCTCAAAGCATTATTCATGAGAAAGCCGTACCCGATGATGAATATGACGAAATGTTGCAGGGACAAAACGGAATGATAGACAACGGTGGTTGTCTGATTACGCGAATCCCGGCCGAGGTATCTGCAAAGACCCCAGCCAAGGATGCGCCTTCTGTCGATGAGTATTAAGCGATGGCTGCCCCGATGCCTTGTCGCCGTATGTCTGCTATGGGCCAACAGCGCTTCAGCTAAATGCGGAGGTGTTGATTACAGCTGGGGCGCAGACGCCCTTGCAAGACAGCATGACTTCGTGGTAACGATGATGCTCTATGTCCTATACCTTATATATGCCATAGCATCAATCGTTGTCATCTATTCCTCTCTACAGATTTATATCAAGATGAACTCCGGCGAAGACGGGGTAAAGAAAGACATCATGATGGTTGTCGGGGCTTGCCTATTCTTAATCGGAGCGTCCACCGTCTTCCCAGCCTTCTTCGGATACAGAATATAGTTTCCATAATCAATAACAATCACAAAACCAATCATTTAATTTCAAAAACCAAACCAAATTCACCAGATTTTATGATTAAGAAAATCGCAAACAAAATCAAAGGCTTCTTCGGAAACGAGCGCGTGCAGATGTTCTGCATGATGATGAATGTCGGCTCTGTCGCAATGTTCGCACAGAACTCCGCCGGCAACTACGAGGCAGGCACCACCGCACTCACCACAGTATCGGAGGAGATTGCCAAGTATGTCCCCATCGTCGTCAAGCTCTGCTACGCTATCGCCGGCGTTGTCGCCATCGTGGGCGCAATCAGCGTCTACATCAAGATGAACAACGAGGAGCAGGATGTCAAGAAGTCAATCATGATGATTGTCGGTGCCTGCATCTTCCTCGTGGCCGCTGCCCAGGCTCTGCCTCTCTTCTTCGGCGTCTGACCTGTGGCAAAAGAGAGCGACGAAGACCGTTACCAATCCTATCCCATGTTCAAGGGGCTTCAACGGCCTCTTGAACTGATGGGATTGCAGGGCCGCTATATCTATTGGGCGGCAGCGGCAGCAGGAGGGGCGATTGTAGGGTTCATCGTCATGTATATCGTCTTCGGTTTCGTGGCCGGACTTATAACTCTTGTCGCCGCAGTAGCAGTCGGAGCCGCCCTTATAATGTTCAAACAGCGAAAGGGCCTCCATTCAAAGAAAAACGACAAGGGAGTATTCGTCTATTGCCGTTCCCGAAGTCTCTAAACCAGTCATTCACTTAACTTTTAACCAAAATTCAAGCCAATCTCATTTCTAAGATGTCACTCCTGCACTACACAAATATAATGGGTATCATGCTGATATGTTTTTCATGCGGCAACTCTGAGGAAAAGCGTCCGTCTTTGGAGCAGACCAGAGCCGCCATTGAAGTGCGTGATGCGTGGCGCGATGAACTGAAGCCGGTGGAGATCACCGCTTCGGGAGTTATCGCCGGAGCTGACAGAATTGGAGTGAGACTGACTTCGGACGGAAAGACAGACTTCCTTGCCTTTGTTGGGTCTCCCGACTGCCTCAAACCGGAACAGCCCTCACTGATGGCTGACACCGCCTCGGCGGTCAGTGCCTGCTGGCCGCTGTCTTCTTCCGACACCTTGTCGCTGACCGCACCTTTCTCGGACAGAATCTTCGGATTGGAATCCGGAAGGACGGTTGGCACCAGGCTGTCTTTTCAAATGAAATTTCAGAGTTCGATGGCTCTATTAAGATTCTGCGTGGAAAGCGACAACCTTACCGATGTGCTTGAATCGCTGACCCTGAAAAGGAGAATCCGTTTCGACTCACGGAATATACATACCTTACAATGGAAAATGGATTGAAAAGTCAGGCGAAGGAATGCCTATATGGATTGATGTTGACTGTCTGGTTAACAGCGGTCGCAACCATGATTTTTATCTTATCCCTTGCGACGCTGCTTCAGACATTGTTCTGTCGGCTGTGGTCAACGGTTCGGAATATCTTCTCAAGACTAAAATCCCGCCATTGTCCGCAGGGAGCATGACACAGCTCAATCTCAAAATAGAAAAGAACGGTCAGCTTCTGCCCAAATCTTCATGGGTTGACAACCAGCGCAAGACTGATTTAAGAAAAGTCGCTGTCGTTGATACTGTCAAAACCGGTCATTTTCTCAGAAAAGACGGACTGGTAGTGGCAAAACGCGATACTATGACAGTCGCTGTCGTATTCCAGACAGATGGCAAACATGGTAAAGCCGTCGCCATCGAGGATATACCCGGCACATTCAGTTTCGGGAGCAAGAACTTGACAAGCGGAAATGTCTTCACTACGATTGACGGACAACGGAACGAAGGCATTATCAATGATTCGTCATCATCTGAGGATGAACGGTTGATATTCAAGCCGGAGATACCTTACTCCGATAAAACCGCTTTCGGCTATAAGGACGGAGCCATACTTACGTCTGCCCTGCTTAACAAAAAAGGAGGGAAAGAAGAGGAATCTATGCTGAACCAAGTTGAGAAACGACACTGCAGCTATGTTCCGACATTGGCAGAAATGGCTCAGATATTTTATCTGTTTCAGCCATATTCACACTCAAATCTCTCGGAACTTGTTGAGCCATTCAATGGCGAGTATCTGACCTGTTCCGAATCCTCCGATCATAACTTTTACGGCATAGAAATGGGCAAAGGGATTGTAATGCCCAACTACTCAAAACAATATGCAAAACTCAAACTAAGACTTTTCTACTTATTCTGACTATGACCCTATACGTCATCATAATCTGTCTGGCTATATGTCTCGGTATGGCTATCTCTGTCTGGGTTTTCGGCACAGGCGGAAAGCGAAGCCGCATTTTCCATGACATTTACTTCACTATCGAAGATACAGACGGTATCGGTGTGATATACACCAAGACCGGAGAAGTCTCGGCTATCCTGAATATGGAGAACCCCGTGGCGAAGTTCGGAGGCAACATCGATGCCTACTATGAATATACCAAGTTGTTCACAGCCATTTGTGCGACACTCGGCGAAGACTACGCCATCCACAAACAGGACATTTTCACGCGCAAAGGTTTTGCCGACGAGGACGGTGAGAACCGTGAGTTCCTGTCAAACTCATACTTCGAGTATTTCAAGGGTCGTCAGTACACCGATTCCTTTACTTATCTGACAATTACTCAGGAGTGCAAGAAGAGCCGACTGTTCAGCTATGATAGCAAAAAGTGGCGTGATTTCCTTGTGAAAATCCGCAAGGTCGCCGACCAGTTGCGCGATGCAGGCATTAAGGCACAGTTCCTCAATAATGGTGAGGCTTCTGATGTCGTTGACCGCTTTTTCGCTATGGACTTCGCCAACAAACGCATCTCCTTCAGCACCTTCAAGGCTGATGAGGAAAGCGTTGGCATGGGAGACAAGAACTGCAAGATATACTCTATTGTAGATGTGGACTGCATAAATCTCCCCACTCTGATTCGTCCCTTTACTCAGATTGAGGTCAATAACACCTCACTTCCGGTTGACCTTATGTCAGTCCTTGACTCCATTCCCGAAATTGAGTCTGTCGTTTATAATCAGATGATATTCATGCCGGGACAGAAGCGAGAGCTTTCCATGCTCGACAAAAAACGTAACCGTCACGCCTCCGTCCCCAATCCGGGCAACCAGATTGCCGTCGAGGACATAGAGAAGGTTCAGGAAGTCATCGCCCGTGAAAACAAGCAGCTCGTCTATGCCCATTTCAACATCATGGTTACTTGCAGGAAAGGTGTTGACCTTCAGAAACCGACCAACCATCTTGAAAACGTCTTCGGACGACTCGGCATCCATATATCAAAGAAGAGCTACAACCAGTTGGAACTGTTCGTAAACTCTTTCCCCGGCAACTGTTTCAAGATGAATCCTGAGTATGACCGCTTCCTAACCATATCGGATGCTGCCATGTGTCTGATGTATAAGGAACACTCCCAGCACTCAGAGGACACGCCTCTGAAAATCTACTATACCGACCGTCAGGGCGTGCCCGTCGCCATCGACATATCCGGCAAGGAAGGAACTAATAAGCTGACTGACAACTCTAATTTCTTCTGCTTGGGACCTTCGGGAAGCGGCAAGTCGTTCCACATGAACAGCGTGGTGCGTCAGCTCCATGAGCAGAACACCGATGTCGTGATGGTTGATACGGGTAACTCATACGAGGGTCTGTGCGAGTATCTCGGTGGCAAATATATCTCCTATACAGAGGAAAAGCCCATCACCATGAACCCGTTCAAAATCAACCGGAACGAGTACAACATCGAAAAGATTGACTTCCTCAAGAACCTTGTCCTCCTGATATGGAAAGGGTCTGACGCAAAGATTCCTGAAATCGAGTTCCGTATTGTGGAGCAGATCATCATCGACTACTACGATGCCTACTTCAATGGGTTTACCCAATATACTGATGAGCAGCGTGAAGTGCTGTTGAAGAACCTGTTCGCCTCTGCCAGTCGTAAGAACCCCAATATGCCTCCGAAAGAGGTAGATGAGATGGTGCGCAAGCAAATTGAGGTATTGGAGAAACGCCGTGCGGCTCTCAAAGTAACGGAACTGAGATTCAACTCATTCTTCGACTATTCCTTTGACCGTCTGGAGCAGATATGCACCGAGAATGACATAACCACAATCAGTTACTCCACCTATTCCACGATGCTTCAGCCATTCTATAAGGGCGGCGCATACGAGAAAATCCTGAACGAGAATGTGGATTCCACTCTCTTTGACAAGACATTCATTGTCTTTGAGGTGGACGCGATCAAGGAGAACAAGAAGCTGTTCCCTATTGTGACGCTGATTATCATGGATGTCTTCCTCCAGAAGATGCGCCTGAAAAAGAACCGCAAGGTTCTTGTGATTGAAGAGGCATGGAAAGCCATCGCCTCGCCGCTCATGGCAGAGTACATCAAGTATCTCTATAAGACAGCCCGTAAGTTCTGGGCTTCCGTCGGAGTGGTGACGCAGGAGATACAGGACATCATCGGCTCGGAGATTGTCAAAGAGGCAATCATCAATAACTCCGACGTAGTTATGCTGCTTGACCAATCGAAGTTCAAGGAACGCTTCGATGAAATTAAAAAGATCCTTGGTCTGACCGATATAGACTGCAAGAAGATTTTCACTATCAACCGCCTTGAGAACAAAGACGGTCGAGCATTCTTCAGAGAAGTGTTCATCCGTCGTGGTGCCGTCAGGAATGTCTTCGGTGTGGAGGAACCCCGCGAGTGCTACATGACCTATACGACAGAAAGAGCCGAGAAAGAGGCGCTTAAACTCTACAAACGTGAGCTTCGATGCTCGCATCAGAAAGCGATAGAAGCTTATTGCCGGGATTGGGCGAAGTCCGGCATCTCTAAATCACTCGCATTTGCCCAGCGTGTGAACCACGAAGGCAAGGTGTTGAATCTCTGATATTTCCTATTCTAATAAACAATAATGAACCGTATCCTGCTTATATTAATAATGTGTTTTGCCGGAGTAAAAGTTTCGGCCCAATATGCCAATATCAATATTGATGAACGGACTGTTGCGGCTATGGCTTCGGCTTATGGCGTCGAGACAGGCGCGGAGGCATATTATAATGAGCAGGTTAAGAAAATTCTGGAGAAATACACATCAGCGGAGGTCGCCGCTGCCGCCATTTTCTCATCCAAATTTCTCGACCGCAAGGCTCTTACCGACCTTGGAATATGGAGCAGTTCGACCGAGAACTACTATTACAAGCGCATCTACCGTATGATGGCTACCAAAATCATTCCTAAGATTGTGGTGGTCGCCCGTTTGATGCTGGAGCAGCCTCATAATGCCCTCTATTGGGGGAACTATCTGATGAAGATTTGCGATGAAACGAAGGCATTGTGTATGCAGTTCGAATCGGTTGTGACAAATAGCAGACTTGGATTCAGCGACATCAACTTTCTTGAACTCAATCCGCAAATCAGAGAACTTTTTGAGTTTGCGCAATACAATATTGTCAACTGGGACAATATGCAGCAGATGCTTGCCGAGTCTCCCGACCATTTCACAAAGGAAAACCTGAAGACCGATGCAGAGAATCTTTACAATATTGCGGTCGGTATAGCCTCAAGCACAGCTGAGAATATTATGAACCAGGTACTCTCAGGTTCCGACTTCAGCGGTCTGATGCAGGGAAAAATTACCGGTATCTATGACGCTGTGGTAAGCTGTGAGCGCATATACGGCAATATCAACAACCTTCTTGCCGGTCAGTTGATGGACATTGTTGGTTCTCCGGAGAATGTCAATCGTCTTTTCAATATCTCCAACTACAATATGACAGGCTGGGTAACAGACTACGTTGATCGTGCCGACGGACAGTTTTACACCCAGCGATGGTACATATATAGAAGGGAGTCAGGCTCTGAGACTGTCTGCAATTATAATCCTCCTACTGATAACAACTCCATTCTGTACGGCTCACCTTGGTACAGGATAAGCACCAAAGACCCTAACTATTATCCCTCAGCAGCAGAAGTCGAAGCGGCATTGAGTAATTCTGAAGCTCATGCCGGATGGTCGCGCAGCAAAGTCGCACAACTCAACCAACAGGATGACCGATACCGCTATAACATAAACTATTACCGCAACGGTTATATTCTCAACCGAGGCGGTAAGCAGTACGGAAAGGCATACGCCTATTCGATAACCGTAACAAAATCGTGGAACTGGACGGAGGAAGTCTATGAGGATGTCTTTGACAGCTATAAAATGGATCTGTCTACTTTCCAGAAGCAGATGCAAGTCAAACTCAAGGAGTTCAATGACAATGAGGAAGGACTTGTGTATCAGATAGGATACGGCAGCCGCAACTATTACTCGGCTTCGAATGCCGACAAGCTGAAAGGCACAGAGAGCGTGATCGTATCCGTAACCTGCCACGATGGAGCCGAACTGATGAGCGGAACCACGACCTACAAGTGCAAAGGTTGTGGAGGCTCATTGAATAATCACACTAAAGAATGCTCGATGTTGACAACTCTATCCGGAAATCAGGATGTCGATACATCGGGACTGGACGCATTGGAAACGGAATACCGCAATAAAATCGCACTCACGCAGGCACAGATTGACCAGTTGGAGCGTCAGAACGCCGACTTTATCAAGCAGATAGCTTCGGCGACAGTTGAGGAAGCTGCCAGTCTGCGACAGCATTATAACGCTAACCAGAATCAGATAAGTCAGATGAAGACTCAGTTGTCTGATTATAAGAAGAAATTGCAGGAAGTACTGCAAGCCAAGGACGACGCCTCACAGGACAATGACATCCAAACCGATGATTATTACCGTATTCCTGCAATCATGCAGGACTGCAAGACTGCATATAACCTAAAATGGAACGGCGACGGTTATTGGTCGGGCTATACCTATATCCGCAAGGCACACGCGCCGAACATTAACGGCTCACTGACCTTCAAAGCAACTATATCCATTATCCGGAAACCAAAATATGTTCTCGGCATAAAGGTACACCGCGCCATTGTGCAGATTGACTATGAGTTATATGCCGAATATTCCGACACTCAGGTTGTCGAGATAATAAATCTTGCCCCCAGCGCTTCGGATGTAGACAAAGAGAAACAGATCAACGAAAAACTATCTGCAATAGCCCGTGAGTACCCTGATTGTCAGCTCGACACCCAGTATTGCAGGACCGAGCCTTCTGTAACAGATGATACAGAAGATACTTATCATCTTCTCTGGTCATCTGACCGTCTTGAGATAGCGAGAGGTGTTGACATGAGACTTCATAAGATTTATGTCAACCTTGTGTCGATTGAGAAGATGATGAACTACAAACGCTCGATTATTGATGTGCTTCTGACCATCGTACCTTCTGTCAACGATGAACAGGGTCGCAGACAAACTCTCATACAGCAAGCCCGTCGCCGCTGGCTCCGCAATGCTGCCAATGCCGCACATTCGGACATGTATAATGGAAAATATGACGAAGACATAGAAAAATGATAACAGATGAAAAAGTTTTTATTCGCCATACTTCTGATGTTGCCATTGCTGGTTCCGATGATTGCCAATGCCCAGTGGAGCTTCGATGTTGCCTCCGTTGAGGCTTACATCTCCGACCACAAGCATCAGAAAAGCCTCCTGCTTGCCCGCTCGACCTTGGAGATGAGCAATCAGCTTCTCCATAAGTATTCAGCCGATGCCTCGGATGACTACAAGTAACTCAACTTCGACCTTGATAAATACACCAAGGCTTTCGACATCATAGACATTATCTATCAGTCAACGAGAACGGCATTGAATGTACGCGACACTTATACGAATGTTACGGATAACGTGGTGAAGTACAAGAAGATGCTGACCGACTTTCATGAGAAGTGCCTCTCAAGAGGTAAAATCGAGATGTCTGACACCCTGATAATCATGGTCAATTTCCACTGTATTCAGAAGATAGGCAACGAGGCTGAGAACCTTTACCGCTCGATGACCGACCTTGTGCTGTATGCCACTGGCGCGGCAGCCTGTTCGACTTCCGACCTTATGATGGTTCTCAACTCCATCAATCAGTCGCTGGACAACATAAGGCTTCATGTCAACAAGGCTTACTTCGACACATGGAGATACATACAGGTCAGGATCGGTTATTGGAAATCATCGGTTTACCGCAACAAAACTCTGCGAGAGATTATTGACGACGCCTTCGGAAGATGGCGTGATGCAGGATACCTTAATAAAGAGAATCAATGAAACGATTTTACATCCCGGTGCTTTTGATGGCTTTCGCATTGTCAGCCAAAGCACAGCGTATCACCCACAATCACGACAATGCGAAGATGAACCAGATAACAGTGCAGGAAACCGGTGCAGGTTCTCTGACACCGAGTCTGTATTATCAAATTCTCCACAACAACTACCGGAAGACTGCCAATGCGGAAAACAAGATGTCGTTCCGCACGACTGCCGGCATATCCGCCTATCAGCAGATAGATGATGCCGAGAAACTTGATTCCGCTTTTGTCAAAAGAGCAGAAATAGAGGCATTGAATATGGCTGACCGTCAGGTTGACCTCGCATGGATGGCGGAAGGTCGCAAGATAGAATCCAAGTTGGAGGACTTTCAGCGGAACATCAACCGTCTGGTTACTGCCGGAGGTCAGAATGCCCATGTCTCTCTATGGTGTGAATATTACAACAAATTCACGACGGCTGTCACCGCTATTAAACAGGCATATATGCCGAACTCCCAGCGGAAGAAAGAGTACTTGCGCATATATAAGGACATAACCGAGGCGAATGAGAATCTGCTCCGTTTCCTGGTTCAGCTTCATGGTCGGGGCGAGACCGCGCAGCTTCTCGCCGCCAGCTACACCAAGCCAGACCGTCGTAGTGAGATAGCGCAAGCAGCCATGAACCGATGGCGCGGTGCCGGATGGTCAAAAAAACCAAACGGAAATGGTGGAAATGAAAATAATTGAGGACAAGTAATTTTAGAATCTTACTATTAATCAAATAATCACAAACAATGGATAATCAACCAAAATTCGAGGTTTTCAGTCATCCGCAGTTCGGCAAAATTGCCACTGCCGTCTCCGCAGATGGCGAGATTCTGTTTAAGGCAAACGATGTAGCCAAAGCTCTTGGCTGTAAAGGTTATCAAAATGCTGTGACCAACCACTGTGAGGGGGGCATCGTTTTGATGACCCCCTCTGAAAATCAACATGGTACGGTAACTTTGCAGCCGACAAAGTATATTCCTGAGCCTGATGTTTATGCTCTTATATTTGGCTCCAAGCTACCTGCCGCCAAGGAATTTCGCCGCTGGGTTTTTGAGGAAGTCTTGCCATGTATCCGTAAGAATGGTGCGTATATGACCGATGATGTTCAGGCACGCGCCATCGATGATCCGGACTTCCTTATGAAGCTCGCAAAGGCACTAAAGGAGCAGAAGCAGAAAATTCGTGAGCAGAAAAAAATCATCACAGAACAATCTGCAGAAATCGAACAACTCGCCAATCGAGCAAGCTATGTTGAGCAGGTACTGGCATGTCCCAATCTAATCTGCATAACACAGATTGCGCAGGACTACGGAATGTCTGCCAGAAAGTTCAACCTCATTCTTGAACAGCTGCGTATTCAATACAAGGTAAACGGACAGTGGATTTTGTTCGCGGAATACAAGGATGCCGGTTATGTTCAGAGCGCAACAAGCGTCGATGAGAACGGTCGCGGTCATATGTGGACTTACTGGACTCAAAATGGTAGACTTTTCCTCTATGATACACTCAAGAAAAAGAATATTTTGCCGACTATGGAAAAAATGATGGTCGCCGACATCAATCTGTTTAGCGGCAATTATGATTAATGGCTGATAATATTTTCTCGGATTTCGGCATTAATCTCCTTGAGGAAGAGATTGATGACGTAATCTTTCAGACAAACGAGTTTCTCTGTGACGCCACGTTCACAGGTTCTCAAGGCCCGTTCTGGTGGATTCTCCAGATGTGCATGGCGTTGGCCGCGCTGTTCTCGCTCATTGTAGCGGGACAGATGGCCTTCAAGATGATGTATAAGAACGAGCCTCTCGATGTGATGAAGCTCCTTCGTCCTCTCGGCATCAGCCTTATCATGTGCTGGTGGTATCCGCCGGCTGACAGCGGTACCAATTCAAGCGGCTCGTCATGGTGTGTCTTGGACTTCCTCTCCTACATCCCGAACTCGATAGGCTCATACACGCATGACCTCTATTCAGCGGAAGCGGCACAGATCGAGGACAAATTCCGGGAGGTTCAGGAACTGGTATTCGTAAGAGACAGCCTATATACAGATTTGCAGGCGCAAGCCGATGTAGCACGAACCGGCACTTCCGACCCGAATCTCATAGAATCCACTATGGAGACAACGGGCGTCGAGGAAGTGACGCAGATGGAAAAGGATGCCTCTAAACTGTGGTTCACCTCACTGACCTCAGGAGCCGTAGTCTGCATCGACAAGATTGTGATGGTAATCGCTCTGATAGTATTCCGAATCGGATGGTGGGCAACCATATATTGTCAGCAGATTCTATTGGGTATGCTGACAATCTTCGGACCGATTCAATGGGCTTTCTCACTGTTACCGAAATGGGAAGGAGCATGGGCCAAGTGGCTCACCCGCTATCTCACAGTACATTTCTATGGAGCCATGCTTTACTTCATAGGCTTCTATGTGCTGTTGCTCTTCGACATAGTTCTGTGTATTCAGGTCGAGAATCTGTCTGCTATCACGGAAAGCACTCAGACAATGGCTGCATATCTCCAGAACTCATTCTTCTCTGCCGGATACCTGATGGCGGCCTCGATAGTCGCTCTAAAATGTCTGAACCTCGTGCCCGACCTTGCGGCATGGATGATACCTGAAGGCGATACCGCTTTCTCGACCCGAAACTTCGGCGAGGGCGTGGCTTCGCAGGCTAAGATGTCGGCACAGGGAGCGATGAGCAAGATATTCTAAACTATTAATTCACAAAACATATAATGGTAATCAAGAACTTAGAAAATAAAATCAAACTGGTGAAGATTGTCTGCTGTGTGTTTCTTGCCGGATGCGTGGTGATTTCCATGTCGAGTATCTGGACAGCGAGAAGCATGGTCGCCGACGCTCAGAAGAAGATATATGTGCTTGACGGCACAGTCCCTGTTCTTGTGGAACGGACCACTATGGATGAAACCCTTGATGTCGAGGCCAAAAGCCATATCGAGCGCTTCCACCATCTATTCTTTACGCTGGCACCGGATGACAAGTACATCAAGTATACGATGGACAAGGCTATGTATCTCGTAGATGAGACCGGTCTTGCACAGTACAACACCCTTAAGGAGAAAGGCTTCTACAACAACATCATGGGTACATCGGCCGTATTCTCGATTTACTGTGATTCAATCAACTTCGACTCACAGAAGATGGAATTCAAATACTATGGTCGTCAAAGAATCGAGCGTCGGACCTCCATCCTTACCCGTGAGCTTGTCACGACGGGTCAGCTGAAGCGTGTTCCCCGTACTGACAACAATCCCCACGGTCTGCTGATAGTGAACTGGCGCACCCTGCTCAACAAGGACATCGATCAGAAAACCAAAAACAACTATTGAGCATGGGCTGGAAGAAACTGATCATGGGCGAGAAGATGCCCGATAAAAACGACCCCAAGTATAAGGAACGCTATGAAAAGGAAGTTAGTGCCGGCCGAAAGGTGGCACGCTTCCTCAAGATAGACAAAGCGGCAGCCGCCACGCAGCGTTTCGCCGACCGCTGGCCGAAGCTGTTCCTTGGTATTGTCTTCGTCATAGTGATATTCTGCTTCGTGCTAAATGTCTACCGTCTGTCGCAGGTAGCAACAAAAGCCAATGACTATCAGACGGCTGTGGAGAAGCAGGAAAGCCGGTATAAGGAACGCAGACAGTCGCAACCAAACATCAAACCAATCAACAATAATACAAATGAGCTTACTACAGAAGATTAACTTCCGCCAGCCGAAATATGTCCTCCCGGCAATCCTGTATCCCCTGATACTGGGAACCGGATGGCTTGTGATCGACATGTTCAAGACAGAGGTTAAGGATACACCCGACGGCAACCTTGAGGAGACCGAGTATCTGAACCCCTCGCTTCCGCAGGCCCAGATCCGTGATGACGGAATTGGCAACCGCACGGAGAGCATGATGAAGTCATTCGGTCGCATCCAGGACTATTCGGCTGTAGAGAACATTGACCGCAACAATGATGAACAGACAGAAGAATATGACTCGCGCTATTCCGACGAGGATTTCGCCATGCTTGACCGAGAGGCACAGGCCCGCACCGAAGAACTTCTGCGTCTTCGCGAGATGCAGGACAGAATCGCCGAGGGAGCGCAAAAGGGAGAGACGATGTCATCGGACTCGCTGAATCCGATAGACTATGCCGACAACAACAATGCAGTTGCGCTTGCCGAACTGGAACGCGCTCTTGCCGAAGCCCGTCTCAAAGGACAGCAGTCAGTAGAGCAACCGGCTCCTGCAGTGGAGGCCTCCGCTTCGGTTACAGCCACTCAGACCATCGAGGTCAAGGAAGGAGCCGTCAACGCACTATCCGATGATGAAGCCGCCCAGACCGTTGTCAAAGCAAAGCGTCCTTCGTCATCCTATTTCAATACTCTTGCCGAGAACGAGCCGGAACCGAGTCTAATCAAGGCGATTATCGACGAGGATATAAAGGCTGTTGACGGCTCGCGTGTAAGGCTCAGACTTCTTGATGATGTGGAGATTAACGATGTTTTCCTGCCCAAAGGCAGTTATCTCTATGCCACGATGAGCGGATTCGATCAGCAGCGTGTCAAGGGAACGGTCAAGTCACTGATGGTGAACGATGACCTTGTTAAAGTGAATCTTACCCTCTATGATACCGATGGCATGGAAGGACTGTATGTCCCCAACAGCTCGTTCCGAGAGACAGCAAAAGACATCGCCGGTGGTGCGCTTGACAACTCCATGACGCTCAACAGCAATACTTCGGGTATGGACAACGTGACCCAGTGGGGTTGGAACGCAATCCAGAATGCTTATCAGAAAACATCCTCCGCCATTTCCAAGGCAATCAAGAAAAACAAGGTCAAACTCAAATACGGCACCTTCGTGTATCTTGTGAATGGAAGGGAAAAGCAGAACAACAGCCGATGACCGATATGCCTATTATAGACACCATATATAATATGGACTGCCTTGAAGGAATGAGGTCTCTCCCTGACGGCTGCATCGACGCTATAATTGCTGATCTCCCGTATGGAGTTCTGAACAAAGGCAACAAGGCGTCCGGATGGGACAGGATGATTCCTCTCGACCTGCTATGGGAGCAGTACAACCGCATAGCCAAACGAGGATGTCCGATTATCCTTTTCTCCCAGGGAATGTTCACAGCGAGACTGATAATGTCGCAGCCTGAAAAATGGAGATACAATCTCGTGTGGGAGAAGGACAGGGTTAGCGGTCATCTCAACGCAAGGCGTATGCCACTGAGGAAACATGAGGACATCGTGGTATTCTACGACAGTCAGCCGGTCTATAATCCGCAGATGCGACCGTGTCTTCCATCGGAGAGAAACCATACGAGACGTGATGTGGAGAAATTCACCAACCGCTGTTACGGAAACATGAAAGCTGCTCCTGTCAGAATCGCCGATGACAAATATCCGACCACTGTTCTTCACTTCTCTAAGGAACACCGCAAGGGATGTTTCTATCATCCCACACAGAAACCGGTCGCATTGCTGGAGTATCTGATAAGGACTTACTCAAATCACGGAGACCTGATACTCGACAATGCCATCGGTTCAGGAACAACAGCGGTCGCCGCCATTAACACCGGCAGGCACTTCATCGGATACGAGATAGTGCCGGAATACTGCGACATCGCCAAACAACGAATCGACCAAGCCATAACCAATAACCAAACAATCATGAACCAAACCATAACCAATGAATATCAAACATTTCGCAATGGCTCTGTTTCTCGGAGCCGCATCAGTGGGTGCCAACGCCCAGTCAACGTATGAGGAAAATCCGTGCCAGCGAGAGCAGAGCCAAGCGTGCTTGAGCTATGCCGAGCGCAGCCGGATTTGCACACCAAGTGAGATGGAACTTCTCACAGTCAACGAGCAGGTAACTACCGTAATCACAGCCACGGAGCCTATCCGTTTTGTGGACATATCTACCGACAAGATTGCCGGAGACCAGCCCATCGATAATACAATCCGTCTCAAGCCCAAGGACGCCGGACACGAGGACGGCGAAATCCTTGCCATCGTCACTGTCGTGACGGAACGCTACCGTGTGCAATACGGACTAATCTATACGACCCGCATGACCGAGGCTGTGACTGACAAGACAGTCGAGCTGTCGGAGCAGACCGCATACAATAATCCGGCGGTGTCGCTCTCGACCGAGGATATGTATAACTTTGCACGAAAAGTATGGAACTCGCCGGCGAAGTACCGCAATGTCGGCTCCAAGAAGCATAAGCTCAAGATGCGCCTGAACAACATCTATGCGGTCGGCGACTACTTCTTCCTCGATTTCTCGGTGGATAACAGTACCAATATCCGCTTCGACATTGACGAACTGCGCATCAAGCTCGCCGACAAGAAGGTGCATAAGGCTACCAACAGTCAGGTAATCGAGCTGAAGCCTGAAATGGTGCTGGAAAAGCCCAAGTCATTCATGCACGGCTACCGCAATGTGATTGTAGTGAGGAAACTGACATTCCCCAACGACAAGGTTCTGACTATCGAACTGTCGGAGAAACAGATCTCGGGTCGCAGCATCTCCATGTCGATTGACTATGAGGATGTCCTCTCGGCAGATTCGTTCCATCATACACTTTTAAGCGAGGACTGAACCGATGAAGAAACTGTTAATGTTTGCCGTAGCCATACTGACAATGGTTGGCACGGCCTCAGCCTCTGACAAGGACGGTCGTGTTCAGATTGGAGCCGGACTCCTTTATGAGAACGGACTTGAACTGACCGTCGGCTATGAGAAAGAGATGTCTCACCACAACGCCTGGGAGTTTTTCGGGAATGTGTACCTCAAATGGGACAAATGTGCCGATTGCGGTCATGTCTGCCCGGATTCGTTTTGGAAGAACTACCGCACATGGAGTGTGGGAGCTGCCTACAAACCATGTGTATTCCGTGGTCGCAACAATCATGGCAATCTGCGCTTTGGTGGTTCTGTCGGCTCCGATACGCATGAGGTGATCGGAGGAATCCACGCCGGTTACGAGCATAGCTATGTCATGCGTGGCAAGTGGCAGCTCTATTGGCAGGTAAAGACGGAGTTTGTTATTAACGGCCGCGACTGGTTCAAGACCGGCGTCGGCATAGGTGTAAAATTCTAACAAAAGGACAATGAGAAAATTAGTATATCTTATGCTTGCCTTCATCGGTATGGCTGTAACATCATGTGACGGACACCATCCGGAGCCTGATATGGGGATGAAAGTCGGTGATGTACTCTGTACCGACGGTCAGATTCTTCCTATGGAAACATGGAAGAAATCGGGTAAGGAAGGAATCGGCATCGTGTTTCATGTCAATACCAATCCGGACATAGAGGGCCGTGGCTATGCCGTGTATCTGAACGACCTTGAGCCGCTTGCCTTCGCCGATTCTCTCGGAATAAAGCAGGGAACATCCGCTGATGCCTATGCACTTGACGGAAACCAAAATACCTATGCCCTGATGTCTCAGCGCAATGTCGGTTCTCCTATTGCCGATGCAGTCTTCGATTTATGGAGATACGGTCAGTCAGCCTATATCCCTTCGGTGGCACAGCTCCGTCTGTTAAAGGAAACTCGCGGTTATATCAACCAAGGGATAGTGGCTATCGGTGGTGAGCCAATCACCGACACGCCTGACGGTTGTTGGTACTGGTCATCGACCGAGGTCGCAGGTCAGGAAACGGCAAAGGCGTGGCTCTATTCGTTGTCTCAGGGTGCGATGCAGGAGACGCCCAAGACACAAAACCACAAAGTCCGTCCCATAATAACCATATACGATTGATAGCCTATGGCAATGGAAGAAAGCAAGGAACTTCAAGGTTCTTATAAGATATTCCGGGCGTGCATCTATGTGTCACTGCTGCTGGAGTTCTTCATGTATGCGATAGACCCCGAAGTGCTTGACCATTTCGGCGGTGTAGTAGTCGAAATACATGACCGCATGAAACGGTGGCTGATATATCAGGATGGCAATCTTGTTTACTCCAAGATGGCGACGCTCCTTCTTATCTGTATCACCTGTATAGGAACACGTAATAAGAAGAAGCTGGAGTTTGACGCAAGGAACCAGGTTCTGTATCCCATCGTAGCCGGTCTGTTCATTACTGTGCTGTCACTGTGGCTGTTCGGACACCGTATCATGCCCGTACTTCTTACCCTCCGTTTGAACATTTGGATGTATATGGTAGCGAGTATTCTCGGCACAATACTCATCCATGTGGCTCTTGACAATATCTCCAAGTTCTTGAAAGAAGGGCTGCTCAAAGACCGCTTCAATCTTGAGAACGAGAGCTTCTCGCAATGTGAAGAGAAGGTCGAAAATAAGTACAGTGTGAATGTGCCCATGCGTTACTATTATAAGGGCAAGTTCCGTAAGGGATGGATAAACATTACCAATCCGTTTCGTGGTACATGGGTCGTGGGCACTCCCGGTTCCGGTAAGACTTTCTCCATTGTCGAGCCGTTCATCCGTCAGCACTCGGCAAAAGGATTTGCGATGGTAGTTTATGATTACAAATGGCCTACACTTGCCACTAAATTATACTACCATTACCTCAAAAATCAGCGTGAAAACCGTCTGCCTAAAGGTTGCAAGTTCTCGGTTATCAACTTCGTGGATGTGGAGTACAGCCGTCGTGTCAACCCCATTCAGCAGAAATATATCGGCAACCTTGCTGCGGCATCCGAAACCGCTGAGACCTTGCTTGAGTCTTTACAGAAGGGAAAGAAAGAAGGAGGCGGAGGCTCCGACCAGTTCTTCCAGACCTCTGCGGTCAACTTCCTCGCTGCGATCATCTACTTTTTCATCAACTACAAGAAGTTCCCTTACGATGAAAACGGCAATCAGCTCTTTCCCAAAATGGTTGTTGACCGGGAGACCGGATTTGAGAAACCGACCGGAGAAGTGTATGCCGATGCAGCCATGACCCGTCGTGTCGAACCGGCTTACTGGCTGGGCAAGTATTCTGATATGCCACATGTGCTGTCATTTCTGAACGAGGATTATCAGACCATCTTTGATGTCCTCAAGACCGACAACGAGGTTCTTCCGCTTCTTGGACCTTTCCAGACGGCATTGAAAAACAAAGCTATGGAACAGTTGGAAGGTATGATAGGCACGCTCCGTGTCTATACATCCCGATTGGCGACCAAGGAATCCTACTGGATATTCCATAAGGACGGTGATGATTTCGACCTCAAGGTCAGTGACCCGTCGAACCCGTCTTATCTTCTGATTGCCAACGACCCTGAGATGGAGAGCATCATCGGAGCGTTGAACGCTCTGATTCTTAACCGTCTCGTTACCCGTGTCAATACAGGACAAGGCAAGAATATCCCGGTATCTATCATCGTCGATGAGCTGCCTACGCTGTATTTTCACAAGATAGACCGTCTTATTGGTACGGCCCGAAGCAACAAAGTGTCGGTAGCACTTGGTTTTCAGGAACTGCCGCAGTTGGAAGCTGACTATGGAAAGACAGGCATGCAGAAAATCATAACGACCGTCGGCAATGTTGTCAGCGGTTCAGCCAGAGCCAAGGAGACCCTTGAATGGCTGTCGAGCGACATCTTCGGCAAGGTGGTTCAGCTAAAGAAAGGCGTAACAATAGACCGTGACCGGACCTCCATCAACCTCAATGAGAATATGGATAGCCTTGTTCCGGCTTCCAAAATCTCCGACTTGCCTACAGGCTGGATCTGCGGACAGGTGGCACGCGACTTCGTGAAAACCAAAACCGGGATGCGCGACAGCATCAATATTCAGGAAGCCGAGGAGTTCAAGACCTCAAAGTTTTACTGCAAGACCGACTTCGACATGGAGCAGATAGCCAAAGAAGAAGCGGGTTATGTCCCTCTTCCGAAATTCTATTCCTTCCCCTTCCGCGAAGCCCGTGAGCGAGTTCTGTACTCAAACTTCCTTCGCGTCAATCAGGACATCAAGGACATGATTAAGGAGATACAGCAGTTTAAGGTAAAGAAATAACTTTACACTTCAATTATATAATAGCATTTGTTCAATCCCAAGGAGCATGGCCATCTTGGTTGTGCTCCTTTATTACATCTAATTTATAGCACAATATGGCTTCGATAAAAATTAAATACAGACCGTCGACTGTAAAAGGCAGGGACGGTACCCTGTTCTTCCAAATCATCCATCTGAGACAGGTTAAACATATAAATACCGGTTTGCATATAAGCGATTCGGAATGGAATGCAGAAGAATCATCTGTCTGCAAAGGTACAGATGAATCCCCCGAAAGAACAAAGTATCTTTCATCTATAAAGAATAACCTGAAAGAACAGCAGAAAAAAGTAATGGCCGTTATATCAGCGTTAGATAACAAGGGAACTGCCTATACTACAGAGGAAGTGGTAACGGCATTTAAATCTCCTTTAAGCATAGTTGGTGTGGTGTCGTTTACACGAAAACTCATTGAAGACTTGAGTAAAATCGGTAAAAAAGCGACGGTCAAGCGCCTTGAGACAACCTTGAACAGCCTGCTGTGTTACACTGATGGGAATGAAGTCGCATGGGACGAGGTAACTTCCACCTTCATCCTCGGTTATGAGGAATTCTTGATGAAACGCGGTTTGTGCCGAAATTCCACATCTTTCTACATGCGAAACTTGCGAGCAATCTTAAATCGTGCCATAGAGCAAGATTTCGAGTTGCCCCGTAACCCATTCAAGCATGTCTATATGGGTGTTGACAAGACCTTGAAGAGAGCTGTAAGCCTCGATGTAATCCGCAAGATTCGCGATATTGACCTGTCCGGGCATCCGTCACTCGACTTTGCCCGCAAGATATTCATGTTTGCTTTTTATACTCGGGGAATGTCTTTCGTGGATATTGCCTTTCTTAAGAAAAGTGACCTGAACAATGGCATAATAACTTATTCTCGCCGAAAGACCAGACAGCAACTTACGGTAAAAATAGAGCCTGAGACAAGAAAGCTGATTGACAGCTTTGGGGAAAGCGACACCGCTTATTTACTGCCGATATTAAACGATAGAGACATTGACACTCAACAACAGTATGAGAACGCATATTTCCGCATAAACCGAAATCTTCAGAAAGTTGGAAGAATGCTTGGACTTGAAACCAAGCTCACGCTATATGTCGCACGCCATGCCTGGGCCAGCATCGCTCATTCGAACCATGTGGCACTATCCACCATCAGCAAGGCGATGGGTCATAATTCAGAAAAGACGACCATAATATACCTGCAATCCCTCGATACTGCATCCGTCGACAAAGCGAACAGCGACATAATCCGCATGATTGACAAAAGAAAAAGGAAGCGATCATGCGAGAACTGAAGGAGTATTTACCAGCTAAAGGATTTTTGCTGGTAAAAGCCCCTTCTATTCATTCAAAATAGGGAGTAGGATGACTAATAGGGCGATTGTTTAGCGAAAACGCAATTTTCTTCGAGAGAAACTGACGCTTTGAGACTGCAAAGTTACTCAAAATCTTGTAAACAACAGCGTTTATGAGGATAAAAATTTATATACAGGCTCCTAATTCTATCTCTAAGGCTTGATTCTTCAAACAAATGTTTTACAAATATTAAATAATTTATATGGTTTATCTCTGACTCTCAGTAAGTTCAATTATAGCGTCAGTTTCTCTCGAAGAAACTGACGGTTTGAAGGTCGAGAACACTAAAGGTTCGATATATGGATCAATGGCAACTCGAAGAGGTGAATCAATCATTAGAAAAGCCTCTTTCTTTTGGAGAGAATTTTGGAACTGCTTAAATTTCAGCGCCTTCTGAATTTGAGCAGGATTTGAAGAATTGCCAATAAGTCACAGAAACCAATGATGGATTCTTCCGAAAAACAGTGGTTCGTGATGCGTGATTTAAAGCGCAGAAATTCCAATACTCTCGCTATACATGATTTAGAGAATGCGGGTCTGGAAGTGTTCACTCCGATGACTCAGATGGTAATGACTATCGGTGGCCGTAGACAAAGACGGAATGTTCCCGTAATTCAAGACTTATTGTTCGTTCACGAGGCAAGAGAAATCCTTGATACTTATGTAGCAAAGTTTCCAACCCTACAATTCCGTTACCTTTTCGGCAAGACTAAAAACGAGCCGATGGTCGTTCGCAATGAGGAAATGGATAGATTCATCTTCGCAGTCAACAACACGGAAACACCTCTATATTATAAGCCCGGCGAAATTACTAAAACAATGTACGGCAAGAAAGTCCGCATCATGGGCGGTATGCTTGACCAGTACGAAGGTCGCCTCTTATCTGTCAAGGGCATGAGAAAACGCCGTCTCATAGTGGAACTGCCCGGTCTCATAACCGCCGCCGTGGAAGTTGAACCAGATTATATCCAGATTGTCAAATAGCTTCAAGAAATGGTTTTAGCGCTTCCGTCAAGAATCATGAACTATAAGGTTTCGGCAGTGTCGCCGACAAAGGAGCTGATTACTATCGGACAGATATTGTCGGAAGTTGGAGATTATGCCTGTACGATACTGGATAAGGAACATATCTCGTTTGCCCGGATGTGTGCCAGCAGGCTTAAAACGGTTGTCAGCGAACTGGCATCGAGAGGCAGCATCAAATCTCAGGATGACCTTTATGAGATACAGAAAGGTAATACTGTATCGACAGACCTCACTACGATGACTATCGATGAACTTCATAAACTCTACCGTCAGTGGCCGATTCGCCATCAGGAAAGGTTAAATGAAGGTCGAGAGCACATGACATATTACTACGAAGGTCAGATTGTAAGAGAATTGCAAAGTCGCAAACCGGCAACCACAGATGAACAGCTTAAGATAGACTATTGCAATGCCACATACACTAATGAACTTGATAATATGTCCTTTATATTCTCATGTCCGGTAGAAACGGATACTGAAAAGATTTATCCTGACAGGACAAAGGAGTATTCACCCGATGAGCTTGCTGAACTTATAAAACGATACAGCCACTACACTGATATAGCTGAACGCGAGATTCTGATAGAGTATGTTGATATTGCTCTGGATATGCTTGAACGCAATGTCTGCAACCACGAATCGCTCAGACTATTAACTGAAGTTGCAGAACTTGGACAGAGGAAAGTAATCAGAGTTCCTGAGTGGACGATCGCCAAGTTAAATCAACAGAATTGAGGATTTACGGTACAACTGATATGGAATCTATAAGGGCGTATTCACACTACCTCATAATGAAAGGTCAATTTATCGGTCTGACTACGATTGACGGGCATAAGCCGACTGTCGAGGAAATAGAGGTACGTGGCGAGATACGCCGTACTTGTGATAAGATAGCAAAGATATTACCTAACTGTACAGTTAATGATATCTCAAGTCTTACAGATTACTATTCACTCCTTCATACGATAGGATTTTGCCGATTTCCGGATGCTTCTCTTTTGGAGAAGCAGCGTGACCGACTTCTACGCTCTTGGAAGTCAGGTGACAAGACAATCGAGGAAAGTGATGTTTATGGTATGCTTTCGGATTCTATGCATACGATGCGTACAATATCAACTGCCACATCTCAGACATTTAACAATTTACGCGAAATTTGGGTAAGCACCCTGATGAAATATAAATCATTCCCAGAAACGGACACTTACGAACGATATAAGCGCCTTGCTCTAATCATGAGGGACAATGTAGATTCATATTTCGTTGGAGATTGTACTGTGGCAAAAGAAGCATGGTTTGAAAAGAACAAAATAACTCAGTATTCTACTGTCAGCACAAAGATACTGACTGCATACAGACAGTTTGTTCGCAGTCTGTTCCCATCGGTATTGAGTTCGAGGGAAATGAAGAAACTAGATGTCGACGTCCTGAACGAATTAGTCAAACGCAAAGACCTAAACGATTTTGACCTTAAGGCATATCAGTTGGCATTAGCGTTTGAGACCCGTAAAGATGCATAACCAAATTAAGATTCAATAGGATTCTTTTATCATTAGAATCATGTAATACATATTTCTACAATGTATAATTGAATCAGGTAATGTCCGTCGGTGCTATTCAAAAATAATCATCTTAATAAGTAACATACATGAAAGGTATAGTCCTTGCAGGTGGCTCCGGCACACGGCTTTATCCGATTACTAAAGGTGTAAGCAAGCAAATGTTGCCAATATATGACAAGCCGATGATATATTACCCAATCTCGACTTTGATGTTGGCTGGTATTCGTGATATTCTCATCATTTCCACACCGAGAGATTTGCCGATGTTCGAAGAACTGCTTGGCGACGGCAGTAATTTTGGAGTTCGCTTTTCATACAAAGTGCAGCCTTCTCCAGATGGTTTGGCCCAGGCATTTATTCTTGGTGAAGAATTTATAGGGGATGATGCGACATGCATGATTCTTGGAGATAATATCTTTCATGGGAGTTACTTCATTCCCAAGTTGGAAAAAGCAATTGAAGATGCTGAAGAGAAAGATGAAGCCACTGTATTCGGTTATTGGGTCAAGGATCCTGAAAGATATGGTGTGGCGGAATTTGATGCTAACGGCAAATGTATCTCCATAGAAGAAAAACCGGAACATCCAAAATCCAATCACGCGGTAGTAGGTCTTTATTTCTATCCTAATTCTGTTGTCCGAAAGGCTAAAGAAATCAAACCTTCAGCACGTGGGGAATTGGAGATAACTACTTTGAATCAGTCATACCTTGAAGAGGGCAAACTCAATATTCAACTTCTTGGCAGAGGATTCGCATGGCTTGACACCGGAACTCATGAATCATTGGCCGATGCATCAAACTACATTGAAACTATAGAGAATCGCCAGGGTCTTAAGGTAGCATGTCTTGAAGGTATCGCATATCGCAAAGGATGGATATCTGAAGAGAAAATGAGGGAGATTGCAGCACCGATGCTTAAAAATCAATATGGACAATACCTGCTTCAGGTAATTGAAGAGGTCAATCGCAAGAGGTTAAAGAAAAAACATGAAGCGTAATATACTAATCACCGGTGGTGCCGGGTTTATTGGCTCACATGTTGTGCGTCTGTTCGTGAACAAGTATCCCGAATACAATATCGTCAATCTCGATAAACTCACTTATGCCGGCAATCTCGCGAACCTCAGGGATGTCGAGGACAAACCGAACTATACCTTTGTCAAAGCCGACATCGCAGACCTTGACGACATGCGCCGTATAATCCGTGAGCATAAGATTGACGGCATAATCCACCTTGCAGCCGAGAGCCATGTCGACCGCTCGATAAAAGATCCGTTCACATTCGCCCGCACAAATGTGATGGGCACTCTCGCACTTCTTCAGGTTGCCAAGGAATATTGGGAATCGCTTCCCGAGAAATACGAAGGGAAACTTTTCTACCACATCTCGACAGACGAGGTTTACGGAGCGCTCGAACTGACCCATCCCGAGGGCGTGCCGGCACCCTTCACCACCAAGGCCTCTAGCGAGGATGATATGGCTTATGGCACAGAGTTCTTCCTCGAGACGACAAAATATAATCCTCATTCACCGTACTCAGCATCGAAAGCCTCGAGCGACCACTTTGTGCGTGCTTATCACGATACTTACAGAATGCCGACGCTTGTGACTAACTGTTCGAACAATTATGGCCCTTATCAGTTCCCCGAGAAACTGATTCCGCTGTTCATCAACAATATTCGCCACGGCAAACCGCTACCTGTATACGGCAAGGGAGATAACGTTCGTGACTGGCTTTTCGTAGAAGATCACGCCCGAGCCATTGACCTCATCTTCCATAAAGGCAAAGTGGCCGAGACATATAACATCGGCGGTTTCAACGAGTGGAAGAACATTGAACTCATCAAGGTCATCATCAAGACCGTAGATCGTCTACTCGGTAATTCTGAAGGTAAGAGTCTCGAACTTATAACCTACGTCACCGACCGTTTGGGTCACGACATGCGTTACGCCATCGACTCACGTAAACTCCAATCGGAACTCGGCTGGGAACCCTCCCTACAGTTCGAGGAGGGCATCGAAAAGACCGTCCGCTGGTACCTCGACCATCAGGACTGGATGGACAACATCACCTCCGGTGACTACGAACGCTACTACGAAGAAATGTACAAAAATAGATAGTAGAAAAATAAGATGGATAATAAACAAATCACTGTCACATCTCCTCTGCTCCCGGATTTAGAAGAGTTTAACTCTCTTTTAAAGGAAATTTGGGAAAGCAAGTGGATAACTAACAATGGCCGTTTCCATAAACAGCTTGAAAAAGAATTGGCCGAATATCTAAAAGTACCTTATATAAGCCTGTTCACAAACGGAACATTACCCCTCATAACCGCGCTTCAGGCTTTGCGCATTACTGGAGAAGTTATCACGACTCCGTATAGTTTTGTAGCAACTACCCATTCGCTTTGGTGGAATGGAATCAAGCCTGTATTTGTCGATGTTGACCCTTCGAACTGCGGACTCGATCCTAATAAGATTGAAGCAGCTATTACCCCAAAAACTACAGCAATCATGCCGGTTCACTGCTATGGAAAACCATGTGACACAAAGGCAATACAAGAGATTGCAGATAAGTATGGGTTAAAAGTAATTTATGATGCTGCACACGCATTTGGTGTAGAAGTCGACGGGGAATCGATATTGAATGCCGGTGATATGTCGACACTCTCTTTCCATGCTACAAAAGTATATAATACAATCGAAGGCGGCGCACTGGTAATGCATGATGAGAAGACAAAGCGGCGCATTGACTATCTCAAGAATTTTGGTTTTGCCGGAGAAACAACAGTTGTCGCGCCGGGCATTAATTCTAAAATGGATGAAATGAGAGCCGCTTATGGTATCCTTAATCTCCGTCAGGTTGACGCGGCCATAGAGGCTCGTCAAAAAGTAGCGCAGCGTTATCGCGAAGCACTCCGTGATGTACCGGGTATAACATATTTCGATGATATGCCTGGCGTTCGTCACAACTACAGCTATTTCCCCATCTTTATTGATGCAGAGAAATTCGGTAAGACCCGCGACGAGCTATATTTTGAGATGAAAGAAGCGAACGTTCTTGGGCGCCGTTATTTCTATCCTCTGATTTCTGAATTTTCTACATACCGAGGATTACCGTCGGCAACAAAAGAAAATCTTCCTGAAGCTTATAAACTTGCCGATACTGTCCTTTGCCTGCCCATGCATCATGCTTTGAGTGAGGATGATATTGAGCGGGTATTAAAATTCTTCAAATGACAAGCGAGAAAAAGACCATATTACTCCTTGGCGGATCACGGCAACAAGTTCCCGTCATAGAAAAGGCCAGAGAGCTTGGATATAGAACGGTACTGATTGATTATCTTACGGATAATCCCGGGCAGTTTGTTGCCGATAAATGGTATTCCGAAAGTACTACTGATATAGAAGCAGTTTATCGAATAGCCAAAGAGGAGAAAGCTAAAGGCATTCTCGCTTATGCTTCCGATCCGGCAGCGCTTCCGGCCGCCATTGTATGCGAACGCCTCGGATTGCCATCAAATCCAGCAAGATCCATTGAGATTTTAGGCGTTAAGCATGAGTTCCGTAAGTTCCTTAAGGATAATGATTTTGCCTGTCCTGCATCCATCACTTTTTCGCCTGAAATTGCCATAGACGAGTTAAGTAAGGAACTTTCAAAATTAAAATTCCCGATAGTCATTAAACCCACCGATTCGTCAGGGTCTAAAGGCGTTACTTTTCTCAATAATCTGGATAACTTAAAGCAGGCTATAGCACACGCAGACGAGTATTCCCGCAACAAAATACTTATTGCTGAAGAATATATCCAAAGAGGTTTCCCTTATGTCATTGGTGGTGACATTTTTATTGAAGAAGGCAAAATTATCTTGCTCGGACAAATGGCATGTATGCGTGAGAATGATGGTAAGGCTTTGATACCTATTGGTAAAAGATTACCTTCTGGTATCACGCCCTCGCAGGAAAGCGCAATAAGGGGAGAACTTCAACGTCTCATTGATATATTGAGTATTAAAACAGGTGAAATGAACGTTGAAATAATTCTTGATGATAATAGCAATGTTCATTTCCTTGAATTAGGCCCCAGGGCCGGTGGAAACATGATCCCTATTCAACTCTCTGACGCTTTTGGAATCGACCTAATTAAGGCTAATGTCTTGGCTGCAATGGGTGTCCCAATAAACTTAAACCCTCGCAAGCCCAAGGGATGTTATATGACATACGTGCTACATAGCCTTTCGGACGGAATTTATGAAAACGTCGCTTATTCAAGCGAACTCGAGCCATTCATTTATCGCAGAGTGCATTATAAGAAGCCGGGAGATATCGTGGAAAAATTTGATGGGGCTGGCAAAGCTCTCGGTATTGTGTTTATGCGCTTCCCTGATGAGAAAACTATGGCAGATATTCAATCGAGATTATCCAACTTGATTAAAATTGTTCTGAAATGAAGGAAATAGGGGGCTATTTTGAACTCGAATTACAACGTCGAAATAATGAATTTCCACATGCGAATTGTCCTGCATTCAATTCTGGAAGACATGCTTTGGAGTTTATACTTCGCCAGTTGGGTGATAAGGTCAAAACAGTTTATATCCCTTATTTCACATGTGATGTTATAATCGAACCTTTACAGCGGCTAGGCATAGAATATAAGTTTTATCACATTAATGAAAATCTTGAGATTGCTAATATTCCGAATTTAAATAAAAACGAATATCTAATTGCAAATAATTATTTCGGAATAAAAGACTCTTATGCTGAAGTGCTATTTCAAAAATTGGGTAGTAAACTTATTATTGACAACGCGCAGGCTTTATTCGCTCCGGAAATAACTGGGGCAAAAGCCATATATAGCCCTAGGAAATTCGTTGGTGTTCCAGATGGAGGTATCGCATATACAACTGAAGAAAGAAAATATAAGTTAGAGCAAGATTATTCGACTGATCGTAGCCTTTTTTTACTAAGAAGGATAGATTGTGGCCCTGAGTCAGGGTATAGAGAATTTCGAGAAAATTCACAGGTTCTGTCTGTCTCTCCAATGAAATCAATGTCTTTTTTAACGAAGAAGATTTTGCAATCAATTGATTTTGATGAAATTTTAAAAATTCGGAGAAATAACTTTAGATATGTACATAGGGAACTTGGACATGTCAATAACTTAAATATACCTGATATGTCAGAGTTTATATGCCCCATGGTATACCCATATAGGACGTCGGATGCTTTACTTAGAGATAAGCTTATAGAAAATAAAGTTTTTGTCGCGACTTATTGGCCTAATGTCAGGGAGTGGTGCGATAATTCCGATATAGAATACAGACTCATGAACGAAATTATTCCAATTCCAATTGACCAAAGGTATGACTTTGATGATATGGATCGGATTTGCAGTTTAATTCAATAATTCACAATGAAGAAAAAAATATTAATATTAGGTGGTACAACCATTTCCAAACAAATTTTTTTTGCTGCAAAAGAAATGGGTTTGGACGTATATGTCACGGATTATAATTCTGATTCACCTTGTAAAGTTTTGGCGGATAAGAACTTTATGGTAAGTGCCACAGATATCAACGGTGTAGTTGATCTTATACAAAAAGAACGAATTGACGGTGTCCTAATGGGTTATGCAGATGTATTATTACCCTTTTATGTCAAAATATGTCAAGTTGCTGGCCTTCCATGTTACGCTAATGAGAAGAGTATACGTATCACTACAGATAAATATCTTTTTAAGAAATGTTGTGAAGAACATAATATCCCTGTAGTACCGGAATACACATATGAGGAGGTTTTACAAGGGAAAACGATTTTCCCCCTTATCGTAAAACCCGTTGACAACAGTGGCGCAAGAGGAATTTTTATATGCCATGATATATCGGAATTCAAGGAAAAATATGCCGAGTCTATTACTTTTTCAAGAAGCAAACGTGTCATTATTGAACCACTAATTCAATCAGAAGAGGCTACAATATTTTATTACCTTCATGAGGGTAAAGCGTATTTGCTCGGTATCGGTGATCGGTGGATGTATGAGCAGAACAATAACACGCTGAAATTACCTGTGGGATATACATTTCCTTCAATAGGAATATCAAAGTTTATTTCTGAGGAAGATAATAACATTAAAAACATGTTCAATGATCTTGGCATGAATGAAGGAATGGTATTTATCCAAACTTTCCGAAAAGATGATGATTATATTGTTTATGAAATGGGATATCGGCTCACCGGCTCATTAGAACATCATTTGATGGAGGCTCAGTATGGTTTTAATCATCTTAAAGCAATGATTGATTATGCAGTCGGGAATAAAGTTGACACATCGAGTCTCAAAAAAATTAATCCTCTAGAATGCTGCATGGCCAATGTGTCACTACTTCTCAAAGAAGGTAAAATTTCCTCCTATTCAGGCCTTGATGAAACCATGAATATTAATGGAGTGAGAGCAATCCATGTTTCACACTCTGTCGGAACAGTAGTAGATGATAAAATCATCGGAAAACTTGCTCAGTTAGGTGTCAGAATACTTCTTACGGCTCATGAAAAAGAAGAATTACTTCAAAAAATGGATAAAGTCAAAGAGGGTATTCATGCATTTGGTGAAGATGGCGAAGAAATGATAATAAAGAATTATTCATATCAGAAAATATGTCAATGAATATTCTTATAACCGGCGCAACCGGATTGGTGGCTACTGAGTTGACAATCTATTTGTTACATCACTCAGATTATAGACTTATTCTTGTTTCCAGAACGACGGATAAACTTAAGAAAAGATATCAAAATTTTAAAGAACGGATTGTTTATCTCACGTTGGAGGAGTTAATTAGTAATTCTCAACATATTGATATATGCGTACATACCGCATTTGCACGTTCTTCAATTGGTGCAGATTACGCTCAGTCTTTAGTATATTTATGCCATCTGGCAAATTGGGCGAAAGGACAACATATTAGGAAATTTATAAATATATCATCGCAAAGTGTATATGGCAGCAATTATACACCTCTAGTGACGGAGTCAGGCAAGTGTAACCCTGATTATTTGTACGCTATGGGGAAATATTCCTCAGAACTACTTTGTAATGAGATATTTGAAGGAACAAATATTGAATTATACAACATCCGGCTTGCATCCGTAGTTGAAAATGCCAGATTTATGAAAGTGTTTGTGGAAAATGCACTTACTGGAACGCCTATCAACCTTATTTCCCCACGACAGATCGTCTCTTTTATTGATGTACGTGATGTGGCGACAGCGCTTGTGGCAGTATTAAATTATAAAAGTTTCCCCGGAATTTATAATCTTGGCACCTCTCAGAATTATACCATTGAACAGGTAGCTCAAACAGTTAAAGACGTAGCGGAGAAAAATTATGCCATATCAGAAGTAAATATTACTGTTAATGATAATGGCACAGATAAAAAAATCGGCATGGATGCTACAAAGTTTATGACTACATTCAATTGGGTGCCAGAATACAGCCTTAAAGAAATGGTAATAAGTTTGTTTGAAATGTTAACAAATGCAAATGGGGGGGGTATCCGATAGCATTTAAATTAGTCTACGGAATTGGTAATACAATATGAACTTAATTAGGTTAAAGCAAATTGTTCATTACGGTTGGAAACACTCTAAGACCGTAAATTTGCAATCGTCTAAGAATACACTTAGAGTTTTCTTAGATATATTGTACTGTTTCTTTCATTATAAAATGTGGTCTAACCAATATTTGAAAGAAGAATTCTGGAATCTCAGCAAAGACAATCGTAAGGCTGTCGGAGAAAAATATCGTATAGCAGGAATTAGACGGGACAAATGGCAAGAAGATTTTCGTAAGACGAGGGAATTCTTGATTAAATATTCCTCTATCAAATATGAAGCAGCTTCAAGACGTAACGCTCGTAGACAAGCATATACAAAACGTTTTAATGCCGGAAAAGGTCTGATGGTGGAATATGACGTTAATATTTCCCGTCAGCATTATCTTGAAGGGAGTATTATCATTGGTTATAACGTACTCTTGGCCAAACATGTCTTTATAGATTATTCTGGGAACGTTTCAATTGGGAATGACGTAACCATTACAAACGGTGTGATAATAGAAACTCATTATCATCCATTTCATTCAGACTACCATGAGGCATCTGATAAAGTAGTTGCAACTGAACTGCGAATTGAAGATGGAGCATTAGTTGGATCTCGTGCGATTATCATGCCGACATGTCATTACATAGGACGCCATGCCCGAATAGGAGCTGGAGCTGTCGTCACCAAAGATGTGCCAGATTATGCTGTTGCCGTTGGGGTGCCTGCAAAAATAATACGTTATCAGAAATCTGAATAGCATTTACTGATTATGCAAAGAGTTTTGAAAATAATTGTGTGAAAGTATACAAACAACGTCTTTAATTCCAATAGTTAATACTTGTCCAAGGCAACGACTATTGGTTAATAGACGTTGATGAGAGTACCGAAAATTTCCGAATAATAATAGGACCTACTCCCCGTCACAAAACTTCCCGGCGGTAACCGAATCGATGCTATAAAATCCAAAGAGATTATTATCTCGCTCTCAAATGGCAAACGCATATACCCAGGCTATACAATTTGAGAATATGGCGAAAAAGATTCCCGTTGGAAAGATTCCAGCTGAAAAAATTCAGAACAACCCAAAGACTCAGCCGAATAAAATTAGAATTTTAGAAATATCTAAATGATGCTATTTTACATTCAGGCTTAACACCTTACGATGTCTGATAGATCTATAATCCAACTTACGAGATAATACAAAAATACATCCAAAACCTAAGTTCGCTCTCTACTAAGAGACACATTCGTATGGATTATTTAATTCAATAAAATTTATGAAAATATTAGATTGCACCCTTCGCGACGGAGGATACTATACTCTTTGGGATTTTCCGAGAGATGTAGTTGACTCATACATTCATGGGATGAATAAACTTCCTATTGACTACTTGGAAGTCGGTTATCGTAATAATGCTTCGAAGGAATATCTTGGGGAATTTGGTTATTCGCCGGTTGCATCATTGCAGCACATAAGAAAAATGTGTACAAAAAAGATTGCAGTGATGCTCAATGAGAAAAACACTCGGCCAAGCGATCTGGAATCCTTGTTGAAACCCATTAAGGGACTGGTGGATATGATCCGTATTGCCATTGACCCAAAGAATTTTGACAGAGCCCTCGTTCTTGCAAAGGAGATTAAATCCATGGGCTTTGAAGTCGGGTTCAATACAATGTACATGTCAAAATGGAATGAATATGAGGGATTCCTTGATAAATTGAATCAGCTTGACAATGTTGTAGACTTGTTTTGCATGGTAGATTCTTTTGGCGGAGTGACACCTGATGAAGTGAAGAAATTGTTTAAAACGGTAAAAGCCAACACAACAGTACCTATAGGTTTTCATGGACACAACAACCTGCAGCTTGGATTAATCAATACCCTGACTGCCATTGAGCTTGGGATTGATTATGTAGACGCCACCATTCTTGGCATGGGCCGCGGTGCCGGCAATCTTAATATGGAGTTATTGCTTACTTACTTAAACAAGCAAGGTCTGGATGTCGATTTTAATGTGCTTGAAGAGATTGTATCCGCCTTTTATCCGTTATACGAACAGTATAAATGGGGCACAAATCTGCCTTATATGTTGTCGGGAGCCAATTCAATACCTCAGAAAGAAGTAATGGAGTGGGTCACCAACCGAACATACAGTTTTAACAGTATTGTCAGGGCTTTGGATAATCGAAAAAACAACAAAAAAGACAATGCAAGATATCCGCTCATCAAATTTAATCATTATGATAAAGTAATGATTATTGGCGGAGGGAATTCATGTGTAGAGCATCAGGATGCGGTTAAGCAGTTCTTGTCTCTTCATCCTGAGATGCCGGTCATCTTTGTGACTGCCAGATACGCCGCTATTTATAATACCTTGTCAAATCCAAAGTATTATTGTCTAGTAGGAAATGAGGCCAAACGTCTTTGTGCACATCTTCACGAAGATGAGTTTAACGGAACATGTCTGTTGGCTCCTTATCCCAGACTGATGGGTACGGAGGTTCCTAATTTCGCGGAAAAATTAACTTATGAATTAAATGAGATATCATTTACTACGGAATATTCAGATTCCTGTACAGCACTTGCTTTGCAGACGGCTATTGAAATGGGAACAGAGGAGGTAAATATAATTGGGTACGATGGCTATAAAGGAGAAATCCTATCCGAAAAGGAAATGGAGTTAACCAATGAAAATAAAATACTTTTTGAAACTTTCAAAAAGACCCAGAATATTATGCTAAAGTCCCTGACTCCCTCATTGTACAAGTCTTTAGACATTGAATCCATTTACCAGTTTATTTAATTATGTCAGATAAAATTGCCTTTTTCTTACCGACTCGAAAGGGCAGTGAGAGAGTAAAGGATAAAAACACCCGTCCTTTTGCAGGTTTTGCGGGAGGTCTTGTGGAAAACAAAATAAAGCAATTACTTGCCACAAAATATATTGACGAGATATTGTTTTCCTCAAATGACGAGCGGAGCATTGATGTTGCAGAACACTATACTCATGATAGCCGCATGCGTATTATTCCTCGCCCGGAAGAACTTTGTCTTAGCAGTACAAATCTGCAGGACCTAATTTGCTATGTCCCATCAATAACGGATGCCGATCACATTCTTTGGGGACATGTCACCACTCCGTTGGCAGGAGCGGAGCAATACGATAAAGGCATTGAACTGTATCTCTCAAAGCTTAAAGAAGGATATGATTCTTTGGTCGGGGTAACAGAATTGAAGAACTTCCTTCTAAATAAAGAGGGAGTTTTGGTTAATAATACAACGGATATTCCTTGGCCAAGAACTCAGGACTTGGAACCTTTGTATGAGATTAATCATTCGATATTCCTCGCAAAGCGAGAGATTTATACCGAGCAAAAAAATCGCATCGGTCAGCATCCTCTCCTTCACATCATGGACGAACTTCATTCATTTGATATTGATTGGCCGGATGATTTTACCATAGCAGAAATAATGTATAAGAATCTTTATGGAAATCACTCTTAAGGATTTTGTCATGTTATATGAGTAATTAGTGTATCTCAAACCTAATTAATATAACGATATAATGAAAGTAGTTACATTTGGAGAAATTATGGTGCGACTTGGTGCACCTGACTATCTTAAACTCGTACAATCAAATACTTTAGATGTGTCATACGCTGGCGCAGAAGCCAATGTAGCTGTCTCGCTTGCTAATTATGGTATAGAAACGGATTACATCACTTGCCTGCCTGACAATCCTATCGCCGAACGCTGTATTATGGAACTTCGTGGATATAAGGTGGGTGTTGAACATATTCAGAGATCGGGGAAAAGAATGGGCATCCTTTATCTTGAGACGGGAAGCAATGCTCGTCCTTCAAAAGTCTATTACGACCGAGAAGACAGTTCGATTGCTACTGTTGATGAGGGTTCTATCAATTGGAAAGAAATCCTCAAGAATGCCGATTGGTTTCATTGGACAGGTATAACTCCGGCAATATCAGAGAATGCTGCTCGAGAATGTTTCATGGCTATCAAAACTGCCAACGACCTTGGTATAACTGTATCTTGTGATATAAACTATCGTGATAATCTCTGGAATTATGGCAAAGCGGCTACCGATGTGTTACCCGAAATGGTAGATAAATGCGACATCATCCTTGGCAATGAGGAAGATTGTGAGAAAGTATTTGGCATTAAGCCACAAGAATTTGATGCATCTAAAACCGAAGGCAATATAGATCAGAGCTCTTTTATTTCTGTCTGTCATCAGATGATGATGAAGTTCCCTCGTTGTAAGAAGATGGTTATAACTCTACGAGGAACTATCAATGCTAACCACAATACTTGGGGCGGCGTTTTATATGATGGCAAGCAACTTTACCAATCGCGTCGTTATGATATTACAGATATAGTGGACCGTGTTGGTGGTGGCGATTCATTCATGGGTGCTCTCATATATGGTCTTTTATCTTTTAATGGAGATGACCAAAAAACGTTGGATTTTGCGGTTGCTGCATCTTGTTTAAAACATACGATTAAAGGTGACTACAACCTAGTGTGTGTTGATGATGTATATCGTTTGATGAACGGTGACAGTTGCGGTAGGGTGAAAAGATAACAATCCAGCATGCAATCACATTACACGTTGCCCACAAAGTAGAGTCGTAGTTCAGTTAATTTAAACCTATTAACTGAAACCAACCAATGGATTCAAACTCGATTGCAATACTCACTTCTTTTCCTTGTATACTAGATCTTCTATTTGATTGTGAAAACAAATAGATAAAGTATAATGGCTGAAGAATCATTAAAACACAAAACAGTCAAAGGTACCATATGGAGCGCAATAGAAGCAATAGCTCGATATGGAATAAGCTTTATAATTGGTATAATACTTGCACGATTGTTAGGACCAACAGATTATGGCTTGATCGGAATTGTGACCATATTCATCAATTTTTTTAATATGATTGTTGATGGAGGCTTCACAAATGCAATTATTAGAAAAAATAATGCTACAGAGGTTGATTATTGTACCGTATTCTATATCAACATCTCTATAAGTATTTTGTTGGGCGGAATTCTTTATTGTGGAGCACCGGCTATTGCTCATTTCTTTGAGAAGAGTGAACTAGTTGCACTTTCTAGAGTAATGTCAATATCGGTATTAATTAACGCTCTTGGAATTGTTCAAAAAGCAAAATTAACAAAATCGATTGATTTTAAGAGTCAAACGAAAATTTCTTTGACAGCATCTCTATCAAGCGGAGTGGTAGGCATTGCGTTAGCTTATTATAGTTTTGGCGTTTGGGCTCTCGTTGCACAGTATCTTACACAATCATCTTTAAATACCATCTTGTTGTGGTTTTTTAATCGATGGACTCCTTTATTGCGGTTTTCTATCGAAAGTTTTAAGGAACTTTGGACCTTTGGTTGGAAGTTGTTAGTTAGCGGAATTCTTGATTCAATTTCTAGAGAGGCCACTAATATAGTGGTTGGCAAGATTTATTCCCCTACAACGTTGGGTAAATATTCTCGTGCAAAAAGTTTTTCAGATGTATTTTCAGGTAATATCACAACTATTGTTCAGAGGGTTAGTTATCCAGTTTTAAGCACTATTCAAGATGATCTTGTACGATTGAAAAATGCATATCGTAGAGTGATAAAGGTTACATGTTTACCCACTTTTATCCTAATGATGTGTCTTGCAGCTGTGGCTCGACCTATGATTATGGTACTCCTTGGAGAGGAATGGGTCGAATGCGCAAATTACTTACAGTTAATTTGTTTTACAGCTATGTTATATCCTCTACATTCACTAAATTTAAATGCCATACAAGTTTTGGGACGAAGTGATTTGACCTTGTTAATCAAGATATATAAAACATTATTACATATAATCCCTATATTGTTAGGTATTTTTTTTAATATCTATTGGATGTTAGGAGCTGATATTTTTATCGGACTCGTCGCTTATTATATCAACGCATATTATTCAAAGCCTCTGTTAAACTATGGTATTATGGATCAGATTAGGGATGTATTACCATTATTCGGTGTAGCGGTAGCTATTGCATTACCTGTCTATGGGTTAAGTTTTGTCAATCTTTCACCATATGCTATATTACCAATTCAGATTCTCTTTGGACTTGGTTGGGCTATTGCTATTTTAGAGGCTACAAAGTTGCCTGAGTATCTAGAAATTAAATCTATTATTTTGAAACGATGAGCAAAGTCATTCAAAAGGTAAGATTAAACTATATGATTAATATGATTCCGATTATATTAATCACGTTGTATTACTATACTCATTTTATTGAAGGAACCTATTCATTTTTTATACCCTTATGTTCTTCACTATTCTGGTTGATTCATTCGTTTACTATATGTAACATATCTGTCGTTTTATTTAATAAAGAATCAAGGTGGTGGATGGCTTATGCATTTATATCAATAATGATGACAGTTTTAGGCTTTTCCAGCACAAATTTAAGCTTTTTTATTTCCAGACTACCCTATTATTTGCTTCCGCCAATGGGGTATTTCATAATAAGGAAATATAATTTAAAGGAAATAAAAACTTTACTATGTTTTATCGTCATTATATTTCTGGCAAATCTGATCTATAATATTAATCTTTGGGTAATTCTTCCAAATGTTTTTGAACTGCAAGAAAGTTCTGAGCTGTCGATTCAATATGGTGTTTTAATGAATATCGCAACTACGTCCTTTATCGCAGTTTGTTTATTCAGCATTGGGTGTTGTTACATGCTATGGGAAACCGTGCATGGTAAGCTGTTCAAAATTACCATTCTAATTTTTTGTGGGTTGAACGTATTTTACATATTATTCGTTAATTCAAGAGGAACAGCTGTTTTGCTCTTGCTGGTAGAAATTATTGCATTGTTGGTTGCTCGGTTCGAACCTCGTAAAAACAGTAGGAAATTATACTATTTTTCTTCAACGGTTATTATTATATCGGTAGCATCTTTTGTTATAGTTCCTTTGTTGCTATGGATTATTCAAAATTTAGATTCAGCAAGATTGGCAGAACGATTTGAGGATTTTATAAGTTTTACTCGGTCAAGTGGTGATGTTAACTCTCTGTCCGAGGGCAGTATGGCCCAGCGCATAGCACTCGCAGAGACAAGTTTGAGATCTTTTTTATCAATCCCCCTGTCAATACTTATAGGAATCGGCGATCATACAGTATCAGTTGGTATGGATTTGCATAAATCCGGCATCGGTAATCACTCTGAATTCATAGATGTATTGGGCAGGTATGGGTTATTGGGCGCATTTGTTTTTTACAAGATTCTAAAAACATATTACAATAAGCTCCGGTCTCTTACAAATAAAAGAATTATATTAAAATACACAAACGTTGTGTTTCTTACCTTTATATTATATGGGTTCTTAAATAATGTATTTACTCCTGTAATAGAGATCTTTATCTTCATCGTTATGCCAATGATTATAATTTTAACAAATAATAGTATGTTAAATTATGAAAGATAACATCATTAATTCTCATCCGATCTTATATAAGATTTATCATGAGTCTTTTCTATCGGCGCCCTTGCACTATGTCAAACAATTTTCTATATACTTAAAATTCAAGTCAAAGGCTGCAGTGCAATATATATCATCCCTGCCTCGTAAATTCGGCTTTAAGGATGCAAGATATGAGAAATTAAAGTCATACCATAATAAGTACGTCGGGAAACGCTGCTTTATCACCTGTACTGGGCCGAGCCTGACAATCAGTGACTTGGAAATGCTCGAGGGAGAATATGTTTTCGGCATGAATTCCATTTGTCTGATTCATGATAAGACAGATTGGAAGCCGGACTTCTTAGGTATACAGGATGTGCACGTTTTCGAAAAAATAAAGGATACCCTTCTCTATACAGACAATGGTGTTGTTTTTGCGCCATATTATTATAGGAAAAAACTTAAGACACCGGAAGATTGGGTTTATTGGCATATGTGTGGTTCTTACCATATTTACGAGATGATATATACTAAAAAGTTTTTTGCTAAATATAGTGATGATTGTTATGTCCGTATTTATGATGGCTATTCGATTACCTATTCCATCCTTCAATTAGCGACCTACATGGGTTTCTCAGAAATTTATCTTTTAGGCGCAGATTGTTCCTATTTGGGCAAACAACAACACTTTATTGAGACAGGACATTACGATCCAGGTTTTAGAGAACTTACCGACAGGTTGTTTTCTTCGTATGGTAAGGCGAAGGAGTTTGCCGAATCTCATGGAATAAAGATTTTCAATGCCACTCGGGGTGGATGTCTGGAAATGTTTCCTCGTGTTAAACTTGAGGATGTCATTTCAAGACAAGAAAAAAATAAAGCACATAGATGAAAAAATACGTTATTATCACCCCAAGCATTATAAACATGGGCGGTGCTCAGATGTACATCCGCAATAAATGTTTATATATGCAGGAAAAAGGGTGGATAGTGGATGTCATCTCTTCTCAAAAAGGTAAGATCTATATTGCTGAACTCCGACAATATAACTGCTTCATACCAGAATTGGGATTTGACTATTATCTTTACTCCAAAAAGAAAAGAAAGTCCGTAATTACACGAATTCTAAATCGGATTCTTGACAGGGATTATGATAATATAGTAATTGAATCGACATGCATACAGGCATGTACATGGGCTGAGGTAATTGCAGAGTGCTGTAATGCTCAACATATTGCATATTTACTGCAAGAACAGAATACGCTTACCTCAGATACACTCCGGGAATTTTTCCGGTTTAAGTTATTGCGTCATGAGTTAGCTGGCATAACCGATCAGTCGGTATCTGATATGTTCGCCGCATTTAACCCTGTAAGTGCGGAATTATCCAAGGATTGTCATCTTCCGGCATTTTGCAATAATGTCGTAGAGGATATCGATAGCGAATGGATACCAATCATTAGAAAAGAAAAATATAATTTCTTGGTCGGTTGCCTTTCTCGGTTGGATAAGCCTTTTGTTATACCATCATTGAAAAACTTTATAAATTTCACAAATACTCATAAAGACAGTAATTTTCTATTAGTAATGATGGGCGGGGCTCCGAATGGATTAGAGGTCGCAGAAAATATTAAAAGTTTATTCAAAGGTGTAAAGAATGTAGAGTTGTTGATAACCGGGTATCTATTTCCTATAAGCACTCGATTGTTGGAAATGTTTGATGTTTTTTTCTCATCAGCAGGAAGTTCATGGGTTTGCATGCGTTCCGGTGTCCCTACGATAACTATTGACGGGAATGACTTTAAACCTATTGGCATTCTCGGGTACACTACAAAACATTCACTTTTTCGAGATGACAAAGAATTGCCACTTGATTTTAATTCTTTGTTACATGAAATCCTTTTCACGAAGAGTATCGTTCGCAAACCTGCATGTCATGAAATGAATAATCCGGATTTCTCAAGTCATGATATTTTTATTGATAAGATGAATAGGGAAAAACGATATTTCTCTTTTGAAAATGCCAAGACTACGACTCAAGGAAAGATTCTCTCTATAATGCTTTCTTTATTCGGTCCTGTAAAATACACACAATTAAGTTTGCTTAAGAATAACTTGCTTAATAAGATTTCCAACAAATGAGAACCCTCTTTATAACCAATACATATCTCCGAGGTAATAGCGGAGGCGTATATGCCACCAAAGCTTATATAAATGCTTTTGCTATGCTTTCTGAATCAATGTCGGTAGTATATGCGATGAAAGAAGGCATGACCCCTCAGGACATTTTTGAAGATCGTGTCAGGATGATACCGGTAACTGATTATCGAACTAAGGTGCGGAAATTTGTAGATTTATGTTTTGGTACTGTTAACCGATTTCAAAAAAATGTTTTTCAATATATCGACCCTAAGGATTATGATACAGTCGTTTTTAACAATAGCGATGTGAGTTCAGGATTGATTACAAAGTTCAAAAAATTAGGATTGCGGACGATTACAATCCATCATAATTATCAGATCGAGTACCTCCGTGGAGACAGCAGCGCTATCACATTGCTTCCAAGTCTTTTTTGGACATATATTTACGAAGGTAATGCGGTTAAGAAAAGCGATTTAAATCTCACACTCACAAGAGATGACATAGAATTATTAACAAAACATTATGGCCCCGGCAATTTTGATGTACTAGGCGTTTTTGAATTCAAACCATTTAAGAATAAGTTACCAGCGGGTGAGAAACGGGGTCATCGTTATGTTATAACAGGGGGACTCGCTTCTAAGCAGACCGAAGAATCCTTGATTCCTTGGATAAAGAATTATTTCCCGTTATTAAAAAAAGAAGATCCTAAGGCTGAATTAACTATAGCCGGACGTGATCCGTCTGCTCAACTATGTTCTTTAGCCGAGTCAAATGGGATTAAGGTCATAGCTTCTCCAATAGACATGCATCCTATTCTTGATGCGGCAGATTATTACATCTGTCCGACGGATCGCGGTGGTGGCCTAAAACTCCGCAACATGGATGGATTGAAAAGCGGATTGCCGGTACTCACACATGACGTTTCCGCACGAGGTTATGAATACATGCAGACTCTTGGCAATGTTTGTCCGTATAATGATCCAGATAGTTTTACCTCCGGTATCCGTACACTGTTGTTAAACAATAAGTCAAAGAGTGATATCATAAAAGACTATCAAAATTTCTATTCACTTGAGGCTGGAATTGAAAGACTTAGACATATAATATATAAAACCGAAGAGTGAAAACAATATTGCTGTTTTTTGGTACTCTGCCGGAGACTATTAAGATTTGTCCTTTTGCTAAAGTGATTGACGGATCGATGAAAATTAATGACAGCCAGCCGACTTTTGTACTCAACCGCATCCATGAGATCAAGAAGTAGAACGGCATCACCGACAACCGTCGAATTGGTATTTACGGTTTGACATAAATGGTCAAAAACATTAGATTTGATTTGTGATGAATAAAATATTACTTATTACACCGTATACTCCAGATAACCAAGGTGCTGGGGTTTCATATACTAGTCAACTTTTATCTGAACTCTCAAAGAATTACATAATTGACTTAGTATATTTTAGATATGAAGACGACACCCCCTTTCAGCCATATAATTCTAACATACGAATTATTAGGGAAAAAGTAATATCCACAAAAGATAAAATAAAAGCATTAATCTACAAACCGTTAATCTTTCCATTGTTTTCTGCAAGATTTGACAAGGAAACATGTGAATTTATAAAAGATATAGCTAATGCTGACAATTATAAATTAGTATATTTAGATTTTAGCCAGACTTTTCTTTATGCGAAGTATATCAATCACCCTCAAATAATCATGATGTCTCATGATGTTATTGCCCAAAAATACTCGAGAATGAAACAATATCTCCGTCCCTGGGCTATGCATACGGAACAGCGATTACTGAAGAAAGGCACTATCACTTTTACTTTCAGTCAAAAAGATAGCAATCTTTTAAAACAATATTATGGTATTAAGAGCCTAAATACTACATTCTTCTTAAATAAAAACGTTCAACAAGCTTTTCCAAACGCTGAATCAGACTATTTTATTTTTTTTGGTAGTTGGAGCAGACGCGAAAATTCAGAAGGGCTTGAATGGTTCTTGCATTCTGTAATTAAATCGATTTCAAAATCCATAAAATTCAAAATTATAGGAGGAGGTCTCCCGGATTCCTTAAAAAAACTCATAGATGAATTCGATAATATTGAATATCTTGGCTTTGTAGAAAATCCCTATCCAGTTATAGCAAACGCAAGGGCAGAAATTGCACCATTATTCAAAGGAGCTGGTGTTAAGGTTAAATGTATCGAAGCTCTTGCATGTGGTACACCTGTTATTGGCACAAATATAGCATTTGAAGGGATAGACGAAGAATACCATAATTTTTTTTCGGAAGCTAAAACGCCTGATGATTATATAAATGCCATTTCCAACTTAAATCTGAGCCTATCTGAAAAGCTTAAGATAAAGCGTGTATTCATGGTATCATATAATAATAAAGCTATTCTTGATTACATAAAAAACTTCAATAAATAAATTTTCTTAATAACAATCATGTCGATTTTCAAAGGTAAGACTCTTTTAATTACAGGAGGAACTGGCAGTTTCGGAAACATGGTCTTGAAAAGATTTCTTGATTCTGACATCAAGGAAATTCGCATCTTCAGCCGTGATGAAAAAAAGCAAGATGACATGCGTCATTACCTTCAGTCACAGTACCCTGATCAAGCCGAAAAGGTTAAATTCTATATAGGAGATGTGCGCAATAGACAAAGTATCGACATCGCCATGCGTGGAGGGGTCGACTATATCTTCGCTGCCGCAGCTCTGAAACAAGTTCCATCTTGCGAATTCTTCCCAATGCAGGCTGTGGAAACTAACATTATCGGCACAAACAATGTTCTAGAATCAGCTATTGCCCACGGTGTTTCAAATGTTGTTGTGCTCTCGACTGATAAAGCAGCATATCCAATCAATGCTATGGGTATCTCTAAAGCTATGATGGAAAAGATTGCTACGGCGAAAGCTCGTCAACTTGGTCCGGAGTCCAAAACAACAATTTGCTGTACTCGTTATGGTAATGTGATGGCTTCTCGAGGCTCTGTCATTCCATTGTGGGTTGATCAGATGGAGGAGGGTAAGCCTATCACAATTACAGACCCAAACATGACTCGTTTCATGATGACGCTGAACGATGCCGTCGATCTTGTAATATTTGCCTTTGAACATGGGAAAAATGGCGATTTGTTCGTACAGAAGGCTCCCGCTGCAACTCTTGATGTACTTGCAGAGGCATTGAAGCAAGTATATGCTCAGAAAGATCCCAAATATGCCAAAACCGAAGTGAAAGTCATCGGTAGCCGTCATGGTGAAAAAATCTACGAAACTCTTGTCACTCGTGAAGAAATGGCTAGAGCCATTGATATGGGGGGGTATTACCGAATTCCTTGTGATGGCAGAGGGCTTAACTATGACAAAGTTGAATGTGGTAACGTCAAAATTAACGAATCTGAAGAATATCACAGTCACAACACTCACCGTCTGACTGTTGAGGAAATGAAAAATCTTCTTCTCAAACTTACCTTCATTCGCGAAGACTTAGGTCTTCAATCTCGCACTCATTCTAAAGATATTCGTTCAGAATAAGACCAAATGGAACATGAAACTTCTTGTACTTGGCTGCAATGGCATGGCCGGTCACCTCATCTCCCTATATTTAAAGGAGCGGGGGCATAAGGTTATAGGTTTTGCACGCTCTGCATCTGCACTTTTAGACGAGACCATAATCGGTGATGCATCCGACTTGTCTCTAATCAAGCAGACTGTCCTCGCCAGTGACTATGATGCTGTAATAAACTGTATTGGACTTCTCAATAAGTTTGCCGAGGACAACAAGTCAATGGCTGTACTCCTCAATGGATACCTCCCTCACTATCTTGCTGATATTACTAAGGACACGACGACCCGCATCATCCATATGTCGACCGATTGTGTCTTTGCCGGTAATGACGGTCCTTATTTCGAAGACTCCATCCCTAATGGCAAGACTTTCTACGACCGTTCAAAGGCTATAGGTGAAATCAATAATTCAAAGGACCTCACTTTCCGCAATTCAATTATCGGCCCTGACATCAAGGAGTCTGGCATTGGCCTGTTTAACTGGTTCATGAAACAAAATGGCCCCATCGGAGGATATACGGGAGCAATATGGACAGGAGTAACGACATTAACCCTTGCAAAAGCTATGGATATTGCCCTAAAAGAAAACCTTACAGGCCTTTACAATCTTGTTAATAACGAGTCTATCAATAAATTTGATCTCTGCACACTTTTCAACAAGTATTTCCGCAATGGAAAGGTTCTGATTAATCCTGATAGCACACTTCAGCTTGACAAAACACTTATATGTAAGCGTAAGGATTTCTCTTTTGTTGTTCCTTCATACGAACAACAAATCAAAGAAATGCGCTTATGGATAGATGGCCATTCTTCACTTTATCCACATTATAACATAGTGTAAATATGTGTGACTTTATTGGTAAAAATATATTATTGTTCACTCCTTATGGTTGTACCAAACATTATGGAGAGGCGATTAAGGAGGAACTTGAAAGGCGTGGCGCAAAGGTTGACGAATACGATGAGCGACCTTCGGAAGATGCCTACATGAAGATTATCATACGTTTGTTCAAGAAGAAAATACCTCAGATATTTGATCGATATATTCGGAGAGTTGTAAAAATAAATGAGGGCAAGAATTATGACTATATCCTTATTTGCAGAGGCGAAGCATTTACTCCGCTGACAATAAATACGTTGCGAGAGGCATTCCCTAACGCAAAAGTCATCTTGTATTTATGGGATGTCATGCATTGTTGTGCTATGGATGATGTCCTTTCTGCATGCGACAAAGTTATGTCTTTTGATCCAGAGGATGCAAAAGCCCATAATATTGGATTCAGACCAACTTTTTTTGTAAACGACTACCTTAAGGTTAAGGATACTACAGAATATAAATATGATCTTGAATTTATATGCACGCTTTATCATCCTCGACATAAAATGGTTAAGCGATTACGCAAATTATTCGCAAATCAAGGATTAAAATTCTACACATATCTGTATGTGCCCGGATTTATAAGATTTTTGCAAGAGAGTTTAATGCATTTCCCTTTTTATAACATACGTCAAGTCTCTTTTAAGCCAATCTCCATACCGGGAACGATAGAAGTTTTAAATGATACGCGCTGTATATTAGATATTAACCCGCCATATCAAGTGAGCCTTTCTACGCGAGCACATGAGGCTCTTGCCGCACGTAGAAAATATATTACGACGAATCCTCATATAAAGGATTATGATTATTATAATCCACAGAATATTCTTGTCATAGATATCAACAATCCGGTAATACCTAAAGAATTTTTAGAAAGCCAGTTTATAGAAATTGATAAGAATATTGTTTATAAGTATTCCGTGGCCGGTCTTATAGATGATCTGTTTAAGTAAGTTATTAACTGACTTACATAAATTTATATTTTAGACACTATTTGAAAATTCTACCGACTAAATTAAGACATTTTTGTTTGTGGTAGCTCACCCTATTGATGAAACTATAGGCGCATTAGGTTCAATCTATAAATGGTCTTGTAATGGAGGTAATGGAGACGATGTCGATGTTTGTATCATGTGTACAGAGTATAAAGCTTGTGCTTTTCAGCTCGAAGATAAAAAATTAGATGTATATAAGAATGCATCGAACAAATTCCTTGGAGTGGGCAGAATTTACGAGGGAACTTTTCCGAACATATAAATGAATACCGTGTCACATTTGGAATTAGTTCAATTCATAGAACAAGTGATTTGTGAAAGTGAGCCGGATGTGATTATTACTTATCACACCTCGGATACAAATAATGATCACCGCAGACATATATGGCATGCCAAGAAGCGATCAGGCTGTTTCATCGTCAACCTTCTGCCAAGCCGAAAAAGGAGTTTTGGTATATGGAGGTAAGTTCTGCTAGTGATTGTGATTTGGTTCACCTTATTTAGAGAACAATCAAGGTGGGATCTATTATCCTCAACAAGAGTGCTATATTGAGACAAGTAAAATTGTTAAGGATATAGTAGAAGCTGTAGGTAACAAAATGTGGCAGACGCGTATTTTTAATCTTGCTTTGCGAGTACTTAGTAAAGTCCCGCAGTTCGGCTTTATTCACAAAGCTTTTGGTAATATCGCATACGATATGAGCATATCGAATCATTTTGATAGGGAATATCGTGTAGTGAACTATAAGGAAAGTATCAGAAGAATAGCAAATGCTCACATGAAAGCATAATTTCATCCTTTTGATAATATGATAAATATTCTATGTATAAAAACAAATTAACTATGCAGATAATATTATTGTCCGGTGGTTCTGGTACTCGCCTTTGGCCTCTATCGAATGACGCTCGGTCGAAACAGTTTCTACGTTTGCTTCCAATCGAAGGAAGCGACAAACGTGAATCCATGATTCAACGTGTTGTAAGGCAAATGAAAGAAGCAGATCTAAAAGCGTCGCTAACAGTTGCCACAAGTGCCTCTCAGAAAGATTCTGTTATATCTCAGATTGGTGATGGTGCTGACATTGTTACTGAACCATGCCGCCGTGATACATTTCCGGCAATCTGTCTGGCTTGTGAATATCTTGCAAAAGAGAAACATTGTCATGATGACGAGGTCGTTGTAGTTATGCCTTGCGACCCATACACCGAAATTGGTTACTTCAAGGCCATAGCCAAAATGGCCGATGGCATTCAACAAGGTTTAGCCGACATGATGGTGATGGGTATTAAACCTACATATCCGTCATCTAAGTATGGTTATGTCGTTCCCGATAGCATAATAGGCGGTGACGGTTGCTGGCAGGTCAAAAGATTTACGGAAAAACCGGATGTCTCTACGGCTGAAAAGTTGATTGAGGAAGGTGCTATGTGGAATGGGGGTGTCTTCGCGTTCCATCTCAAATATTTGACCGACATCGTCAGCAAATATATGGCATTCGATACTTTCCGTGAATATGTAAAACATTACACCGACTTCCCCAAAATCAGTTTCGACTATGAAGTAGCTGAAAAAGCCAAATCTATTGGAATGGTACTTTATGATGGCAAATGGAAGGATCTGGGGACTTGGAATACTCTCACAGATGAACTGAACGATACTGAGTATGGCAATGTTATGACCGATGGTTCGGGGAATAACACACACCTTTTCAATGAGCTCGGAATACCAATGCTTTGTATCGGTACAAAAGATCTTGTTGTCGCAGCTTCCCCGGATGGCATCATAATTTCCGAGAAAAAGAAAAGCGAAATTGTCAAAGAATATGCGGCGAAACTCAAACACCGCCCCATGTTTGAAGAACGCCGCTGGGGTACATATACCGTTCTTGACAGTGTAGAGTTTCCCGATGGTTTTTGTGCGCTCACCAAACGACTCACCCTCAATCCCGGTTGCTCCATCAGCTACCAACGCCATAAATTTCGCAACGAAGTTTGGACGTTTATCGACGGAGAAGGAGAAATCGTTTTGGACGGAGTAAGAAAAAAAGTAAAACGTGGTGATACAATTGTCATTTCGAAGGGGCAACTTCATGCTCTCAAAGCAACCACAGAACTCTCTTTTATCGAAGTTCAGAACGGAAGCAACCTCGTTGAAGAGGATATCGAACGATTTGGCTTCGAATGGTAACCCATATTAATGCTAATTTATGATCATCAACGATAAACTACATGGCGAGATTCTTGAGAAAGTGAAAAAGAGTCCGCATCTTTGTATGAACATAGACCTGCGCAATTCCGCGGAAATAGATCGCAGCTTAAGCTAAATGTGCTTGGTGCGGGGGCTTCGATATATATTGGCATGAGTACGACAGCGTTGATATTGAACATTATGTGGCAGCATTCGATTGCCTTGTTCATCCTTTCTATCGAGAAGGTTTGGGAATGGTTCTTCAAGAAGCAGGAGCAATGGGAGTCCCTTGTATAACAACCGAAATCCCGGGCCAAAAGAATTTGGACTCCCTGGAGAAACCGGATTACTTGTAAGAAGTAAAGACGTTGATGACCTTTTTGAGAAAATGGGACTTTTGTATGCAGACAGAAATTATCTCCACAAACTCTCAGAGGGAATATATCAGATGACAAAAGAACGGTATGAGCGAGGTATAATGTTGGAAAGGATTCTTTTAGAAAGCAAATACTTAAAATAATGGAAATAGGTTCTTTCATAGACCTGCAGCTACCGAAAGGTCAAGAATTTTATAATCAAACCACAAATATTGCTCGTCTAAACACTGGTAGACAAGCTATTTGGCATGCAATAAGAATTACCGGGTGTAAAACAGTTTGGTTGCCGATCTACCAGTGTGATTCAGTACGAGATACTTTGATTGACAAAGGCATTAATATCAAATATTATCATACTGATAATAACTGGAATCCAATTAATCTTTCCCCTATTGCAGATGAAGCAGTACTTATAGTAAACTATTATGGTATAATGAGCCATAATCGAATGAAAGAATTGGCAAGGAACTTTAATAACGCTATAGTAGACAATTGTCAAGGCTTCTTTTGCGCTCCGGTAGAGAACGCTATGAATGTATATTCTTGCCGAAAATTCGTGGGGGTCCCGGACGGTGCTTATGTAATAGGAGAAAACGCCCAGCTCCATACCAGTGAATATCCGCAAGGATTCTCCTCCGATACTGCTGCGTTTTTATTAATGCGTATGGAATATGGTTGTGAAGGTAAGGCTTATGAAGCCCGTTCAATCAATGAACATAGAATAGATAGTGAAAAGGCGATGTTAATGTCTCCTTTGACCCAATCAATCCTGTGCGCCACCGACTATGATTATATCCAAAAGAAACGACGTGAGAATTTTGATATAGCATGCGATTTTTTCGCTGATATAAATCAAATCGACCCCCTGATGTACTATGACTCTTCTACCATTCCAATGGTATATCCTCTTGTGGTAGAGGATTCCGGTCTTATTGATAGGCTCTTTAAAGCGAAGCATTTTCAGGGGCATTGGTGGAGCTATATCTGCGATGAACAACCTGAAAATACTTTTGAACATTGGCTATCGAAATATGTGATTCCCATCACGATAGATCAACGCTATGGACGCTCTGAATTAGAATATCTCAATACAATCATAAATAAAATGTAGTTCCACATGAATGATCGATATAATGGTCATCTAATTATAGTGTTCGCATTAGAGCACTATAATCCGCTCAATATGATTCGAGCTTTTGGCGAGAACGGGATAAATCCTGTTTTCATATCTGTCAAGCGCCGATATGAAGTCGCCTGCCGCAGTAAGTATATTTCCCGATTGCATCAAGTCGATTCCGTGGAGGAAGGGTATGAACTTCTGATGCGCGAATATGGGAATCAAGAGAAGAAACCCTACATTGTTTTCTCAGATGACAAATCGGTAGGATTCTTTGATTTGCATTATGATGAATGGAAGGACAAATTCATCACATATAATGCCGAGAAGCAAGGACGCATCAATAAATTCATGAACAAATATGAAATCCAGCAATGCGCAAAGCGTCATGGATTCAAAGTCCTTGATTCTTACGTTATCGGAAAAAGTGATCCGATACCACAAAACCTGTGGTATCCTATCATCACCAAAGATATATCTCCAAATTCCGGCAGTTGGAAGGGCGATGTGTTTATCTGCGAAAATGAATCCGAGCTGAGAACTGCTATCGCAAAAATCACGAGTCCTCTTATTATGATTCAGCATTTTGTTGATAAGAAGAATGAGATGGCTCTTGAGGGTTATACAATTAACGCCGGAAAAGAGATGCAGATTATCACCCAAATGAAATGGAAGTATCTGATTCAAGGATATTATAGCCCATATCACGATGTCTGTATGTTCACTGATCATGAAATGGAAGCTAAACTTCAGGCCATGTTTGAAGAAATTGGATTCAGTGGAATATTTGAGGTAGAGTTCCTTATTGATAAAGACGGCACCTATTATTTTATGGAAACCAATTTCCGAGCATCTGCCTGGAACCCTACATGCAAGTTCGCCGGAATGCCATTACCCTATCTGTGGGTCAAGGGTATGGAGAACGGATATATCGACCAAGCCGATAGAAAGGAATTTGAGCCATTCACCTCGATGAGCGAAGTAATTGATTATGCGAAAAGAGTCGAGGGTGGAATGGTCTCTTTTGCTGAGTGGCTTCGAGATTTTAAGGATGCCAAATGCGTATATATCTATGATAAAGTAGACCGCGGTCCTTGGGATGCTGTAATTGAAAACTGGGATAACTTCAAATAACAATATTCACTATGAAAATAATGCTTATTGGTGTCGGAGGTTACATTGGCACTAAATTTACCGAATATATAAATAAGAACTATCCAACTTGGCAGATAGATGCTGTTGATAGTAGGAATGGCGCATGGAAAAATGCGGATTTTCGTAATTATGATGCTGTTTATAATGTATCTGGTTTAGCTCATGCAAACGCACGTATGGGTTCTGAAGATCAGTATTATGCCGTTAATGGCCAACTTCCAATCGATGTGGCAGCAAAGGCCAAAGTAGAAGGAGTCCCTCTCTTTATCCAAATGAGCAGTATGATTGTATATGGTGACATGAGTGCGTTGGGTGAAGAAAAAGTTATTTCTTTCCAAACGATTCCTGCAGAGCCAACTATATATGGAAAAAGTAAAATGATGGCAGAAAGAGGTCTTGAAAAACTTAACGATGATAAATTCAGTGTCGCCATTATACGTCCACCTTTGATATATAGCGAAAATGCTCGTGATAACTTCCCTCGTCTCGTTAATTATGCCAAGACGATGCCAATATTTCCCAATATTCATAATCAGCAAAGCATGATATATGTTGATAACCTATGCGAGCTAGTTCGACTAATTATCGAGAATAAACAAAAAGGGATATTTTATCCTCAACAAGAATGTTATATTGAGACAAGTAAGATTGTTAAAGATATTGCAAACTCTGTTAATAATAGAATGCTTCTAACGCGAATTTTTAATCCAATTCTAAAAATTCTTTCAAAATATGAGCGCTTTGGATTCATCCATAAAGCATTCGGAAGTATTACATATCAAATGGAGATGTCAAACCATTTTGAGGGTAAATATCGAGTGGTAAGTTATGAAGAATCAATAGCTCGAATAGCCAAAGCTCATATGAAAGTCTAAAAATAAGAAATAGATGGCAAATAGAATCATAAAACGAATATTTGACGTCCTCCTCGCCATTATATTGTTTATTCCCGGAGTTATAGTACTGCTGATAGGAGTCCTCTTTGTCGCGATTGTGTCGCCTGATGCCTCGCCAATATTTAAGCAAACACGAGTAGGATTTAAAGGGCGGCAATTCACCTTGTTCAAGCTCCGCTCTATGACAAATGATCGGGATGAAAATGGGAATTATCTGCCAGATGAAGTCCGTCTAAAAAATTGGGGCAAAATTATTAGAGCCACCAATATTGATGAATTATTCCAGATATGGAACATACTCAAAGGGGAAATGTCTTTTATAGGACCTCGACCAATCTTACCTAAGGAAATGCTTGTTATGACGGACGTCGAACAAAAGGAACGTCAATCTATGCGACCTGGAATCACAGGTTGGGAAGCTGTTCACGAAGGTGAATCGGAAAATAGAAGACAAATGGCAGAACTTGACCTGTATTATGTCCGTAACTGGTCGTTAAAACTTGACTGGCTTGTATTTTTGAGAACAATTCAAATTGTGATTGGTTTTCAACGTCCTGACGATTCTATACGTGCTCCCAAAATGACAGATGATCAGGTCATGGATAAACGTACAATGGAGAAATGACATTAATAATTTCCGAAAAAGTTTTCTGAGTAATGAGATATTTAATAGTTGTAGCACATCCTGATGATGAGACCCTAGGAGCAGGAGCTTCAATATATAAATGGACCCAAAAAGGTGATAATGTGGATGTGGCGATTATGTGTACCGAAGCAAAAGCGCGTGCATTTCGCCCAAATGATCAGGAACTCGAAGATGACACAAATACAAGTATGAAGTTTCTGGGCATCAACAATAAGTACGAAGCCACATTCCCTAATATAGAAATGAATACCGTTTCTCATTTGAAATTGGTACAGTTTATTGAATCTGCGATTATTGATTCAATGCCTGATATCATTATCACCCATCATCCAGCCGATACGAATAATGACCACCTACAAACATCGATGGCTTGTCAAGAAGCAATTCGTCTACATCAACGTCGCCCAGAAATAAAAAGAATCGACGAGGTTTGGTATATGGAAGTACCATCGTGTTCAGAATGGGCTATTAATTCGGCAATGTCAAAATTTACGCCTAATTGCTATGTTGAATTGGGTGAAGAATGTGTTGAAGCCAAAATTAAAGCGCTGAGCATGTATAGAGGCGTAATGCGGCCATATCCGCATCCTCGTAGTGCAGAATATATCAAAGGTCTTGCGGCTATCAGAGGCAGTGAGTGGGGATTAAACTTTGCTGAGGCATTTCAAATAGCACTCAGAAAATTCATCTGATCTTCTTAATCTTCTCTTTAGATATAGACAATTATTGGAGCAAATCATCCAAAGTTCTATAAAAGCAGGTTAGTCATTAAGTATTTGGATCGTAATTCTGTAAACAAAAATTACAATCTGTTCATATACAATTTAACATGTTTAAGGTAACACGCACGTTTCAACCAGTAGGACAAGGAGCATTTTATTCAGAATCGCTTAGACTGAATGATAAACAGTCATTTAATGTCGTTTATGACTGTGGTTCTAAAGAGAAGATTGACTGGCTTCGGACGAGAATAGCGAATACTGGATTTCCTACCAAAAGGAAAGTTGACGTATGCTTTCTGTCCCACTTCCACGCTGACCATTATAAGGGAATCGAGACATTAAATCCCAATATCATTATCCTCCCTTTGTTGAAAGAATGGGACAAGGTTATCTTTTGGATTGGACATCAACTTGGAATGTCAAGTTTCAATGCTAATTTTGAAGAAGAATTACATAAGAAACTTCCAAACGCCAAATTATTTAGGATTTCTCCAACTGATGAAGAAGTTGGCAATCCAACTTTTATCGAAACCTATAATATAACTCAATTATCGAATAGTGGGAATCCTAATATACTACCTTCCGGAACTAAATTCACTTTTGGAAAAGAGTGCGATTGGATTTATATCCCAATCAATCCCTGTTTAGATAAAGAAATTGTTAATACCTTTCTCAATTTAATCAATGACCCTAAAAAAGGCCTTGATATAGAGAAACTAAAGTCATTGGATACAGTATATTTCAATACTAAAAAGACAACGCTTAAAAATATTTATTCAAAAATAGGTTCTCCTAATGAATATTCTATGGCGGTTTATTCTGGACCGATAAATTTCAATGATGTAGTCTATCGTTCAAAAATTTTTCCAATAACACCTTCCTGCGAACTTAGGAGATGTCCATTTTGGGAACATAGATATTATACCCAGTATTTTAACCCGGGTTGTCTATATCTTGGCGATATGAATTTAAACAATATGTTAGAACCGCTGAAAATAATATATAAATTTATCGGTAATGATTGCCAAAATTATATTGGAACTATTCAAGTACCTCATCATGGTTCTAAAGATAATTTTAACCCATTACTCCTTTGGTCTTATATACTCGAAGAAGATCGTTGGGAACCTCGTAAGGATCCATTGATTTTTGTTATTTCGGTTGGCGAAAATAATACATACGGTCATCCCTCAAGCTTCCTCATAGAGGAGTTGGTAAACTCTGGGAACTACATAAAGTTAGTAACAGAAAAAAGCACGTCTCTTTTAATGGAAGAGTATGAACTTGAATAATGAATTGTATGTCCAATCTCTGAAATCAAAAGTTATCCAGACATGATTATAAACAACGAACTTCTCGACAAAGTGACTGCGGAAGCAGTTGCGTCACCTCGTTTGCGCAAGAATTATAATCTGCATGAGAGTCTTGATGCCAAGGCACAGCGTCTTATAAACGTTCTGCTTCCTGGCACCATACTTCCCATTCACCGTCATCAACACACTGCCGAAACATATGTACTTCTGCGCGGCAAGATGTTTGTGATATTTTACGATGAAATGGGAGGGCAGGTTGAACGTTACCTTCTTGACCCAACCATAGGCAACTACGGTGTCCAAATCCCCAAAGGCCAGTGGCACACAGTCGAAGTAATCGAACCCTCCGCCATCCTCGAAGTCAAAGACGGCCCCTACACACCCCTCTCACCCGAAGACACGTTGGACTGATTAAGATTATAAAAACATGAACTTAACGGAAATCAATCAAGAAATTCGCAGAATCGAAGATCTTGATGTTAAAAATCTTACTCGCGAAGATATTGAGCGACTATTATTTTTGCTCAAAGAACGGGATAAATTAATTACTGCCGTTTTTCATTATGAACAGGATTTATCGATTGCCGAGATTCAATTAGCTGCTAAAGTAATATATGCCCGATTGAAAGAAACTCCTTATAGGGAGAATCTTGAGAATATTAATTGTCCTGCTCCTATAGAGCTTGGTGGGAAATGGATCAATTTTCGCACTTATGAAAGATCTGATGAAAGAATTTGTCAATTTTTAATTACAACTCCTAACCATGGGAAATGCCTCTATTCACTAAATAGAATCCCTCAGGTCTTAGGATTGGAGTCAAGTCTATTTCTTGATACGGCCCAAAAAGCGATAGAGAAAATCCGCAAAGATAGTCAAGACTTCGGTATATTGGATGCGGATGTCTTGACTAATGCGTTTATATCAATAAATTCATCAATAACCAATTTTTTCTTAAGTAGCGCTCAAGAATTAAACTTGTTTTCATGGAATGCCAAGTATTCCCCATGCTTTTTCGATAGGAGCCGTATTCTAAACTTCAGAGGCTACATGATGCTTGATGATTATAATCTGAATAATATCTCAAAATTAAGCATCGGAAAGAAATACTTGATGAAAGACTTTGCAATGCAAGTCAAATTTCTTACGTTTTGGGTAGGTCTAATGGACACATATACTTTCCCCAATCTAAATAAAGAATATAGACCAGTTTATGCGAATCTCATCGCTTTCCTCCTGAAAGAATATGCCAATATCTATATTTATGATATCGTGACAGAATCCTCCCCTGTGACTGATTCTGATAATTCATCCACTCGGGGTTCTTCGAGCAATACGATCCGTTTGAAAATTTTCTTTACAACTGGAGATGACACTCCTCGTTTGATTCGTCTCGACCTTCCACATGAAGGACATCCATATGTACATCTGAATATACATACTTATAAATCAGATGAAAATATTCATTTCCGCCTTTCACCAGATGAAACTTACCAAGGGGAATATGACGGTGTCTTTGACCCGCTGATTGATGTATTGAGAGTTTACAATTATTTTACTATTACATCACGACATACACCAGTAGCTGACGACAGGCTGATGTTCCGAGAAATGGAATATTGGTCTGCGATGTATAATTTCACTATCTTTGCTATGGGAGAGGTGCTACTTGGTGAAAATGAGGAAGACATAACGAGATTCCCAATATTTTCCGAGACTCGCCAAAAGCTTATTTCATTGCTTGAAGAAGATGGCTTTGCCAAGACCGATTCAGAACCGCTAAGCAATTTTGACCTTTTTGAAGTCGCTGATGGAATAATACGAAGAAACTCTCCTGTACCTTAAATTGGAATGATTATATTACATCATTGAACAATCTGTAGCTAAAAGTCTTGCAGCAATGTTTACTCCACGAATACTCAAAATTTATAGGGATGAGTTGATGTCTGAAAACAATATTGGACTTCGATCAATCCAATTGCTCGAACCTGCAGAAGTACAAAACAAAAGATTTACATCAGGTCTTGTTCCGAAATCAACAAAGTCGATTCAAGATGCGTGTTGGACGGATCAATGGATGGCTCTATCTGGTAATTCTTCAGGAAGATGTCAATGCGCTGCATGCGGCAAACTAATCTTCGCAGATACATCAGACCCTGAATGTGTAAAATTAGCCGCAGCCTATAGAAACCAAGGAATAATCCCAGATTGTAAGCCTGAAACTTTACAAATCCAGGGAGGACATATAGTATTAACACAAGACATCGTGGACGGGAGATTTCTTCTTGCGAAGAAAGGTTCAACTCATATTGTTCCTTTATGCAAAGAGTGTAATAACTCACATGTTATAACGCTTACACTTCAGGCTCGGACAATAATAACTCCAGAGGTTAGATAACCGTGAGTATGTCAATATAAATGTTCGGATTTGTCTATTCGGAATAGATAAATTGAAACAGTCTCAAGAAAGAAATTGAAAGGTCTTCCGCTATTCTCTATATAGCATAATCCTCAATCCACAATTCATTTTTATCAATGGACAAAAAAACTTTTGATGAAATAGATAAGAAGATAAGTTCTTCTTACCGAATGAAATTAGAGCAGTTAAGGCGATTTCTTTCTTTGGGTAAAGCTTCTATTATGGTCGGAGCTGGTTTCAGCAAGAACGCAGAAATGTCTGAGGGCTCAAGAATGAAGGATTGGGGCGAACTATGTGAGGATTTCCATAAAGAACTGTTCGGGGATTCTCCAACTGATAAAGATTTTCGACTTAAATCAGCACTTAGGCTCGCCCAACAATTAGAATGCGCAAAAGGACGAAATGCTCTTGATGAGTTAATTAAAACCTCCTTACCTAACAATTCCATATCTCCGGGATATCTGCACTCGCTTCTTGTAGAATTGCCTTGGAGGGATATCTTTACGACGAATTATGACACTCTCCTTGAGGATGCTGCAGCTAAATCGTTCAAACGTTATAATGTAGTCACTTCCAAGGATTCCCTTATATACCAACCGCATCCACGAATTGTAAAAGTTCATGGCTCTTTCCCAGACAACAGACCGTTCATTATAACAGAGGAAGATTACAGAACTTATCCCGAGAAGTTCCCTGAATTTGTAAATACCGTAAGACAAGCCTTAATTGAGACACAATTCTGTCTTATAGGCTTTTCTGGAGATGACCCAAATTTTCTGAATTGGCTTGGATGGTTTAGGGATATCATGGGAAAACAAATGCTCCCCGTGTATATGGTTTACGTAGGAAAGAATCCACATCATTCAGAAGAACTGCTTTTAAAAGACAGAGGTATTGAACTGATATCAACAGGCGAGGTATCTGATGATCCGATTGTTGGGATAGATTTCATTTTGTCATATATTGGTTCTATTCATCGAGACCAAGAAATTTGGGATGGGAGCATGCGACCCAATTCTTTCGAGAACGATAATTCGATGATTGATTCTATTGATAAAATGAAACGGATAAGAACTTCTTATCCTGGTTGGATTATTTTACCATCGGATTTGGTAAACAAATTTGATGATACATTAACCGAATTTCCCTTTATGGGAAAACTCTTTTCTAATTTAGATAAGGACGAGCAAATTCAATTCCTATACGAATATAATTGGCGCTTAAACATATCTTTTTTCTCTCCTATAATTGGAGAAGAGTGGTTTTATAAGGCTATTACTGACTATAATGGGAAATATGAGGAGTTTGATAGCACCGTTAAGCCTCTAATAAATGAACTGACCTTATCTTTGCTAAGCCATAAAAGGATTTCTGATGATGATGGCTTTATGGAACTATTGGAGCAACTCAAATCACGAGTTTCTATAAATAACAAATCTGTATGGCGGCAATTATTGTATGAAGAATCGCTTTGGTCTTTGCAACATTCGGATTTTAATAGACTTGATTCTGTCTTAAAGAAATGGGAGTTGCCAGTGGATGATTACAGGGGCGCGTTGTGGAAATCAAAGGTTTTAATAGAAATCGGAAGAAATATTGAGGCAAAAAACATATTAGAGACTGCATTAGATTCAGTACGTCATAAATTGCTTGTAAACACCTCATCCGCTTACCACTCGAGCGCCTTAGTCGTTATTTCAAATTGTTTAAGCTGCTTGACTTATGACAGATCATTAACCAAAAATCTAGACGAAAGGTTTTTATATAAGGAATATGCCAAAGATTGTATGTCTTATATGAAATCAGAGGATTCGAATGGGAGACGTCGTAAACATAATTTCAATATTGGAACTTATCGCACCTCATGGTCTTCGGGACGCACGGGATATATACTGAAATATATTGGAGCTACACGGTTTTTTCAAATCTCTGAAAGATATGGATACCCCGTGGGTTCGAATTACATAACATACAATGAAGTATGGAACAAGGCAGCACTTCCTTTGATAGCAGCTATTAGCACCCGATCTTCAGTATTGCTTCTTAATGAGGTAAATAATAGGGATGCTTTAGATGAAGCTTTTAATAGAAATATCGTTTCATCAATTGATAAGGTCTCAGCCTATAAATTCTTTGAGTTCTGGATTGCTAAACTGGAAGGTTATTGTACTGAGTCTAACTGGGCTATCGGTAAAGGAAGATTTGGAAATGTAATTATTCCAATGTTGTCAAGGTTGTCCATATGGGTTAACGAATCAGATATTATCAAACTTATTGAGATTATATGGAAATTATATGATAATAGCTGGTATGATTTTGCCGCCGATTTGAGGTTGGCATATAATTCTTTAGATAATCATCAGTCTGAAGAGATTTGGTGGAAAGTCTTGGCACACCCAATTACCTTGGGTTATAGGAAAGAAGATTTACCTCATCCGTCTGCTGTGGTTGATGAATGGAAAGGAAATGTTGCTGTTATTAATATTATAAAAGATGGCTTGGTAAGCACCTCTTATGACATTAGAAGAGCAGCCATTTATCGTTTATGTCTAGTTTACCAATTATTGCCACCAGAATTTAAATTGACAATTGATCAGCTCATTTCTGATAATTTTGATGCCATAAAATCTCCTGATTTTTTGTCTCATTTAGGTGTATGGAGGAGTATGGGGAATCATGTTTGGGATGAGCAATTTGAAGGTGTGTTGCATGAAAGACTGGATAGGTTTAAGGATTCTCAAGTAACTGAATTCCATTCGTCTAATGACATAGAGAATTTCACAAACGACCTAATGGTTTTCGTCAATAGTATGAAAATCCTTACCGAGAATGAAAAGAATGAAATAATACTTAAGATTGCAGAATTCTTTTCATCTAACGGCAAACAGTTGATGAAGGATGATTCTGAATCACTTTTGGGAGGGTTCAAGAGGTTCTATGATGATACTGTTTTGATGATTAATCATTTTATTTCTGATAGTAATTATTATAATCTTGAGGATGATGTTAGAAACACCATCCTCAGTTCAGTTGTAGAACTTTCACCTATATATAATACGACCGCTATAATCATAGAACTTTCCTTTAAACTGAATAATAAAAAGAATTTATATTGTAGTAATGATGAAAAATTAGAAATTATTAGACAGATAAAGAACAATATAAATTCGAAAGAAGAGAATCGAATAGCGGGCGCGTTTGAATCATTAGTACGATTTAACACACTCTCAAATAATAGAGCTGCTATTCAGGATATAATTCAAGATGTTATAAATCAAATTAAATTCCTTTACAATGAGCAGTCGGTGATATACTTGAAACACTTGTCTGTATGGGTTAAAGCAGGAATAATAAAATCTGCGAATTTAAACAACTTAATCAAGATATTGATTGAATTGCCTTCTAAGGCATTAATGCTTAAAGATAAGGCCGAGTTAACTGCTGATTTACTGTATTACGGAGCGAAACTTGTTGGGTTTATGTCTGTGATGGCATTAAAGTCTGAAGCTTTTCGTGGCTGTATTGAGGATTGGAAAAACCTTTGTGAGGATGAATCCCTGCCAAATGACATCCGAAAGGGATTCAAATTCGGTCAACAGATTGGTTCTTTAAAACACTAACAGGTGTATGAGAAACAAAATATTGCTTTGTAAGCCAAAGATGAGCGGGCGCGAGATAGATTTTATCAAGGCTGCGCTTGATGAGGACTGGACGGTGCCTCTCGGGCCCGACTGCGATGCTTTCGAGCATGAGTTGGAGTACTTTGTGTGTGAAAATAAGAAGGTGGCAGCGCTCGTCTCAGGCACTGCCGCTTTGCATTTAGCACTGATTGCTTGTGGCGTAGTCCCTGGCGATGAAGTGATGGTTCAGTCTTTCACTTTCTGCGCCTCCACAAATCCGATTGCTTATCTTGGCGCAACTCCGGTGTTTGTGGATTCAGAGCGCGAGACCTGGAACATGGATCCGGAATTGCTTAATGCCGCGATTGCTGACCGAATCGCCAAGACTGGAAAGAAGCCGAAGGCTATTATCCCTGTCGCTTTATATGGGATGCCATATAAAATTGAGGAAATTCTTAGGGTTGCTAACAAATATCAGATACCGGTCATAGAGGATGCCGCAGAAGGCTTCGGTTCAAGATATAAAGGTCAGGTACTGGGCACGTTTGGCCACTTTGGAGCCTTGTCTTTCAATGGCAACAAGATGATAACCACTTCCGGAGGCGGCGCGTTGATCTGTCCAGACGCACAGACCCGCAAGACTATAATGTGGTACGCAACCCAAGCCCGAGAGAGTTATCCATACTATCAGCATGAGGAAGTCGGTTACAACTACCGTCTTAGCAATATATCAGCTTGCATTGGCAGAGCGCAAATGACAGTTCTTGATGAGCACATCACTCATCACCGCCACGTTCAGGCGCTCTACGAGGAACTGCTCAAAGATGTCAAGGGCATCAAGATGCACACGGCATCTTCTCCTGAATTTGATTCTAACTACTGGCTCTGCACTGCCACACTCGACCCCGATCTGCGCATCAAAGGACAGGAAAACGCCTACAAGCAGGTCATCACCGGCGCAGTCGGCGGCGCGGCAGGCGTAACTCATGCCACCAAGACTGCCACCACTGACTGTCAGCCAAATGACAACGTCGAAGCACTGCGCATGGATCTTGATGCTGCCGGAATCGAATCCCGCCCGCTGTGGAAACCTATGCACAAGCAGCCTGTCTACCGCGATGCGCCGGCCTATGTCAACGGCGTGTCGGAATCGCTCTTCAAGGTGGGCATCTGCCTTCCTGCCGGCCCCTGGGTCACCGATGAGCACGTCCGTTACATCGTCGAACAAATCAAAAGTAAAATCGATAATTAATGTACACTGCGGAATATTATTTTGCGGAAATTGTCAGTGCCATACTCGGCATTAGTTATCCTTTTATATACCAAATAATAGCCCGCATTGACGATAAATACCATTCGATAAATCTCGTAAGGCAGTTCCGAAAAAGGGATGGCCTTTCGAGTTTATAATTTTCTGCTCATATGCATATTGATTTTAGCAGTTTTAATGCCTTGTATCACCAAGACTTCCGGCGGCGACTCGTCTTTTGAATGGAATTCCATACAAGGTGTTGCAATGATTTTGATAGGAGCAATATTTGGCATACTTGTTATTTTGTTTATTGAGATAGGAAGATACTATGATCCAAACGACCTTTGTATTAAGATTGAAAACAAGTTGAAGAATCGAGCAGATAATCTTAGACAAGAACTAAAAAGCTTGGATGAAAGAGAAGCTAATACAAAGAAAATTCTGCGTGCAAGTTTGTTTTCACAATATTGGATTTCAGATTATGACAAAGAGTGGTGGCGTAATACAATCCAGAAGTGCCAGAACAGAAGGAGAAAAATCTTGGAAGAAGAGATTCCTGGAAAACCCAAGGCTGAATGCCCCCTGCGGTCAAGGTTTATTTGACCCCTGAAAATAATTTATTTTTGACCCCTGAAGAGTTTGGCCGACGGGGTCAATATTATTTTGGATTATCTGCCTTTGAAGGCTTTGAGTTTACGGACACTTTCGTCTGTAAGTGTTATGCGATGTGCTGTGTGGACAATACGGTCGAGTATGGCGTCTGCCACTGTAGTGTCCCCGATAGCGTCGTACCAGTCCAGCTCGGGAAGCTGTGATGTGACGATGATTGACTTGCGACCGTGCCTGTCTTCGATGATTTCCGTGAGGTGCGCGCGCTCCTTGGCGTCCAGTG
>CALKRW010000030.1 GCA_937989585.1 uncultured Porphyromonadaceae bacterium | reverse complement strand
ACTCTTTCTCAATCAAGATAGTTAATAATCTGTCCAACTTTTTGGGGTCACTTCACTTCAGGCACACCGTCCTGTTTATTTCACGATGCCGGGTCTACATCGGTGGTGTCGTTACCTGTGTTATCTTTCCCGTCTGGTTATTGTAAATCAGAGAGTAGTCCTGCAGGACCACCGAAACCGTCCGTGGAGTGAACTCAAGGTTATACACTTGCCCTAGGTTCCGGTTACCTTCAATGTATTTGTACAATGCCGGTGGAAGTGTGTCATAGAGCAGCATCTGTGGCAGGGGGTCACCGTAACCTATTATTTCTTTCAGGTAATAGTCGTCGTTGAATGTAATCTCCGGACCGTTCTTTAGTTTCACGCGTATTTCGTTGTCGCTGTCATCATAGGTGTCTATGCTGTACCCGGGAAAGTATCTTGCGATAAAATTGTCAACACGCTCAGGCATCTGGTCATATGTATGGTTGTCCGAACATGATGCAAGCGCAAGCAGTACGATTACACACGCTACTACCGATGCGGCGATCATTCCCGCGCATTCGGCCAGCGTCTGATAGTGGCTGGAGCGGCGACGCCCTTTTCTGTCTTTGCCCCTCACGATGGGCGTAAGACCTCGCGCCTTAAGTGATATTCCGTCTTGAAAATATGTGTTCTTCTGAATCATAAGACTTAGTATTTATAAGATAAATATTGTTAATGGATATTATACTTTCCCAACAACCGCACAAGCAATTTTGTTGATTCTGCCTGTAAAATTAACCATTCCGCTCAACGTCATCCTCGGCATGAGAATGCTCGGAAACTTTTTTTAGTAAATTAAATTTCGTCATGCTTCCGAATATGTTTACCTTTGGAATGAAAATCTACCGGAAAATAACAGTCAACCCATCTGACAAAACTCATCATATGGTTGTTTATATAAGACAGACCATCTACTGGGCTTTGTGACAGACTGGCATTTTGATAAATAATAATCAAACAGCATAAAACACAATTAACATGACAAAAGAAGAACTTATGCGTGAGGCCATCAGGCTATCTGTGGAAAATGTTAAGAATGGTGGCGGTCCTTTCGGGGCAGTCATAGCCCGCGACGGCGAGATTGTCGCCACTGGTGTCAACCGCGTTACTGCTAACTGTGACCCGACGGCTCATGCCGAAGTCTCTGCCATACGTGAGGCATCTAAGAAATTAGGCACATTCAATCTCTCGGGTTGCGAGATCTATTCGTCATGCGAACCTTGTCCCATGTGTCTTGGTGCAGTATACTGGGCACATCTCGATGCCCTCTACTATGGCAACACAAAGGATGACGCGCGTGATATCGACTTCGATGACTCGTTCATCTACGAGGAAATAGCCATGGCTCCCGAGAAACGTCGGCTCCGCTCCCGCAACTTCATGCGTGACGAAGCCCTCGAGGCATTCCGCCTCTGGTCCTCCAAACCCGACAAAATCGCCTACTGATACATTAACATCATAATATCAAAGAGAACTATTCCGAGTATAAATAGTTCATTAAATTTAATGAGGCAGTACGTAATACAATTACGAATATGCCTCATTTTTTTCATTTTTTGTGGCTATTCTAATTCCTTAAGGCTCTTGAATTTTGTAAAATTCATCGAAATCACTAAATTTGCATCGCATATCTCTCGCAGAGGCCTCGTTATACACGATATGCGGGCTAACGTGGGTGGGTGCTCAGACTTTTTGTCTGAAATTATTTACTGAAAAGCGTTACTCGGCGCACTTTCTTGACTCGCTGAAACCTGGAAAATTTCGCAATCATAGTCAGGACTGTGACAATGACGGACGCCTTTTGTGGATATGTAATATCTCTGTCAAACGTAATGCGTGAGCAATATGCTTGGCAGTCTTACATATTTGCGCGAGGCCTCTGTGTTGTCTGTTCTACTATGATGGGCAATTCCAGGGCCTCAGCGAGAAGGACAGACAACCTAGTACGGACCTTGCGCTTTTGTTTATAAATCTATCCTAAATACCACTTTGAGGTCTCGGGGGTATATTCACACTATGTTACAAAAACTAATTTCCCTATGTTTAACTGGTTTTTTCACTCTTGTACCTATTGCTACTAGAGCAGATAATGTACCCAAGAAGGGTGAATTGACTGTCGATGCTGGTATTGGTGTCGGAATGGTCGGCTACAAAGAATCCAAAACATTGTTTACACAGCGCATTGGGGCTGAATGGGTCATAGTACCTAAGTTCATGAATGATGATTTCACTCTTGCTGCGGGTGTATATATTAATAATGGTTATGGGGCCGGTTTTGATACTAAAGCCGCCGGTACGTATGATTATGAATATTCCATAAAAGTCGTTTCTAAACGTACAGGAACTTCCTACAACCGTCAGCATCGTTCTGGATTTGGTACTGCTGATGTAAATATCAAACGGGAAGATATTAATCTTTTGCCAACTATTTCATTGCGTTACCATGTAAACTCCTCTCTTGATGCATATCTCAGTATTGGTATAGGCGTAGGCATGATGCATTCCATTATGGGAAAAAAGTCTAATATTCATGGTTTTGACAAACAGAACTACCATCATACTGATAATATCGGAACAACACGTTCATATAGTTATAATGATCTTGATCATGTTGACTGGGGTAACTCATCCTTTACTAAATTTACACCTGCCTTGGGGACATATATAGGCGCACGCTACACTATTACCGAATCCTGGGGCATCAATGCCCAGGTAGGTCTCATTTCAGCCAACCTTAAGAAATCCTATGGTCATTCATACAATTTGTTCTCGTTTGGTGCATCATATAAATTCTAAAAGTCAGATTCTCTATGAAAACTTCTACATTTATGCGAGCCGTACTTATTACATTGGCTCTCCTTATTTGCCATTCATTTTCGTCCTATGCTACTGACTTCACTTACGAAGGTATAAAGTATACTATCATTGATCAAACTGCAAAAACCTGTAAAACAAAAGACGGCATGATAGTCCGGGATCAGTGGGGACGTCTTGAATATACTAAAGGCAATGACGTAAGTGGTAATATTGCCATACCTCCTAAAGTATATTATGATACAGAAGAATATACTGTTACGGAAATAGGATATGCTGGATTTGTAAATTGTAGCGAATTGTTATCTATTGAAATTCCAGCCACAATTACAGTAATTGGCTATGGAGCATTTGAAAGTTGTAGGTCGCTTGATAATCTTTATCTCAATGACATATCTGCGTGGTATAAAACTAATTTTGTTGGAGATAATAGTAATCCTGTTAAGATTGTAGATAATGTATTTCTTAATAAGGATGAATTGACTCATTTAATCATTCCTGATGATATCACAACAATTAATGATGCTTTTTCAGGTTGTAAGAATATCCTGTCAGTTACTCTTCATAATTCAGTAAAAAGTATAGATAAACATGCTTTTTCGGACTGTATTAATTTAAGAAACATAGACATTCCTGAATCTGTGACTAATATTAATTATTGTGCATTCGCAGGTTGTAATCAACTAAAAGAAATAAACATTCCCAATTCTGTTAAATCTTTGGGATTCTCTGCTTTTAAGGATTGCGATAATCTTCAGAAAGTTTCGTTATCTCAGGCTCTAAAAAGTTTAGACTCTTCAACTTTCAAAAACTGTACAAGCCTAAAGTCAATAATTATTCCTAATTCTGTTACCAGTATAGGTTCGTCAGTATTCTCTGGTTGTTCCAGTCTGAAATCTTTGGCGATATGTGGCAAAAGTGTTAAAATAGAATCAGATGCCTTTACCAACTGTAAACTACTGAAAGTTGCCAAACAAAGTTCTGTAACGTTACGTTATGGTTCATGTACAATAACCTTGCCGGATGAGGACTTTTCTATAAAGGATAATTGTCTGTATAGCAAAGATCTATCTACTTTATATTATGTGCCTGGTGATAATGAGACAAGTTTTTCCATTCCGAATACGGTTGCAAAAATTGGTGATTATGCATTTGGATACTGTGAATCAATCACATCCTTGAACATACCGGGAAGTTTGAATAATATTGGCAGTCATGCATTTGAAAAATGCGGTGGAATTGTCAAGTTGGAGTTGTCTGATTTAAGTTCCTGGTGTAAGGTGACAAAAAATGATCATCCTTTTCGATTATCACAAAAAGGTGAAATCTTTTTGAATGGAATTCGGGTTACAAGTATTGACTGGCCTCGAAATGTCCCGGAAGTCGACAATTCATTTAATTATTGCAGTGGCATTAATTCGATTACTTTCCCTGACGGTGTTATTGAAATCGGTGAAAATGCTTTTAACAATTGTACGGATTTGAAGAATGTTGTTTTTCCACAGACTATAAAAGGTATTGGTGATTACGCTTTTAACGGATGCTTATCTTTGCAGTCCATAAATTTGTCTTCGGGTCTTACAAATATTGGTAAACATGCATTCTCGAATTGCTCCGGCTTGAATTCAGTTAAACTATCCCATGGTCTGACAAGTATAGGGGATTATGCATTCTCTGGCTGTTCAGGCTTGACTTCTTTTGTTATACCTGAAAGTGTCACTTCCATTGGAGAATACGCTTTTGAGAAATGTTCCGGAATACCTACTCTAACGATACATAAGAATCTTAATAAAATCGGAACTTTTGCTTTTCTGGGTATGTCTAATTTAAAGACATTGATTTTGCTTTGTTCCGAATTCAATTTGGGATCGATTTATGGACTTCAAAAAACTTGTCGTATTTATTGTAATTGTGTTATATACGATAAGGTTAAAGACTATTTCAAAGGAAAAGTTTCCTTACTGAATAATTATGAAATATCATGTCAGCCCCTGATTTGTGGTACAAAAGTCAATATTGAAAAGAATGATATTGAATTTGATTTTCCTGAATCGATTAATAACATCTCGGTTATACGACTTGTAGATAACGTAACAGTATATAATAAACCAATTACAAGAACTGGAGAACTTATTATAGATGGCTTGGTCCCGGATAAAAAATATAAATTAGTATATTCCTGGAATGGAACCATGTCTGATGGTGAAACTTCGATAGATTTTACAACATTGGCCCCGAAAGACTATAATTTAAAAGTAGAATATACGACAACGCAGACATCCATAACATTTACTAAATTTTTGGCACCATCAGACGAAAGTGTCAAGAATAACTTATATAGCATAAAATTGAATGGTAATACTTATAAATACATTGATGGTCTGACGATTAAAAATTTAAAAACAGGTTTGTTTAATAAGGTTACACTATGTGCCGATTACAACGGATATACCATAGAAAATGAGAAGAGTATCAAGACAAAAGATATTCCCATTAGCATAGAAACTATAGAAGTTGGACCAACATCGGTTAATATAAAAGTTCGATATGGTAAAAGTGATTCAAAAATAATTAAACTTGAGGGTAGTTATTATGACCCGACAATGAATCCGAGCACTATTAAATCGGAATGGTTGGAATTTAGCCCCAATGGCTGTTCAACTGTTTTAACTGGACTTCAGCCCTTAGTATCATACGACTACACATTTAGTATTTATACTGAAGATGGAGGGTCTAGTCATAAAAAATCTTCTTTCAAAACTAAAGAGTTGGTACTTAATACACTACAGCCGAAGTGCCCGTCGATATCAACTGCAATAGTAGGTGCCGAGACAAATATCGCAGACAATGAGCCAAATGTCGGATTCCAGTGGAAAAAATATGATGCACCGACCTCACTTACTCCCAGTGAGGGTTATGGCGCTGTTTACGACGGTATGGCCGAGGGTTATCTCAGAAATCTCCAGCCTGTGTATTATACTGTGCGTGCTTTCTATAAAGCAAACAACGGTACCTATTATTATGGAGATTGGGTGACTTTTGACCCGATAGATTTTAGTTATTTTGAACCTACTGTTCATACTTATCCCGTACAGGCTATTAGTGATTACAATGCTACACTTAAGGGGTATGTTATAAATGGAACCGACGATATTATAAGTCAGGGTTTTGAATATTGGACAAGCGGAACCTCTATGAGGTTTGTTGCTAAAGCCTCGTCTGCATCAGGATCGAATGTTCAAACCATTATTGCGAAGGGTCAGGTAATGGTCGCTGAGGTTAATGATCTTAAGCCAGGGACAGAGTATGTTTTCCGCGCCTTCGTAAAAACTTCATCCGGAATAACTTATGGTGAGGAACAAACGTTTACAACCACTAATATGTCAGGTATAGAATCAGTTATTACAGGAAGTCCCGAGCGTGAAATAGTCGGCTATTATGACCTTCAGGGCCATCGGTATAACGAACCGCGAAAAGGATTTAATATTATAATATATTCTGACGGCACAAGCAAGAAGATATATTTTAAATAAATAATCCAGTTATTTGGTAGTCTGAAAAAATTTTTGATTTTTGCCAATCTATTCAGCCGGGGAGCATGTTTTGCTTTCCGGCTGTCGTATATTTGCAGTGTCTTTTGGGATTGTTTAGGAAGACGTGATAAAGGTTTGTCAGACAGTATTGTCTAAAAGAGAACATTGAAATCGTTGGTTGAAATTCGCAAATGGATATTCTTAAGTCCTTCAGTCATAATTGTTTGCCTTGCCGCGCAAATCGTATTGAGGAATTGGCTAATGGGAATGTTATGCAAAGTATCGAGCCTTCTGTCCGTGCGTTGACCTCTTCTGTCGTTGAGTGTGGCTTGCGGCTCGAATCGTACCACGTCACATCGTAAAGATTGATGAAAGGTGTGGCCTTAAGTCGGCCTTTCAGGTTCAAGGGCTTCCAAAGTTCGGGGTGGTCATCTGCACCGTCAAGATAGATTATGTCATATCCGTCGCCTGATTGCCCGTTGCGTACTATTGCGATCCTGTAGTGTCCGCCGAGTTGGATTTCCGGCCCTCTGAAGTCACGGTCCATATACTGCCATATTCCCTCCAGCGGGTCAGTGGAGGTGCGCAGATATTCACGCAAGGATTCTGGGTCTTCAAATCGGCAAATTGGACTTGGTGGATAATACTCGATGCCGCAGGTTATCGCACTCGGACGTTGGTCTGAGGCTGATGAAAAGATTATTTCACTGTTTGCACCAAGCGGTGAGGCAATAGAACTGTTATTGGGAGGACAGTTGAGTACTTCATCGCCGTCAGCAGCAAATAGTCTCAGTCCGTAAATGTCACAGGCCAGTCTGACCGAAAACTCGGCATTGTCTGAAGTAAAGGTCTTCTTGCCGACGACTGTTTCATTCCCATTTACGACCGTGACAAGTTTGAATTCAGTCACCCAGCCGCTGATGTCATCTGCCTTTGTTGATGTTTTGTGCATCCGTGCGGCGCTGTAGTTCTCGTCGTCAAGTTTTCCCCATGCTAATTGCCAGTCGCCTGGGGCACGGACGTGTATGTCGCATGATTCCGCATCCGGTCCGACATTGGCTATAACGCAATCCTTACAGAATGCGGATGTCGGCAAAAGTGTGAGCAGTATGGCTATGGCTTTGTGTAGCATGGTGGCTATGTGGCTTGTGTGACGGAAATGTCGGGTATGCCTTATGCCTGCTTTGAGGCAATCGCTTCCCTGACTTTGGCGATGAAATCGGAATGTTCTATGTCGTATGGTATCGGGTGCAGGATGAAACCGCGTCTCTCCATGCCGCGGAACCATGTCATCTGGCGTTTCGCGAACTGGTGGATTGCTGTCTCCAGACCGCTGACCATCTCTTCGTAATCGAGACGTCCTGTGCAGTATTGTGTCAGGTATTTGTATTCCAGTCCGTAGTATTCGAGATCTTCGGCCGGGATTCCCGAGTCTAGCAGACGTCGCACTTCGTCAATCATTCCGGCGTCAAGACGGCGTCGCAGACGTTCGCTGATTCTGCGGCGGCGTTCGTCGCGAGGTATGTCTACCATGAATGTTATTGCTTCGATGGGATGAGGTTTCGCCTGTTCTGCCGCTTCGGGATGCGCCCTATAGTAGGTCTCTATCTCGATGGCACGTATGGCACGTTTGGCGGTATCGACATCTGTGGTATTATGGAGGCGCTTCATGGTGCATAGGATGGATGTAAGTTCTCCGAGACTTTTTCCTTCGAGACTTTGTCGCAGCGCTGGGTTCTCGGGAACCTCAGGGAGTACTATGCCCTTAAGCAGGGTCTCGACATATAGCCCCGTGCCTCCAACAAGTATAGGCTGTTTCCCTCGGGATTCTATGTCGGCTATTGCTTGTCTTGCATCGCGGACATATTCGTATAGATTGTATTTGTATCCGGCCGGAGCGATATCTATCATATGGTAGGGGACCTTGCCGTACTCGTCAAGGTCCTTGCCGGTCCCTAGATCCATCCCGCGGTATATCTGACGGGAGTCGGCGCTTACAATCTCGCCTCCGAGTGCGCGGGCAAGCGCTACCCCGAGGGCGGTCTTACCGGTGGCTGTCGGTCCCGTGATGACGATTAGCATATGCTTGTGGTTTGATTGGTCTGTTGTCTGTTAAGTGGTTGGCCGGTCCGGCATTGTTTGGATACATTTTTAAGCCTTGCCTAACTTCGAGCCTTGACGCCACAGTCTGCCGATATGCCAGAAGGGGCGATCCTGATTGTTGGCGGCGATATCGAACCATGAGGTATCGTTGAAGTCCACGTCCCAGCCCATGATGTCGCGCAGGCGGAATGTGGGTCGGTAGTTCTTTATCGGGTAAAGTCGTCGTCCCTGTCGGTCGTACGTCTTCCATGCCATGGCGATGGTGTATACGCGGTGTATCTCGGCTCCGAGAGCCGGAGCAAGCAGTCCCATCTTAAGGAAGCGGTCGATAGTCGGAAGAGTTGCCCATTCGCCTTTCAGGTCCCATCCTGCAGGTAGCGGATCATCATTGTTGCCGGGCAGCGTCACCAGATAATGGCATATCGTCGACCGGTATGTGAGCGAACGGTTGCAGTACAGTTCGCGTAAGCCGAATTCCTCGCTTTCTATGTCCGCTATGTGTCGGAAGCCTTTGCGGGCCTCCTGCTCGGTCAACGGCATACCGGACTCAATCTGGGTCTCGGCCGGGGTATCCAGCAGGTTGTGCTCGCCGATGTTCAGGAGCAGCATGTCGTCACGTATTATAAGATAACGGACAATCTTGCGCCGCGCGTTGCGGACGATCCCTTCGGCGTGGGTGCGTATGTCTTCTATCACTATGAAATAGTGCCGTCCGACATATATCAGAGACAGGATGAAGACTGCTGCCGGCATTATCACGAAGAAAAATTTGTCAGGAGCGTTCAGGTTGACATTGATATAGAAGTAGGCATAGTATATCCAGTCTACGAGCGAGATGAGTCCGGAAAGCCATATCATCAGTCTGAGTTGGCTTGCAGTCTCATGGTGGAAGAAGTTGCCGACGAAGCCTTCTTCCGGTCTGTAGCCGTGGGTCTCCTTGCAGCGGCGGCAGAAAGCCGAGTTACCGTGGTTGAAGTATGCATAGATGCACACAACACAGACTGTCGGGAAAATAATAAGCGACGCTATGACGGGTATCGTGGTGTTCACTGTCGCCGGATCGAATATCCTGACGAGCCACCGGGAATGGAAAAGAAGATTTATGGCGCACATCACGAGCGCCGATATGAACAGTGCACGGGAAGTCAGCATTGCGAAGCGCATGCAGCCGGTCTGACCGTTGCGCTTGACGTTTTCAGCATAAATGTTCAGTCCCAGGCCCGTCACCGCCACGAAAACAGCAAGCCAGACAGAATTCACAAGCACAGAGGCGACCACCGAGATGGTTACCGCTCCGAAAGTCACCAGCCACTCTGTCCACAGGGCCTTCACAGCGGCGATTCGTTCTTCTTTTGTGCTGTATTCTTTCATTTTTTCAGGTCAATTGCTCTCCTTCAGGATTGCCTTATTTAAACATCTGCCTGCTTCCTATTGTTCTCAAAGATTTTTAGAGAAAAAGCGGAACATGTTTGCGTAGACAAGGGCACGTGAGTTGCATCCGTAGATCGAATGGTTCATGTTCGGGAACAGAAGCATGTCGCACAGTATGCCGGCCTGCTGAAGTGCCGAGGTGTATTCGATTGAGTTGGCGGGATGTACGTTGTCGTCTGCCGTGCCGTACATCAGCAGGAGTTCGGCACTCATTGCCGGTGCGCGTTTGATTGGCGCTGATGAGTTGTAGCCTTCGTCGTTCTGCTGAGGCGTGCGCATGTATCGTTCGGCATAGACTGTGTCATAGTAGCGCCAGTCTGTGACGGGTGCGACAGCGACAGCGGCCTTGTACGGATTGCCTTGCGCCGAGGCGGCCATCAGAGTCTCATAGCCGCCGTAACTCCAGCCGAATATTCCTATGCGCGAGGCGTCGGTGTATGGGAGTGCGGCTGCCCATTTGGCTGCGGCTATCTGGTCGATGGTCTCGTAATAGCCGAGATTACGGTATACTTTGTACTGGAAGTCCGTGCCGCGTCCGCCGGTGCCGCGTCCGTCGCAGCATACTATGACGAATCCATTGTGGGCGAAGTAGTTCATCCAGTCGAACTGCCAGCGGTTGAGCACTTCCTGCGAGCCGGGACCGCTGTACTGGTACATGATGACGGGATATTTCTTCGAGGCATCGAAGTTCGTGGGCTTGATGACATAGGCGTTGAGTTGGTAGCCGTCGGACGGAATGGTGACGAACTCCTTGTCAACGGCCCATGCGGCCGCGTGGGCGGCCAGTTCGCTGTTATCCTCGAGTGTGCGGATGGCCTTGCCGTCGGCGCTGACGAGTTTGTGCAAGGGGGGAGTCTTCGTGTCGGAGAATGTCATAAGCGCGTAGTTCATTGCAGGTGAAAACTGTGCGGAACTCGTGCCTTTGGACTGTGAGATAACTTCCGGAGCGCCTTTTGCAGAAGTGCGCATGACCGTGCGGTCAAGTGGAGTGGGGGAGGCAGCCTGCCAGTAGTGGCGTCCAGCGGCATCCTCGCCGTAGTATGCTGTCACGTCGTGTTCTCCCGAACTTATCGTTGAGAGCAGGGCGCCGGTGTAGGCATATTTTTTGACTTGTATGTAACCTTTGCTATCTGGAGCGGCCACGACAAAACCGTTCCTGCCAAGGTACAGGTCTTCGTAACTCTGAGGAAGAATCCAGGCTTTGCTTTCCTGAACGTATACCGAGCGGCATGTGGCAGCCATTGGGTTGACCGAATAGATTTCCATCCGGTTCTGGTCGCGGTTGAGTGTCACGGCCAGAAGGTCACGTGCGGTAGGCCCGTATGCTATTCGCGGAATGTACTCGATGTCTGCCCCGGGAAGTGTGATATCCTTCACCTTGCGGTTGTCGATGTCGTAACTGTGCAGCGATACTTTTGAGTTGGGTTTCCCGGCGACTGGATATTTATAGGTGAATGCTCCGGGATAAAGGGCATGCTGTTTTTCCGGATTGCATGTGCCTTCATACATTTCAAGGGAGTAGAGCGGGACCTCGCTCTCATCGAAGCGTACGTATGCGAGTGTAGAGTTGTCGGGGGCCCAGGCCAGCGTTGAGGTCAGTGTGAATTCTTCCTCATATGTCCAGTCGGTTGCACCGTTGATAATGGAGCCGGCTTTGCCATCCTTGGTTACGGCGACTTCCGAGTTGTAGTCGAGTTTCTTGATGTAAACATTGTTCTCGGCGACGAAAGCCACCATTCGGCTGTCCGGCGAGAACACGGGTATCATTGTGCGCTCGAATTCATGCGACAGAGGCACGAGCATGCGTGTGCGAATCTCGTAGACATAATAGCGTGCACTTGTCGACCGGCGGTATATGTTGCGTCTGTCAGTCCAGACAATGATGCGCGAGGCGTCGGGGCTAAGGATGAATCCCTCGAATTTGTCGAGTTTTACTTCGCGGGTGTTGCTTGCCGACATCAGTGTTGAGGTCTTTTTGCCAGACCGTATGTCGAAGACTTCGATTTCGTCTCCGTCCTCCGAAAGCATCGCGTACGATGCGCCGTCGGGCATGTAGGTGTATGTCTTGGGCGAGGATGCCGAATTCTGTGGATAGACGCAGGGCGCAATGTCGGCCACTATATCGTTGGTTCTGGCTCCGGCGCCAAGGGCGCATAGAACCATCGCAAGTAATGTGTATTTCAGTTTCATGATTTTCTTTCCGTTGTTTGTTAGACTGTTGTTCAGAAGAGAGATAGTTGCGAGTCGTTGTCCTTTGGACGGTGGTTGTCGCGGCGTTCGTGGCCTGATTTGCCTGGTTTTGATGCGGGGGAGACCAGCCAGTCGGTATCGCTGAGGATGTCGTCAATAGGCGTCTCGGGGCCATTCTTTGTGCGACGGCCGTTGCGTTCGCGATGCTCCATGAAGTTGTCTCTGGACTGCTGGTCGTTGCGGCGTTTCCGGTTGTCCTGATTCTTGTTTCGGCTGACGGCCGGAGCGACAGGATCGGCATCAGTCTGATTGCCGGTGCTTATGGTGCTTTTGCGGGCTTCGTCGACGGCCTTGCGGGTCTCGGCGAGTTCGGCGCGCACTGCGGCAAGTTCCTTTTTCAGAGTGTTTATGTGTTGGTCTTTTTTCGTCTTGATGTCCTCGAAGAGGGCGATTTGCGACTCGATGGCCTCGACCTGTGATTTGAAATCATCGGCTTCCTTGACTTTATGACGCAACACGGCGAGTTCATCGGCAGAAGGCTGTTCGGCGATTTTCTTCTCGAGAGCGGCGATTGTACGCTTATGGCTGACAATCTCGTTCTGCAGTGCGTCGAAAGATTTTGCGGCGTCAGACTCGCGGCCTCTCGCGGCCTCGATTTCAGCCAGGAGTTTCTTCCTGTCCTCGTCTGATTCGGCAAGTTCGGCGCGAACCTTTGCAAGTTCTTCCTCGACGGATTTCAGAGCGGTGGTGTCGGTCTTGGAAGCGGTTTTCTCAAGTTCCTCGATACGGAGTGCGGCATCAAGGGCTTCTTTCTCAGCATTCTCGGCGCGTGCCTCTGTCTCGACAATCTTCTTTTTCGTCTCGGAAAGTTGCCTTTCCGTATCTGCGGCCTTTTTCTGAGCCTCGGCGACTTTCTGCTCAGCCTCTAGGGCTTTCTTTTCCGATTCGGTAAGTTTCTTCTCGGATTCAGCAAATTTTTTCTCTGCTTCGGTTGCACGTGCTTCGGCGGCTTCGATTCGTTTTTCGGTCTCGGTGTCAGGCGTGGCGGGCGCCTGACCGTTTCGTGCCTTTATTATCTCGGACTGCATGCGGTTTAGTTCGTCACGCAGTTCCTCGTTTTCCTTCTCAAAGACTCCGGCAACCTTCAGTTTGTTTATGAGACTCTTGTTCTCGAGGTCATACTGCTCGCGGTCTGCCACGAGTTTTGACAACTGGTTCTCAAGGTCATGTACGCGTTCAGACAGGGCTCGTTTCTGACGGTCGGCGCTGAGTTGCTTCTGCGACATCTCGAGACGTTTGTTCTCGAGGTCCTTGCTGCGCTCTTCGATTTCTTTAAGTCGCTTGTTTAGCGACTCGCGGTCGGCGCGCCACCGGCTCTCGCACACTTCCTGTGCCCGGGCAGCGAGAGTGTCGAGATGATTCTTCACGTCGGCGCTGAGCGTGTCGTAGAGATAACGGCGTTGTGCCTCGGCGTTTGCTCCGGTCTTTAGGAAGTCGGGCAGCGAGGCATTGAAGACCTCGACGACATGGGTGAATATGCGGTCGGTGTTCACCGATGGATCTGCGGGAAGCGTATTTGAGCCTGAACTAACCGGCGAGTCGGGCAATGATGGTGCCTCGGTCTCGGGATCGTCGTTAATCAGTTCGTCATCGTCGACAAAACCGAATGCTTTTTTTAGGCTTTTGAACATATCGTGGAGTGTTATATAAATGCAGGGTTATTATATAATTGCGGGGTTACATGATGTTGGCGGCTTCGGGCGCGTCGGGCTTTAGGACGACGCCGACACCTCGCCGTCCGTCGATGCCTATGCGCAGCGGGCTGTCGAAGCGCACCACGCGGACATGCTTGCTCTCGAATGCGGCGCTCCGGCTGTCAAGGTAGGCCATGTCGAAGATACCGTCACCTGAGTAGGGATTGACCGTGAAGTAGCCTACACCGAAGGATGTCAGGTTCTGGAAGAAGTGTGTGCCCTGGCTCGGTTCTATGCGGTAATCGCCTAGCGAGGCCTCGACAATGAGTCGTGCGGCAGAAATCTCCGACCACTTCACCGGAATGCCGAGAGCGGGGTCGGACGAACCCCACCGTCCGGGGGCGATGAGGATGTAGTTGCGGTCTTCGTCGATGAAGCGGCGGTTGATTTCCTCGATCTCGCGTGCTATCTCGCGTGTCTGCGCCGAGTCGAAGCGGTCGCCGGGCACATAGACTATTGTGTCTATGGCATCGATTGTGCCATGCCCAAGGGCGGTGTTGGATTTCAGCAGAAGCGAAGAGTCGTCGGCCTCGAACATTGAGTCCTCCACCATGTCCTTACGGTCGATAATGGGGCGTATCTGAAGCCAGTAGATGTGGCCTTTGGTCTTGTTGCGGGTGGATGAATTGTTGTTTATGATACCGGCGAACTCTATCTCCACGGGGCGTCCCATGGCTCCTTGTCCGGTGGTGAGCATGAAGTCTGATGCTGCGGCAAGAGGAAATACGTTGTCGCGGAGTATGTTGGCGAAGGTGACCACGCGGCGTCCGGGGCGTGCGTTCGTGTCGACAAGCATGTCGTTGTCCATGTCGTATGTCGATACCATATAGTCAAGGACTCGGTCACCGGCGAAGTCGGAGATATTGCGCGTGACTATGTTGAAGCCGTCGTCAACAGCGAAATCAAGACGGCCTTTGTCTGCAAGCGCGTAGAACTGGCGCTGGGTGTCGCGCAGCGCCAGATCGAGGGTCGAGGTCTGCAGGACGTTCGCCGGATGGCGCGGAGAGAAGCGCAGGCATGCGCCCCCGTCCACGATGTATTTGCCGAGGCCTACGGCTGCCTGGACGACTCCATCCTCGGCTTTCTCCTCGCCGACAGGATAGTAGTTCAGTGAGCGTCCTACGCCTGAGAACGACGGGAAGTAGACATAACCGTGTTCCTCGCCGACAACCTCCTGGATTATGATGGCCATCTTTTCCTGGTCGATGACGTTGCGGGTGGCGTTCATGTATGCCTTGGAGGCGGCGTAGAACACCGAGGCGTAGACGCCCTTAATGGCGTCGGTGAGCATGTGCAGCATCTCGTAGGGGTCGTTGACCTTTGGTATCATGTAGGTCGAGTAGATGCCGGCGAAAGGCTGGTAGTGCGAGTCCTCGAGCAGCGAGGACGAACGTATGGCGAGCGGACGGTCCACAACCTCGAACAGGGCCATAAAATCCTCTACAAGACGCGAAGGCAGTTTGGCGGCGAGGAAGCGTCGCAGTATCTCGTCATCCGACGCGCCCGAAAGCGCCATGGGGTAGAGGTCGTTCGTCGCCATGAATTCGTCGAAGATGTCTGTGCAGAGCACGACGGTGCGTGGAATGGATATGGTTACGCCGTCGAAGTTGTCGCAGACTGGGTTCTTCTTGATGATGGAGTCGATGAAGGCGAGGCCGCGGCCTTTGCCGCCAAGGGACCCCTGGCCGATGCGTGCGAAGTTCGAATAGTAGTCGAAACGGTCTTTCTTGAACACGGCGACAACGCCGCGGTTCTTCATCTTGCGGTACTTGACGATGAGTTCGAAGAAAAGTTTCTTGACGGCATCGGCCTCGTCGAGCGAGCGGAATCGGTGTTCCCTTACGATGTCGGCGATAGGGAACATAGCGCGCGAGTAGAGCCAGCGCGAGATGTCGTTGTGCGACGCGTGGAAGAAGAGGCTCTCGTCGGGAATCTCGAAGATATGCTTCTGCAGGTCCTTGAGTTGGGAAAGACGCATGATCTCGTGACCCGTGGAGGGATCGCGGATTATGAAGTCACCGAAACCGAAATTGTCCATGATGGCTTTCCCAAGGTCGACGGGCAGTTTCTTCGAGTTCTTGTCGATGAAGACAGTGTCGAGCGCCTCGGCAGGCTCACGGTTCTCGATTTCGGATGATTCGATTATGATGGGAAGGTAGGGATCTTTCTCACGCAGGAAACGGGCAAGCTTGAGTCCGGCCTTGGAGTCTTTCTCGCCCAGATGCTTGAACGAGACGTCGCTGATGACACCGAGCATGTTCTTGCCGAATCGCTCGTATAGGCTTACGGCCTCCTCGTAGTCGCGGGCAAGCATTACCTTTGGACGTCCGCGCATGCGCAGCATCTGCTCATGCTCGTTAAGGGCCTCTGTGGCAAAAACGAGCGACTGCTTGAGAAGGAACTTGTAGATGTGGGGAAGAACGGACGAATAGAAACGGACAGAATCCTCAACCACCATAATCATCTGGACGCCGACCTCGTTGATGTCGCGTTCGGCGTTCATGCGGTCCTCAAGGAGTTTGATGATGGCGAGCAGCAGGTCGACGTTGCCGAGCCATGAGAACACATAGTCGATGTTCGACATGTCCTCGTGGGCGAGACGGCGCGATACCTCGCGGGAGAAGGGTGTGAGCACGACAATCGGAATGTCGGGAAAGTCGTGCTTGAGCAGTTTCGCACCCTCGAAATACTCGCTGATGTCAACGCCGGGCATGGCGATGATAAGGTCGTAATGCTTGGAGTGGAGGGCCGTCAGTGCGTCGTCGATGGTGGAGACTCGGGTCAGACGGGGAGGAGAACTAAGGTTCAGGGCCACGTACTCAAAGTAAAGTTGCTCGTCAACTCGGCCGTCATCCTCCATCATGAATGCATCATAGGGCGAGGCAATGAGCAGGACATTGTATATGCGGTTCTGCATAAGGTCCTGAAAAGCAGTGTCTTTGAGATATAATTGGCTAAGGGCGTCTTCGTTCATCTGTCTCCTTCAATTTTAAAATACAAAGTTACTACAAAAAAGTGAAATGCGGAAAGATATAGTGATAGAATTGAGTTA
>CALKRW010000029.1 GCA_937989585.1 uncultured Porphyromonadaceae bacterium | reverse complement strand
ACGACCCTCTGCTTGCCCGCTTCCACACCATCGATCCCCTCTTCGGCGATTACCCCGGCAATTCCCCCTGGACCCACTGCGCCGCCAACCCTCTCAGCCACATCGACCCCGATGGATGCGAATTAATATTGAGAGGTCCGCATAACGTAGAAGTTTTTGATAAACTTAAAGAAATAACTGAAGGAATAAAACTTAAATTAGAAGACGATGGCCGCCTTTCATATGAGTTAATTCCTGATGCCAAAATTAATCGCTATGCCAATTGTCTTATAGAGATTATAGAGAATAAGGATATTTCGGTATCAGTCGTGGCTCAGAATATACTAGATTTTCCTGAAGGTGAATACTCAGTGGGGGGGTCTTACCTTGGAAATACATACAATGAGAATACACAAAATGTAACAACTACCCAATTTGTAGTTCCATTCATATTGAATAAAATAGATAATGCAACGGATACAAATGGCGTAGCATTGATGCATGAAATTACGGAATCATACGCTGGCGGTGAAATTGCTTTAAAAACTAAAAGATCATCCCCACGTCCGGGTTTAGACGGCTCTACTTATAGAGAGGCTCATGAAAATGCTATGATTAAACAACCATTTGATGGTTTAGAACGTGAATTTTTTGACCGCAACAATAATGTCGTTTCTGTGGATAGCCCTGATGCTGTAAAAATTCATTACTTTATAAGAACTACGCCTTTAAAAAAAGAGACTATATTTGCCAAGCGAATAAAAAAATGAAAAAAACTTTAATTTCCATATTTTTGGTATTATCAATGTGTTTCAATATGTATGCGGAAAGTTTTTATCCGCCTGACAGACTGAAACTGGTTAAGGACTCAGATTATGTTGACCTGCCGGTGGTGAATGTCCTGCCTCTGGATGAAATAATGAACAGCACCGAACCTCAGGTTGTAGTCGCCCATATCATAGGCATGTGGCCTTACGAATATCCCCTCTGGGTGTACCTCGCGGAATACAGGGGGCATAAGTTCCTAATCTATCCGGCTGAGAGAGATGAGGTGTTTGAAAAGCACGGGCTTGCCGATTATATCGAGGAACCATATCAAGATCCTTATGCATCATGCAAGACTGCGGAGGATATAATACGGGTAATAGAGGAGTATGCCGCGTCTAAAGAACACAACACGGATATAGAATTCGAACTGAGCGATACACAGGAGCCGGAAGAAGAAACGGCGTATAGTGACACTACCGGGACTTACAGACAAATTCAACATAATATTGACCTTGCTATACTACACGGGGAGTATAGCGCTCCGCCGGCCCCTAACGAGATGAGAATAATACATTCATCCGAAACGACCGTGTCCGGGAACGCCCCGGTAGGTCGTGTGCCGAATTATTCTGCAGAAGAATCTGATAATGCCGGAGACGCTAAGGATGGTACATGTAAGATAGAATTGGGGAAAAACTATCTGTTTCAGGTGGTTCCATCCAAATTTTTCCGAAAGGACCTCTACCCAAATTTTTGGGCAACCCCCGTATTACACACCATGTTTATGAATTCTAAATATTGTTTCAGGGCCCTCAACCTTAAAGGGAAAACCGTCTACCCGATAACTTGCCAATAAGTCATCGATTTTAGTTCCACAAAACGAATTATACGAGTATGAACCGAAAAAGCATTAAATTATTGTTGCTTGTGTTGGCAGTGTTGGCTGGTTTTCAATTTGCTTCAGGCGTCAAGCCGTCGAATAAAACAACTAATAAAAGTAAACCTTATATTCCAAGAAAACCTATTATTCCGAATAAGACGTGTTATTATGCCAAGGTTTCCAACTGCTGTCTTCTGGATACGCTTGTCAAATTAATCAAGCGGTGTGAAGTTGATGAATCCTGGTATGACTGGAAAAAATATCCCTATATATATTTCAACTGTGAATA
>CALKRW010000028.1 GCA_937989585.1 uncultured Porphyromonadaceae bacterium | reverse complement strand
TCTTGGCACTGTTTTATGACTCCCATGCTGTCCCAGCATGCTCCGGTCTCTCCAACATAAGCAAGGTAATCGCCGACAGCCTCGTAGAAGGCATCAAGCATAAATAGTAAAATCAAAGCAAATCACAACCACTACACAGGCGGGGCTGTTGCTGTGCCAGGGTGCGTAATAAAAAATGAACTTATAGCGATAAGGCCATTTGAATCAAATCTCCAATACTTTTTCCTAAAATCGCCACGCCTGCATCATGAGGTGAATCCAGTTTATATCTACCTTTTGCAGCCCCATTCAAAGCATAATCATATCCATCTATAGTAACTAAACACCAATGTTTATATCGGCATTCAATAACTATTTTTTCTGCATAAAACGGCCAATCTCCTGCGAAATCACTTTTTGTGATAATTTTGTGCTTATAGTTCTTATTGAATTTTCTATTTAAATAATCAATAAAAGTTCTTTTATGCCGTAATAAAACCGTTTGTTTGTATGTTGTAGTCGCTTTACGATAATCAGTAGTACCATATTTATTTTCACTCATTATAACAAATTTGAAAATATTACTACTCGAAAGCTGTTTCCCTAATAATCCCAGCGTTCCAAATGATATTTGTCTCACTAAGCAGGTTATTAGTTTTTCGCAACACATGATAATAGTCCTGTTTATTTCAGGGAAAATCTCTTTATCTAAATCAGGATTTAATAAACGCTCCATTAACTGTTTGTCATATGGTTGGATACATTCTTCCAACTCTCTCCATCTTTCTTTGGGATTTCTACCCAATTTAGGATTACATGTAATTAAATCAAAATTATAATACCTTGCCTGTTTCCCAAAATCAGATAATATATCTAGAATTTCTCTTAGTATTAAACTATCGGTTAAGAATGCTTCATCATCTTCAAAGATTGGAGCTGAGTATTTTATAAAGTAATCTCCTTTTATGACATCAAATAATTTGATTAAATCATGTCCTAATTGTTTTAGTTCTTGACAACTTGGTAATCTTGAGCGATTTGTGTAATATGCTACACAAATATATGCTTTGAACAATCGTTCAATCCCTTGTGATAAAAGCTGAAAGGGTAAAAAATAAAAATTGTTAGATAAGTTGATATTTTGCAACTCTCCAAACCCTAACAGTATTAATTTATGTGCTGTTTCAAATTCTTCCTGAAGAGCAAGACTTTTATCTATCGAAATATTATTCATTACAATGAATCAAACAATAAAACAGGGTATAATACACTGCAGAAAATAGCACTAAAACAATTTCAATTATATTATTGAACGAATTAATATTGTATATTCTTTCCAGACTAATTCATTTTGTTCTGAGTTAGTGATGACAAGTAGATTGTCGCAGTGGAGTTCTTCGGCGGCTTCGGAGAGGGCGTCGAATTCGCGTTTGCGGGTTTTCTCGGAGGTCATATCGTAGCAGACCTGTATCAGTTGCTCTACTTTTGCGCCTTTACGGGTAACAAAATCTATCTCTTTATCATTACGGGAGCGATAATAGAACAACGTTTGTCCGGGGATATAGCCACGGCGCAGGAGTTCTACAAAGACTTGGTTTTCCAATAGTCTGCCGAGGTTTTCGCTTAGATTGAATGCTGTGCTTTGCACAAAACCGTTGTCAACGACATATACTTTTTTCGGAGCCTTGTTCATCAGTTTCAACTTGTTGTTGAAGCGTGGCAAAAAGAAGAACAAGTAAGGTTCGTTGAGATAATCGCAGAATTTCCTAGTAGTCGCCACACTTGACAAACCCAATTCTCCGGCAAGTTCATTGGCTGAAATGGGATTGCAGAAGTTTGACAACAGATAGGTGGCAAGGTTGTATAGGTCGGAGGTGTTCCTTACTTTATGGCGTTGCGCGACATCTTTCAGCAGAATTGAATCAAACAGCGTGGAAAGATAACTCTTGGTAATGCTACGGGCATTGATTGTTTCAGGATACCCGCCGTTTCGCATATAGTCATCAGCCAGCATTATTGCCTGTGCGGCCTGTTCATCCCGGTCGGGGCTGATGTTTTTCCAACTCATGGTCTCGTCAAGACTGAAAGGCAGCATCTCAATCTGGAGATAACGACCTGTCAGAACAGTTGCCATTTCACTGCTCAACATCTTTGCATTACTGCCGGTTATTATCAGATTCTTCCCTCGACGATATAACTTGCTTACCCACAAATCCCAATCCGGAAGATTCTGAATTTCATCAAGCAGCATAAAATCGTAATCGGGATAGACATCATCAAGAGCCGATATTGCTAGATCCTCGTCCCATTTTTCAAGCAATTGGTTATCGTCAAAATTGAGGTAGGCAAAATTCTTGCCTTGCAACATCAACAGTGCAAAAACAGATTTGCCTACGCGACGAGGGCCGGTTATAAGTTTGATAAGCGGATTTTGCAACAGTTCGTCAACTTCATATTTCGTATTCCGTTGCTGATAAGGGCGCGACAACAGTTCGTCTCGCTCTGCCCGCTGATTAAGTATAGTCGTTTTCATTACAGTCCGTTTTAGAATACAAATATAGCGATTTTATTCAATTAAAACACTGTATTGAATAAAAATCCTACTTTTTATTCAATACAACTCCATTATTGAATAAATTGGGGGGGGGAGGGGGAGGGAATTATTTCTGTCCGCAAACTTTCACGTAATCCTACTTTATTGTATTATTTTCTTATAACATATTTCTTTCCGCCAATGATATAAAGTCCTGCAGGCAAAGCGTCAATATAGTCTTGCGATGCATTGCGTTTCAACAAAATGCCTTGGAGTGTATATACATCATTGACATTGGCTTTCTCCGGAACAAGCATATCATGAACCGAACTATCGCCAAAATCCTCACCCTTTATATTCCAGAACTTGCCCCATACAGGATGTGATTTGTATGACTCAAGCGCTATTTCCGGAACTGTAACAGTTGCATTTATCAGAGACCAGTCACTGAATGAACCTTCCCTTAATTCCGGAGGAATGACGCTTTTCAGAGTTATTGACTTAATCTTTGATGAATCATAGCATGTGCAATGGGTATCATCAAAATAATTTCTACCCTTTAGGTATATTTTTTGGACATTTACTCCGAATTCCAGTTCCTCCAGATTCGAACTTATCGCATTATAATACTTACCAAAACTATATGTATAGTAGTTTTCTTTTCCGGTGACATAAAAATCCACATCCGCAGAATATATATTATCGCCGAAAACTATTTTCTTTATGTTTGAATGCCGCCAGGGATATTGTGTATAGTTTGAATATCTATAAAAATAAACCGAGCCGGTTTCCTCAATGTTAATTATCAACGTGGACAGGTTATAACAATTGTGAAAAGTACCTCCCAGGTCTCCGTCATCACCGATTACATCGCAATACAAATTGAGGCCATATTTAGGTGCCAATTCTAATGTTTCCAAAAATTTACCGGTAAATACCTTTCTGCCTATATCTACTACATTTGACGGAATCTTGATATGTTTAATGGCTGTTCCATCAAAAGCATAATTACCGATGTAGACCGCTTTTTCACCATGATCAACCACATCAAAAGCCTCTAACGCCGAACAATCTTGAAATTCATATTTTGCAATATCACAATTCAGATAATTAATCGTTATATTTCGGATTTTTTTATGAGCTTCCTTATATAAACTGGAACCCAAATCTAACAGATATTCGCAATTGCCAATCCGAACGTTCTCTACATCATCACCTAAAGGCATGTAATACTTTGAAGTCGTATGCTCAAACTCTACAAGGTTTGCTGATAAGGCATAGTTACCTATCGAATCAACAGTCTCAGGGACAAATATCTCTGAAATTTTACACTTATTGAATGCATAGCCACCGATAGACGATACGTTTGTAAGATCTATTTCCAAGCCTCTGACATTATTGAATAGCCCTGCATTAATCCTTGTGGATGGAATATCGAAAGCAACTTTGGTCAATTTTTTGCCGTTAACATAGATTGAACCACTTTCACAATTATAGAAAAGTGCATTCTTTTCTATAAAATTCTCATCTATTTTTTCTGTTCCGTATATAGGACCTATATATTTAATTTTCAGCAAAGTTTCAATATTAGGTACGTTAATGCGTGCAAGAGAATTACATTGATTAAAACATCCATAATAAAATTCAGAATATGGATATACATTCGATTTATCGTATTCACTGTATATTTGAATCGGAGTATCCGCAAACGTCAACTCTTTAAGCGATTTGCACTCATTAAACGCTGCATAGTTTATGGAGTATGCAAGAGACCCGTCAATTTTTTCAAGTTTCTCGCATTTATAAAAGGCATAAGGCCCAACATTATACCATCCTGAGTCCGTAAACGATACAGATGACAAGTTGACACAGCCTGCGAGCGCAGCGTTATCCAGAATACAGGAGGGTAAATTAACACTCTCCAGTTTTTCGCAGAATGCGAATGTATATTCCTGCAAGTGGCATCTGAATTCATCATCATACACCGGGACGGAATCATCTTTAGACCATCCTACTGAGGTGATATTCGTACAATATGAAAAGGCGAATCTGCAATTGAAATCATTAATATTCCCGGGCAATTCCAGATGTCCGTCTGTCAGACAGGTTCCATCCGTTAAAAACACTTCCTTATATGAATGAGTCGAAAATCTCATTTTCAGATAGGATTCCAATGATGGAATTACAATTCCTGTATAAGAATAATATCTATTATTATAAATATAATTCTGACTTTCAATATACTGACAATCCTCAGTTATATACAATATTGCGACACCTCCGTTTGCTTCAAAGGATGGGATTAATGCCCCTTGCGCAACCCCTATTACATCAAGTGTTTTTCCATTATACTCTATGGTCGACGGCAAAAATACTTTCTTATCGCCATTGCTCCTATACAGTTCGCAAGTTAAGTCTGTTACAGAAAGAACGTTGTACGTATTTCCGTCAACTTCGATAGTATTTGCAGCCTTTATTGTATTATGGCAAGTGAGCAATGCTAAAAAGGCGAAAGATATTCTAATTAAACGGTTCATAGATTTAAGGCAGATATTTAAGGTCAGATAAATTTGTCTTAAGGTCAAAAAAGCCACTTTCATCATGAAGTAAGCGCAACAAATATAGTGATTATCTGACACTATCACAAATTTTAACAGATTATTTAATTCGAGACTAACTTATAGGATGGTTTAATGTTAAAGTTGTTTAATTTTACCAATCTATTCGGACGGCCGGGCGGACACGGTGGATTTTTATATTATCTTTGCGCTGTCAGTCGGAGGCCTCAGGTCAAGGGGAGGCCGATGTCTGCAACTCGTGTTTCCAAACCTTTATTCAGTGTGTTATAAACCTTTTTATTAATCCTTTAACTCAGCAATCCTTCAAACAGGATTCTAAAAAACCTATTAATCAACATTTTTAATCTTTTTATTCAACTCAAACCGGCATCTTCGAATGTCGGGCCTAAATTCTTAATCAACTATCATTATGCGACACATCAACGAAATCATCATCCACTGTTCCGCCACTATGCCCGGAATCGACACTTCCGCAGCCCAGATCGCCGAATATCATCGCCTTGTGGGATTCGAGACCATCGGCTACCATTATGTTATCCGTCTGGACGGCACCCTCGAGCAGGGGCGCCCGGTAAACCGGATCGGCGCACACTGCAAGGGCCACAACGCAAACTCCATAGGCATCTGCTACATCGGCGGCCTAAACGCCCACGGCAAGCCCCGCGACACGCGCACCGACGCCCAGCGATGGACCATCCGCAAACTCCTTCTTAGTCTTCTGAAGCGTTTTCCCGATGCCAGAATCCACGGCCACCGCGACTTCGCAAACAAGGCATGCCCGTGCTTTGACGCCACGGCGGAATATGCCGGCCTGGCATCCGAATGCCGATAGGACTGTTTTCCAATCACCTCTATTTTACTAATCAATTCAAACACACATCATCATGCACCTTCGAACCATCATTCCCGCGTTTCTCACGCCATTCCTGTCATATCTCGCTCCAACACTGCCACTAATCGGCATCTGTACGGCAATGGTTGCCGCCGACTGCCTGACAGCCTGGCGACTGAGCCGCCGCGTCGCCCGCACTCGCCCGGGGGCACCCGATGCGGGCAAATTCTCCTCCCATAAATTCGGCAGGACAATCACCGCCCTCATCAAGATCTATGCCTCCCTGCTCCTTGCCCACGGCGTCGACACGGCCATATTCGACAGCCGCCCCCTGTTCCTCGGCCTTACGATAACCAAACTCGTAGCCGCCGCGGTCGTCCTCTGGCAACTCCTGTCCATACTCGAGAACGAGGCCTCGTGCAGCAACAACCGCTGGGCCGCCCCACTCCGCCGCCACCTCATCGACAAGACCACCCGCCACCTCCGCTGACTCCATTTCACTGGTTCTTAGTCACTTTACGCTGTTTTATACAAAAAGTGTGCAAGTTTTTTTACAAAAAATGTGTACACAAAAAGTGTATAATATTTTTATACATAAATTGTGTACACATAAAATGTATAAGATTTTTACACAAAAGTGTAAATTTGAGCGTTAACGGCTGATTAGCAGGCATTAGAATGCCGAAAATCAGGCGAGGAGCGGGGCGATGCGGCGCAGGGCGGCGATGAAGGCGTCTACTTCAGCGAAAGTGTTGTAGACGGCGAAGGAGGCGCGGACGGTGCCGGGGATGCCGATGTATTCCATCAGCGGCTGGGCGCAGTGGTGGCCGGTGCGGACGGCGATGCCGAGTTTGTCGAGCATCATGCCGGCGTCGTAGGGATGCGAGTTGCCGATGAGGAACGATATCAGCGGCGACTTGCCCGGTGTCGTGCCGAAGATGCGGATGTCGGGAACGGCAAGTCTCATCTGCTCGGTGGCATATTCGAGAAGTCGGTGCTCGTATTCGGCCATGCGCTCGACACCGACCTCAGCCATAAAGTCCATAGCCTGGCCGAAGGCGGCTATGGCCGTGAAGTCGGGCGTACCGGCCTCGAACTTGAACGGAAGTCCGGCGAAGGTCGTTCCGCTGAACGACACATGCTCTATCATCTCGCCGCCGCCCTGGTAGGGAGGCATCTTCTCGAGCAGTTCACGACGTCCGTAAAGGATGCCGACACCGGTAGGACCGTACATCTTGTGCGACGAGAAGGCGTAGAAGTCGCAGTCGAGTGCCTGCACGTCAATCATAGTGTGGGGCGACGCCTGTGCACCGTCGACAACGGCCACGGCTCCGGCCTCGTGAGCCATGCGGACGATCTCTGCCACGGGATTGACAGTGCCGAGTACGTTCGAAACATGGCAGAAGGCCACGACGCGTGTGCGCGGACCGATGCACTCGCGCAGTGCGTCCATGTCGAGTGCGCCGTCTGCAGTGATTCCGGCGACCTTTATCTTCAGGCCGTTGCGCTTGGCGGCCATCTGCCAGGGGACGATGTTGGAGTGATGCTCCATCACCGTCAGGACTATCTCGTCGCCCGGCAAGAGCAGGCGGCAGTAACAGTCGGCCACGAGGTTGAGCGCCTCGGTGGTACCGCGGGTGAAAATCACACTCTGCGCGTCGGGAGCATTGAGCCAGCGGGCGGTGCGGGCGCGGACGCCCTCCTGTGTGTCGGTCGCCTCCTGCGACAGGCAGTGGACGCCGCGGTGGACGTTGGCGTGGTGGTCGAAGTAGTAGTTGACAATCTTGTCGACCACACGGCGCGGAGTCTGCGAGGTCGCGGTGTTGTCCAGATAGATGAGATCGTGGCCGTAGACCTTGCGCGAGAGAATCGGAAACTCCTTCCGTATCCTCAGAATATCTTCGTCAGTCAGTGCTGTCATTTTTCCTGGGTTTGGTTATCGGTTCCGTCGGCGGGAGGACAGGCGCCGCAGGTGTCGCAGAGGGCGTCGGCATCGGCAGAGGTCGAGAGGAGTCCGTGGCTGAGACGGCGCTCGACGAGGTCGGCGAGACCCTTGCGCAGAGGCTCGATGCGGACAGCGCCGATGATGTCGGCCATGAAGGCCTGCATCAGCATGGCGCGTGCCTCGGCTACAGGTATGCCTCGCTGCTGCATGTAGAACAGGGCCTGCTCGTCGAGACGGCCTGTGGCGGCGCCGTGGCTGCACTTCACCTCGTCGCAGTAGATCTCGAGTTGGGGTGCGGTGTGTATGCGCGCCTTCTCCGAGGCGAGGACATTGCGGTTGGCCTGGTATGCCTCGGTGTGGTGGGCGCCGTGTGCGACGCGGATAAGGCCCTCGAAGGCGGCGCGGGCCTCGTTCTCGGCGACGTATTTGAAAAGTTGGTCCGATGAGCAGCGCGGAGCGTTGTGCAGTACGGTGGCGGAAGAGTCGGCGATGTTCTTGCCGTCGATTATTCCGAGGCCGTGCATGCGCATCGACGCGCCCTCACCGTTGAGTTCGACGTGATAGTTGTTGCGCGTGTGTCCGCACGAGAGAGTGGCTGTCACCATCTCAAGGCTTGACATTGCGTCGAGGCGGCAGACAAGGTCCATCATCCGCGAGCAATCGCACTTCGATTCCTCCAGTTCGCAGAAGTCGAGGTGGGCGTCGGGAGCGAGGTCGATCTCGACCACGGCGCTGACTGTCGACGGAGCGCAGTCGGGATGCGTGTGATCGCATGAGACAAGGGTCAGCGAAGTGTCCTGTTCCATGACGATGAGCAGACGGCGCACGGCGAGCAGAGGATTGACCGAGGACAGCAGGTTGAGAATCTGCACCGGACGCGACACATGCGTGCCGCGTGACACATGAATCAGGACGCCGTCCTGGGCAAGCAGCGTGTTCAGTGCGACCGTGGCGCTTGCCGACGGGTCGGCTATGTTGGCGTAATAGCGCTCGAGCACGCCGGGCAGAAGTTCCTCCGCGCGTGACATCGGGCAGACGGTTAGGCCTTTCGGCAGACGGCTGAAGACCGGCTGGCGGGGATCGACATGGTCGTTGGTGACGACGAGTGGCACAGCCGAGACCATGGGAACATCGGTGCGGAGTGCCGCCATTGCGTCGCCGACGAAGGGAACGCGGTTGATGTTCACGCCTAGGTCCGGGGCGAACATTTTCTCCGGCGACGAGAAGACGTAGCCCTCGTCACCTGCCTTGGGAAGACGTTCTTCGCGCAGAAAGCCTGCGGCGGCGGTGCGCCGGGCATTGAGAGTCTGCGGCGAGCGGGCGTCGATGGCCGGAGCCGCGCTGTCGTAGAGGTCGAGATATTGTCTGAGTGCGTCCATGGCGTTCAGTCTTTGTTGTCGACCTGTTCCTTGATCCAGTCATAGCCCTTCTCCTCGAGTTCGAGGGCGAGTTCGGGACCTCCCGAGTGAACGATGCGTCCCTTGTAGAGGATGTGCACGAAGTCGGGGCGGATGTAGTCGAGCAGGCGCTGGTAGTGGGTGATGACGATAGTCGAGTTCTCGGGAGTCTTCAGTTTGTTGACGCCCGAGGCGACAATGCGCAGGGCATCGATGTCTAGGCCCGAGTCGGTCTCGTCGAGTATGGCGAGTTTAGGCTCGAGGACAGCCATCTGGAAAATCTCGTTGCGCTTCTTCTCGCCGCCCGAGAAACCCTCGTTGACCGAGCGCGAGGCGAGTTTCGAGTCCAGTTCGACAACGGCGCGTTTCTGGCGCATGAGTTTGAGAAACTCACTCGCCGACATCGGTTCCTGGCCGAAGTATTTGCGTTTGGCGTTGACGGCGGCGCGCATGAAGTTGACCATCGAGACGCCGGGAATCTCAACGGGGTACTGGAACGAGAGGAAGAGGCCCTCGTGGCTGCGGTCCTCTGGCATCAGTGCGAGGAGGTCGGCGTCGCCCAGACGGGCTGAGCCTTGTGTGACGGTGAAGCGGGGGTCTCCGGCCAGGACACCCGAGAGGGTGCTCTTGCCCGAGCCGTTGGGACCCATGATTGCATGTACCTCGCCGGGGTTGACGGTGAGGTTTATGCCCTTGAGTATTTCTTTGCCGTCGATGGCGGCATGGAGGTCGGTGACTTGTAACAGAGGGTTCATATGTTGCGTTATGTTGCTTTAGAATTGAGATATGGGAATGGAGAATGTGGGATTATCAGCCGACGGAGCCTTCGAGGGTTATGGCCAGAAGTTTCTGGGCCTCGACTGCGAACTCCATTGGGAGTTTGTTCATGACCTCCTTGGCGTAGCCGTTGACGATCAGTCCGACAGCCTCCTCGGTGGGTATGCCGCGCTGGTTACAGTAGAACAACTGGTCCTCGGAAATCTTCGAGGTAGTAGCCTCATGCTCCACGACAGCCGACTCATTGTTTACGTCGATGTAGGGAAAGGTATGTGCGCCGCAGGTCGATGACAGCAGGAGCGAGTCGCACTGCGTGTAGTTGCGAGCGCCCTCGGCGCCGGGGGCAACGCGGACAAGGCCGCGGTAAGAGTTTTCGGAATGGCCGGCCGAGATACCTTTCGAGACGATGGTCGAGCGTGTGTCGCGTCCGAGGTGAATCATCTTCGTGCCGGTGTCGGCCTGCTGGCGGTTGTTGGTGACTGCCACGGAATAGAACTCGCCGACCGACTTGTCGCCCATCAGCACGCAGCCGGGATATTTCCACGTGATGGCCGAGCCGGTCTCGACCTGGGTCCACGAGAGTTTCGAGGCGTAGCCGCGACAGAGGCCGCGCTTGGTGACGAGGTTGTAGACGCCGCCGCGTCCGTCCTTGTCGCCGGCATACCAGTTCTGAACCGTCGAGTACTTGACTTCGGCGCGGTCCTCGACGATAATCTCGACGATGGCGGCGTGGAGCTGGTTCTCGTCGCGCATGGGAGCGGTACAGCCCTCGAGGTAGGAGACATAGGCGTCATCGTCGGCGACGATGAGCGTTCGCTCGAACTGGCCGGTTCCGGCGGCGTTGATGCGGAAGTAGGTCGACAGTTCCATGGGGCAGCGGACGCCCTTGGGGATGTAGACGAACGAGCCGTCGGAGAAGACAGCCGAATTGAGGGCGGCCCAGTAGTTGTCGGTGTACGGAACGACCTTGCCGAGATACTTGCGCACGAGGTCGGGATAGTCCTTGACAGCCTCGGAGAACGAGCAGAAGATGATGCCGAGTTCTGCAAGTTTCTCGCGGTGTGTGGTCTTTACGCTGACCGAGTCCATCACGGCGTCGACGGCCATTCCGGAGAGGGCCTTCTGCTCCTCAAGGGGAATGCCGAGGCGGTTGAAGGTGTCGATGAGCGCCGGGTCGACCTCGTCGAGGCTCTCCGGTCCTTTCTTTGCCGACTTCGGGGCGGCGTAATAACTCAGTGCCTGGAGGTCGACTTCGGGAAGATCGAGATGCGCCCAGTGGGGCTGCCTGAGGGTCAGCAGGTGGCGGTAGGCCTTGAGGCGGAAGTCGAGGAGCCAGTCAGGCTCGCCCTTCTTGCGTGAAATCAGCCGAATGACATCCTCGTTCAGGCCGCGTGGGATGACATCGGTATCTATGTCGCTGACAAAGCCGTATTTGTATTCGCCGCCCACGGCCTCGCGGGCTTCGATGCGGCCTTCGGCAGCGGCTTTGCTTTCAGGTGTCTTATTGTCCATGTCTTGATTGATGCACAATGTATAGTATGTTAGATATGGCGCGTTGGCGCCCTTTACGTCATGAGAATTAACGTCTCAGCGGGGGTCAGTGTTCATCGCCGTGCGAACCGGTGGCGGAGCCTATGACCCGCTCGATGACGGCGTCGCGCACGGTCTCACCGGTTGACTCGCGGGTAGTGTCGGCGGGGAGAGCCTCCCTGGCCTTGTCGCCGAGGGCATCGACCGAGTGGAAGACTTCGGAGGCAGTCTCGGAGCCAAGTACATTGGGGGCGAAGTTCAGCACCGTCTCAGTGAGTCTCGAGCGTGACGAGCGTATCTGTGTCTCGGGTAGGACCATCACCCAGAGGTTGAGAAAAAGGGAATAGAAAAGCACCCATTCGAGAACCTTGAAGACCGCGCCGGCGAGATTGTCGATGCCTTTCAGCCGCAACGCCGAGAGCGTAAAGTTGCATATGCTCACGAGAATGCGGGAGCCTATGTAGCAAACCGCGAATATGAGCACGTAACTCAACACCGTGTGGAGAAGGCGTGTCTGGGCAGTGTCGGAAGGAGAGTTGAAAGCCGCGGCGAGATCGCCGGCGAAGATGCGGCAGAAAATAATGGCGGCGATGAGTCCCACGAGTGAGCCGATCTGGGCAATGAGACCGCGTTTGTATCCGAAGAATGCGCCGCCGATGGCGATGATTATCAGTATCCAGTCGAATAAAGACATTTTTTACAGGTCAGAGGTCAGAGTGATGAAGAGTTAAGCAAGTTTTAAGTCAGAGTGATGAATTATAAGTTTCAGGTCAGAGTTATGAGTTACTAAGTTTTTTACTTCGTAACTTGTAACTATGACTTGATACTTGTTAGTAGCGCCGTTGCCTGGGCGGCGATGCCTTCGCCGCGACCGGTGAAGCCGAGATGCTCGGTGGTCGTTGCCTTCACGGAGACGCAGTCAAGGGGGAATGTCCCGGGGCCGCCGGCGGGAGAGAGATCGGCGGCGAGGTTGGCGCGCATTGCCTCGATGTGCGGGGCCATCTTCGGGGCCTGGGCCATGATGGTGACGTCGACGTTGACGGGGCGCCAGCCGCGGGCGGCAAGCAGGCCGACGACATGGCGCAGAAGAAGGCGCGAGTCGATGCCCTTGTAGCGGGGATCCGTGTCGGGAAAGTGCTTCCCTATATCACCAAGCGCTGCGGCGCCGAGAAGGGCGTCGCAGAGAGCGTGGATAGCGACATCGGCGTCGCTGTGGCCGAGGAGGCCGAGATTATGTTCGATTCTGACTCCACAGATGACGAGGGGTCTGCCCTCGACAAGACGGTGGACGTCAAAGCCGTTTCCTATTCGATACATACATCTTGATTTGGTTTAGTACGTGTGCGGGGTATTATCTGCGGCGTCCGAGGATGTCGCGGAGACCGTCAAGGTCAAAGGTGAGGGTGAAGCGGAGAGTCTGGTCGAGGGGAGATGTCTGGGCGGTGGCAAGCATGTAGGATGCGTCGAGGCGTACCACGTTGAGCGAGAAGCCGGCGCCGAAGCCAAAGTACTGGCGGTTGCCCTTGAACTCGTTCTCATAGAAGTATCCCGCGCGGAGGAAGAACTGCTGGTTGTAGTTGTACTCGGCGCCGAACGACCATGTGATCTCGCGGAGTTCCTCCTTGAATCCGCCGGGTGCGTCGGAGAACGACTTGAATATGCCGGTGATGGACGACATGTTCTCCCAGTCCTCGAGGGCGTCGAGGTACTGCTGCTGGCCCTCGGTGGTCTCGGTGTCGTAGTCGCTCTCGCGGGGACGTGCCGGGACGAGGAGTTTGTTGGCGTCGAGGTTGAGCGAGAGATTGTGGTAGTCGGCCAGCGGGAATGTGAACGAGGTTCCTATACGCAGGTTGGTGGGAAGGAAGGCCGGGGCGTTGCCGTTGTCATAGGATACCTTGGTACCGATGTTGGAGATGTTCCAGCCCCACGCCCACTGGCACTCGTTGCGTCCGATGATGGGATAGGTGTTGTAGTAGCCCGAGATGTCGGCCGAGAAGGCCGAGGCGCCGGTTATCTGGTCGCCCGAGTCCGATTCGGAGAAACCGAGATCGGAGTAGATGTAGCGGAACACGACGCCCATGGAGAACTTCTCCGAGAGTTTGCGTGAGTAGCCCACGTCGAACGATAGTTCGTAGGGGTTGAGGCTCTGGCCGGCGTCGCCGGTCGGACCCGAGGTGTTGACCTCGCCGAGCGAGAAATAGCGCAACGATGCCGACAGTGCCTGGTTGTCGCCTGAACCCAGTTTGTAGTAGGCCGAGAGGTCGGCGAGGAAGATGTCGTTGACAAGTTTGCGGAGCCAGGGCGTGTAGTTGATGGAGACAGCGCTCTGCGAGTATGCGAAGGCATACTTCGAGGGATTCCAGAACTGAGAGTTGGCGTCAGGGTCGGTAGCGGCGCCGAGGTCACCCATCGAGGCGCCGCGGGCATCCGGAGCGATCGACAGGGATGTGACGCCGGTCTGTATGGGGTTGAATTCGTTTTTGACATTCTCGGCGAGCGCGACAGCGGGGCAGAGAACAGCAGAAAGGATTATGAGTTTGGCTTTCATTGAATTGCAGTGTACAGATTAGGTGTACAATTATATAATTAGAGGGGAGTTAACAGTCATGCCGTACCTTCGGGAGGCTATTAAGTCAATAGATAAACGCACCGGGAGGCCATTTATTGTAAGGGGAGTCATTAAGTTGATTCCGCGGTCCCTTACAGAGGACAGATGGGCCTCATGGCAGGGGGCGCGGCCTATCTGACCACACTTAGCGGAAGCAGTGGCGAGTATATGCCACCTCCATTCTCCCGGTCGGCAGAGATGAAGCGTGCGTCGTAGTGTCCGTCAGGCACGGGATGGCCGTCAGAATCCATCAGGTTCCATACATAGGGGAAAGCGGGTGCGGCAACGGAAAGCACCGTGTTGCCGAGGGCATCGGTAATAATGAGCCGGGAGCCGGACGACGGCTGCACGGGCGAGTCGAGTTCGAGTGTAAGCGACGAGCGGGCGTCAGCGGCATTACTTTCAGCCAGCGAGAGGACAGCCCGGCGGCTCGAGGCGCTGACCGCAAATGCGATGGATGCCTCGGCCATCTGTCCGGCATTGTCGGCGACAGAGAGAGTGAGCGTGTGCTGTCCGTCGGCAAGTCCGTCGACGGGGACCTCGACAAGATACACGCCGGGGCGCCCCGCTGCCGGACGTATGAAATTCCTTCCGACAGGGAGTACACGGCGCGAGTCGATGCGCAGCGAAGGCCTGCGTCCCATGGCATCGGCAATATACAGTCCGAGTTCAGACACAGACACGACGGCGCTGACAGTGGCCGAGGGACCCACGGGCCCACCGCTGGCGCAGCCCGGCGAACTTATGGACAGATCGCAGATCTCAGGCGCCGGATATGATACGGCGCCGTTCCCGTCGGGGTCGGTAACCCGGCAGCGTCCGAAGACTCCGGCCGCGCGCATGTCGCCGTCACCGGCTGTCGCGGTAACGACCACGCGGTTGGCTTTGCCGGGATAGGAAGGCGCAGGACATGCGAACGGGATTGAAAAACGACCGTTACGCACGGTTCCGGGGAAGGAGGCCAGAAGATCCTCGTCAAGCGATACTGACGAGACAGAATCCGAGGGATTGTTGAGAGCGGCCCTGCGCTCCGACTCGTAGACGTAGAGTGTGGCCGTACCGCTGAACGACTCGTCAGTGCGGCCACGGCTGTCCGTGACACGGCCCTCGGCGAGCGATGGGCGCAGAGCCACGATGTCGGGACCGGGAGCGTCGGCGCCCAGGCTCCTCAGGTCGCTGCCGCCGATGCTTTCTATCGCGATGTCATGCGACGGGGCCGCAAGAGGCAGCGAGGGGTCACCGCAGTAATTGAAACACATGGCATTGACGGCTGTGGCGCGGGAGACTCCCATGCCGGATATCATACTGTTATAGCCTTCCACGAGGACCTCGCCCATGGACATGCCGGCGCGGGCACCCGCGTAGGCTCCGGTCAGGGCAAGGTGGAAAGGCTGGTTGAGGTCCATGTAGACGGCGCGAGCCGACGCTATGGCACCCATTGCGCCCCCGTCGGGGACGGAAAGCAGATTGTGTACGAAACCCTCGTTGACAATATCGTATATATATGTGTCGCACGTGATGAGGATGGCCAGGGGAGGACGGCTGTACGAGACATTCCTGACATTGGAATTCAGCCAGACCCATCCGGTGCCGATACCCGCACCTGAGCCGTGGCCCGAGTAGTCGAGGAGTCCGACACCCGACTTAAGCGCCGAGGCGGCGACCTCGCGGCATCTTAGCGACAGGTTGTGCGACAGGCTGTAAAGTTCGTTGTGTCCCTGGATGAAAGTCATCGCAGGCATTGCCCTGCGCATACCGCCTATGGCATCGAGCGAATAGTTGAGGTGTGTCTGCCTGTTTCCGAGGTCGGACATCGCCAGCGTGCGGACGAATTCGTCGATAGTGGCCGGATTGTCGAGATATGACTTTATCTTGGCGTTGAAATCCCTTGCCTCGGAGACAGAGCGCGCCGGTATGCGTCCGACGGCGACCGTGCGCGGGGCGGCATCTATTCTGGCGACATCGAACGAATCACCGAGAATACCCATATAGGAATCCGAGACGAAGGCCGTGGTCTTGTCGGCGGCGAAAGCCCGTCCGGGTCTTGCTGAAGAATTGTAGGCGGTGAACTCGCACTCGTGGGTTATGACATAATCGTCATCGGCGGGGCGCGTTATGCCGCGGGGATCCCATGTCGACCTGCCGTAGAGCAGCACATAGCGGAACCGCTGCGGGTCGCGGTCGTAGAACATCTTCGCGCAGCGGTTTATGGCAAAAGGCATAGGTGTGCCCGAAGAGAACTCGTTGAAGACCTCGTCCTGGGTCACGACAAGACACTCGAGCCCCCGCGCAGAGTGTATCGCGGCCAGTTCATCGGCTGCCGGACGCAGACCGCGCGTCGTGACGATGAGCATCTGCGGGACATCGCTTCCGTGGATGTCCTGCGGGGCGACCTCGCCGTCGAACCCGGGCAGCGGAAAGGCATCAGCGTCGGCGGTATCGAATGACATGAGGCGCACCGGGACAGTGTCGGAAGGAGACATGCCGTAACATCCCCTGAGCACAGAGGCCTCAGGATCGAACGAGACAGGATGGAGCGCTACCGCCGATGGATCCGTACAGTTCAGCACAATCGAAGAAGCGGAGGCACCCGACACCGAGAAACCCGTCGAGCCATCCGTGACAATGCGCTCCATGACCAGAGGGGCGCCGTCAAGCCGGTTGACCCTCGGATAGACGAAATGCACGCGGTCGAGAGCGCAGTATGCCGGACTTGCGCCGGAAGGACAGGCGAACTCCCATACATAGTCGCCGTCGGGAATCGCGCCGTCAGGCGCGGCGACAGTGCGCGAGCCCTCGGGGGCGACCAGATACTTCTGCGAGCCTTCGGTGTTGGACATCATGGCCACCTGGGCGTTGACATTACGGAGCAGGATATTCATCTCGGCGGGAGGAGTCACATCGAGACCAAGCCGCGTAGTGTTCGCGGCCACGAAATTGTAGGCCACGTAGACCGAGTTGCCGAGTTCCGACGGATCGAAGCCGCGCACGGGAAGGACATAACTGTATTTCCCGCCTGCGCGGAGAGGCCTGTCGAAGAACGCGACGCCGCAGCCCACCGGATTGTCCACATCGTTGTCGACGGTAAACGCACTGTAGGAGGTTGTGGTGAAGACAGACGCGGCAGACGGAGCAAGCGAGGGAACGTCACCCGCGCCGCAGTCCGAGAGGAAATAATATCCGTATGCGGAATACGGATTGCGCATGTATGAGTAGGCTTCTCGTCCGAGGGCCGAAGTGCGCGAGGGACCCTCGCCGTAGAAGAAGATCTGTCCTCCGGCATGGTGGGTGTATGAACGGGTGAGATCGTCGGGACCGGACTCGCTGTGTCTCTGGGGTGTGAGCATGGCGCCGCCGTAACCGTAGACACTGACCCGCGAGGGGTCGGCGAATCCCCATGCGGCGAGGGAGTCGTAGGGGATACGGTACAGTCCTTCGGCGGGGACACGGATTTTCACCCATCGGCCCGAGGAAAGTACGGATCTCGGGGCATAAAAGGATGGACTGAGGGCCAGTGCTCCCGCGGCAATAGACACGCAGAGAGAGAGGATGCAGAGACGTAGATTCTTAAGGTTCATCGCGGATTAGAAATAATTGTTACGGTCTGTGCCGGGTCAGGGGACCTGCGGGCCGTAAACAGCGTTAAGGATGCCAGCCGGGGTCAGCGGGACTTGAGATGCAGGAGGGTGGTTCCTGCGGCAGAGATGTAGTAATCGGCTCCAATAGGAAGCGGCAGGAGAGGAAAATCGAGGGGGAGTGCGACAATATCGCCGGTCTTGAGGGTGTGGAACGCGCTGATCTCGCTGACAGCACGGGCAAGAAGCGCGACAAGAGCGTCCCTTCCAAGAGTGAGGGCGAACGGAGCGCCGGGCGAGCCGCTGACAGCCACACCGAACTCGTCGGGAAGTGCTGAAACGTCAATGTCGCCGTTGTTGAAAAGCGCACAGTCGCGCGACCATTCGTACGGCACCTCGCTCCCCGGCACAAAGGGATGTGCAAGAAGGGTGACGGACGAGAAATAGCGTGTGGCGAAACGGGGAGAAATCTTCATGCCGAGCCTGTCGATGCGGGCGCCGATGAAGAGTGAGGCATGCCACGGACTGTCATCCGGGGGGAAGAACGGCTCGTTGCGCAGACGCAGTGACGAGTCCACGCATGCAGTCGCGCGGAAAGGTCCGGAGATGGATTCGATGCACAGGACTTTCATAAGGCAGGTGTCATTGTGTCTCGAGACGGTTGTACATCACGGCGAGGTGGGCGTAGAGCGAGGTGTTCTGAACGACACAGCCCTCGCGCACGGATATGCGTGAGGGCGTGAAATTCCAGATAGCGCGTATTCCGGCCTCCATGCCGTCGTCGGCAAGACTCTGGGCGACGTCGACCGGGACGGTGAGCACGGCAATGTCGACGTCGAGGGCTGGGACAATCTCCTTCATGCGCGTGATATTATAGATTGGTATGCCGGCAATCTCGCCGCCGGCAATCTGGGGGTCGATGTCGAATGCGGCGACAATATTCAGGCCGTAGCGGTGCAGGCCCGAGTCGCGCATGAGAGCCGAACCGAGCGAGCCGGCGCCTATGACAACGGCGTTGTGGCTCCGGCGGAATCCGAGAAAGTCGCGGAGCTCGCGCTCGAGCACGGGAACCTCGTAACCTATGCGGGTCTTGCCGCGGACGTTGAGGAATGAGAGGTCCTTGGCTATCTGCGAGGAGTCAACGCCTACGGCGGCGGCAATCTGGGTGGAGGAGACGTATTCGGCTCCGCCGCGCATGAGTCTGGTCACGTAGGCCAGATACCACGGCAGGCGGCGCAGCGTGGGCTCGGGAAGTGCCTGAGGTCTGTGGTTTTTTTCTACCGGCATTGTAGTGATGTTATTGGGCGGCGACGGCAATCCGGCGCGAGGCGGTGACATAAGTCTCGTCGTTGTCGGAGACAGAGGCGCGATAGAGATAGATTCCGCGCGGAACGCGGCGTCCCGCACTGTCGCAGAGGTCCCAGTTGACGGGAGTCGTGGTGAAGAGGTCGTTGCGTCCGCGGACGGTCTTGCTCCATATCTCGCGGCCCATAAGGTTATAGACAGTGATCGTGACGGTTACCAGCTGGTTCGGACGGTCGGTGGTGACGTAGAAGTTAGCCGAGGATACGGCCGGGTTCGAGTCGGTGTAGACGTCGTAGAGCCGCGGGACAGAGCCTGCGTCCACGACAAAGTCGATTGATGCCGAGGCACTGTTGCCCGAGGTGTCCCATACGCTGAACTCGAGCGTATGGCTTCCTTCGGTAAGGTTCTCGAGGGTATATGCCACCTCTCCCGAGGGAGAGCCGTCGGCCGAGGGAGTGAAATATTCGGCGACGTCGCTGTACGAGCGGTTGCCGTCAAGACGCACGGTCATCTGGCGTCCGACACCGGCTGTGGAGATGTTTATGCCGACGTCGTCGCTGACGCGGGCTATCAGAGTCGGCGAGAGGTTGACGCGGCCCCCGTCGGCAAAGTCCTCGCCGTTGAGGAAGATGGCGTCGATGACGGGAGGCACAGTGTCGGGGAGCGCCGACTCGTCAAGGCCGTATACGTAGAACCCGGCGCTGACACCGGCGGCATGGCGGCGCGCCGACTCGTCGTAGGCATAGAAACTGGCCAGTGCGGGACGATAGTTGTCGGCAATCTCGGATGGCATGGCTATGGTGCTGTCGAAGCGGCCGTCCTTCACGCTGATGATTCCGTTGTAGAGTTTCGAGCCGTGTTCCTGGAAGGTGACCTCGGCGCCGTTGGTTCCCCAGCCGTTGGTGGTCGTGGACCTGGCGGCGTCGAAGATGGTGACGTGGAGCGAGCCGTTGAAATCGGGAATGGGGTTGCCCATGGGGTCGGTGACAATACCTGTGAGGCGCGGACGGCTGAGAGCAGTGATTACCGGAGCGTCGCCCTCGGTGTCGCCGGGAGCCATCACGGGAACGCCGTTTACAGACTCGAGGATGATGCGGTTGTCGGGGGCGGCGAGTTTCATGGCGGGATCACCCATGAGGACGTAGCGCAGGCGGTTGGTGTCGGAGACAGGCTTGTCCTCGTAGTTTCGGATGTCGTTCTTGGCTATGCGGTAGAGGTCGCCGACGCGGTGTATGCGTCCGAGTTCGTCGCGCGAGCCGAGCGCACGGCCCATGGCCGCGGAGAAGAGACCGTTGTCAGAGATGTAGACAGGCCGCGTCGCCGAAATCATCGAGATGACGCCGCCGAAACGCTCGTGGAACATGACCTCGCCGCCGCTCTCGGTGTTCGAGTCCCAGCGGAGGAACTCGCAGGTTCCGGCGAAGAGGACGGGAAGGTGCTTGAGGTAAAGCGAGTTGATGTCGGTGGTGGTCAACTGCTTGTCGTGGCTCCACTGGTGAGGGTTGGCGTGTCCGAGGTAGACCCAGAACATGGCGCCCTCGTTGAGGTAGCGGAACATGGCCTCGCGTGCCATGGGGAAGGAGTCGCCGACGCGCTCGTAGGCGTCCATGTAGACCTTGTTGGCGACAAAGTTGGGGCTGTCCTCGGGATTGACGTTGAGGTCCATCGTGTTGGCCTGGTTCATGTGGGCGCCGTTGTCGCCGTCGTCGACGAGGTAGAGCATCTGGTTGCGCCAGGTGGTGTTGCGTGAGCTGTTGACGTATTCGTAGAGTTTGTCAACGTCGGAGGTTGCCTCCTCGAGGTCGCGGACCGGCATGCGGCCGATGGCGACGGAAAGTTTGTCCGAGCCGAGGTTCGTGCCCGAGTTGTCGGCGAGCATGGCCATGACGTCATCGGTGCCGTAGCCGGTACGGTCGCTGAGCGAGGCGTCGATGCCCGAGGGATACCACGAGGGGATTGTGTGGATGCCGAGGCGGCGGAAGTCTTCGGTCTGGCCGGCGCAGTCGTACGAGTAGCGGCCCATGAGAAGGACGTAACGCAATGGTCTGCCGGCATCGTCCGAGCGGTCGTAGACCATCTTGAAGAAGCGGCGGAGGGCACCGGGGTCGGCGGCTCCGGAGCCGAATTCGTTGTAGATCCTGGCGACATCGACAATCTCGACGCCAAGCGAGTCGGTGCCCGAAGTATGTAGGGCAGCGATGCGCTCGGCCTGGGAACGCCATGGCGGGAGGGTGACGATAATCATGTCGGCCTGCGTCAGGGCGTGGAGGTTCTGGTTAGCCACGTTGCCCTCGACGACAGGCTCGGGCAATCTTGCGGCAGGATTGAAGGCGACATACTCGCGGTGGCCTGTGTAGGAATTCACCCAGGCCGTCCTGCCGTCGGAGACAGCGCCTGTCTGCATCTCGAGGACACGCATGGGGTCAGTGACGTCCCATACGCGGACGCCGTCGACTGCGCCCCCGAGCGTGGCCGACGTCGAGGACAGGGCAAAGGACAGCGCACCCGACGCAGGCAGGGTGAGAGTACGGGTGTAGTTGACGGTCAGATAGTTGAGCCATGCAGCGTGTACGGTGACCGGAGACTTGTGGGTGAGCGTCAGGTCGAGTTTAGAGCCGGAAATAGCGAAGGCATGGCGCGCCGAGCCCTCGGTGCCGAAGAATGCGGCGTCGTTGAGCGTCGAACTGATGGTCTGTGTACGTGTCCTGCCGCCGGCGGTCAGTTCGACAGTGGACGAACGGGAGAAAGTCTTGGTGACGAAGGAGCACTCGACGTAGACCACCGAGTCGGCCTCGTCGCGGCCCTCGAGGTCGAAGGTGAAGCGCCGCGTGGGCGTCAGGCGGAAATCCTCGCCGACGAGTTCGGCACCAGACTCGCCGGGAGCGTTGATGTTGCGCTCATAGTGGATGCGTCCCGTGAACGACGAGACAGCGCCGGCATCGCCGGGGCGTCCGGCCTGAGCGGGCCGCGCGGCGACGGCCGTATCGCCTGCGGCAACCTCGGTGACGAAGTAGTAGCCGCGTGTGGTGTAGAGGCTGAGGTTCTTGTTATAGCGGCCGTTGTTGCCCCGCACCCAATAATCCGGACCCTGGCCGTAGAAGACGACGCTGCCGCGGTCGGTGAGCATGGTCTGTACCTGGGGGAGGTCATCGACATAGTTTGCAGCGTTAAGCCTGTCGGCGATCTGCCTGCCGCCGTAGCCGTAGACGCGGACACGCGAGGGATCGGTGAAGCCCATGCGGCGGAGCGTGGCCGATGTCAGGGCGTAGACACCGCTCTCGCCGACGCTGACCTTGACCCAGCGTCCGTCGCCGAGCACCGAGGCCGAGGCGTAAGTCTCGAGAGGCAGAGCCGTGGACGAAGGCGCCGCGGCAAAGAGGCAGAAGGCCGCCAGCAGCGAGAGCAAGATGCTGCGGCCCAGTGAATTGACTATGTTGCAGAGAGATTTTTTCAAGACAGTGATATGATTATGTGGTGGGAGGAGTCGGTGTGCGGAGACGGCGGAACGAATGCCCCGGAACCTAATTACGCGATTTTATAACGCAAAGTTACTACAAAAAAGTGAAATGCGGAAAGATATAGTGATAGAATTGAGT
>CALKRW010000027.1 GCA_937989585.1 uncultured Porphyromonadaceae bacterium | reverse complement strand
GGCTACAGCCGACGAAAAGCAGTGTGAGGAGTATGATAAGGGTTGTTCGCATTTCCGTACAAAGATAATAAAAAAAGGTTTACCCGATAAGCAAAAATCCACGATTTCTGCCGGATATGTGATTTAAGTCTTTGGCATGACGCAAAGGTAACAGGATGGGGCAGTTCCGCCAAAAAAATCAGTGCGAAAAAAGTGCGAAAATGAATTAACGGGCACAAAAAAGGCTGAGCGGGTGGCTCAGCCTTTCGGGAAAGTATGGTTATGAGGGATTATTCAGAGCATTTGGCCTTGATGAACTCGCGGTTGAGGCGTGCGATGTTCGACAGGGAGATGTTCTTGGGGCACTCGGCGGCGCAGGCACCGGTGTTGGTGCAGTTGCCGAAGCCGAGTTCGTCCATCTTGCGGACCATGGCGCGGGCGCGGCGCTTGCGCTCGACCTGACCCTGGGGCAGGAGTGCGAACTGGCTGACCTTGGCCGAGACGAAGAGCATGGCGGAGCCGTTCTTGCAGGCGGCGACACATGCGCCGCAGCCGATGCAGGTGGCGGAGTCCATGGCCTCGTCGGCGATGGCCTTCGAGATGGGAATGTTGTTTGCGTCGGGAGCGCCGCCGCAGTTGAACGACACGTAGCCGCCGGCCTGCTGTATCTGGTCGAAGGCGTTGCGGTTGACGGCGAGGTCGCGGATGACGGGGAACGCAGCCGAGCGCCAGGGCTCGATGGTGATTACGTCGCCGTCGTTGAACTTGCGCATGTGCAGCTGGCAGGTGGTTATGCCCTGGATGGGACCGTGGGGATGGCCGTTGATGTAGAGGGAGCACATGCCGCAGATGCCCTCGCGGCAGTCGTTGTCGAAGACGACGGGTTCCTCGCCGCGCTCTACCAGCAATTGGTTGAGCATGTCGAGCATCTCGAGGAAGGACTCGTCGGTCGAGACGCCGTCGAGGTGGTATTTGACGAACTGACCCGGTTCTTTGGGACCGCGCTGACGCCAAATCTTCAGGTTTACGCTAATAGTATTTTCCATTTTGAGTCTGTATTAACGGGTTAAAGAACAGGGGTTACGATTTGTAGTTACGGGTCTGAACCTGGATGGCGGTGTACTCGAGGGGCTCCTTGAGGAGGATGGGCTTCTCGTTGTCGCCGGTGTACTTCCAGCAGGAAACGTACATGTAGTCCTTGTCGTTGCGCTTGGCCTCGCCGTCGGGAGTCTGGTATTCCTCGCGGAAGTGTGCGCCGCAGGACTCGTTGCGGTTGAGGGCGTCGATGGCCATCATCTTGGCGATTACGAGGAAGTCCTCGAGGCGGAGAGCCTTCTCGAGCTCGGTGTTGAGGTCGTCGGCGGCTCCGACGATGCGGAGGTCGGTGTAGAATTCCTTGCGCACTTCCTCGATCTCCCTGGTGGCCTCGACGAGGCTCTGGAGTGTGCGGCCCATGCCGACGAGGTTCCACATGATGTGGCCGAGGCGCTTGTGGATTTCGTCAGGCGATTTTGTGCCGCGGATGCTCATGAGTTTCTCGATACGGGCCTTGACGTCGTTCTCGGCCTTGTCGAACTCGGGGGCGTCGGTCGAGGGGCAGGGCACCTTGATCTGGTCGCTGAGGTAGTTCTGCATGGTGTAGGGGAGGACGAAGTAGCCGTCGGCGAGACCCTGCATGAGGGCAGAGGCGCCGAGGCGGTTGGCGCCGTGGTCGGAGAAGTTGCACTCGCCGATGGCGAAGAGTCCGCGGATGGAGGTCTGGAGCTCGTAGTCGACCCATACGCCGCCCATGGTGTAGTGCGATGCGGGGAAGATCATCATCGGAGTGTGGTAGGGATCGTCGTCGGAGATCATCTTGTACATGTCGAAGAGGTTGCCGTAGCGGTCGCGGACGACGTCCTCGCCCAGGCGGTCGATGGCGTACTTGAAGTCGAGGTAGACGGCGTTGCCGGTGCCTACGCCGAATCCGGCGTCGCAACGCTCTTTGGCGGCACGCGAGGCGATGTCACGGGGGCAGAGGTTGCCGAAGGCGGGATAGCGGCGCTCGAGGTAGAAGTCGCGGTCCTCGTCGGGAATGTCGGTGGGCTTGAGTTTGCCGGCGCGGATGGCCTCGGCGTCCTCCTTCTTCTTGGGAACCCAGATGCGGCCGTCGTTGCGGAGCGACTCGGACATGAGGGTGAGTTTGGACTGCTGCTCGCCGTGGACGGGGATACAGGTGGGGTGGATCTGCGTGAAGGCGAGGTTGGCGAGGTATGCGCCCTTGCGGAAGCACTGGACTGCGGCGGAGCCGTTGCAGCCCATGGCGTTGGTCGACAGGAAGAATGTGCGGCCGTAGCCGCCGGTGGCGATGACAACGGCGTGTGCGGCGTAGCGCTCGAGTTCGCCGGTGACGAGGTTGCGGACGATGATGCCGCGTGCGCGTCCGTCGATGATGACGAGGTCGAGCATCTCGCGGCGTGTGAACGACTTGACAGTGCCCTTGTTGATCTGGCGGTTGAGCGAGGCGTATGCGCCGAGCAGCAGCTGCTGGCCTGTCTGGCCCTTGGCGTAGAAAGTACGGCTCACCTGTGCACCGCCGAACGAGCGGTTGGCGAGGAGGCCGCCGTACTCGCGTGCGAAAGGCACACCCTGTGCGACGCACTGGTCGATGATGTTGTTCGAGACCTCGGCCAGACGGTAGACGTTGGCCTCGCGCGAGCGGAAGTCACCGCCCTTGACCGTATCGTAGAACAGGCGGTAGACCGAGTCGCCGTCGTTCTGATAGTTCTTGGCCGCGTTGATGCCGCCCTGTGCGGCGATGGAGTGAGCGCGGCGGGGCGAGTCCTGGATGCAGAAGTTGAGGACGTTGAAGCCCATCTCGCCGAGTGACGATGCGGCGGAGGCGCCTGCAAGGCCGGTGCCGACGACGATGATGTCGAGGTTGCGCTTGTTGGCGGGGTTGACGAGTTTCTGGTGGGCTTTATAGTTGGTCCATTTCTCAGCGACGGGACCTTCGGGTATCTTTGAGTCGATTTGGTACTCGGGGAGTTTCGACGACTCGATGTCGGCGAAGTCCTTCATGATGGGGGTAGAGTCGATCATACCCTCGAGATTTTTAAGATCTGCCATATCGATGAGTGATTTTTAGCGTTGGTTGTTTATTTGGTCTAAGGGGGTGTCCATGGCCTTGAGCATGGCCTCGAACTGAGCCTTCATCTGGAGAGCCTGCTGCATTTCCTGTGTGGGCATGACGTCGGGACACTGTTTCTGGAAGGCGGAGTCGATGACGGTCATCTTGTTGACGAAGGTTCGGCCGGCGGTCTTGATGAGGTTGGTCTGAGCCTCCTGCATGTCCTGCTGGGCCTTCATCTGTGAGGCCATGTCCATTGTCTGGAAGTCGATGTTCCTGAAGGGCTTCTGAGCCTCGGAGAGGGCGACGTCAAACTCGTCCTGGGCGGCCTCGACCTGTTTGAACCAGGACTCGGCGTACTGTTCCTGAAGTTCGGGGTTCTCGGTGTAGTAGTTGTCGTTGGCGCGCCATGTGAAGACGCCTACCTGGACGATGAAGAGCACGACGACGACTGATGTCCACCAGAGGGAGACTTTCTTGAGGCGGGGGAGCCATGTGGTGTTGTCCCAGCCTACGGTCTGGAACATCGACCAGAAGCCGTGGTTCATGTGGAACCAGAGGGCGATGAAGCCTATGATGTAGACGATGCCTACCCATGCGGCGCTGAAGGCCATCTGGAGGAAAAGTGTGCCGAGGGCGGGCTGCACGGGCACGCCGTCAAGCTGGGGAAGGACTGACAGGTCGTGGTGCATGAGTTCCTGGTACTGCATCTTGTACCAGAACTGGCAGAGGTGCACTACGAGGAAGGCAACGACAACGATGCCGAGGACGAGCATGTTCTTCGAGGACCACTCGACCTGGGGGGGACGGGTGTTGACCGCATAGCGGTCGGTGCCGCGGGCGGCGCGGTTCTGGAAGGTGAGCCACAGTGCGTAGACAATGTGGATGATGAACAGCAGGGCGAGACCTGCCGAGGCTATCAGGGCATACCAGTTGGCGCCCAGAAACTCGCAGACCGAATTGTAGGCTGTGGGCCAGAAGATTGCCACCGAGTTCATCAGCACGTGAAAGGTCACAAACAGGACGAGGCAGCAGCCCGTGATTGCCATCACGAACTTACGTCCTATGGATGAGTTTATTAACCACATAGGGAAGATGAGTTAGGGGTTAGATAATTAATTGATTATAAATATATTTCTTGTTTGTCCGAAGTGGGGCGCCGCTGACACAGGCGCACATATACGCCGATGCGCCCCCTCCGGGGAGAGGGCGTTGGCGTTGCAAAGTTAGCATATTTTCGCCGCCCCGCAACGAATTAACCAAAAATTTCTTTAATTACCCCCGATTTCCCCGCCCGACAATAATAATAAGTAAGCGGGAAGCCGTTCCTTCCCGCCCGGCGAGCCTTAGTTCTCAGGAAGCGGCTCTCCTCTGGATATCGCGCCAAAATTATCGGAAAATAACAAAAAAATCACGCCAGGCCTGGCGTGATTTTTTGCGAATGAGATGTCGGTATGTCGCGATATGTCGTGATCAGTGCTTGACCTTGACGGCCACGTTGTTGATTGTGACGATGTAGACCTGACCCTGGGGCACGGAGATTTCGATTGTGTCCTTTGTGGCTTTCTGCGAGGCGAGTTTCATGCCTGCGGCGGTGAATACGTTGATTTCCTCGCCACCCTTGAGGCTTTCGATCTTGATGCACTCGGCGGTACTGCTGACCTTGTACTGGTTGTTCTCGACAGTCACTACGCCTACGGTGCCTCCGGTCTCGATGACCTGTACTTCATGAGCGAACTCGTAGGTTGCAACGAGGCTGGCCTCTTCGGTGATGTTCTCGATGGTGTAGACATCGCCTGCGACCTTGTCGGTCACGTCGGTGCCGTTGAGTGTCAGTGTGGCGAGTCTCCAGTCGGCGCTGGGAGTCAGGGCCACCCTGGCGCTGTTGCCCTGGGATACCTTGAAGGATGCCTTGGCGAAGTCGGCGAGCTCGACGTTGACGGCTACCATGGGAACGACGGTGTATTCGATTTCCATGTAGCGGTTGGACGAACTGCTGTATTCGGTGCCCATGCTGAAACTTGCATGCGGGAGGATGAACTTGTACTTGCCGGGGGTGGTTATGGCCTGGGTGAGGTGGAACACGGCCTTGACAGCCTTGACGTCAGAGGCTGAAACGGTGGTGATGTCACGTCCCTGGGCGTCGTACTGTACCTGGGAGTTCATGTCCACGCGGGCCACGGTCTCGCCTGCCTCGTTCACGACGTACGGGGTCGAGGTGTACGAGAGGCTGATGCCGCTGGCGTCGGTGGCGGTGAACTCGTAGAGTTCCTCAACCATGCCCGATGCGGGAGCGATGTTTACGGTCGGGGCGGCAAGGAAGCAGCTGTATGCGAGCCAGTACTGGGAGTTTGCCTCCAGGCCGTGGTTGCCTTCGACTACGCGTCCCTCGGCGTCTTTGGCCGAGATCATGAATGTCCATTCGGTGTCGGATGTGCTCCAGAAGCTTCTGCCTGGCCTGATTGTCCAGACGGTCTTGTCGGCGTTGGCGGTGATGTCGCTCAGTGCGTTTGCGCTAGCGCCCTGGCCGCCTTCGGTGACGGAGCATTTAACCTCGGCTACGGGCGACGAGAATGTCACGACTATCGGGGTGGAGACGTCGGTGATTTCCGAGCCGTCGGACGGGCTTACGGAAACTATTGTTGCGGGGCTGAACTTGTAGACTTCGGATAAGCCGGTGAATGCTACCTCGACAGGGCCCCATACCTGGTTGGCGGGGTTGTTGGCGTTGGTCGAGCTGTAGGCGGTGATTGTGGCGGCGTACTCGGAGCCTTCGAAGAACTTGTTGACGGCGCGGCCTGCGACCTTCGTGTGGTATACGCCGGTGGCGGGGTCTACGACGATGGCAGGGTTGTTGGGGTTGGAATAGATTTCCATGCTGCGGATGAGTTCGCCTGTCTCCTTGTTAGAGAATTTCAGGGTCAGCATCATGGCCTCGGGAATGGGGGTGATGTCAATATTGATGGGTACGTCGCGCTCCAGGAGTTCGAGTGCGGGATTCTGGGCGAGCATGTTGACGCCGTTGACAGTGAAACCTGTGAGTTTCAGTTCCTTCTCGTTGTCGTCGCCCTGGTCCGTGGTGTTGGTGTAGGTCCAGGCGAGGTCGGTGGCATCGTTGCCGCTGCCGTCGAGCGAGAAGAAGTTCGCGGGGACGTGGAGCGTGTAGACGCCGGATTCCGTGATGCTCTCGTCGCCGGTCTTGACGATGACCTCATTGGAGTATCCCATGTCGTAGAACATGTGGTTGACGGAAACCTCCTTGCTCAGTCCTTTGTCGGAGGTGAACTGGAGGGTCTCGCCGCAGGATACCCCGGACTGTGTGAGTGTGATGTTGATGTTGGGGAATTTGGTAGCGTTCTCGAAAGAGTTGCCGGGGGCAACCTTCTCGGTGGTGCCGGATGCGGTGGTGTTTATGGCCACGGCGTCCACGGCAAGAGGAGCGGCATTTGCCGCAGCGGTGAGTGTGATGGCGGCCGCTGCGGTCAGGAAAGTAGTAAAGAGTCTCTTCATGATCAGTTAATTAATAGTTAGAAATTCGCTTGTGCAAAAGTAATGGTAATTTTTTAATTTTCGCAAAAAATCGCCCTTAAAATTAAAAATATCGTCAAAAACGCCGCTGTTTTGTGCGAATCATATTGCGGGACGGCTCATGGCGGAGCGGCCGGAGGGTGTCGCTGATGTCTCGGTGTACGTGCCGTCACCGGACGGGGCAGGACGGTCAGGGAAGCGCTACTTTTGCGGTGCGGGTACGTCCGTCGGCCGTGGTGACACGCAGTATGTGGAGTCCGTGTGTGTCATGCAGGGGTATTACCTGCGAGGCTATCGTGCTGCTGACGGGGCGTCCGTCGAGACTGTAGAGACTTGCCGAGGCTATGTTGTCGAGGCTGAGTATGACGGCACCGTCGGTAAGGTAGTAGTCAAGCGTTTCGGCGGGTGTGGTCACGGTCTCGGCGCCGCTGTCGCCCTTGGCGTATACCTTGACGTAGAAGTCGTAGACGCGGATGCCGCCGTTGTTGAGGCTGGCAGGGTTCAGGAACTTCACGGTGACGGGTCTGTCGGTCTGCGGGATTCCGGCACTGGCCATGAAGTCCCAGGCTGTAAGGGTACCTTTCTTGAGTCTGCTGCTCGTCCAGCTGTGTTCCTCCTCGCCCTCGACCTGCCATTTGACCTGCAGCGTGCGGCTTCCGGTGAAGTGGATGTTCGCCTTGAGTTCGAGCAGAGACGGGAGTGTCCATACGAGCGCTCCTCCCTGGCCCACGTTGACTGCGCCGCGCGTGCATCCGCCGGGAACGGTGCCTTTCTCGTCATATTCGGGATCCCATGCCGACGGGTGTGCGTCATCGCTTTCGACGGACACCACGCCCTGCAGGTCGGCGGGAATGGCGTCCCAGTCGTCCTGTATGTGGTACCAGCCGCCGGTGAGGACACGGTTGGCAATCTCGAGAGAGATGGTGCCGCTGACCGATACGTCGGTCATGCCGCCGGTGGCGGTGACTGTGTATGTGCCTTCGGATACAGGAATTCCGGTGATGGTGAGGCTCCTGCCTTCGACGGCTGATTCGAGGCCTTCGGGGAGACCCTTGACGGAGAACGCCGTGGCTCCGCCTCCGAGTTCGAAGACGATGGGTGTTATCTCGGTGTCGTAGAAAACGGTCTGCGAGGCGTTGCCGCTAGTGCATGCGAGTGTGCCCGGGGCGACGGTTGATGCGCTCAGGCTGATGGTCAGGCTTGCGGCGGTCTCGCCGCCGACAGTGGTGATGGTTACCTCGGTGTCGGCGCTGAGTGTGCCGGATATTGTCACGGTCTTGCTCCCGGCGTCCTTGGTGACGGTGAGCGCGTCCGCTCCGGCGACTGTGACGTCGGTTGCCGCTCCGCCCCATTTCACGACTACGGGTTCGATGGCGGTGCCGGTGTAGACGGTCTGGTCCTGCCGGCCGGACATGAGGTAGAGTTTTCCGGCCGTGGGTACGCCGCTCTCGTAGGCGCCCATGTCGGCGCTCGCGTCGTTGTACTCGATGGAGAACTCCGGCAGCGTGGCAAGGTCAATGCCTGCGGCGGCAGCCTCTGCCTCGGTCATGAAACGCGCGGGGTTGAAATCGGTTATGGCCTGTCCGGCATCGACAAACCTGCTGCCCGGACGCAGGCGTGCGAAGCCGTTTTCGGGCAGCGAGCCGTCAGGGAGGCGCCCGGCCTTGGCGTCGGCCTCGAGCAGTGAAAGGAATTCGCCGGAGTGGTCGGCGGCGAATACTTTGTTTTTGCCAACCTTGTTGCCGTCCTTGATGGGATCGCATCCGTCGATTGTCGTCCAGCTGTTGAACTCGGTGTCGGGCATGCGGAAGCCTTCCTTATTCTCTGACAGGAATTCGTGGTTGAGGGTTCTGGCATTGAAGCCCACGCAGTTGCGCAGGTACATCGTGCCGAAGTCGAACTTCGTGGGGAAACGGTAGTTGAAGTCGTTGCCCCATGCCACGTTGTTTATAAGGTACATGGCCTCGCAGGCGTTGTTTTGGTCGAAGCCCTTCCTCGTATTGTTCCAGGCCACGCAGTTGCGCACTAGGTGTGCTCCGGTCGACTGCTCGAAGGCGGCGCCTCCAGACGAGCCTCCTCCGCCGAGTTTGAAGCCGTTGCCGTTGCCGGGCGTCGGCCTGCCGTTCCTGTCGATCGCCGCGTTGAAGGCATAGCAGTTGTCGATCACGACCGGATGGTAGACCATGTACAGGTCCCAGTTGTCGTCACTGTTGTTCCATGCGCGGCAGCCGTGGAATTCGGTGCCCGGACCGGGAAAGAGCTTGCATGCGAAACCGTCGGCGTCGCCGCCGTCATCCGAGCCACCTCCGAATACAGTGGCGTCGTAGTTGTTGTACGAGTCGCAGTTTATCACCTTGTTGCCCCGGCAGTATGCGTATCCGGGGTTGAATTCGGGCTGGCCGGACCCTGGGAGCGACTTGAATTCCTCAATGGTCCAGTCCTTGAACATGCCTATCTGCAGGCCCGTGTCGTTGTTGTCGCGGAAGACACAGTGCTCGAATATGTTATGGCTGCCCTCGACCTTGACACCGTTGTCCTTGGCGTTCTGGAAGGTTATGCCCTTGACATGCCAGTAGTTGGCCCAGTAGGGAAAGTACATGCAGCGCGCCATCTTGAATTCGGCGGCTGTCGCCGGGTTCATGTTCGTGCCGTCGATTATAACCTCGCCGTCGCCATAGGCGAACAGGCGGATCCGGTTCTGCTCGCTTGTCTCCTTGCTGGGAATCTTGATGCGTTCGGTGATGTAGTATGTGCCTGCGTGGACGAGGATGCTTCCTCCGGGCTGTACTGTCTCGACGGCCTTGGCCACTGTCGCGAATGGTGATGACTGCGAGCCGTCACCCGAGTCCGAGCCGTCGGGCGACACGTACAGCGTGGTCTGCGCCTGTGCGCCGATGGCGCCTGCCGAAAGCATGAGCGCCGTAAAAATAAGTTTTTTCATGGGTATCTGTCTGGTTGACTTGATTGTGGAGTGCAAAGTTAGGGAATGTCCGTGTTTATGACACGGTTTTAACACTGCTTAACGGTTCTCGTGGCGGCATATGGGGTGAACTGCCCTGTTTCGCTGGCTGATTTCGGACAAATGTCATGGAGTGCATTGTATTTTAGTAATATTTAATGTAAAAAGGGGTGGGCTTGTGGCGGTATAATGCAAAAAAAGCGTAATTTTGCGCCATGAATTTGACTATCGACCACGGCAACTCGCGCACCAAACTGGCTTTGTGGCGGGAGGGCGAGACGCGGCCTTTCGCGCAATCCGCGCTGAAGGCGGTCGATGCCGCGTCGCTCGACGACTTCCTCGCGCCCGCATATGAGGCGGCGCCCGCTGCCGGGAAACCCATAAACGGCTGCTGTCTCTGTTCTGTTGCGGGTACCGGTGACGAGGAACTGCGCCGGCTGCTTGCCGGGCGCTGCGGGCGTCTCGTGGTGCTGGACCCGGCCACCACGCCTACGCCCCTGCGGGTTGACTACCGCACCCCGTCGACCCTCGGGGCCGACAGGCTTGCCGCGGCCGTGGGCGCATGGTCGCTCGCGCCCGACGCTCCCCAGGTACTCGTGGTCGACGTCGGCACAGCCGTGACCTACGACCTCGTGAGCGACGGCACGTTCGCCGGAGGCAACATAGCCCCCGGCATAAACATGCGGCTTCGCGCCCTTAACCGCTATACGGCCCGCCTCCCTCTGGTCGACTCGGTCGGCGACGTCGAGACATGGGGGCGTGACACGGCAATGGCACTCAGGGCCGGCGCTGTCGACGGCGTCGTTGCCGAAATCGAGTTCTACCGTCGCCGCCTTCTCCCCTCGGCGAAAGTCATACTGACGGGCGGAGCCGCGAATCTCGTGGCGCCCCGCCTTAGTTTCGAGGCTGCGATAGTCCCCGACCTTGTCTGCCTCGGCCTCAACATCATTATGCAAACCAATCACTGATGAAACTTAAAAAAATTCTTCTCCCCCTCTCCCTCGTGGCGCTCCTCGCCACGCTGACCGTTCCCGCCAAGGCCCAGAACGGCACCATGACCCCTTACTCGCGCTACGGCTACGGCATGCTCAACGACAACGCCACCTCGGCCCAGCGCGGCATGGGCTCCGTGGGCTATGCCATGCGCTCGGGACGACAGATCAACGTGATGAATCCGGCATCGTACGCCGCCATCGACTCCATGACCTTCCTCTTCGACATGGGAGTGAGTCTCAGCGCCCTCTGGTCGCAGGAAAACGGAAACACCGAGCGCTCGTTCGGCGGCGGTCTCGAATACATCACCATGCAGGTGCCAATCGGCAAGCGCATGGGCGCCTCGGCAGGCATCCTGCCCTACGCCTCGACAGGCTATGCCTTCGGCGGCGACATCGAGAACGGCTCGACCCAGCGCTCCGGCTCCGGCTCGATCAACCAGGCCTATCTCGGCTTCGCAGGCCGTCCCTTCGACGGCCTGTCGCTCGGATTCAATTTCGCCTACCTCTTCGGCAACACCGTCAACGACCTGTACACGATGACCTCGACAAGTTCGTCGACAATGTTCCAACGCAACATGTCGGTGCGCGACTGGCACCTTGACCTCGGCGTCCAGTACGGCTTCAACGTCGGCCGCAGGAACCGCGTGACCCTCGGCCTCACTTTCTCGCCCGGCAAGGACCTGCACGGACATACCTACGGCGTATACTACGACGGCGCCACACACAACAGCAACGCCACAGCCGACACCGTCGGCTACACCAGCCTCAAGGGCCTCTACTCGCTGCCCGAGTCATGGGGCGCGGGCATCAACTACGAGTGGAACCACAGCCTCATGGTCGAGGCCGACTTCACCTACCAGCCCTGGAAGAACGCCAAGTTCGCCAAGATCGAGAACTTCGAGAGCACCGAGTTCGCCGACCGCTGGCGTCTCGGACTCGGCATGCAGTACACGCCCAATCCGCGCGGCGGCTACGGCAGGCGCATCCAGTACCGCGCAGGCACGTACTACAACCATGACTACCTGATGATACGCGGCAACAACATCCGCGAGTACGGCATAACACTCGGCCTCGGCCTGCCCGTGCCCAACTTCAAGAGCATCGTCAACCTCGGCCTCGAGTGGAAGCACCGCCAGTGCTCGCCCGTGGCGCTTATCAAGGAAAACTACTTCAACATCACCATCGGCATCAACTTCAACGAGATGTGGTTCCGCAAGAGCCGTATCTACTGATGCCGCACGGTGCATGCGGGACTCCGTGTCCCCGCCGTTCCTGACAAACCCTTTGCATCCGACAATTGTTTGAATATGTGTTCGAAGTCCCTGAAGATAGCAGCGCGCCTGATGGCGCTGTCGTTCGTGGCATGCGTCGTGCTCAGTTCGTGCGAGGAGGAGAAGAAGACCTATGTCCCCAATCTCAGCGACACGCTGAAGACTCCGACCATGACGACAAGCGACGTGTCGACCTTCATCTCCGACTCAGGTTACACGCGCTATCACATAACGGCTGACCGCTGGGACATATACGACGACTCGATACACCCCATGTGGGTCTTCCCGACAGGACTCGAACTCGAGAACTACGACCTGGCCATGCGCCCCGCGGCGACCCTGGTCTGCGACTCGGCGACATACTACACCAACAAGCGCCTGTGGCGCCTCGACGGCAACGTCATCATGGTGAATGTCCGCAAGGACACCTTCCTGACTCAGCAACTGTTCTGGGACCAGCGCGACGCCGAGGTGTACAGCGACTCGTTCATCCACATAGTCCGCTCGGACCATATCATCGAGGGATACGGCTTCACCTCTGACCAGACCATGAGCGCGTACACCGTCAACCGCCCCACGGCCATCATTCCCATGAAGCGCGCCCCCGGCCAGGGACGCCCCTTCGGTCCCGGTATGCAGCCGGTCGATACGGTCGACGCCACGGCCGGATACACCGAGCGCCCGCAGGCTCCCGAACCCGCCTCGGTCCGTGCCCGCCGCGCCTCCGAATATATCGAGGACGATGTCCCCGCCTCTCCCGCTCCCGTCCGCGGCTCGGCCATAAGGCGCTGACCCGCCTCAGTCCCTCCACCCCGAAAAACATAAACACCACCTAACCCCAAGCCAGCACACATAATAAGACAATGTCCCTCGAAGTCGCCCTGATAGTAACACTGGTCTCGCTGATGTTCAGCGCACTCTTCTCCGGCACCGAGATAGCCTTCGTCACCGGCGACCGCGTGCGCGCCGAACTCGACTCGCGAGGCGGCAGCCTCATATCACGCATCATACGCCGCTTCTACTCCGACGCCGACTTCTTCATCTCCTCCATTCTGGTCGGCAACAACGTGATGCTCGTCATCTACGGTATGGGAGCCGCAGCACTCATCAACTCGTGGCTCGAGTCGTTCATCAGCAACGAGGCCGTGATGCTGATCGTCCAGACACTGCTATCCACCCTCGTGATCCTTCTCGCCGGCGAATTCTTCCCAAAGACCATCTTCCGCATCAACCCGAACGCCTCGCTGCGTTTCTTCGCGTTGCCCATCTACATCTTCTATCTCCTCTTCTACCCCATCTCCCTGGCCGCCGCGTGGCTGTCGCAGTCGCTGATGCGCCTGTTCGGAATGAAGACCGACTCCAAGCACGTCAGCCTCATATCCGTCGGCGACCTCAACGACTATCTCGAGGAGACCATCGACACCCTCGAGGACAAAAAGGAGACCGTCGAGCAGGAAGTGAAGATGTTCCAGAACGCCCTCGACTTCTCGTCAACACACCTGCGCGACTGCATGACCCCGCGCAACGAACTCGTGGCCGTCGACATCGACTCCGTCGACCGTGAGAAACTCTCACACCTGTTCACCCAGACAGGCCGTTCCAAGATAATCGTCTACCGCGGCGACATCGACAACATCCTCGGCTACATCCACGTCTCCGAACTCTTCGACCCGGCCAACGACTGGCACGAGCATGTCAACCCCGTGCTATACGCCCCCGAGACACTGATGGCCAACGTCATGATGCGCCGGCTGCTTGCCGAGAAACGTTCCATGGCCGTTGTCATCGACGAATTCGGAGGCACCGCGGGTCTCGTCACGCTCGAGGACCTCGTCGAGGAGATATTCGGCGAGATACGCGACGAGCACGACAAGGCCCTCCCCGAGGCCCGCGTCATCGCCCCGGGCATATATGAGTTCTCCGGACGCTGCGAGATCGACCGCCTCAACGAGGCCTACGGCCTCGACATACCAGAGGAAGACGACTACCAGACCCTCGCCGGCTACATCCTGCACACCACCGGCCAGATTCCCGACCAGGGCAGCGAGATAGTCCTCGGCAACCTCCAGATCGACGTCCTCCGCAAATCCGCCACCCGCCTCGAACTCCTCCGCGTCACCCGCCTCGAACACCCCGCCGAAGAATAACCTCACCGAATTTCCATATAAAAATCAAGGAGCGGCAATGACCGCTCCCGTTTGTGTGTGCCGTTAGTGTCTGCAGGGAATATTTTCGCCTTTTTTATATTGATATATATAATAATGTGGGATTTTTGCAAATTTTTGCGTTTGGTTGCTGACTTTTGATTACCTTTGCGCGTTGATTTAGGGTACGCCTTGCGGATCTATGCGCATGGCGACTCTCTTGGTATACCTTCAATGTTTTAACACACAGGCTATTATGATAAAAAACCTTGTTATTGTCGAGTCTCCGGCCAAGGCTAAGACCATACAGCAGTTTCTCGGACCTGACTATAAGGTCATGTCGAGTTACGGGCATATACGCGATCTGCGCAAGAAGAATTTCTCAATCGACGTGGAAAACGGCTTCCAGCCCATCTACGAAATCCCCGAGGACAAGAAGCACATTGTCAGCGAACTCCGTCAGGCTGCCGCCCAAACCGAGACCATCTGGCTCGCGTCCGATGAGGACCGCGAGGGCGAGGCCATCGCGTGGCACCTCAGCGAGGTGCTGGGACTTGACCCCAGGACCGTGCGCCGCATCGTCTTCCACGAAATCACGCCCAACGCCATCCTCGAGGCCCTGAAGCACCCGCGCCACATCGACCTGAACCGCGTGAACGCCCAGCAGGCCCGCCGCGTGCTCGACCGCATCGTTGGTTTCGAACTATCGCCTGTGCTGTGGAAGAAAATCAAGCCCTCGCTCTCGGCGGGCCGCGTACAGTCGGTGACCGTGCGCCTGATTGTCGAGCGCGAGGAGGAAATCAAGGCCTTCACCCCCGAACCGTATTTCCGCGTCACCGCGCGAATGACCTCGCCCGAGGGTATGCCGTTCCGTGCCGACCTCTCGCGCCGCCTCAGCGACGTAAAGGCCGCCCGCGCCTTCCTCGAGGCCTGCAACGGAGCCTCGTTCCGTGTCGCCGACATCGAGACCAAGCCCCTGAAGAAAGCCCCCGCGCCGCCTTTCACCACCTCTACCCTCCAGCAGGAGGCATCGCGCAAACTCGGATTCACCGTCTCGCAGACCATGATGGTGGCACAGCGCCTCTACGAGGCCGGCCACATCACATACATGCGTACCGACTCGCTCAACCTCTCCTCGCTGGCCGTGTCGGCCATTTCGGACGAAATCACCAGGTCGATGGGTCCGGAATACCTCAAGACACGCCACTATCACACCAGTTCGAAGGGCGCACAGGAGGCACACGAGGCAATCCGCCCGACATACATATCCAAGCAGACCATCGACGGCACCGCGCAGGAGAAACGACTGTACAGCCTGATATGGAAACGCACCATAGCCTCGCAGATGGCCGAGGCACAACTCGAGAAGACCACCGCCACCATCGACATCATCCCCCGCGGAGCCAAAGGCCCCGAGGCCGGAAGCCCCCACTTCACCGCCAGCGGCGAGGTCATCAGGTTCGACGGCTTCATGCGCGTATACCTCGAAGGCCGCGACGACGAGGACGATGCCGAGAACTCCGACCTCCTGCCCGCAATGAAGACCGGCGACAGCGTGGACGCCGCCGAGATCGACGCAACACAGCGCTTCACCCAGCAGCCTCCGCGCTACACCGAGGCTACGCTCGTGCGCAAGCTCGAGGAACTCGGCATAGGCCGCCCCTCGACCTACGCCCCTACCATCTCGACCATCCAGCAGCGCGGATACGTCGAGAAAGGCGAGCGTCCCGGCATCGAGCGCACCTTCGAGCACCTGACCCTCGCCGGCGGCAGGATAACCGAGGAGACGCGCACCGAGACCTACGGCGCCGAGAAGGGAAAACTCATACCCACCGATGTCGGCACCATCGTCAACCGCTTCCTCACCGAATTCTTCCCCCGCATCCTCGACTTCAACTTCACGGCCGAGATCGAGCAGGATTTCGACCGCATAGCCGAGGGCGACCTCGACTGGTCGAAGGAACTCGGCGGCTTCTACGATGACTTCCATCCCACCGTCGAGGACGTGTCGAACAAGCACTTCGAGAGCAAGGTCGGCGAGCGCAGGCTCGGCGTCGACCCCGCCACCGGCGAGCCAGTGTCCGTGAAGATCGGCCGCTACGGCCCCCTCGTGCAGATAGGCTCCGCCGAGGAGGACAGGAAGCCCCGCTTCGCATCGCTGCTCAAGGACCAGTCCGTCGAGACAATAACCCTCGCCGAGGCCCTGAAACTCTTTGAGTTCCCACGCCATCTCGGCAAGTTCGAGGACAAGGAGGTGACAGTCGCCGTAGGCCGTTTCGGACCCTATGTGCGCCACGACAACAAGTTCGTCTCCATTCCCAAGGACGAGCACCCCTCGGCCCTGACTCTCGAGCAGGCCATAGAACTCATCGAGGCTAAGCGCGCAGACGCCGCGAGCAAGATCGTCAAGACCTTCGACGATGACCCCGACATGCAGATACTCAACGGACGCTACGGCGTATACGTCGCATACAAGGGCAACAACTTCCGTCTGCCCAAGGGCATCGAGGATCCCGCCGCCCTGACGCACGAGGAAGTCCTGGACATAATCTCCAGGCAGGAGGTCAAGCCCAAGCGCCGCGCGACACGCAGGAAAGCCTGAGCCGCCCCGCGTCCCGAGGTATCATTACAGACTGCTATCCGACTTAACAGATAAATCCCCCAGCAATTGAAACAGCTCGCACATAAACCCGGGGCTCATGGCCAGCCCGGCCGCCCCGACAACATAGAGGTACGCACCGTTCCCGCCGACGCTCCCGAAGGACTGAGGCTCATCGACTTTCTGGCCGAAGCCTTCGCTCCCGTAAAGCGTACCACGGTCAAGGCGTGGCTTAAATACGGTCAGGTCCGTGCCGCCGGAAACATAACCTCGCAGTTCGACACCGTGCTCCATCCCGGCAACCTAGTCGAGGTCAACACCTCGCGTCCGTGGCAGACACTCTCGCACCCGAGGCTGAGACTTGTCTACGAGGACGATGACATCATCGTCGTCAACAAGGGCTACGGACTCCTTTCCGTAGGCACCGACACCCGGCGCGGAACCGGAGGCGAGAGCAGCCGTGACGTCACGGCCTACTCCATACTCCGCGACTACCTCAAGCGCGTCAATCCCGCCAACAAACTCTTCATCGTCCACCGTCTCGACCAGCACACATCCGGACTGATGATGTTCGCCAAGTCAATCGAGGCCAAGGAGGCAATGCAGCACAACTGGAACAACATGGTCATCGACCGCCGCTACGCCGCCATCGTCGAGGGCTATCCCGAGCCCGCCGAGGGTACCGTCGACACCATGCTCGCCGAGAACTCGCGCCATGTGGTTTACGTTCCCTCCGACAATCCCGATGAGCGCCCTGACCGCCCCGAGGACATGAAGCGCGCCGTCACACGCTACACCACCGTGAAGAAACGCGGCGGCTACGCCCTGCTCGACGTCTCGCTCGACACGGGCCGCAAGAACCAGATCCGCGTGCATATGCAGCATCTGGGCCATCCCATAGCCGGCGATCGCAAGTACGGCGCGAAGACCTCGCCCATCCACCGCCTGTGCCTGCACGCGCGCACCCTGCGCTTCGCCCATCCTATAACCCGACGCGACATGAACTTCGAGATTCCCCTGCCGTCGTCATTCAGCAAACTGGTCTGATACCTACGGTCAAGCACATGGCACAGAACCTGACAAAAGATCTCGTACCGGATCCCTCGCGCCACAGGCTGCAGATGCTTGTCGGTCCGCGCGGACTCGATGTGACCGTCTTTGCCCCGGCCGAGGACAATTCGCTCATATACCGACATATCGGCCTCGACCCCGCGGCAAAGTCTCCCCAGGATGCCCTGGAGAATGCGGTTTACGACAATCCCCTGCTGCTCGGCCGCTTCAGGCGTGTCGACTGTCTTGTCGACACCCCGCGCATGCTTATGCTTCCGGCCGACCGCGTGGCCGAGGCTCCCGACATGCTCGCCGAACTGTACGGCGAAGATGAGTTCGAGACTATGTGCGACACCCTCGACGGCGCCGGCGCGACACTGGCATTCGCCGCACCACGCCGGCTCGTGGGCTTCATGAAACGCACCTTCGGCACTCCGCGCATCAGCCACAGGCTCTCCCCGCTCTGCCGCTACTACGCGCACCGCACCCGTTTCGGGAACGTAGCGCGCATGCACATCCATCTCCACGGCGACGCCTGCGACATAGTGACCGTCGCCTGCGACACGATCATCACCGCCAATACCTTCGCCATCAGCGCCGTCAGCGATGCCGTCTACTTCGCGCTCGCCGTAGCCCGCTCGGTCGACTTCGACCCCGAGGCCGACCGTGTGCTTGTCTCCGGCGACCCTGCGCCGCGCGAGGAACTGATGGCGGCCCTGCGCCGCAACGTCCGCTTCGTCATGCCGCTCATATTCCCCTCCGACATGCTGCGCATCGGCCCCGCGGCAATGGACGCTCCCTTCCCGATGATTGCGAACACCCTTATCGATTAACCCCCTGTCAGCCACGACCGTTTATGAGAATCATCCGAGGAAAATACGGACGCCGACGCTTTGACGTCCCCACAAACATAACCGCGCGGCCCACCACCGACTTTGCCCGCGAGAACATCTTCAATGTCCTCGAGAACCTGATTGACTTCGACGGCATACGGGCCGTCGACCTCTTTGCCGGCACAGGCGCCGTGTCTGCCGAGATACTCTCGCGTGGAGCCGCCTCGGTGATATCCGTCGAGAAGTCGCCCGTGCAGTACGCCTTCATCCGCAAGGTGGCCGATACACTCCGCGACCCCGCATGGCATCCCGTGCGCGGCGACGCACTCCGCTTCATCGCCACGGCCTCGTCGCCCGTCGGCCTCGTTTTCGCCGACCCTCCCTACGACCTGCCCGGTTTCGCCGAAATCCCCGAGGCCGTCCTGAAATCCCGCCTCCTGGGTCCCGGCTCGGTCTTCGTCCTCGAGCACTCGCGCAGGCACGACTTCTCCGCACTTCCACACTTCTACGACCACCGCGCCTACGGCTCGGTGAATTTCTCCATCTTCATCATACCGGACGACACCCCCGGTGTCACGTCCGTCCAGGAATGACCATATTTAATACATAACCAAATAACACACCCATCCAAGAGATATGATCAAAGAACAAAGCGCCGGCAAATACCACGGCATACTTCTCATGGCGCTCTTCGCATGCGCCTCGTGCTTCATCGGCGAGTGGAGTCTTCTGAAATCCCTGTCCATATCACCGCTGATCATCGGCATCATCCTCGGTATGGCCTATGCCAACTCGCTCCGCAACCACCTTCCCGAGACATGGGTCCCCGGCATCAGGTTCTCGTCCAAGACCCTGCTCCGCCTCGGCATAATCCTCTACGGCTTCCGCCTGACATTCCAGGACGTTGTCGCCGTGGGTATTCCCGGCATCACCGTCGACGCCATCATCGTTGTCGTGACCATACTCGGCGGTGTCTGGGTTGGCAGGATGATAAAGATGGATCGCGACACCGCGCTGCTCACCTCCATAGGCAGCGGCATCTGCGGCGCGGCCGCCGTCCTCGGCGCCGAGGCCACTATGAACACCAAGCCCTACAAGACCGCCGTCGCCGTCGCCACCGTGGTGATTTTCGGCACGCTCTCGATGTTCCTCTATCCCATCGGATACAGCATGGGTCTCATCGAACTGACCCCCGACGAGATGGGCATCTTCGCCGGCTCAACCCTCCACGAGGTGGCCCACGCCGTAGGCGCCGGCAACGCCATGGGCGAGGAAATCGCCAACACCGCCATCATCGTCAAGATGATTCGCGTGATGATGCTTGTCCCCGTGCTTCTGGTACTCGGATGGTGGGTCGCCGCCAAGGCCAGACGTGCCGCTTGCACAGCCGGTTCGGCCGAGGAAGGCCAGTCCGTCAAGGCCGGCAAAGTCCAGGTGCCCTGGTTCGCCTTCTGGTTCCTTGCCGTCATCGGCTTCAACTCGCTCGATCTTCTTCCCGCTCCGGTGGTCGAGTGGGTCAACTGGGTCGACACCTTCCTGCTGACGATGGCCATGGCCGCCCTCGGCGCCGAGACCTCGTTCGACAAGTTCAAGAAGGCCGGCCCCAAACCCTTCCTGCTTGCAGCCATCCTCTACATCTGGCTCCTCGTAGGAGGCTACATCCTCGCCTCGCAACTCGTTCCCGTACTGCAATAATTCATGCCATGACCGCCAAAGCGAGAATAATACATCCGCTACTGCTTGCACTGCTGCTTCTGCCAATGCTGTGCGCATGCTCGAAGAAGAAGGCCTTCTCCGTCGAGGGCAGTATCTCCGACGGGGCCACCATGAACATGCGCGCCATCTACTACGACGGAGGCAGACTGCAGAACTCGGTTTTCCCAACCGACAAGGGCAATTTCGCCTTCGAGGGTTCGTCCGCCGACGGCACCATAGTCGAACTGCTCAGCAACGACTACCGTGTTCTCGGACGCTTCTATGCCGTCGACGGCGACGAGATCAAGGTGACTCTCGACCCCAAGTCAGTCAATAAGATCAGGATAGAGGGCAACGAGGTCTCGCAGCGCTGGGCCAAGGTCCTCAACGATAACGCCCGTCTGCTCGACTCACGTGACAGCAAGGGCATCAACGCCTTCATCGCCAGGTATGTCGGCTCTCACCGCTCGGACATCGTCTCCACGCTCCTGATGATGACCGCCTACGACTGGTCGGTCAGTCCCGCCGAGGGCGAGAAACTGCTATCCTCGATTTCCCCTGAGAGCCGTCCCGCACGCCTTGTCGAGGGCTACGAGGCAAGCCTCGCCCGCGTAGGCAGGGACGCCGCCCAGTCGCGCGTGGTGCCGTTCACCTATCTCGATGAGAACGATACCATCGGAGTCTTCAATCCACGCCGCAGCACCATTGCCCTGCTAGCGTTTTCCGACCAGAACTCGGGCCGTTCCGACTCGATTGTACCGACACTCAAGCGCATCTACAGCGATGCTAAGGCCAAGGGACGTCTCGCCGCTAAGTCGCAGCCTGTCCTCAGCGACCGCACCGATTCCGTCGCGAAAGGCTCGAAGGGCCTGCGCATACTCGACTTCTCGATGGACGGCGACACGCTCTCGTGGCGTCGCGGTCTGCGTCTAGACTCCGCCGGGTTCGACCACGGCTGGGCTGCAGGCTCTGTAGCCGCACCCGCAGTCGCCCGTCTCGGCATCCCACGCCTTCCCTATTTCATAGTCGTCGACTCCACAGGCGCCCAGGTCTACCGCGGACCATCGCTCAAGGCCGCCGAAGCCGCCCTCCGCAAGACTCTGAAATAACAACTCAGAATCATAAATCCCCCCAATTTATTAACACCTTAAAATTTAATCACAATGAAAAAATTAACCTTCCTCCTTATGGCCATGCTCATGGTCTTCACAGTATCCTCATGCAAGTCGAGCAGCGGCGATGATGATGCCGATGCCGGTGAAGTCGTTACAAAGGAACTTGTCAAGGACTGCGAGAAAACCGCCGACAAAATCAGCAACGACCCCAGCGAGAAGAACCTCAAGAAAGGCACCGACCTCCTGTTCTCCGCTCTGAACATCCTCAAGGAAGAATACGACAGCGACCTCGCCGATGCCACAAAAGACCTTATAATTGCTCTGAGCCAAAACGAGCACAACATGTCGAGCGAACTTCGCGAAAAATTCAACAATAAGGGTGAAAAATTTGCCAACTCCAAGAATGGTCGCAAGACACTAATGAAAATCATGAACGGCGAAGACTCCTCCGAACCCGATTCCGACCTCGACTACGACGACGAATACTGATACCCTGTCCATACGACGCCCATAAGACGACACCCGTACGTAGAACAAATCCTTTCGGATAAACATCCCTACTGATACCCCAGTGGCCCCTTCCCGGGGGGCCACTGCTTGTTTCTATACCGTCTCGCGCCACCGTATTACTCTATTCCCAACCCCACAATGTTCTTTACAAAGAGCATTTTCCGTCAGAAATGCTCTCTGTAAAAAGCACTTTTTATTAAAAATGCTCTCTGTAAAGAACATTTATCCCGGAGCCCTGTGTAGTCACTTGTCATTATGACACATCTGACTTATTCACGGTTTTGCGGGATTAGATTTTTTTGTTTAATTTTGACGTTGGCAAAGGAGTTTGCCAATATGTTGTTTCATAAGCGTGTTCTTTGCCTTATCCTTTACAGGAAAAAAGTCCTGTAAGATACTGAACACCGCCCCACGCTGTTATTTCAACCTTATTTCTAACGCCGACTCAGGGACGGAGCAGGCATCAAATCACATTTCTTTTATGCTCAGTGCTTTATTATTCTTCCTTACCGTGACAATCTTCTACCTGACACTCCAATCGGGGTTCCTCCTGGCCCCGGCAGATGCCAGAATTACCCGTTGCAGTAAAGTGCCTGCCCGCTTCTGGGTACTTACAGTCATCCTCACAGTCATATACGCAATTATAATCATTACCGCCATTTCGAGTCTTGCGCTTGCATCCTTCGCCGAATCTGATGGCTGGACTATGTCCGCTACAGATGCGGGAGGCAAATCCGAAAAAATAGATATCGAATCCTTTAAATCCGAGACCCTGAGGTATATAGTATTTCTTATATTCTCATTTGCTTTCATGGTTGCCGGATTATATACTTCGCTTAAATATTCATTGAACTCACTTCTTCCCTCAGGAAAGAAATCAATGTTCACCTTGACAGGTGTATTGGCCACAATCCTCTACCTTCCCGCAAGTATATCCATTTACAATTACAGCGTTGCGACTGAATATGGCGATTACGCGGCCAGTCATTACACTCTGCCGATAATGAAAATCTTTGTCATAATCGGCATTATTTTGTTGGCAGCAAGTTTCTTGCTTACCCTCTCTGTCCGCAATACTAAATCCATATCCGCTGACGGATCTGTTGACGAAAACACTCCCAGTATCCCGAATTTCAAACAATACTTCAGAAAATTCAATCAGATAAGCATAGTAGCCCTCTTTATCTGCTCCATCATCCTCATTATCCTCTAACCCCGCCCCTATTTATAAAGGTTCCTCTCCTTAGCAGATACCACATACTTCCACAACCCTAAGAAGTCTGGCTCCAGGTTCCTTCTCAGGTTTTTGGGGGCAAAATTACCCCTGTCGGACAACCGGCAGGGGATTTTATTGCATTTACTGGATATTTTCTGAAATGTGAATGAATCAGTGGTGGCGGGCGATGATAGAACCTTAACCGTTTCCTTGATTTTGTATGAAAACTCGCAGAAAACCATTTTATTAACATAAATTAACAAATCGGGGGGGTAATTTTTAATTATTAATTACCTTTGCCAAATAGAATTCAAAGATTTACAAGTTGTTGTGTTTGTCTTATCCATTACCCTCCCCATAAGTGTATTTGGGGATATTGTGTATTTATAGAAAAAGACACTTTTTAAATAATCATTTAATCCTGCACAGATGAAAAAACTGTACCTTCCATTATTCATGTCACTGATTGCATCGGTGGCATCGGCACAGACCTTTACGTCGGACGGACTGACTTATAAGGTTGAGTCTGCCTCATCGAAGTCAGTCATCCTTACCGGTTGTAACGTGGCTGATGTTCCGGCAACACTTTCTATTCCCGATACGGTTGTGAATGACGGTGTTTCCTATAGTGTGGCTAAAATCGGTGATAATGCCCTGGCCGAATGTACCCAGATTAAAAACCTTACTATCCCGACTACAGTCGGAACTATCGGCAAGAGAGCGTTTGCCGGTTCTGATATGGAATCGGTTGTATGTAAGATTACGGCGCCTCCCAAACTTGATGAGTCTACCTTTTCTGCCGAGACTTATGAAAAGGCGACCCTGACCGTATATGCAAGTGTTCTCGGGCATTACACGTATGAGGCATGGGGATGGACTAAATTTGCCAAAATTGTGACTATGCCCGATCCTCCCTTCGAAGTTGACGGTATGCTCTTCAGTGAGATCACGAGTGAGCGATATACCGTGTCCATGGTCGGTTATGTTGCAAAGAATCTTTCAAAAGACCTCGTGATACCTGAAAACATTTATAAGCCGAGCGGCTTACCCTACAAGGTCAAATACGTAGGCGACGGCGCTCTTGAGGGTGCTCCTGTCAAGTCGGTTGTATTCCCGAACAGATGTGTGTCAATCGGCAAGCGCGCTCTTGCGCAGTGTACCGAACTCGACTCGATTGTTATCCCCGGATATGTCAAGCAGGTCGGGGCTCACCTGACAGACGGATGTGTCTCTCTCAAAGTTGTCAACATCCTGAATGAAGGAGGATCAATCAATCTCGGAACGGCTGCAGATCAGGTTTTCTCGATGTCCGATTATACCCTCTATCTGGGCCGTGAGGTTACCCTGAATGGTTCCGCCGCCGAATCACCTTTTGCCGGCGATGGACTGAAACGGCTTGTCTTTAGCGCTGGCTTCTATAGCCCGAAAGGTCTTTTCGGAATGTCTACCGGCTTGACCCGCATAGATCTGGATCCTATAATAATTAAATTATCCGATTATTCTTTCTCTGGTCTTCCCGCGCTCGAGGAAGTCACATTCCCGGACAGACTGACCACGATTGGCAACTATGCGTTTGCCGAGTGTCCGAAACTGAAGGTCATCAACCTCCCGGTTCGTCTTGCAACCATTGGCAACGGCGCTTTTGCCGGTAATAAGATGGACTCTGTAAGATGTGCCGCTACAACTCCTCCCTCACTGGCAGATGATGCCTTCTCTGACGAGACATATGCGGACGCTGTCCTCGAGGTGTCGTCCAAGGATGCTCTTGAGGCTTATTCGGCGGCTGACGGCTGGAAGAAATTTGTCAATATCGTAACAAATAAGTTGCCCGAGCCATTCGTTGTGGACGGTGTAATCTATACCGTACAGTCTATGGCTGACAAGACTGTCGCCATCACCGGTTATGATGCGTCCTCGATTCCCGCTATGCTCGAATTGCCTGCGACGGTCTCGAGCGAAGGCATCGATTATACAGTAACCTCGGCCATCCCCCAGGCTTTCGCTTCGGCTCCTCTGAAGTATGTGAAATTCCCCTCTACGATGAAAACGCTTCCAAATGCCATGCTGAACAAATGTCAGCAACTGGACTCTATTGTGATTCCGGCTTCGGTCACACTCATCGAACCGTTTTTCACCAACAGATGCACGGCCCTGAAGGCTGTGGTTCTTGAACCGGGCGATTCTGAAATCGAAATGGGCACCTCGGACGACAGGGCTTTCTATCATGGCAAATACACTCTTTATCTTGCCAGACCTGTCAAGGTTCTGAAATATCCGAACAGCGACGATCCTTTCTCTCCGTTCAATGGTTCCGGAATGGTCAAGGTCGTGATTTACCCTGAGGCAGGTGACTGCACCGGTTTGTTCCGTGCTGGCCTGGAAGTGAAGACTGCCGAGTTTGCCGAAGGATGTACCGCTGTCCCTGCTGATATTTTCAGGAATAATGGGTATTTGGGAAATTTGATTCTTCCGTCCACTCTGGCTTCAGTCGGAAATCGGGCTTTCTACAATTGCAGTGCCATTAAGGAAGTGACATTCCCCGAATCGCTCGAATCTATGGGCGAGTATGCTTTCGGAGGCTCCGCAAATCTCAGTTCTGTCACCTGCCTTGGCCGCATCCCTGCTGAAATTCAGGAAAATGTCTTCTCTTCCGACACATATTCCAACGCGAAACTCATTCTCCCCAAGGGTGCCGCTCAATATTATTCCGCAGCCGAGGGATGGCAGAAATTCGTCAATGTCGAGGAGAACGAGACCCTCTCTGCCTCACAGATTGAGACTGACGCATCCGACGCTTCGGTTGTCGTGACAGACCTTCAGGGACGCATGATATATTCCGGAACACGTGCCGGCATGTCCTCTCTCAATTCCGGCATATATGTAGTCCGTTCAGGCGAGAAAGTCAGCAAAATACTTGTAAGATGAGACTGAACCGTTGTCTCTCCATCGCACTCGCGTGCTCCATGCTTCCGTTTACGGCGGCATGGAGCCGCACGTTTACGGTGAAGAATCTCAATTATGAGGTTATTTCCGAGACCGATCATACTGTAAGGGTTAAATCCCCGACCGAGCCGGAAGGAATCGCGATTACTAATATTCTCACCATCCCTGCGACTGTCACGGATCCTTCGGGAGCAGGAGTTTATTCGGTGGTGGAAATAGGTGAGGGAGCATTCAGGGGACGGACAATCAGTTATATGATTATTGAACCCGGCGAAGGGACCCTTCGTTTCGCCGAATACGCCATGGCCTCGGTTGACCTCAGGGGTCTCACGGTATCACGTGATTTCACTGCTCCGGCCAATCATGAGCCTTTTTATGGATTGACTTCGCTTGTTGACCTTGCCTTAGGCAATGGAATAACTCGTGTCCCGGCGTTCGCTTTTATGAAAAGCGGAATACGTTACGTGAGAATACCTGCATCGGTCGAATCCATTGGATATGCCGCATTCGAGCAGACCGACCTGCTACGGGTGGATTTTGACTCTGACAGCCGGCTCAAATATATTTTCGGCGAGGCTTTTCAGGATTGTAAGAAACTGAAGAACCCCGTATATCTTCCCGAGGGACTCGTTAAGATTGGTGAGTTTGCCTTCCAGTATTCCGGTATTACTAGTATTTCCCTCCCGGCGTCGCTGCAGGAGATTGGAAACTGTGCCTTCCGCGGATGCAGTGATTTGTCAGCAATGTCGCCTGCCGCCGGAAGCCGGTACCGTTACAGTAACGGCCTGCTGATGAGCGCCGACCGCAAGACTGTCTACCAGGCGTTTGACATCGACCGCTTTCTTACCGTGCCCGAAGGCGTGACGACTATCGCGGCGTTTGCTTTCAGCGGACTGAACGTGAAGTCCGTCACCCTGCCATCCACCCTTACGACCATCGAGGAAAATGCCTTCGATCCCAACTGGAATATGTCCACGCTCAACTTGCCCGAAGGTCTTGTCTCCATTGGCGAAAGTGGTCTTGGCCGTTGCACTGCCCTTTGGACATTGCAACTTCCCGAAAGCCTTCAGTCCATAGGGCCGAAGTGTTTCTGGGGGCTGGGTGTGTCTTCGATAAACATCCCCGCCTCACTGAAAGTCATACCCGAAAAGGCTTTCGAACTTTCCAGACTGAAGTCAATCGAAATTCCGGAGACTGTAGTGGCAGTAGGCTCCCGGGCTTTCGAGCGCTGTACTTCGCTGGAATCAGTCAAATTCGGCTCGAAATGGGAAACTGTCCGTAAGATAGAGCCTGCAACCTTTATCGGCTGTACGGCCCTGAAAGAGGTCACCCTTCCGCACTTTCTGAGTTCCATCGGTGACGAGGCATTCTACGGCTGTCGGGAACTGAAGTCGATATTATTGCCCGCAGCCCTTAAGACAATCGGTGAACACGCTTTCGACAGTATTCCCGACTTTGCCGAAGTTTCCTCATGTGCCCCAGAGCCGCCGCTACTGCCGATGAATGCGTTTTCAAACAAAGTCTATCGCAAGGCAACCCTGAAAGTTCCGGAAGGCTATGCGCAGATTTACCGTTCTGCCCCTGTCTGGGAATTGTTTGCCAATATCGTCGAGTCACCCGACCTTTCCGGAATAGATGATATCTCGGCTGATTTGCCCGAAGACGCTGTGACCGTCTATCGTCTCGACGGAGTGTTGGTCTACCGGGGAAAACGTTCAGCAATGCCCGTCCTTGCTCCTGGTGTCTACATAGTCAACGGACGAAAGATTCGTTTCTGAAAATAACACACACAAATACTCTCGGGAGGCTATGTCGCTTTGAACTGCACCCCAAAAGTTAGACAAAAAACTTTTGGGGTGCTTTTTATGAAGTA
>CALKRW010000026.1 GCA_937989585.1 uncultured Porphyromonadaceae bacterium | reverse complement strand
ATTTCAACGCTTTCAGCTCATCCTCCTTGCCCCACGGCTTTGCGATGATGGCTTCGAGCAACGGCACATCCTTCCGCATCTTCTCGGTGCGTTCCTCATACTGGCGTATGATTTCGGGAAGACGCTCCAGAGCGTTGACGAAGTTCATGCAGGCGGCTTTTGTATCGCTCATAGCGATAAAGCCGTTGTTGTATCGATACTTGTACTCGCCCTCCACGACAAAGCGGTTCTGCACAGCCTCGATGCCGTCAGTCAAGGTTTTCTCGGAGGCAATGCTTATCGGAAAGCCATAGACCTCGCCGACACGGACAGACTCGCCGTGGGTGTTGGTACGCTGTGCCAGACCTTGCAGATGGATACCCATGTTCTGAATATCAGTGAACCTGCAACCGTCGAGGGTCAGACCGGGCAACGGATTACCTTCATCATCACGCTTTACGGCTGCCTGATATTTGTCCAGATCCGACTGCATTTTCCGCATGGTAATCTCGTTCTTTCCGATGTCGTCGTTCAGAGAGCGCAACTTATACTCGCTGTCAGCCTTTCCCTTGCCGTGCGCCTTACGTTCACTCTCCAGTGCGCCGATGCGCTTTTCAAGTTTGGCCTTTTCAAGCAGGTCAGTGTTGCCGCTGAGAATAGCCATATATTCCGAGAAGTTCATGCCGGTGTCCTCGTCCATAGAGCCTTCATCAATGGTTCTCGCCCCAAGCGCGCCACGTTTCAACTGCGATATGAATGTCTGTTTGCAGTGAAGAAGGTTGAACTTGTAGGAATCCAGCGACCTCTCCACGGCATAGATTATCACATCGACTTTGTTGTCGTTGTAGAGCTTTGCGACCTCGTTGCCCTTACGTATGGCACGGCCCTCGCGCTGCTCCAAGTCGCTGGGACGCCACGGTGTGTCAAGCTCATGGACCGCGACAGCCCTTTTCTGGGCGTTTACGCCTGTCCCCAGCATGGATGTCGAACCGAAAAGCACCCTGACGGTTCCCTCGTTCATGGCCTCTATGACGGCTTTCCGCGATTTCGCGGTCTTGCACTCCTGTATAAACCGGATTTCATGCGCCGGGATACCGTAATCCTCGACAAGTTTGCGCTTGATTTCACTGTAAACCGACCACTCGCCGGGCTTGTAGGTTCCCAAGTCGCTGAAAACAAACTGTGTGCCTTTCTGAGCGTCAAACTTACGGTAATACTCGGCAATCATACGGGCGCAATGCGAGGCTTTGTTGTCCGGGTTATCCTCATAGGAAGGGTCAATCATGCGCATATCAAGAGCCATCTTGCGGGCATAATCAGTGGCGATGAGCATCTTGCCCTTTCGCTCCTTATCAGACAACGCTCCGCGCCCCAGCAGAGTGGCGTCGCCGGTCTTGGCAAACTCCATCAGCTTCTGAATGAACATCTCCTGCTGTGGTGTTGGCGGTATGTTGTGGAGTATCTCCCGTTTTTCAGGACGGTCAACACCCACATCCTCCGCCGTGTGGTAGTCCGTGATCTCATTATAAAACGCCGCCAGTTCCGGCACCTTGATAAAGTACCTGAATCTGTCCTTTGCCACAATATTATTGGTGACATTGAACTCGAAGTCGGTGGTTTTCTTCGCAAAGATTGCCGCCCAAGCGTCGAAACATCGAATATCCTGTCTTTCAAGTTCTTTCGGACGCAGATATTTGAACAGTAAGTAAAGCTCTGTCAACGAGTTGCTGATTGTGGTGCCGCTGAGGAAAGTGGCTCCCAAATCCCTGCCGTTGCGCTCCTGAATGGTGCGTATGGCGAAAAGGAGGTTGAGGGCGCGTTGGCTACCGTCCGAGTTGCCCAGACCCGCGACACGGTTGTGGCGGGTGTTGAACATAAGATTCTTGAACTGGTGCGATTCGTCCACGAAAATGTGGTCTATGCCCATCTGACGGAAGTCAATCACATCGTCGGTGCGGTGGTCTATCTGATAGCGCACCGTCTCCAGCTTCGCCTCAAGGTTCTTCTTGCGGGTCTCCAGACCCCTGAGCATACCGCGCGACACATCCTTTCCCTGCTGACGGACTACATCAAGGTTTTCCTCGACTGTGTTTAATTCCGCCTCCAGTATCTCCTGCTGCAACTCCGGCGACTGCGGTATCTTGCCGAACTGGTCGTGCGACATTATTATGCAGTCATAGTCGTTGTTTCGGATATTGTTGAAGAAACGGACACGGTTCTGCGCCGTGTAGCTCTTTTCATCGGCATACAGGATGCGGGCGTCGGGATAGGCCGTCTGATAGGTCATGGCTATGTCGGCTACATTGGCTTTCAGTCCGATAATCATCGGCTTATGCACCATGCCCAAACGCTTCATCTCGTGGGCGGCGATGCACATTATCAGTGTCTTGCCCGTACCTACCTGATGGTCGGCTATGCCGCCGCCGTTCTGTTTAAGCATCCATACGCAGTCCTTCTGCGAGGCATATATCGAATGTATCCCGTAACGGTCAGCCAGCATCTTCAGGTTGAGGCCGGGGAAAGTCTGGTGTGAGCCGTCATACCTCGGTCGGACAAAACAGTTGAACTTGCGGTTATAGAGGTCAACAAGCCTCTCCTTGAACTCCGGGCTTTGCGCCTCCAGCCATTCGGTAAAGCCGTCGCGGATTTCTTCAATCTTTGAATTGGCGAGTTGTATCGCCTCTGAATCCGGCACCTTGATGTCGTTGCCGTGGTCGTCCTGGCCGATGCACTTCTTTATCTCAGGCACGGTGTTGTGAAGGGCGTGTTTCAACAGGCTCATGCCGTCATAGGAGCGGTATTGACCGCGCACACAATATTCCTCCCATATCTTCATATTGCCCCCGGAGTTGGTTACCGAATACTCATCAAGCATGGGAGAATACACGACTTTTACATCAGTATCATAAAAGTGTGTCATGTATGCGGAGTAGATGCCTGTGGGTATCCACCTCTCACCGAAATTGAAATCAAGCTCCTCGAAAGTGATCCTGCGGGGAACAGCGTCCTTCAACGCCGAAAGACTTTCGTCAATCCGGCTGTCATGGGCGTCATGGTCTTTAATCCACTGTTCAATCATCTCCGCTTTCTTCACCACGTTTCCGGCAACGAAGCGGTCGGCGGTCTCGTATTCCGACACAAGAGGATTGAAATAGATATGACCCTTAAGTTCTTCGGCAATTCGGTTCTCATCCATATCCACAAGGGAGGACATATATTCGAGTCTCACATCGCCGTACTTGTTGAGCGACGCCGCCAACGCCTCCATCGGGGTATCGACCGAAGTCACCTCGTGGATATTGAAGGCAACTGGATGGTCGAAGATGTCGGCCTTGACAAACAGCCCCGCCTCGGCACGCTCCAGAGCAAGGGAATCCATGCCGTTGGCGTCCATCATAATCAGCTTGGCATTGGCTTTCTCGTTGAGATGCCCGTAACGCTCCACGAACTCATCGTAATACTGGTTGAGGTGTTCGCGCAGTTCTTCCGACGGTTTCTGTGTCGCCGCCTCGTAGTCATAAAGCTGCTGGTATGTCTCCGACAGGGTTATATAGAGCATGGCGCGCTGTGCCTGTTCCGGTTTTATGCGCATGGGCTTGAATGTCGCGCCGTTCTTCCTGACATCGGAGAGAAATCCGACTTGACCGTTGTCCACCACCATAGAGCCGTTCTTGTGGAAAGGCCGTATGTCCTCCGAGAATTTTCTCGGCGACATATCCGGTCCCGCATCCTCTATCGGTATGGCAGTGACTTTCGGCTGACGGTTGCGGCCGCCGGGTATGAAATCCCCCTCGGTCTTTTCGATGTATGTCTCGCCGGGGGCGATGCCCGCAGCTCTGGCTGCCTCGGCGGACATGGCTTCCGCCTCCATTCTCGCCCTTTCCTCCAGCTGTCGGTGGGCGATAGACATCATAGCCTCGTAGAAGCCGTTTATAGGCGGATTGTCATCCCAGTTCAGGGAGCCGTAAAACTCCAGCTCCTTGTCGGTGAGCTGACGGAATTTGGCTTTGGGCGGCAATGGCGCATCCTTCTTAGGACGGCTGACAGGTTTTGCCTCGCTTTTGTCATTTTTCGGTTCTGCCTTATGCCTGCGTTGAGGTTTGCCGATTGGCTCCAGTTCTCCGAAAAGATTATAGGCAAAAAGCCGTGGGTCATAGTCGCCGCTGTAATCGGGTGCGCCGTCGGTCTCTATTTCCTGCGGTTTATCTGCGGGTGCAGTTACGGGCGGTTCAGAGGTTGACGGTTGAGCCGTCTGAGGTTCTTGCATCGGTTCAGGTGCCGGTTCCTGTTCAACCTTTGTTTCAACCGGAGGCTCCACTCCATTATTATGTTTCTCTACTCCTTTATTATTAGGAGTAGGAGTATCAGAAACAGGATTATTTGGAGGATTATTAGGAGTAATTTCCTCCACGACCTTATGTTTCGGTTCTTCCAACTGCTCACATATCGCCACCCGCTGTCCGGCTCTTACGAGCTTGGGCAGATAGGTGTCGAGGGCGTGATGCGGGAATCCGGCAAGCTCGATACTGCGTGTCGGCCCGTTAAGGCGGCGTGTAAGGGTTATGCCGAGTATCTCGGACGCTTTTACTGCGTCCTCTCCGAATATCTCATAGAAATCTCCGACACGGAACAACAGTATGGCGTCAGGATGTCTCTTTTTCATTTCCCGGTACTGGTCCAACAGCGGTGCCACCTTTGTAACGGTGGTTCTCTTGACAGCCTCATTTTTCTTCTCGGCGGTCTCCTGTCTGACCGTCGGGGATGTCGGAGGTGTCAGTTTGGGGGCGTAGCCGTTGTAGCGGTCTATGTCAAGGCGCAGCCGGAATGATAATTGGAGAGCCGTCCCTATATCGTGGGCGATACCGTCAACTCCTTCCTTATGAGTATAGACAATCGCCGGTTTGCCGTATTGGTCCGTACCCATTTTTGCATCAGTACATATTACGTTGTCGGGAAATGTCTGAAAGAACTTGTTGCCGGGTACCTTCGTGGCGTTGTCGATAACGGATTGCGTGAAAAGTTCCTCGTCAAAGGAAAGATTCTTCTTGTCGCTATGTTTCTGGAGAATGATAAGGTCAGACCCCGCATCGGTTCCGGCGTTCTCGCTGAACGTGTTGTTCGGCATACGCAACGCTGCCACAAGGTCGGCACGTTTCATCATCTCCAGTCTGACAAACGGGGATGCGGCGTTCATTACACCTTGCGACGCGATAAAGGCTACCAGTCCTCCCTCGCGCACCGAATCAAGGGCTTTGAGAAAGAAATAGTTGTGTATCGCCTTCGATGCCTGACGGTAAGGAATATCCTTGCTGACGGCATATGCCGGGTCAGGCACGGCGAAATTGCCGAAGGGGATATTGGAGGCGGCGACATCAAAATATCCGTCGAAGTCGCGCTCTATCTTTTCAAAGCCCTCAATGCGGGTAAGTATTGACGGGTGCAGGGCTGAAAGGATTTTGCCGGTTAGCAAATCCTTTTCGTATGCCAGCACCTCCGTACCGGGATACATATCGTTGCGCAGGAAGGAATCTATAAATGCACCCTGTCCGGCTGACGGTTCAAGAAAACTCCGTACCTCTATACCCGCCTGTTTCAGAGAGCCGGATATGGCGTCAATGACAGGCGCAGGTGTATAGAAAGCCGTCAGGACGGAGGCTTTCAGAGAATCCATATACCGGGCAAACTCCTTGTCGTCCTTTATTTTTTCGTGAATAAGGCGACGGAGTTCTACCGTCGGGGCGAAAAGCTCTATGTCGGATTTTGCCCACTGCGCCACATCTTCCAAGTTGTCGGCCGGATTGAGGATACATTTCAGTCCGCCAAAACCGGCATATTTCCGCAGTATATCCCTTTCTTCGGCTGATTGCGCAGTGCGCCCGATTTCACCGAGACGCAGGACGAGCCGTATCGCCTCGATGTTGTCGCGCATGGTACGGAGGCGGTTATAAGCCATAGCTGTCCAGTATTTCGGTTATTGTTCCGAGCAGTTCTGTCAGCATCGGTTGATGGGTCTCCCTGTCAAGGAAGTCGCCGTTGACCTCGTAGCGGTCGAGTATGTCGCTGACAGGTTTCTGGCCGAGCAGATGCACGGCGAAATCAGGCATATACTCCGGCGGCAGGCGCAGCCAGAGGTTTTCCTCCACCACATTATATATAATGTCGTAGCGCGACACATACAGTCCGGCAAGGAGTGTGCGCATCGCCAGCTCACGGGCAATCGGAACGGGCTTGCCCTCCAGACGCGCTGACACGAATGTGTCGTATGCGTCATCGGAGCGGGTTTCTATAAAATTCTTATTGTCTCTCTGGGGAAAATGATGGTCAATGAGATGACCTCGGAGATAGACTTGGAAGAAGTCTGCCTCCGGCAATTCTATGTTATGTTTCATCGGGGGGATGCGGATATAGTGGTTGCCGGAATCCTTCTCCGAGCCGTTTTATTACGGCACAATGAAAAAGGACACCGGGTATCCCTCCCGATGTCCAACCACTAAATCCGCGTCAAAAATGAAACAAAAAAACATAATGACGCAGAATCAGTCGCAAAGATAATAAATTATCCTGACACGGGAGGGATAGTTATGGTTATTCTGTCTTGATTTCAAGAGGGTTTAGGCGGTTTTAACCGTTTTTGCCTTCTTCTCCTTGCGGTAACGGCGGTTATTTTTCTTGCCGCTTTTATACTTGCGCCCCTTGCCGTAGTTGTCGGAGGCGAAGGCGTCGATGACGCGCTTGACTATGAGGTTGTATAGCTTTTCCTCGTCGCGGCTGAGGTCCGTGGGGTGCAGTCCGGTGGTTACGATGCCGAAGCCGTTATACACGCTTTCGCCGTTGCGGAAGTTGTGGCACTTGGAGGGTTTGCCTTCGCACACCGAGCGGCCCCACCTGCTGTTATAGCGCAGCATCTCCATATTGCGGAGCATCGCTTTCCATACTCCGCCGGGAACGGTATTCTGCAACACGACGGGGTAGGATATGAGTTTCTTGGCATACAGTCGGTATGCGGTCAGTATTGTCTTTTCGTGGGTATAGTCCAGCTCACAGGCAGCCTGAATCATCAGGGCCGGGAGGTTGAACAGGGGACAGCGGTCGGTAATCACTCCGATATAGTTGTCTCCATCGCGCTTCTCTCCGGGAGTCGGGGCGGGTACGCCGGCACATTCCGCATCTTTGGCGGCGTCGGCGACGGATATTTCCTCTACTGAGGGCGACCCTTTCAGTTCGGCGTTTTCCTCGGCCGCCTGTACGATGGCGTTGTATATGGATTCCTCCAGCCATTTCTCGTATTCCTTGCGGTTCTGAGGGCCGTGGTTCACGGCATGGACGATTGCTTTCTTGGTCAGCACGGGGAGCCATGCGCGGCGCGTATCCACAGGGCAGCCGATGAAGTAATAGAGGCTCAGGAAGTCGAGGTCTCCCGTAATGTCGGGGCGCATGGCGTTCACGACTGTCATGCTCATCTTCCACAGGGCCTTGATTGTGTCGAGCTGTCGGATGTCCTCGGCAGATTTCTTGTAGCCGACAAGCTCGTCGTAGTTGCGCATGGCGAACTTGAAGTTATGGGCGTAGGCGAGGCGGCTATCCATAGTTGTCGAGAGTACGAAGCTCTCCTGCGGTGAGAAGGTTGCCTCCACGAGCTGTCCGTTTGTCCATGTCACGGCATAGCCGTTGCCGAGATAGTAACCCTCGTGTTTTTCATTCGCGCCGATGGCTCTGGCGATTGTGTCCGCTGTAATCTGATGGTCAGTCACGACGGTTATGAGATTTTTCTGTTTCATTTTTGTTTTTTTATTTGGGTGGATATTTCTGGATTAGTGGTTTTTTGAAATAGCACCGGAGATTCCGGACTCTCCGGGATGCCGTTTCGGTTTTAGGGTATTATCCCAGCTTTTGAAGATTACATCTTCGGGCCTTTGGGCTTGCGCTGCTGGCGCATCTGGCTCTCGTTCTTGGGAGCCATCTGATATTTCTGGAGCGGTTCAGCCACTTTGCTTGTCGCCTCGTTGGTAAGTCCGTCGTTGTTGACGGCTTTCTGCGTCTTGGATTCCTCGGCGACTTTCACGCGGGGGTCGTTGAGTGATGTGTTGGGACGCTGTTTCTCCGGGTTGAACCAGAGATACACCGTGCATGGCTGTCCCTTGTCGTCGAGACGGTTGGTAAGTTCCGCCACGCGCCCCTCGGCGTAGTCCTTCTGCTGCTGTTCGGTGAGCGGGATTTTCGCCCATTTGGAAAGGGGCTTGATCTTGCCGTCCTTCGTGAGCCACGACGACTGCTGCTGATTTGTGGTGCCGCTCTGCGTCTGTGTCTGCGATTGCGCCTGTTCCTGCTTTCTGACCGCGCCGGGTACGAACTCCACATCCTTGCGGTCTGCCGACACCTGAAGCACCACGGTGTAGGTCTTGCCGTTCTTGTCGGTTATCTCCTTCGGAGGAAGTGCCATGCCCTGTTTGAGCTGGGCGACCTCGGCGTCGGTCAGCTTGGTCTGACCCACGGTGTCGCGGACACGCACATCCTTGACGGGGAGGGAGACGATTTCGTTGGTGTATCGGTCGATGCTGACGTATGACGGCACTTTATCGCCGTTCCTGTCGGTCAGTTCCACAACTTTGCCGAGATTTCCGGTCTCGCGCAACACCGTTTTCTCATCTTTGGAGAATTTGTAGCCGTTGAACTCTTGGTCGAGTTTCGGCTCACGGTGGATGAAGTGCGGCACCACCTTGACATTGCCGTCGGGGTCTGTGCGGAATGACAGTCGCGCGTCAATGGGGAATTTCTCTCCGGCGAATGTCGGGGTGACGGTTACGACCCTTGACTTGCGGTTGTAGAGCATCTCGCGGAGGTCTCCCGATTTCTCCAGCTCGTCGCGGTCGATGCCCCATTTCTCCTTGAGGTTCGGCCAGTCGATTTTGCTCTCGTCGATGGCGGAGTGTCTGGTCTCCTTTGCGGATGCCTGTGCGTTGGATTGTGCCTGCGGTTCCTCCTGCGGGGAGCCTGCCGGCGACTGCTTGGGCTGTTCAGCCGTCTGTGTCGTCTCCTGCCTGTTGTCCTGCGCAGCCTGCGGGAGATCCACCTTGTTGTTCTTCAGCATATCGGCGTTTGCCACGGGGTCTTTTGCAAAGTCCCCGATTACGGTGCCTACCGTCTCGTAACGGTCGGCGGGTACTCGGAAGAATCCGAAGGTAGTGGGGTTCTTGCACTGGCGGACGAAGTTGGAGAGAAACGCCTCCAGCGGGTTCTGACCTTTGGAAAATTTCACGAGGTCTGAAAGTTTCGCCGACTTTACATCGGTCATCTTTGGCGTGCCGTCCTCGTTGAGTCCGGTCACCGCGCCTACCTGCCCTGTATCGTTGTTGCGGGCGATAAGCACTTCTTCTAAGTTCTGGTCTTTTGCCATAAATTAAAAAGTGTTTTTGGGGTTTGATACTTGCGCCACCGAAGTGACGCGGGATTATTTTTTGATTGTAGGTGTGTCATGCGTTCTGCACGGAGAATAATTCTATCACGTCGGCTTTGCGGTATTTCACCTTGCAGTTTTTGCCGGAGCCGGTCTTGATATAGGCAATCATGCCACATTTGCGATATTCATACATCGTGCGTCTTGAAACGTGGTATCTTTCGCAGACCTGCTGTTCCGTCCACGTTTCTTCCTCCGGGTCAAGGATGCCGAAGCCCTGAAATGCCTCCGTAACCTTTTTCGCCACATGGTCGATCTTGCTGTCAAGGCCAGTCTTGACATTCCTGACCTCCGATGCCAGCTCACGGATGAGCCGGACAAGTGTCCTGTATTCCTCCGTTCTCATTGCCCACGATTCTTAAAGAGGGACTTCATCATACGGAAGGCGATAGCCATCATCAGTCTGGCCTGATATTCGCGGATTGTCTCGGCGATGTAATTGAGCATTTTTATTTTCATATTCTTTTTCGGATTTAATGTTATGCCGCAAAGTTCGCCATAAGCCGAAACCCTGCTGAGGTATTCCTCAGGTAGTTCCCTGTTTTTTTAAGACACGTTAAGATTTGGTTGTGGCTATCCATACTCCTTTTGAAAGAGTATAGAGGTCAGTCTGCCAGTCCGTTATAATGGATTAACAAGACGGTGTGTGCCGCTAAAAATTCAGGGATAAATCCAATAAGGCGAGATTAAGGGTCTGTCAGGAAATGTCATGACTTATATCCTGAAAATGCCCAATCGGTTGTCATGGGGAAAGCCCGGCACCGTATCGGATTCGATATAGAAACAACCGGAATATGACTGTTTGTTTCAGATAAATTTCCAAGTTGGGAAATGTTGGGAAACTTCATTGAAATATCGGGAACACGCTGACAGACAGCAATCTTTTTCGCCACATGGATGGTTACACGTTCAAAGCGTAAGACAGCCGAGTGCCTCATACGCTTTACTCAAAATCCCAGCCGAAATATAGATACCGGCGACCCGCAGTCCGGAATGTGGGCCCCCCTCTCTGTATTCGGTCAAATCACCCACTAATCCCGTTAAAAGATGAAAAGAACATACACAATCCGTGGTGATTCTATATTACCACAATGGGCAGATACTCCCTCGAAAAGCAATAAATTTACGTTTCCGTATTTGACATACCAAAGAGATGCCTATGGCAAAGCAAAACGGAGAATCGACTGATAGAGATATTCTAAACAGAATACTCTCAATCCTCGAAAAACAAGGAAAACCCTGTGAAAACTCTCTTAAAAATAGGGTGTATGATAATCAGGCGATAATGGAATTACTCAATATTAAACATAAGTATCTTAAAATGCTCCGTGATAAAGGATTTCTTGGATATTCCAGATGCGGAGACAAATACTGGTACTCTCAAGCCGATGTGGATCTTTTTCTCAGTCGGTTCCATTATGAGGCTTTTGCCACTCCATTACCTTCTGTATAAATAAAAAACAGTTGACTCATAATCGGGTCAACTGTTTTTTTATGGACGATATGTCTATAATCTAAAAGAGGATAAGCCAGAAAGTCGGTTAAGTTCAGTGGACAAGGTTTCAGGAAGAAAACGAGCATATACTTTCTCAGTTATATCTGTACTTCCATGACCGAGAAGGCGACTGACAACTGACATGGAAAGCCCTTCATTCAAGGCATAAACGGCGAATGTATGGCGGGCAACGTGCATAGTCAGCGGGAAACTAAGCTCCAGTTCCTCTCCCACAACTGTCAAGGACTGGTTAATACTTCTTGTCGCCGTATTTCTGACTTTATATAATGCCTCATCATCATCTATATCCAGATTCTCTTTTACAAGGTTGAATACAAATTTGGAATCCCCGTTTTTCTCTTTCCATGCTTCAAGTAATTCAATAGCCGGGTCAGACAACGGAATTATATGGCGTTTCCCTGTCTTAATCATGACCTTTCTTAATTCTTTTTTCTTCAAATCGACATTAGTCCATTGAAGCGTCATAATATCTACGACTCGAAGACCGCAAGCGTGAAAGGCGAAAAGAAACATTTCAATATATTCCTTACGACGGGGTTCCTTACAATGATGGTAGTATTCTATCAACTTTGCCAATTCTTCTTGCGAAAGACTCTTGCCGTCATAAGAAGACTCATCACCGGATAGATTAGGCTTGACTGCAATGCGCATGTCTTGTATGGAGAGACCGGAGCATGCTGGGACAGCATGGGAGTCATAAAACAGTGCCAAGAT
>CALKRW010000025.1 GCA_937989585.1 uncultured Porphyromonadaceae bacterium | reverse complement strand
AAGAATGAGGGTTGATGGGTTGGCTGTACAAGAGGGATTGTGCTCTTGAGACTTTCATTCCCTGATTGGGGATGGGAGGATTAAATAGGTCTCAGGTCATAGTGATTAGTGACAAATTTTTTCGGGGGAAGGTTGGACAGGAGAACAGGAGGGACGGGAGGGATATAATCGCCGGGGGCATTTAACATCGCGGAGCGATGTCCGTACGATGTGGCAGAGAAATATGTTTAGGGCATAGAGATTAGTAATTAAAGGTTTTTGGGAGGGATAAAGGTGGCAGGATGGCGAGAGTTAATGTGGTTCGATCTTTAACATCGCGGAGCGATGTCCGTACGATGTTGGGGGGATACGTGCGGCAGGATGCGGCCATTCCATTATTTATTAAATGGGCGATAAAGGTTATGCAAAGGTACAACATTTAGATGGCGATGTCAATACCATTGGTGAAATTTAACGTTTTTATACTAAAAACGATGGCAAGTGTTAAACCAAGCACTTTATAGAGGTGTCAGAGTAAGTAGAGTTATTCTTCCAATTAGCCGTGAATGTTATAATTTATGTAGATTGACGACACCATTTCATCGAAGTTAAGATTGTCCAAGTAAGAAAAGTGCTTTATCGTATTGTGAAATAATACGGTAAAACACTCTATTAGAAAATAACATCTTTGTATTATTCAACCACTACTTCTTGTGTAACCGTTGTATTAAGGACAGTTCCTTGTCGTATTTTGGGATTAGATCCCTTCATTAAACCACTTAAAAGTCCAATAGGGAAGAAGAGTATCGAGAGGGCGACAACTCCACCAATGCGGCCCCCACCCTTTTTACAAGAACTCAAGCGAAGTGACACTCGCTTGTTGTCAATAGTGCTTGTCGTAGCATTTGTCATACATACTTTACCTGCCTTACCCCAAGAACCATTTGGGTCAAGAGAGTATTCAATCATGGCAACAGTACCTGCATTTATTAAAACGCGTGAGCCGTCAGCCGAGTAAACATCATTAGCGACAATGGCGTTTATTAAACCATTTTCTGCACTATTGTTCATTTTAACAGACTCAGAAACTGTGAGTACGACAGGGGTGCCATAATCAAGTAGATTACTACGGTTTGTTGATTGGGCTATCGCCTGCGAAGGAAGAGCAAACATCAAAGCGAAAATCAACATTAAGGAAATTAGGCATTTACATGGTTTGATTTCAGTTGTCATTATAATTCAAGTTAATTGTGAAAATAGACTAATTTTGATGGATTTTCTACAAATTTACAAAATAAATAATATTTAGCAAAATAAAAAATGACTCAAAAGGTGAAGGCAATCGCTTGTGGATGAACGGCTAAATATTCATATTCGTGGATATTGATGCCTCTAACATATTCGAGGTTGTCAATCTTTCTCATCTTCGATTCAAAAGCAATTAGTCGATATTATTTTTCGGCGAATAAAAGAATGTCAACTGTCATCTGATGACCTACCATATTATCGACAAACTAAAAGTTGTCGCCGCCGCGGGGAACTTATGAGAGCGTATTGTGAATAAAAAATGGTAGACACAATGTCCCTGTCTTAGAGGGAAACCATTGCTGAGTTGAAATTAAATGCTGCGGAGACCACGAAATCCGGACGCTTCTTGTCGGAGACAATGTGTAGGTCAGTAAAAGAACAGTCCATAACTTGCTACGAGGCAAAGCATAAAGGCTACGACGACGATGCCATGGACTTCAAAAGTGTTTATAACGATGCTATTTTATAGAGTTGTGAGCGAGTAATCCAATGAGTAAGTCATTAGGCCATCGGCATTCATGGTTATATTGGCTGTACCTATTAATTCAGTAAAATCTTCTGTCCAAAAAACGACTTGCATTTCTTCTCCATGTTCTAACTTAACGGCCTTCATAAGTTCATTAACTTTATCATTACACATCACTTGTAGTGATTCAAAATTATCATTTACTTTGCCAATATATACTGACAACTCTTTCTTTAAAGGCTTGATTTTGTCCTCCTTTTTTGCTCTACGATATGGACTCATAGTTTTTTATTTTAATATTATTAATTAATTTTTCTGCAAAAGTAGATATAAAAACAATATGCCCAAAATCATATTTTAAATGCGTTAACATTTAAAGATATATATGCTAGCCGACACATATTGATATATTTTTGCAATATTTAAGAATTATTAATGCGCTTCGGATTCTTTTACTCAGTCTATACTGAAGTGCATACCTTGGAACATTCGCCATAAATATAGGATGCAGAGGTAATTTTAGTTATTATTTCTGAGATGGCAATAAAGATAAGTATTAAGTCTGAGTGATTAGTTACGAAGGAATTTTAGGTGTCAAGGCATATGATTAGTGACAAGTTTTTCGGTGGAATGTTAGACAAGAGAAACGATGAGATATAATTGGCTGCATGGCAGGCAGCTCGAGTAATCAATCGAGAATTATTGTGATTTATCACGGGGAGTTATGGGTGGTTTGGGATGATTGGGATTAAAGATTAGTAATAAAGGTTTGGGGTAAAGGTTTTTGAAAAAGGTGGATATGGGCGGCAGGATGCCGCCACTCCATTATTAAACGCGTGATAAAGGTGATGCAAAGGTACAACATTTGGAGGGCAATGTCAATACCTAAGGTGAAATTTAACGTTTTTATACTAACGGTGATGGTATTTGTTAAATTATATCTTACATTGGCCTTAATACTTGGAATAAATGAGTGCACGAAAAGACAATTAATCGGCTTTGCGAAGTTCCAAATCTAAAACCGCTTCTGCCTTTTTGATTAATGCTTCGTGGCCATCATAACCAGAGTTGTTACTATACCAATAACCATGCTGACCGTATGATTGGCTTGTCTTGTCAACGTTCGTCCAAACGAATTTTGCATTAGTTGGAGGTTGATTATTTAAAGCAAATCGTATAAGTGGTGCGCCATTGCCATTATGCAAAATATACGAGGTATTGACAACTGTGCCATTAATATGTTGGTGAGGGGCGAAATCGACAATTATAGCAACAGTTTGATTTGGATTGAAAATGTTAGACTTTACAATCGTTCCGTTTTCAACAACAATATTCATGAATTTAGAATCACTCGACCAAGCCGTGCCAGTAAAAAGTACGTTATCCTTATATATAACTTTTTGACCGTTTTGTGTATAATACGTTATGTCTGACAAATGAATAGTTTGCCCCTTGTTATTGGAATTTATAAAGTCACACGAACATAATAAGCATATAATGCTTAGAGCAATATACAATATTGAATTTTTCATTGTGTCAGTATTTTATTGTTTTACTTCCTGCTGTGTACTCGCTATAATTCAGACGGCTATCAATTACCTCATTATATTCAATAAATAATGATTGATTTATAACGCAAAGTTATGCATTTCCCATGGCATATCATAAAAATACTAGAAGTCACCGATTCTCCTTTCTACTCCGACAAAGTTATTGATTGTGATTTTTGGGAGGAATGAGAGTTATGTGAGGTTTGGGAGTGGTGGGATATTCTTGTTGAGGGGAATTTGGTTTTACGGTGTTCTCAGACCTCCCATTATTCTCAGACTTCCCACTATTCTCAGTTCGCTGTTTGTTGCGGTAAGAAATTCTTGCTCGGGACATTTCTTCTCTTATGCCTCCATTCTGGAGAAAATCGTCCTTTGCTTTTTCGATTAGCCTGACCAACAAAAATATTTCCTGATGAATCATTGTAATGCAGAGGTTAGCCAAAGTAGCGTCATCACGAGTAGGCGCAATGTTTCGATAAAACGTTGAGTCGTTGTTTTCTCGGCAAAATACCCTGACATTCTCTATTTTTTCATCAGGCCAGATTTTCAATCCTCTTACACGCAAATAATCTTCATAATCAGCAAGCAATTCATCAAAACTCGCCTTAGCCACATTGAAAAGTTTGATTTCAGTTTCACGAGAGGTAACGGCTGAAGATGAACCTTCGATGATATTCTGTTTTCCACTTCGCGCAGCCTGAACCATCTGATCTACTGTACGGTCGCCTTTCCGGAGATATTTTCCGGCAAAATAAAAGGTGAGATCGTAAATACATTCAGCCTTTTTATAAACGAGGAGATTGTGATAATCGCCTTTAGATTTAAGGAAGTCCATAACTTCAACGGTTTGTCATTTACTGAGATTCCAAAGGTAAATCGTCGCCTTGGGTATTTATGCAATATGCTTAAAACGCAAATCTACAAATTATTTTTGAGATGACAATTGGCAGAGGAACGATTTTGAGAAGTATTGGGAGTTATGGGAAGATTGGGAGGTTTGGGATTGAGGATTTGTGATGAAAGGTATAGAGTTAAAAGATTGGTAAACAATAGGGTTAGAAGAAGCGGGGGAGGGAGGGGTTTTCCTCAAAGAGGTAGTTGAGGAAATCGTTGTAGGGCTTCAGGACCTCGAATGCGCGGAGCGTGGCCTTCTCTATGTCCTTTGCCGAATTGCTTTTTGCCTTAAGCGCTCCGCAGGCGGTGAAACTGCGCGGACGCAGCAGTTCTATATGTTCCCAGTCTTTCGGGAATCCCTTTGGCGCGGTTTTCAGTAGGTCCTCGCCAATCAGGGGGAAATGTTTCTTAAATTCCGGATTCTCTATGATTTCCAGATATTCGTCGACATTGTCATATATCGACTGCCGCACAGCCTTAAGCAGTTTGGCATCGGGACACCACAGGCCGCCTCCGACAAAAACATTGTCTGGCTCGAGATGCAGATAATATCCGGCCAGGGCGCTTTTCTTGCCACCGAAAGGATTGATGTAGATGCCGATATGACGCTTGTACGGCGTCTTGTCTGACGAGAACCGCGTATCGCGGTAGATTCGGTACAGGCAATCGGAAGGCTCGAGGATTGAAGCATCCGGCTCAATCTCGGCCAGTCCGGCTATAAGCCGCGCAGTAAGCGTCTCGACATCGGCACGGGTCTTTAGATATCTTGATTTATTGGCGTTGAACCAGTCGCGGTTGTTGTTGGCGGCAAGTTCGGACAGGAATGTCAGTGTTTCTTGCATTTTTATGAATTTGACTCGAAATGCGACCGTCATATCAGTCGCTGACGTAATTATAATCTCACTACTCGAAATCCGGAAGTTCTTCCCGCAGGAAGGGAGCGGTGGGAGAATCACCCCGGGCAATTTCTTCGGGTGTGCCTGTCGCGAGTATTTCGCCGCCGCGGCGTCCTCCGCCTGGACCCATGTCTATGACGTGGTCCGCGCACTTGATGATGTCGAGATTGTGTTCGATAATGAGTACTGTGTTACCCCGGTCGACGAGTTGCTGCAGAAGTTGGAGCAGTGTCTTTATGTCCTCGAAGTGCAGGCCGGTAGTGGGCTCGTCAAGAATGAAAAGCGTGTGTCCGGTGTCTCGTTTCGCGAGTTCCGTGGCGAGTTTCACGCGCTGGTTCTCGCCGCCCGAAAGTGTCGACGAAGGCTGACCGAGTTTTATGTATCCGAGTCCTATGTCCTGGAGAGTCTTGATTTTCTTCAGTATGGCAGGAACGTTGGCGAAGAACTCGACGGCCTGGTTGATGGTCATGTCAAGCACATCGGCAATCGACTTTCCCTTGAAGCGAACCTCAAGGGTCTCGCGGTTGTAGCGCTTGCCGTGACAGACGTCGCACGGCACGAGGACATCGGGCAGGAAGTTCATCTCGATTGTGCGGTGACCGTTGCCTCCGCATGCCTCGCAGCGACCGCCAGACACATTGAACGAGAAGCGTCCTGGACGGTAACCCCGGATTTTCGACTCGGGCAGAGCGACGAACAGTGAACGGATATCGGAAAATACTCCGGTGTATGTCGCGGGATTGGATCGCGGTGTACGGCCAAGGGGCGACTGGTCTACGGTGACAATCTTATCGATGTTTTCGACGCCGTCAATCGAGACGAACGGCAGGGGCTGTTGCTGCGACTTGTAGAATCGGCGGCGAAGTTCGTTCTGCAGGGTACCGAGTATCAGCGATGATTTGCCGGAGCCGGACACTCCCGACACGACTGTCAGCGTGCCGAGGGGAAGCCTCAGGTCAACGTTCTTCAGATTGTGGCCCGTCGCTCCGCGCAGTAGAATCTCTTTGCCGGAGCCGCTGCGCCGTTTCTCGGGAATGGCGATGCTCTTCCGTCCGCTGAGATACTGTGCGGTCAGCGTGTCCGTCTTAAGCAGTTCCTCGGGTGTACCCTCGAACACAACCTGACCGCCTCGCCGTCCGGCTGCCGGGCCTATGTCGACTATATAGTCCGAGCGGAGCATGATGTCTTTGTCATGCTCGACGACAATCACCGAGTTGGAAGCGTCGCGCAATGCGCACAGCGCGTCTATCAGGCGACGGTTGTCGCGCTGATGGAGACCGATCGAAGGCTCGTCGAGAATATAGAGTACGTTCACAAGTTCCGAACCGAGTTGGGTGGCGAGTCGTATGCGCTGACTCTCGCCGCCAGAAAGTGTCGACGACTGGCGGTCGAGCTGGAGGTAATCCAGTCCCACGTCGACAAGGAAACGAAGGCGGTGGCGTATCTCCTTGATGATTTCATTTGCGACAGCCTTCTCCTTCTCGTCCATGCATTCGGTGGCATGTTCCGTCCATGCGAGCAGGTCGACTATATCCATTCTGGTCAGGTCGGCTATGTTGCGACCGTCAACAAAGAAGTGGAGCGCCTCTTTGTTCAGTCGCTGACCGTGACATTCGGGACATACGGCACGCGAGAAGAACTGGCCGGACCATTTCTGCGCCGCTGCCGAGGCGTCCTCTTCCTGCTGCATCTCGATGTACTTGACCACGCCCTCGTACGGGCGCATGTAGTTGGTCACGGACATCGTCTCGTTCTCGATGCGCAGATGTTCGGTCGTGCCACCCATGATCTCGTCCATGCACTGCTCGGAGATTTCGCCCACAGGCGTCTTCAGCGTGTAGCCATACTTTTTCAGCAAAGCCTCGATCTGCCAGAATATCATCGAATTACGGTATTTGCCCAATGGCGCTATGCCGCCGGTATAAATCGACATTTTCGGGTCGGGAAGCACTTTCTCGCGGTCGACTATGTTCACGGTGCCGAGTCCCTTGCATACGGGACAGGCTCCGAGCGGCGAATTGAACGAGAAGTTGTGCGGTGCAGGCTCGCGGTAGGAAATACCTGAAACCGGGTCCATCAGGTGCTGGCTGAAGTACGATATCCTGTCAGTGTCGGCATCGTACACCATCATCTCCCTGTCGCCCTGCTTGAGCGCTATCTCGATTGTGTCACGGAGCCGTGTATCATCCTTGGCGGAAACCTTCAGGCGGTCAACCACGAGTTCTATCGAATGGTTGCGGTAGCGGTCGAGTTTCATCCCGACAGTTATCTCGCGCATCTCGCCATCGACCCGGACGCGCAGATAACCTTTCTTGCGAAGGTTCTCGAAAAGGTCCTTGTAATGGCCCTTGCGGTTCTTGATGAGCGGAGCGAGGATGTAGATTTTGTGTCCGTCAAACTGCTCGAGGACCTGCGAGACAAGTTTCTCGCGGGTGTACTTGATCATCGGCTGTCCGGACACGTAACTGACGGCACGCGATGCCCTTGCATAGAGCAGGCGAAGGTAGTCGTAAATCTCGGTGACGGTGCCTATCGTGGAGCGTGGATTGCGGTTGACGGTCTTCTGCTCGATGGCGATGACGGGCGACAGTCCGGTGATGAGGTCGACGTCCGGACGTTCGAGCGAGCCAAGAAGGTTGCGGGCATATGCCGAGAAAGTCTCAATGTAGCGCCGCTGACCTTCGGCGAATATGGTGTCGAAGGCCAGGGAGGACTTGCCCGAACCGCTCAGACCGGTTATGACGGTCAGTGTGTTTCGGGGAATGGTAACGTCAATGTTCTTGAGGTTGTTGACGCGCGCCCCAATGACGGTAAGCGTGTCGAGTCCGTCGTCGGACAGGGTCTGTCCGTCGTCTTCCGCAGCCTGAAGGTCACCTTGCGATACTATACTGGCATGCGGCGAAGGTTCCTGGCGCTCGGTGAGACCTGCGACAATCACTCCGCCGGTGTTGTTTTCTGTGCTTATGTCTTTCTTAGTTTTTTTCTTCATTTACTATTTCAGTAAACACTGTGTATTTTGAAAAGGTTCTGCCTCAGTGTGTAACCCATTTGTCGGAAAAAACACGAGTACCTGCAGTCGAACGCTTAAGCGACTTTTCCTTAGGGATGCGCACGCGGTAAGTCTTTCCTGCCTTGTTTGTGAGTTTGCGGTCGCGTATCCAGGGATTGGCCTCCTTAAGCTGAGCGTATGATATGGAGCGGTCCCTGGCCCATGCAGCCCAGTCGGGAACAGCCTCGCAGACCTCGGCAATCTCATATTCCATAGGCTGATAGAGTTGGTCGGGACGAAGCACGAAGCCGAAAGTCTGGGCGTTCTCCATTATGGCCTTCATGGCCATGATGCGAAACACGTAGCGGGTTGTCTCCTGGTTTAGGTAAAGGTCGAAAGATGTCTCGGCCATCTGCTTCTCAAGTTCGGATGAGATTCTACCCATGCCGGCATTGTATGATGCCATCACAGTCTCCCAGTTTCCATACTGTCTGTAGGCGTTCTTCAGATATCGGCAGGCAGCCTGGGTGGCCTTCTCGAGATTGTATCGTTCATCAACCTCGTCGCTCACCTCGAGGCCGTACTGCTTGGCCGTCGAGGGTATAAACTGCCAGACTCCGGCAGCCTTAGCCGGAGAATAGGCCAGCGGGGCAAGATAACTCTCGACGCAGGCCAGATAGAGCAAGTCTTCGGGAACGCCGTTCTCCCGGAGTATCGGGGCCATCTCGGGGAAGTATTTGTTTGCCCTCTTTATGGTCAGCAGCGTGTTGCCGTGCCCGAAGGCGAGGGAGGTAAGTTCGCGGTCGAAACGCTCGAACATGTCAACGCGGTCAAGGTCAATCTTCGTGCCGCAGAGTGTCATCGACATCGGTATCGAGGGATTGATGACGGGAGCGACAAGAGGTTTAGCCGGCGCGACCGGTTTTGGTTTGGGAGCAACGGGCGGAGGCGGAACCTCGACAGGCTCTTCTTTCTTTTTCTTCTTGCGGCGCGAGGATGCGTCTGCGCCTAAAGGACATGCCATGACCACGGCCATAGCGATTACGAGGGGAGTATATTTCATTCTTCAGATTTAAAAATTATTTCTTTTCAGCAAAGCCGCTTTTTTGCGTCAATACCGAATCAGTTGTTCAAGATAAGCCGGCAAGAGTCATTCCACTTCGCCGGAACCCGGGTTGGTGTTGGTGCGGGAATTTATGATATTGATGTCCCCACTCAGGTCGTAATTCCTGCCGTCGGCACCACGTGCCTTGATGACATAATAGTAAACTCCCGAGGGGACGAACTTGCCGCCAGTCTTTCCGTCCCATCCCTGCGAAGGATGTGTCAGGTGTGCCAGTTCCTTGCCCCAGCGGTTGAAGATATGGCAGTCAAACGATATGATCGACATGTACGAAACCTTCCAAAGGTCGTTCACACCGTCCTGGTTGGCGGGAGAGAAGGCGTTGGGGCACTCAAGCCTCGACTCGCCTATATCAACGGTGTAGACATCGCCCGTGAACTCGCAGTTGCCGGCATCGTTGGCACAGTAAAAGCGTATATAGGTGGTTCCGTTCTCGTCGAAAGTACGGGTGAACTCGTCGGAATTGTATCGCTCGTAGACATCCTCGAATTCGGGAGTGCGTGAGAACTGCCATTCACGGAAGACAACGGCGTCGCTGACGGAGGCCGTGAATGTTATCTCGCATGGCGCGGAGCCGCCAAGTCCGTCGGAAACAGGCTTCTGCTGGTTGTCGAATTCCTCGGTGCGCTGCTCGGCCTTGCTGCGAGCCTCAACAGCGGGAGTGTTATAGTTCGGCGACTCGACACTTATCTCGTCTCCCCATTCACGGAGGAAGCGGTCACCCGAAAGTGTAAAGGGGGTGTTGCACAGCGGAGCCGGACATGTAACGTACTGGTCGAACGATTCCACAATCTCCTCAGCCTGCTTCTCGCGGTACGAGAAGGACTCGTCATCAAACTTGAGTGTACGGTAGGTCAGCGACATGTCGCGTGACAGTTGACGCGGAGCGCCATTGATACTGTAGTAAGTTATGCGGGCGCCGTTGCCATGCGGCTCAAGCACGGTGCGGTCGCACTGACTCTCTGGGGATATCGTCAGGGCATCAAGGACAAGACGGTGCAGCGAGTAGTCCACGACCCAGAAACAATGCTGTCTGCCGCCGTCCTCGACGATATAGCCCATATCACCGGACAGGAGGGAGACAGTGGATGTTCCCGCCGAACCCGTCGCAGAAATTTCCTCCGCATAGGCACCTCCCATATTCGAGAAACGGTACCAGCGCGCCGACGCTGAGGGATATGAAGCCGTAACACCGTCCGTGCCGTCAAGCACATAGACAGCCTCGAGTCCACTCGATGCGTCGGGAGTGACAGTGATGGCATTGCGCGAGTTACCGCTAAAACTCAACTGTCCGAATGCAGAGACCGCACAGCCGCACAGCAAAGAAAGTATCAGGAAGCGCATAGAGAATCGCATAGAAAATTTAGACATCCGCATAAAATTATGTATACCAGAACCCGGCATTATCTGCCACAGGCTTATCTTAAGAATAACGCTTCCCTACCCTAATTTATTATATCCCGTCTGCGGCAATTCCTCCTTTCCAATTCATCTATGTGAGAAATACGTGAAACCGCTCTCAGATTCCACACTGATTGGTCATGGCTCATTCACGGGTCCTTTTAATGGTTCCATATGCACATTTACAATGCTATCCTGTCCATACCGCTCGCGTATACGCACTTCGATCCGAGTTGCTATCTCATGTGCTTCCTCCAGAAGGAGTTTGCCGTTCATTTTCACATGCACGTCAACGGCTATGGAATTTCCAATTTTTCTTGTGCGTAAATTATGGAATCCTTTGACACCATTCACCGAAGTGATTATTTTGGAAATCTCAGCGGACTGCTCTTCGGGCAACGCACCTTCAAGCAATTCATTAACAGCAGGCCTGACTATGTCGAAACCAGACTTGATGATAAACACACTTACAAGGACAGCCGCCAACGGATCAAGAACGCGCCATTTTTCTCCCAGTAGAATTGCACCGCCAATACCGGCCATTGTTCCCACTGAAGATATTGCATCGCTACGATGATGCCATGCATTGGCAATCACAGCATCAGACTTGACATTTTTCCCGACTTTTACCGTATAACGGTATAAAATTTCCTTGACAAGTACAGATGCTGTTGCGACTGAAAAAGCCAGCCAGGTCGGCTCAGGAAGGACTTCGCCGTTAAAACTCGATATCACCTTGCCCACACCACTTGCCAGCAATCCCAGACCGGCACCCGCCAGGAACACTCCGATAATCATTGTGGCAAAAGTCTCAAACTTGCCATGCCCATAACTATGTACCCTGTCCCGCGGACGTCCAGAGAGTCTTACAAAAATCACGACAACGATATCGGTAATGAAATCCGTAAGAGAATGTACGGCATCGGCTATAAGTGCCGAACTCCTGCCTAAAATGCCCGCTATGACTTTCAGTACAATAAGGGCAGCATTTACAATAGACCCGATGACAGTTATCCTGAATATTATTTTTTCTCTTTGTTCCATTTGATTAAATCATCAGACTATAGAGACAGCCTAATACAACAATTACCAATGATATAATTCTGAAATAACTCAGCATGGGCCTACATTGTCAATCATTAAGCAAAGTCACATCCGGCAATAATCAATCCACATTGACATGATTCCTTGTCCGGAATCGCAAATGTAACTAAAATCCCTGAGATTTTACAGCAATCAACCAGAATATAAATTTCAACAGCATCATAATTTCCGTATAACAGGCTCACCAGAGACTTCAGTCCGGATGTGGCATAGGTTGCCCAGTATCTCGTATTATCGCCGAAAGTCATGAAATTTTTCCCGGTTCTTAACATTTGTTGAGAGGCGTATTGTAACAAAACGCTAACTTTGACGTCTCAATAATAAAACGTGTAATGGATAATCGAATCTCTGGCACAGGAACCATCGGTTCGGCTATTCTGAAATAATAAAACAGCAATTCATACTTTGAAGGAACCCCGGCAGTGATGCCCGGGTTTCCTTCCATATACGTTTCCGGGACTGGATTAATCCGGCATCCAGTAGAGGCCGGCAGGATCACGGTGTGACCGGACCCATGTCCTCATTCCATCAAGCGTCCGCACGCCGTATTCCATCACGGCCTGATAATATTCGACACCGTGAATCGGTTCATCGTCCGGTGTCTCATACTTCAATCTCAAAATCGCATCGCGCTGCTCGTCTGTCAATCTTTCCCTGATTCGATCTGCCATACGCTCAAAAAAGCCATCGTACTGTGTTCCGGACTCGATATGTATCATGTCTATCTGCCATCTGTCGCCGATCTCGTCTTCGTAGATTGCGTGCCACGCAATGCAATGCTCATCCGTAAAAAGGCCGTTTATACAACGTATTTCCTTAATGCGCGGATTCTTGGCGAGATCTGCGACAATAGCAAAACTGGAATTTTCAGTTATGTCCGAAGAATAGACATGAACATCAATGTCGAGGTGCTTTACGAGCAGATTCATTGCCACAGAGCCAATCAGGTTGGCCCTGCAGCCATGAGACTCCCAGAAATTCAGGAGGTCAAGTTTCTTCAAGATTTCTTTTGCCCTAAGTTGATTCTGCCGGGCCAGCAATTCGTATTCTTTCATTTGCGTCCAAATAAATCTGCAAAGATAAGAATTTTCCGCCAACCAAATCATACAGATCTGAATTTCCGGCAAATGATATGCTATTTTGAACTCAAAACTTCACTGTGCGGTGAAATTGACGTTGTGGTTTGGTTAGGTTGTGGTGATTGGTATTTTTAGAATTGGGAAGGAATGTAAAGTCTATTTTGAAACGGCGTAAGGCGATTGCCAGAACCAGTTTTCGTCGGTAGTGGTATAATCGGAGTTTGGATAGTTATAACCTTGAGGTACAAGGGCTACATGGACACCCTGTTTATGGTTGCTCTTGCCTTCGGGCTCGGCCTGATTGAAAGTATTGGTCTCGAGGATATACAGATTCTTGGCCATGTAGTAATCAATATATTCCTCCTGTTCCTGAGTCCATCTGTTATTCCAGTTGGCGTCCTTGTTCATTACGACAGGTAGGCCGTGCTGCATTCTGTAACGGACCTCGCCGGGATGAAGCAATAGGCCGTTCTCATCGGTAATAAAGGCAGCAAAGGTCGGGTCTACCCAGATCCATTTGGCTAAAGAATCGCTCCAGGCAACGCAGATCACATGGCAGTCCTGGTCCTTATCCCATGCCTTGGGGATACAGGTGATATAGCGTGCCGGAATGCCTTCGGCAAGGAGTGCTTCGGTGAGACAGATGGCGAGGGCACGACAGTTGTAACCGCATGTGTCACGACGAGCGCTGTCATAAGTGTTCCTTAAGTTTTTTGGACCGGGAGCAAGGCCGTTCGAACCGTCATGAGTGATATTATTATGGACCCAATACATGAGATTCTTGATGCGGCTTATATCATCGCCGTTACCGGCAATACTGTCCAGATTGAAACGCTCGCGCGACGATGTAAGCAGACTGTCGGAAGGGGCAGCAAATCTAAAGTGTATATTCATTGTCGGATCAGGAGCATAGTCCGGTGATTCCTTAAGAATGTCAAGTTCGTTCTTTACGGCATCGCCCAGATTCCATGCATATTCCATTGATTTCTTAAGTTTATCGGCCTCGGGACTGCCGAGTTCGGCCAAGACAGGCTGAAGAATACCTGCGGCCCGATACTGCCATTTGCGCATCCAGTCAGAGTTCCGGGCCCGCAGGACCTCCGACTGCCAGCGGGCAACTCGCTCCATGTCTGCAATCAATTTAGGATTGTCTTTCAGTTGTTCAATTTTGGCGGAAGGAGTAAGGTTCTCATTGTAGACTTTAAGGAATGCGCCATTGTTTGTTATGCTGTGAAGCATGGGGCAGAAGTGGAGAGGTTTGTAATCTATACCGAGATTCACAACCACACTTTCAAAAATGACTTTCTCAAGACTCGGCAGATTATAAAGAAAGCCTGGGCCGCCCGTAGAAGATACAGGTCCCCTGAATATTATCGTCTTAAGTTTCGGGCAATCGGATATAAGCGTGCAGTCGAAATGTCCAACCATCCCGTCAAAGACAACCTCCTCGAGATTCGGCAGATTTCTTAAAAGTCCACCGGGGACGTAATCAAGGTTTCCGAAAGTGATTTTCCGCAGATTAGGGAATTTACCATATTCATTCAGACGACCGAAAATACCGACATCGGGAATCACTATTTCCTCGGCATCGGTTGACAGGACAAGACTGTCAGGGAACAACGAATGTCCGTCGCGAATCGGATCGGTGAAATACTCAGGCACTTTTATAACTATATTCTCTGCGAGACCGAGTGTGACGCCTAAAACGCATGCAATAATGGATGAAACGACTTTTTTCATTTTCAATGATTTTTTCCAGACAAAAGTAGACAAATGAATTGGTTAATCATAACATTTGCCCTCATATTATCAAGACACGGAATAATCATTTCTGTTACACCGGGTCAAATAAAATGTATCCGGGGATGTTACTTTCTCCAAAAATACGGGTAAAGCATAACCAGAATCGAGAATAGTTCGAGTCGGCCGATAAGCATGAACAGCGAGAGCAGCCATTTCAGAAAATCAGGCAGAAGGTGAAAACCGCCGGCCGAGCCTGTAATACCATATCCCAGACCATTATTGCCAAGACAACTTATCACGGCAAAGAAACTATCCACAAGATTATAGCCGAATGCACTAACTGCCAATGCACCAAGCAGGACAAGAATACAATAGATTGTTACAAATGCAGTAACACGGGACAAATCAGCAGTCGGAAGTACGTTTCCGTTGACCCTTACTATATAAACCCTTCTGGGATTTATGGAGCGCTTTATCTCGTTACCAAGATTATGACGCAAGGCCACAAGACGGTCGACCTTGATTGCCCCGGTAGTAGAACCGGCACACGCACCGCTCAACATCACAAGCATTGTCACCAATAGGACAAACTGGCCCCAGGCGCTGAAATCGTCAAGTGTGAAACCGGTAGTTGTGATAGATGAAACTATATGGAATAACGGAGCCGTGAAGGCATCATGAAAATCGCTGATCTCACCATGGAAAGCCATGGAAATGGCAGTAGCCGCATATGCCACAAAAACAATCAGACAATAAGCCCTGAACACATCGTTGCGCAGAAGGCTGGCGACATTACCTTTTCGCGCGGCATATATCAGACTAAAGTTAATGCCGCCAATAAACATAAATACCGTGATAACTATCGAAGTATAATCAGAATTCCACCAGGCGATGCTGGAGTTGCGCGTGGAGAAACCTCCAGTAGAAATGGTGGTCAGACTCTGACAAACAGCATCAAAAAAGTCCATCGGGCCGGCCCACAGCAGTACAATCATCAGTATAGTAACCATGAGATAGATCAGCCAGAGACTCATGGCTGTATACCGGATGCGAGGATGGAGTTTGTCGTGTGTTATGCCTGTAACCTCGGCATTATACATGGGTATTCCCCCCCTGTCGTTAAGCGATGGAAGAATAGCCAGCAAGAACAGGATGATTCCCAGACCACCTATCCACTGTGTCATGGCGCGCCATAAGAGTATTCCCTTACTCAGTACCTCGACATCGCTGATTGTTGTTGCACCGGTCGTCGTGAAACCTGAAATAGTCTCGAAGAAAGCATCGCTGAGACTCAGGGGCGTATTGCAGAACATGAAAGGCAGCATTCCGAAAAGCGAGAAGACAATCCACGCAAGACTCACGAGCATAAACCCCTCGCGACGGCCTATGTGGACACGGTCGAAGCGGCATCGCCAAGTCAACAGAATACCGCTAATCCCAGCGCATCCGATCCCGAGGATAAAACCAATCACTTTCTCGCCCTCAAAAATATTAACAGCAAATGGTATCAACATGATAGCAGCCTCAACAAGCAGAAGCCAGCCGAGAATCTTGAATACCGCTGAATATGAGATCTGTATTTTCATCTTTTCATGGAATTGTCACGCGTTCATCTCATGAACAGCCGCTCCACTTTCAGCAAAGCGCCAGGAAGGAAGAATACAATCAACCTGTCACCGGGCCTGATGATGGTATCGCCATCGATAAGCACTCCCTCACCAGACCGAATCAGACCGCCGAGAGTCAGTTCTTTGGGCAATCGCAGGCTCCTGACAGGTCTGTCGATAATGCCGTTGTCGAAATGCACCTCAACTTCCACGACCTCCGCGTCGTTGAGCGAGAACGTATTGTCAACATGTATACGTGCCCCGAGAATGTCGCGCAATATATGTGAACTGGTAATCAGTTTCTTATTAACCACCTGACTGATATTAAGGTTCTGCGCCTCGGGAATGTACTGCAGGTCCTCAATCTGAGCTACAGTCCGTTTAACATTGTTTTCCTTCGCCACCATACACGCGACGATATTGTTTGCGGAATTATCGTCAAGGGCTATGAAAAGATCCATGCTCGAGAGTTGTTCTTCCTTCATGGCATGAAGATCAGTGGTCGGGGCATTGATTACCGACACTCCGGTAACAGTTTCCGCGATACGTTCACAGCGCTCCGGGTCGGGGTCAATTACAGTCAGATTATACTTCGGAGCGAGACTGCCGCACAAGAGTCCTGTAATCTTGCCACCTCCGGCAATCATTATGTTACGTATCCTGACCTCATGCTGCCCAGTGATATCGGCAAGAGATGGCACATCATCAGGGCGTACAATGAAGTAACCGATATCATTCGGCTGGATAGAGTCATCGCCGCCGGGAATGATGATTCGTCGCCCGCGCCGGATAGCCGCGACATGGAAATTTCGCTGTTTATTAGCGAAAGCATTCAGACGGCAGGAAGCAATCGGGGCATCAGCCGGAATCCTCGCACCAATAAGAAGCAGTTTCCCATTTCCGAAGCCCGACCAGTGGATAGCCCAGTTATGCTCGATGAAAAGACTGATTTCAGAAGCGACAAGCATCTCAGGAAAGACAATGGACGCAATGCCACCCTGCCTGAAATTTGCCAGTATGTCAGGAGTGAAATACTCGGGATTCTCAACGCGTGCGACACATCTTCCGGCACCAAGCACATGAGCCAACTGACAGGCAGTCAGATTGGTAGTCTGCCAAGGGGTAACAGCGACAAAGAGGTCGGAAGTTCCGACACCGGCACGAATAAGGTCGCGTGGCGAGGTGGGATCGCCTACCGATACCATAATATTATGTACTGAGTCGAGGGTTTCAAGATATTTCTTGTCGGCACTCATAAGCACGACATCCTGATTCTCGTAACTAAGCATAGTCGCAAGATGTGTACCTGTGTCACCGCTACCCGCTATAAGGATTTTCATAAACGTGTTCTAAAACCGTAAGGGAACCTATTGAATCCTGTATAATGTTAATCCAACTCATTTAATCTTTATAATACTCCCCCGGCAAACCAACGGGAAGAGGTATTCCCAACCGCTTGCGCCGAGCCACAATTATATCAAAGAAATCTTTGGGCAGGACAACATTATACATATCTATCGCCTTGTCGAACAATGGCGCAATATCTTCAGGAGTAAAGCCCGCTATACCACATCCTATACGTGTCACCAGGAAAGTGTTCTGGTCCCATACTCCTGCGAAATCAAGAAAGCGGTCGACATAGGGTCTAATGGTCTCTATCCCTCCCTGCATCGTAGGAATAGCATAGGACTGTCCCTGAATACCTTCACCATTTTCCCACTGAGCGCCAAATCGTTCCATGGCAGTCCGGGCGGCGCCTCCCATATGGTGTCCCGCCAGATTACTGCCAAAAACAAATATCTCGTCCGGGGAAAGGCTATTGATACAGTCGGGTGTAAATCTCATATTGAAAATATTGTCAGTATCTTCCGTAAGTATAGATAAGACGGAAGATGGGTTATATACAATCAAAACAGTCTATACTGTTCTTGGGTTTGTGCAAAGGTAATAAAAGTTTTTGTTTATATGTTTCCAAGCAAATAAGTAATTTTTGAATAAATATACTGAAATTTTTGACAGCGTATTTCGGGCAAATACTATTAATTTTGCAAAAACGAAATAAAACATAATTACTATGATAACAGTAAAACTTTCTAACGGCGTTGAAATGCCACAAATCGGCTACGGAGTCTATCAGGTTGACCCCGCTGAATGTGAACGTTGCGTGAGCGACGCACTCAGTGTAGGATACAGGATGATAGACACCGCCCAAGCCTACCACAATGAAGAAGGCGTCGGCGCCGCAGTCTCAAAAAGCGGTATCGCACGCCACGAACTGTTCCTTGTCTCTAAAATATGGATATCCAACTACGGATATGAGAAAGCCAAGGCATCGATTAACGAAAGCCTGAGAAAACTCGGGACAGACTATATCGACCTCATGCTGTTGCATCAACCTTTCTGCGACCGCTACGGCGCATACCGCGCATTAGAAGCCGCCTATAAGGAAGGCAAAGTACGTGCCATAGGTGTCAGCAATTTCTATCCGGACCACTTCATCGACCTTGCAAGCAATGTTGAGATTCCTCCCATGGTGAATCAGGTTGAGACACATGTCTTCGACCAGCAGACAGAGTCCATGAAATATATGGCCGATTTCGGATGCCACATCATGGCATGGGCTCCACTGGCTGAAGGCCGGAATAACTTCTTCACAAATCCCGTACTTGAGGCAATAGGACGAAAGTACAACAAATCTGTCGCACAGGTCGCATTGCGCTGGTTGCTGCAACGAGGCGTCATCATCATTCCAAAATCTGTCCAAATCGAGCGCATGCGCCAGAACCTCGACATCCTGGATTTTACGCTCTCGGACGAGGATATGGCCGAAATTGCACGTCTCAATACAGGAAAGAGCCTTTTCTTCGACCATCATGATCCTGAGGTTGTCAAGATGTTCATGGGCTGGAGATAAATAACATACGTTTAAGACAGGCCCTATCATATAGGACCAAACAAGAATCACCCCGGAGATGCATCGTGATGATGCGGTCAATCTCCGGGGTGATTTTTCAGTCTAAGAATGTGGATGAACGACGAGTCTTATTTCAGTCTGTCGTATTCGGCATCTGTTACAGGCTCCAGCCAGACATTCTCTATATTCTCGCCGGGGACCTCAAATGCGAGGTGAGCGAACCAACTGTCTTTTGCCGCGCCATGCCAGTGCTTGACGTTAGCAGGAATGTGAATCACTGTGCCGGGAAGGATTTCCTGTGCGGGCTTTCCTTCTTCCTGATACCAGCCTCGGCCTGCTACACCCACAAGCATCTGGCCACCACCTTTGGTAGCCTTGTGAATATGCCAGTTGTTGCGGCATCGAGGCTCGAAAGTCACATTGGCAAAAGGAATCTGCCCAGTCGATACACGAGCCAGATAACTGTTGCCTATGAAATATTTGGCATATGCGGTGTTAGGTTCTCCGATAGGGAATATCATCTCACGCTGGAAGCGAGCCTTGGCGTCATCGCCGGTAAAATCTTCGCTCCAGACTTCCTTGGCAATGCGGAATGCGGCCCAAGCCTTGGGCCATCCTGCATAGAAGGCTATATGTGTGATAATCTCGGCGGCTTCGGTACGGGTAATGCCGTTTTTCTTTGCCTCCATAAGATGGAATTTGAGTGAACTGTCGGTAATTCCCTGGCTTATGAGACAGGTTATTGTCACGAGGCTGCGATCACGAAGCGAAAGGAGGTCATTGCGGCTCCATACTTCTCCAAAAAGGATGTCATCATTCAGATGTGCGAATTCAGGAGCAAAATCACCGAGTTGATCACGCCCGGCTGTCTGAACTATTTTCTGTTGTGCCATAACATTAAGAGTTAGAATACTGATAATTGCAAAAATAAAAATGCGTCTCATGAAAATATGATATGTTTTAAAAGGATAATGGGCCTATAGTTAGCAAAATTACAGATTCATTCAATTTTTTCGTAAAAAGGTTTATGTATGATTTATATTGACTCGTAAATTACTAAAACTTTATAACGAAAAAACGTGTTTCATATTATATGCTTTGGACCATAATAATATTATCAACGACCGCATTGCTCTGTATTATCGGGGCAAGAATCTGGGCGGCCATATTACTTTTAAAAGATAAGACTAAAAGTCGATTCGAAAAGAATAAAAACAAAATTCAGATATTACGTTTCTGTGGCATAGGACTAATTGTAGTCGCTTTGATTCTGTTTGCGATTGATAGAAACTTGTAAAAAGGAATTGATATGGAACTTTACGAAACAGGAAGTCTACTGCTGGATATAAGCATAGGAATGCTTGTCATCGGATTAGTCATACGCGCTTGCCTCATTTTCAGGTATTATAAGAAGAACGGTAGCCATACACTGACAGATGTGCAGAAAAAAAGGCTTCGTCATGCAATCTATCCAACTTCAATCCTGGGACTTCTGCTGGCGATAGTCTCGCTAATCTTCCTGATCATATGCTGAACGCATACTCTTAATCTGAAAAACAATTAATATATCGGTTATCCTGAATGCAGCCGCAACACAGTGCGATAGATCCATCATTCCCGGTATTGGGTTGGATTGAGGCCGAGGGTCCGCTGCACGTAACGGCTGAAATATGCCGGGGATGAGAAATGGAAGATATCGGAAATCTGAACGAATGAAAGTGTCTTATCGCGCAAAAGTCGGGCGATATCCAGTGAAGTGTAACGGTTAATCCAGTAGTTCGCAGGATATCCACTCACCTTTTTTGATATCTCGGAGAGATATTTCGGTGTAACACACAACGCGTCGGCATAGTATGTCACCTCACGGTTCGTCCTGTAGTCTCCGTTCTCGAGCATATCAAGGAAGCGTCCCATAAGTGATGCGTTCTGAGTGGAAACAGTCGACTCCCTATTGATGACAAAATGAAAATCGAAGAAATCAAGAATTGCCGACTGAACGGCATTAATCAATAGTTCACGATAAAAGGCGTGGGCCGTCTGGGTAAGACGGTATTCTATCCACCGAAAATCCCTTTCGCACACAAAGCGCTGACCGGCATCAAGGTTCATCACGGGATTGATGAACAGGGACAACTGACCTTTCATGCCGTAGTTGGTCTGTGGCGTACATAATTCGATAAATGATGATGTGACATATAATACCTTGACCTGAAAATCATTGGAAGGGAGGATTTTCTCGACCAGTTTACCCTTACGTACAATCATCAGGTCGCCTTCCTTCAATTCAAAATCATTTCCGTTGAACGAAAAAGAGCAATGGCCGGAAAGACATATCGCATGGGCAAGATAGTCACTATAAGCCTCTGTCCCGAGTCCTTCGAGCGTCTGTTCAATGATAACATCCTTTATTCTGTCCATAAAATCTCCCAAAAAATATACCTTAGTTATCGACTCTGCAAAGTTAATAAATTCTCAGTTTGCTGTCTTGCCGTTTTGTCGGTCTTTTATTCAAAAAAATCCGTTAGCGGCAATAAAGGTACCAAAGACCGAAATATTTGCAACAATACATCTTGGATACAAGGCTAATTTTGCAAGAAAAATAAAAACAAAACCTGATAAATATATGAACAGACTGTTAATCCTCCTATTTACCATCCTGGTGATGGGCTGCGGCATTTCCTGTGCCGACGATGAGCCCAAGGTAATCGAAGACAATGGAAATTCGGCTTATTTCGGAGGCCACAAGGTACTTGTGGCATATTTCTCGTGGGGAGGCACGACACAACGAATGGCTGAACAGATTCAGGACATTACCGGGGCAGATATTTTCCGCATCGACCCTATTGTCCCCTACCCCACGGCATATACCCCATGTACGGAGGTCGCCCTTGAGGAAAAGAACAACAATGCCAGACCCGCGATAAAAGACAGATTCAAGAACTGGGATGATTATGACATCGTTTTCATTGGCTGTCCCGTCTGGTGGTGGACAACGCCTATGATTATCCATACTTTCTGCGAAAGTTATGACTTCGAGGGCAAAACCGTGATTCCCTTCTGCACGTATGCGGCAACCTATCGCGACGAGACCCTTGCAGAAATCGTAAACAGCACTCCCGACGCAACCCACCTTACAGGCGAGGGACTGACAAGCGGAAGCATCAGTACACAAAGAATACAGACCTGGATTGACCTTATCAACGAAGAATGGAAAAACAATAATCCGTCAGGCTCAGGTGAGGCCGTGATGAGCGGCAAGGTAAATCTATGGGAAAAGGGAAATATCCCTACGACAACCCATACTGTGAACAATTCCGACGGTCCGGATTTCATTCCTAACCTCGAAGTGTTTACAGTACCTGAGAATGTTACTCCCAAAGGTGCGGTCATGATATGCCCCGGAGGAGCCTTTGCGTTCCGCAGCATGGAGAATGAAGGGTACGACATTGCCGACATGCTTGTGCCGATGGGTTATCAATGCTTCATCGTCAATTACCGCATCCAGCCTTATACAATGAGAGAAAGCGCCACCGATCTGCAGCGCGGCATAAGATATGTAAAGTCACATGCAGACGAGTATCGCATTGACCCCGACAACATCGCTCTCGTCGGCTTCTCTGCCGGAGGCATCCTAAACGGTGAAGTCCTGCTGAACTGGCGCGGCCTTACAAACGGAAGTGTTCTCGACAGTTCATACAGGCCCGACAATCTTGACAAAGTGCCGGTTTCGGCATATGCCGTAGGCATGATTTACTCTTTCTACGGACGGCTGAGCGTTTCGATGAACGATGTAGAGACCCTCCGTCAGGCCAATCTTCCTCCCGCCTTCTATTGCTGGGGCACACGGGACGGATTTGCCGGACAGTTCACCCAGAATGCCAATGCTGTTGAACAGGCCGGATGCCGTGTCGAACGCAAAATCCTGCAGAATTTTCCTCATGGATATGGAACCGGAGGTAACGCAAATGTCTGGGGAAATGATTTCGATACATTCCTGACAGCCGTCATGACAGGCAATTCAGCAGTAAAGGAAGTAATGACAGACAATGCGGAACGGCAAAATTCCGAAGCATGGTTTGACATAAACGGCCGACGTGTTGCAAAGGAATCAGCCGATTCAGGCATATATATCGTGAAGACTGCAAACGATGTTAAAAAAATACTGAAACGATAGATATGGAATACAGAACTTTAGGATTAAGCGGACTGAGAGTGTCGGCCGTCGGTCTCGGGTGCATGGGCATGAGCCACGGTTACGGACTTCCCGCTGACAAACGGGAAATGAAACATCTGCTTGCCGATGCCGTCGACATGGGGTACACGCTGTTCGACACCGCAGAAATCTACGGCACACCCGAAGACCCTCACGCAAACGAGGAGTTGCTAGGTGAAGCATTGGAGCCATACCGTGACCATATTATACTGGCCACAAAATTCGGCCTGACATTCGACAACCCATATGGCGAAGGTCCTCATCCTCTAATCCCCGATTCAAGTCCGGATGCCATACGCAAGTCTGTCGAGGGTTCGCTAAGACGACTCCGAACAGACCATATAGACCTTTATTATCAGCATCGCATAGATCCTGCGGTCGAACCCGAGACGGTGGCCGATGTCATGGCAGACCTGATACGCGAGGGTAAAATACTCCACTGGGGCATTTCCGAGACAGATGAGGCATATCTTCGCCGTGCCCATGCGATCTGCCGTGTCACTGCCGTCCAGAACCGTTTCTCAATGATGGCACGGTGGTACGAAGCCCTTTTCCCGACCCTTGAAGAACTCGGAATCGGATTTGTAGCATTCTCCCCTCTTGCCAACGGTCTCCTTACAACAAATTACGATGCCTCTTCAAAGTTCGACCCAAAGTCTGACTATCGTGCCGCAATGCCTCAGTTTCGAAAGGAGAGTTTCGAGCAGAATCACAAACTGTTTGACTATATACTTCATCTTGCAGATGAACACCATGCGACGCCATCACAGATTTCACTCGCATGGATGCTGTGCAAGAAGCCCTGGATTGTTCCCATTCCTGGTACACGTCATCTGTGCCGGCTGAAAGAGAATGCCGGGGCTCCTGATGTAAGGCTAACGCCCAATGAAGTCGCGGTCATTGACCATACCCTAGACACGATTCCCATGAGCGAAGTGTTTGGAGGTTCCAGAATAGTTACAAAATAAATAATTAAAAAAATGAAATCAATCAAACGAATATTTCTCATCACTTTACTTGCCTCACTTATGCCTGTCACTCTTAAATCAGAGGACAAAAAGATTAATGGAATCCCTTATGCAATACTAAATAATGGACAATTAATGCCTCGTTTCGGTATCGGCACATACAATGCCCCCGGCGACTCCATAACTGCCGATGCTGTATTATTTGCCTTAAAAAACGGATACCGGCATATTGACACCGCGCATGCCTATCGTGTAGAACGAGGCGTTGGACAAGCCGTGAAAGAAAGCGGAATACCAAGAGAGGAAATATGGATCACTAGCAAGCTGTGGCCAAGCGAATATGCTGATGCCGATGCTGCAATTGACCGTATGCTTGACCGCATAGGTACAGACTACATCGACCTGCTGTATGTGCATCAACCAATGGGAGACTGGCGGCATGCTTGGCGCGCAATGGAGCGGGGAGTTGCGTCCGGAAAGGTCAGAAGCCTGGGGCTTAGCAATTTCGATGCTGCAGACACTCTTTATACAGCCGCTCTACAGTGGGCAAAAATCAAACCTTCAGTAATGCAAATTGAATGTCATCCATATGCACAAAGGAAAGCCTGGTCTGAAAAACTTGCCAATGACTCCATAATACTCGAAGCCTGGTTCCCTCTCGGCGGTGAAATGAGTAAAGGTGCCCTATTCAAAGACCCTGTACTAATGAAGATAGCAGAAAATCACGGCAAGACTCCTGCTCAGATTATACTGCGCTGGCATATCCAGGAGGGACATTCAGCCATTCCCGGAGCTACATTCCACCCTTATATTTCCGAAAACATCAACATCTTTGATTTCGAACTTACGCCTGAAGAAATGTCCGATATCCGCGCTCTTGACAAAGAACGGCGGTTTTTCAATATGGATTATAAACAAGCGGAACAATTCATGCTTAACTGGAAAATGGAGGACTGACACATGAGACCTGAAATAATATGCCATATAATGAGTTCTGTCGACGGACGTCTATTACCGTCGCGATGGACAAAGCCTTTTGACGGTACTTCTCCGGGTAAACTCTTTGCCGAATATGCCGAAATCGGCCGTCAACTAAATACTGACGCCTGGATGTTCGGCAAAGCCACAACACGGGAGATGTTTCCATACAAATTCATGCACAAAAGCAAAGGACACCCTACAGCCGGAACCGTCCACTGGGGAAACCGGTCATCAGAAAGATTATTCATTACTATTGACCCTGATGCGGATATCTTCTTTACTTCCGACCGCCTGAGAGGTGATAATATTGTAACCATACTTGGCACCAATGCCACGGATGACTACCTGAGTATGCTCGAAGATAAAGGCATCTCATATATTGTGCTACCGGATGTTTCAGATCTAGGCAAGGCGATGGAAACTCTTGCAGAAAATTTCGGGGTAAAGAAAATCTCACTTCAAGGTGGTGGAATTATAGACGGTGCCATGCTTGCCGCGGGACTGCTAGATGAGCTGAGTCTTGTGATTTATCCGGGTATCGATGGTCTGGCTTCCAATCCCTCAATATTCGAATACCCAGGTCCATCCAACGGAATCCCGGCAGAGGGGTTATCTCTCGAACTGGTATCCTGCAAACCCCGAAAAAATGGTGTCATATGGCTTCGCTACAAGTTCCATAACAAACGGCAACATACCGGAGACACCTGGCAAACATTACGATAAACTTATCAAAAACAGAAATGGAAGTAAGAAAAATAATTGTCGGAGCAACCTTAGTGCTATTGTTTCCCCTATCTATTTCGGCTCAAAAAACAAATGATATGAAGAACAAACAAATTTATGAAGAAGTGGCCGTCGAGGATGTCCAGTCCTACAAGGGTAATCCATACGGCCTTGTGTACAACAACGCAATCATGGCAAACGAGCCCGGTAAAGTAAATATACAACCGATTGCATACGATCTTAACGGCATCAGAATTGCGGCAAATGTATATACACCTGCAGACTATGATGCGACGAAGAAGTATCCGGCACTTGTAGTGGCTCACCCGAACGGCGGAGTAAAAGAACAGGTTGCAGGCAACTATGCACAGATTATGGCTGGCAGAGGTTATATAACACTCGCATTCGATGCCGCCTACCAAGGAGCCAGCGGTGGCGAGCCACGAAATACAGACAAACCCGCAAACCGCGTGGAAGACATACATCGTGCTGCAGACATTCTTGCAACATATCCCGGTGTCGATGCTGAGCGGATGGGCATTCTTGGCATCTGCGGAGGAGGTGGTTATACAGCAAAAGCCTCACAGACAGACAAGCGATTCAAGGCAATCGCTACTCTCAGCCTGTTTAACTCAGGGCTTGTAAGACGTAACGGTTTCCTTGATTCTCAAATCAACCAGATCCAGAAACGTCTGGCTGACGCCTGTGACGCACGGCAGAAAGAAGCAGAATGCGGAGAAATCGAATATGTAGGAGATATGAGTGGTGTGACACCTGAACAGGTAGCCAAACTCCCATTTGATCTTTATCGAGAGGGATACGACTACTATATAGTCAACTATGCACATCCCAATTCAACTTTCCGTTACACCAAGAGCAGCCTGATCGACCTCATGGACTGGGATGCATCAGAAGGAATGTTCCTCATTGACAAACCACTACTAATGATTGCCGGAAGCAACGCCGACACGCTATACATGACGGAACAATGCTTCAGCAAAGCCTCTGGAACAAACAATAAAGAAATGTTTCTTGTTCCCGGTGCAACTCACATCCAAACATATTACGTACCTGAGTATGTGACAATGATATCTGATAAACTAACAGAATTCTTCAGCAAAAATCTTTAAAATAATGAAAACTTTCAGAATGATCATTTCTGCACTGGCGCTTGCACTGTCATTCAATGCGTGCGCTTCAAAAAACGGAACTGACAGTGTAGCCGAGCAGACTAAAAACAATACAGACATGAAATCAGTAATTGTATACTTCACTCATTCAGGCAACACTGAACTGGCAGCCCAAAAAGTGGCAGCCGCTACCGGAGCCAAAATGATCCGCCTCATGCCTGAACAGCCCTACACGGCAGAAGATGTTGATTGGGTCAACGAACAGTCACGATGCACTCAGGAGCATCTAAATCAGAAACTACGTCCTGCAATCAAGCCTGTCGATATTAATTTTGCCGAGGTCGACACTGTTTTCGTTGGTTTCCCAATATGGTGGCATGAAGAACCCGCTGTAATCCGCACTTTCCTTGATAACTACAGCGAACAGTTGAAGGACAAGGTCATTTATCCTTTCTGCACATCTTACGAAAGCCCAATGTCCGAAGCCGACGCCACCCTCAGAAAAGGTTATCCTTCGTTCAACTGGAAGACCGGACTCCGTTTCCCCGCCAAACCTGAACAGATAAAGAAATGGATTGACCAGTAAAAATCCAGACCCAAAACATACACCTACTCGACACTACGACAGCCTTCGAAACATGATTTATTCGAAGGCTGTCGTACTAATTATCAAAATTTGTATTTTCAATGAGTTTTATAACTCGTAATCATGAACGCTTTCTGTTATGCTTTATGTGATGAAGTATGGCGACGATAATCATGAAGAAACCGATTTTACCATGAACGGCTCCTAGATGAGAATGTACGTTTCCATCCAGCCAAATGACAGTTGCGGTTAGTCCGCTGACCGTTGTCAATAGGAATGTCCACCAAAGAACTCGTGTCGATTTGTTTCGGTTCTTTGCAAAACGTGTGAACCAATTGCTTAATCTGTAATGGAGATAAATGTGGCAGCAAGAAAGGACGCATAGAGGTATTCCTAAAACAATGTGGATCCATACAGCCCCGATGTATCTGCCCGAAGTCGCTTCAAGTTGTATGCCGGATGCCAGCATTATGACAAGCAGACATCCAAGGGTTATGTTGCAGATTTTGAGTCTCAATGCCGGTTTCATATTCTATTCTCTATTCTGAATATGGACTTAGGACAGACATTAACACACTTTCCGCATCCGACACACCTGTCGGGCGACTTGACCTTGACATGTCTATGCCATAAAATTTTTACTTTTCCCAATACCTGCCGCGGACAGACATCTACGCATTGCCAGCATGCCACACACTCATGAGCGGATGATGCCGAAAGGTATTCTGTCACCTTAAACCGGCTGTTTCTCTGTTTCCTCATTGCTATATTTTTTGCTTTTGATTACTGGAGCAAAATTACAATGAAGTGAATGCACCGGAAATGGAAGAATTTTGGGGAAAGTTGTATTATTTAAGGTTTTTGCGGAATTCAGATGGTGATTTCCCCACATGTTTTTTGAAAAGTTTTGAGAAATACACATAGTCATCGTATCCGAGAGCATAAGCAATCTCCTTTGCAGACAAAGAAGTATAAGCGAGTTGCCGCTTAGCCTGAACAAGAACCCTGCTTCTAATATATGAACCTACACTAAGTCCTGTAACGCCTTTCACCGCCTCATTGAGATAAACTTCCGAAATGTTGAGCATGGAGGCATATACTGCAGGACTCTTTTCCTCGGCTATATGTATGTCTAGAAGTTTTCTCAATTTCAATGTTATTGTATTATATCTTCCCGACGTACCTTTATCGGACGTTTTCATGGAGAACAGTACGTAACTTTTAACAGCGGATGCAAGTGAGTTACAAATAGTGTCGTTTCCCTTGTTTCTCTCCAACATAGAACACAGTATGACAATGTCACGGATGGTAGTTTCGCCAGGATTAAAAGGATGAGGCGACACGGAATATTCCTCTAGGGCAAGTACATCCGATTCAGAAAGTATCTCTGGCGAGAAAGCAAGCATCCAGCCATCGGCATTCCATACTTCATCGGCAGGTTTACCGTGAACCTGCCAGGGAGCAACAATCAATAAATTGCCTTCACATAGTTCAACCCTTTCAAAATCGATATCGACTGTTGCCGAGCCATCAGTCAACAATACGACCATATAATAATCGTCACGATGGGCATACGGCTTCATCCGGGTCTTACCGATTTGCCCGAAACGCTTTACAAAAACACCTGAATCGGATATATTCCGCATCCTGGAGAAAGGAATATCTCTAACCTTGTGCATAAGATAAATTATATTGATTATGATAGTCAGGTATTTTTGCTTACAGTCATAATAAAATAAATAACTGAGAATACATAAATCATATCCTCAGTTATTCTTTAATTTTTCTACACTTTTGCCCCACTCGTTCGCAAATGGTTGATTTTCAGTGCAGGTTGTGGAGCTGGAGGGATTCGAACCCTCGTCCAAACATGGAACTAATGTGCTTTCTACGTGCTTAGTCACCGATTGGTTTTCGTCAGATGACAGGCCGGGACTACCAACCGTCTGCTTAGTCTCTAAAGTTTCGACTATGGATCGAGACTATCCAGAGTCTATTTCCGATATATTGGCACCGCCAGTTCAATCAGCCTCGGAAAAAGGGCAATCGGGCGATGTCTCGTTCCTCTAACTGTTAGAGGAATAAAGCGGATCTACTATACTTCGATCAGGCAGCGAGAGCGTAGTTGTTTTCGCCATTTAAATTTGCGAATGTCGGAGATTTAAGAGTTCCTGACATCATGGCTCTGCACGCTTACACACCACTTCTACACGCTGTCAAAACCGGTCAGCCCCATAGATTTAGTATGTTTTCGTATTGCAAAGATAACATCTAAATGAATGATATTATTATAGAGACCTGCTGTTTTAGACATTTTTAACTTTCTGAGAACGATTTGTGTCTATGTGAATTTTTTGTTTCTAACTGCGTTAGTTATCTTTGCTCCAAAAACAAATAATTAATTCATAACATATTTAAGAAACAACCCAAATTAAAGACATGAATCCCTTGAGAAATAAATATTACAGTAAATTTCTGATTATAAGTTCATTCATTCTAACATTCACCACCTTGGGATTTTGTTCCTGCTCAAACAAAGGGAATAATGCTTTACCACAAGGCGAAACATTGACACATAACAGTGCCTTGCTAAATATGGCCGATCATGGTAGTTTCATCAGTGTCACAATTACCGATCCTAATAATAAGGACAAAGTATTGTGTAACTATGCCCTTGTAAACAAGGATTCAGGGATTGTTAATGTGCCGCAGGACATGACAATTATCAAAATACCGATAAAATCAGCTGCGATTTTTTCAACCGTCCACGCATCTGCATTCGAAGAACTCGGATGTCCGGAAATAATAAAAGGTGTAGCGGATGCGGAATATTTCTCGCCCGGGTTTGTTAGGGATGGGATTTCCAGTGGGCGCATCGCTGATCTAGGCAGTTCAATGTCACCTTCTCTTGAACGGCTAATAGATATATCGCCTCAATTAATGATGGTTTCATATGATCCGAATATCAGCCACGATGCAATTGCCAAAGCCGGAATTATCGTGATTCCCATGCCTGACTATCTGGAACCATCCCCACTGGGGCGCGCCGAATGGATACTGTTTGCTGGAGCCCTTGCGGACAAACTCGATATGGCTAAAACGATATATAAAAATGTGGTACATGAATATGAAACGATTAAGGCCAAGACGGCACAATGTCAGTTCAGACCAGAGGTTATCACTGATATGGAATATTCCGGTCAGTGGGCACAACCGTCAGGAGGCTCTTATGCGGCCCAGATGATTGGAGACGCCGGTGGACGTGTATTGTTTTCTGAAGATCCGTCCACAGGGTCGGTTAATTCCGATTATGCCGCAGTCTATGACAAAGGAATCAACTCAGACTTCTGGCTGATAAGGTCTTTCGGGGCACTTGACCGCACTAAAATCATTTCTTCGAACCAACTCAACGGCGATTTCAAGGCATTCAAAGAAGGCAAGTTGTATTATACCGACACTTCGACCTCTGGCTTTTATGATGACATAGCATTCCATCCGGAGCGAATACTATATGACTACGCCGCCATTTTACATCCCGAGATCTTTCCTGACAAATCAAGGATACACTATTTCCATCCTGTCAGATAAGTTCCCCAATAATGTCTACAATTCCTAAAACAAGTTTATTACTGATAGTTTTGATCAAGGGACGCCCTATGAACTTTCGCGACATCATGAATGTTTCTAAAACGTAAGGTTTTCGTGTAATAACTGTTAGAACAACACAAAATTTTGTTGAAAACTTTTTTATAAAACAATAAAAATGACTAATTTTGTGCTTGTAAAACATATATCACGAGAACATCTGAATCCGATTTTCCACAACGCTTGTTGATATTCATTATATCTAAGCGCAATTCACTGGTTTGGAATCAACTATATTTATACTAACTATCTTCATTTTAAGTAATTACTTCCTTTTTATTAAATCCATTATTAAAAACTACAGTTTTTCAAAGTATTTATTTTAACAAGTTTTCATTAAAAACTTTTCTCAAACAGGTCATGTTCACTTATCATGGCCGAAATTATCAGCCGCGAGGCTAAGACTCATTCCCAAAAACTCAAACAAAATCCATCAGGTCAGTAAATTATCATGGACAACAACGAGAAGAAACCTAAACGCCCCCGCATAGGCGAAATGCGGACTCAAGGCGAGACTCCGGAAAACAACCGTTTCGAACGCCCTTCTTTCAACAACCATACTGAAGGAGACAACGAAGGCGAAAACATGCAACGTCCTTACCAGCGTCCTTATCAGCAACGCCCCTACCAGCCACGTCCATACAACAACTATCAGAACCGTCAGGGCGAAGGTTACAACCGTCAGGGGGGATACAACCGTCCCTTCCATACCCAGGGTGACTACACCCCTGTCCAGCAGAACCAAGGCGATAACAAACCCGAGGGCAGTGTACCGCAGTCCCAGGATGGTGGCTACCAGCAACATCGTCCATACAACAATAATTACAACCGTCAGGGCGGTTATAACAATAACTACAACCGCCAGGGTGGTTACAATCCCAACCGTCAGGGAGGTTATAACAGTAACTATAACCGCCAGGGGGGTTACAACAACCAGAACCGTCAGGGCGGTTACAACAACCAGAACCGCCAGGGCGGCTATAACAACCCGAACCGTCAGGGCGGCTACAACAACCAGAACCGCCAGGGTGGCTACAACAACAGACAGCGCCAGCAACAAGGCGGCTTCAAGGGCAAGAGTTTCACTCCGCGTCCCAAACGTATAGAATACGAAATGCCTCTGCCGGATCCGAACGAACAGATTCGTCTCAACAAGTTCATGGCCAATGCCGGCATCTGCTCCCGCCGCGAGGCCGACGAATTCATCCAGCAGGGTCTTGTCAAGGTAAACGGACAGGTAGTTACTGAACTCGGAACAAAGATTACCCACAACGATGTTGTAGAGTATGACGAGAAGGTAGTAGCACTGGAAAGCAAATGCTACATCCTACTTAACAAACCCAAGGATTGCGTGACAACTTCCGATGATCCCAACGGCCGCACTACAGTCATGGACCTTGTCAAAGGGGCCTGCGACGAACGAATCTATCCTGTTGGCCGTCTTGACCGCAATACAACAGGCGTGCTTCTTCTGACAAACGACGGAGACCTTGCCTCCAAGTTGACTCACCCCAAATATGTCAAGAAGAAAATCTATCACGTCTGGACAGACAAAGATGTTTCCGAGGACGATATGCAGCGCATAGCCGACGGCATCGAACTTGAAGACGGCGAAATCCATGCCGATGCAATCTCATACGCTACGGACACCGACCGCAATCAGATCGGCATAGAGATACATTCCGGCCGCAACCGCATTGTACGCCGCATATTCGAATCACTCGGATACCACGTGACCAAACTCGACCGTGTTTACTTCGCAGGTCTCACAAAGAAAAACCTGCCTCGCGGTCGCTGGCGCTACCTGACTCAGGAAGAAGTCAACTACCTGAAAATGGGGTCATTCGAATAACTTAAATAACAATATTTGAGACTACAGGAAGTCCAAATCAAATCATACAAATGAAAAGAACAAAAATAGTCGACATCTTTGATCCGGCACTTATTGACAGCGAAGTATGCGTCAAAGGCTGGGTCCGTACCCGCCGCGGAAACAAGCACGTGCAGTTCGTGGCTTTGAATGACGGATCGACAATAAAAAACATACAACTTGTGTTCGACCTCAACAAATTCTCTGAGGATGAACTCAAACCCATGACCACCGGCTCGTCGCTTTGCGTAGAAGGTCGCCTTGTTGCCTCTATGGGCAAAGGGCAGACATGCGAGATTCAGGTAGAGAAATTTGAAATTTACGGCACGGCCGACCCAGAGACTTATCCCCTCCAGAAAAAAGGCCACACTCTGGAGTTCCTTCGCGAAAAGGCACATCTGCGTCCTCGTACCAACACTTTCGGTGCAATACTGCGCGTACGTTCCATCCTGGCCTACGCCGTTCACAAATTCTTCAACGAAAAAGGATTTTTCTATCTGAATACCCCCCTGATCACCGCCTCTGACTGCGAGGGTGCCGGTGCGATGTTCCAGGTCACTACACTGCCCCTGAACAATCTTCCAAAGAAAGAGGATGGTACAGTGGACTATGGCAAGGATTTCTTTGCCAAACAGACCGCACTGACAGTCTCGGGTCAACTCGAGGGCGAACTCGGCGCTACCGCACTTGGCGCCATCTATACCTTCGGTCCGACTTTCCGAGCCGAAAATTCCAACACTCCCCGCCACCTTGCCGAGTTCTGGATGATCGAGCCCGAAATGGCCTTCTACGACATCACCGAAAATATGGATCTCGCCGAGGAGTTTATCAAATACTGCATCAGGTTTGCTCTTGAAAATGCGAAAGATGATATCGAGTTCCTCGCATCCATGTATGACAAAGAACTTGTAGAACGTCTCAACTCCATACTCAGCGAAGACTTTGTACGTCTTACCTATACCGAAGGCGTGAAAATTCTTGAGGAGTCAGGCCATAAATTCGAATTCCCTGTTTACTGGGGATGCGACCTCGCAAGCGAGCATGAACGTTTCCTTGTTGAGCAGCACTTCAAGCGCCCTGTAATCCTTACCGACTATCCCAAAGAAATCAAGGCCTTCTACATGAAGCAGAACGAGGACGGCAAGACAGTACGCGCCATGGACGTGCTTTTCCCGCAAATCGGCGAGATTATCGGAGGAAGTGAACGAGAGTCCGACTATGACAAACTCATGGCCCGAATTACCGAACTCGGTATTCCAATGAAAGACATGTGGTGGTATCTTGACACGCGTCGCTACGGCACAGTTCCTCATTCCGGATTCGGTCTTGGATTCGAGCGCCTGGTACTCTTCGTTACCGGCATGACCAACATCCGCGATGTCATTCCCTTCCCACGATTCCCTGGTAACGCAGAATTCTAACCCGACCAACAATATAAAAAGCCGCATCGTAAAGTAATATACGATGCGGCCTTTTTCATGTATCTGTCATTCCTTATAATGCCATATCAGAAATTCTGGAGAATCATAACCTGACGTGGGGAGAATGTCATCGTAGAGTTTATTTCTATAGGCTCCTGTCCGATAATATCTGAATATTCTGCTCCAACAGGCAATATCTCGGCATAACGCGACATGTCTGTCTCCGTCTCTTCATCCGTACCGTTGAGAAGAACTACAATCTGCTTACTGCCGAGTCGGCGCTCATATACATACATTCCGTCAGCCGGGATAAAATGACGCAATGTCCCTTGAGCAATGATTTCATTGACCGGATGGGAACGCCGCCAGTTCAGAATCTTGCTAAGATAATCCCAAGCCTCATTCTGAGATGTTGAACGTCCTTCGGAAGTGAAAGCATCGTTTTTATCACCGGGAAAGCCACCAGGCATGTCAAGACGAATGTCTCCATCATTTTTCTTTTTTGTACCATTCATCAGAATCTCGGTGCCATAATAAATCTGAGGTATTCCGCGTGAGGTGAGAAGAAATGCCTGTGCCTGTTTCCATGTATCAAGAGATTCCGGTTCATCCAAAAGCCAACGGTCTGTATCATGATTATCCAGGAAAGTCAAAATTCGCTGCGGGTCGGCATAAAGGTAATCAAGCGATAGATGACCATATAGACCGTTTAATCCCCCACCCCAAGGACCAGTGATCTCATCGAAGTATTTGTGTCCGTCAAGTATGAATTTGAAATCCATGACCGTAGGGAGATAAGTATCTACAGGATTGATTCTGTTTTTGGATTGCCAGAATGCCGGACCGGCCTCGTTGTCATACCAACATTCACCAACAATATTGAAATTCGGATATTCACGAAGCACCTCTTTTGCCCAAAAAGCCATACCATTCATATCGGCATAAGGATAAGTATCCATTCTTATGCCATTAATTTTAGAAGATTCAACCCACCAGATAGAATTCTGAAGAAGGTATCTCATAAGATGAGGATTCCGTTGATTCAAATCCGGCATCTCAGGAACAAACCATCCGTTTACGGTATGATCACGGTCATAGTCGGAGGCATATGGGTCCGGGACAGTAGTCAGGCGGAAATTTGTAAGTGTTTTGCCGTCTGTGTGGTTGTACCAGTCGTTTGACGGCATGTCTTTCATCCATGGATGCTCGGAACCCGTGTGATTGAAAATCATATCCATTACCACCTTCATGCCTCTCTTTTGTGCCTCGGCAATAAAATCAGCCCATTGCTGATTGGTTCCGAAACGTGGATCAATCCTATAATAATCTGTGGTTGCGTAACCATGGTAAGAACCACCAGGCATGTCATTCTCAAGTACCGGTGTCAACCATATCGCCGTGACTCCGAGAGAATCGAGATATGGCAGTCTCCCTTTTATTCCTTCTATATTACCGCCATGACGAGTACCTGGTTTGCTACGATCATATGCAACCTTGTTATCAAGACCATCAAACTCTTTAGAAGCATCCATGTCTCCGCGTGCAAATCGGTCAGGCATCAGTAGATAAAGAACATCTCCGGCATCGAAACCTAAATAGTCCCCGGACTTGCGGTCACGTTTCTTAAGTTCGTAATTAACCACAGTCTTTCTTTTCCCCAATACAAGGTTTATCGCCATATTTCCCGGTTTTGTATCAGGACCAAGAATAAGATATAAGAACTTGTAATTCGGACTGTCAAGAGTAAGTTGTTCAGCAATTTTTACTCCAGGATAGGTTATGCTTGCTTCTGCAAGACCAATCTGTGGTCCCGTAAGCATAATCTGCAGAGTATCATTCTTCATACCAGTCCACCAATATGGAGGTTCAACATTACTTACCTCAAGCCCTTTGTGGGCACTCCAGAGATGCGACCCGGAAAGAAGCGCGAGTGACATAATCAATAATTTCTTAAACATATTATAATCATTTTTTCACCATCCACCCCGACTGCCTAATAATACTTTAAGTTTTCAGCAGCGGATGAGAATTACAATTTACAGTTATAAAGGCATTGATTAAAGTTTAGGCTGTGCCCGAAAAAATCAGGCGCAGCCTTTGTTTATAAAACCGGGGAAATAAATAATTCCGGCGATGGATTACTTAATCAGATATTGCGAGGAAATTGACTCGTTACTCTGAACGCGATGAATTGTATCGGCAAATAGACGTGCGACTGAGATAATAGTGACCTTAGGACATTCCTTCTCGTATGGAATCGAATTGGTAAAGATCATCTCGGTAAGTGCACTGTCCATGACACGCTCTGTCGCGGGATCAGACATAATGGCATGGGAGGCCAGAGCTCGTACCGAACGTGCGCCGTTGGCTTTCATAAGATCGGCTGCCTTTGTGATGGTGCCGGCTGTATCAACCATGTCATCAATAAGAATGACATCCTTGTCCTGAACATCGCCGATTATAGTCATATGGGCCACAACATTTGCTTTGGCACGTTGTTTGTGACAGAGTACCAGAGGTACACCCAGATATTTGGCATAGGAGTTGGCTCGCTTGGCACCGCCAACGTCTGGTGTTGCAATAACAAGATTCTCAAGTCCTAAAGACTGGATATAGGGAATAAAAACCGATGAACCATAAAGGTGATCGACCGGGATATCGAAGAAACCCTGAATCTGATCAGCATGGAGATCCATGGTAATGATTCGGTCCACACCGGCTGTAGTCAGCAGGTTAGACACAAGTTTCGCAGCGATGGACACACGGGGTTTATCCTTGCGGTCCTGACGAGCCCAGCCGAAGTAAGGAATAACCGCTATGACCGAGTGTGCCGAGGCACGCTTTGCGGCATCAATCATAAGCAGCAGTTCCATCAGGTTGTCGCTGTTGGGGAATGTTGACTGTACCAGATAGACGTCGCAACCTCGAATTGATTCTTCGAAGGAAACTTCAAATTCACCGTCAGCGAAATGAAGTATATTCATTTTTCCGGGTTCAACGCCGAGTTCTTTACAGATTTCAGCGGCCATATAGTGCGACCGTGTGCCGGAGAAAATCTTGAAGGGTGCTTTGGTGGTTGTCATTATATTATATATGGAAGATAATTAAATGTTCAATATTCCTATTTCATTTTGCGTAGAATCAGAATCGCGGCTCCATGTGCGGCTACCGGTACAGTAACTACGCCTTCGGGCTTAAGTTCAATCCTGGACTTGCGCATGGATACAATGTCATCCGCATGATATACACCAGGGGAAATTCCCAGGCAATCGAAAGCGTGTCCCGGAATCTTTACACCTATATCAGTACCTTTGTCACTGAAATTCGCAACAATCAACGCAATCTGGCCGTCTGACGCACGAAGGTATGCATAATTGCTGTGAGGATTCAATGCAGGATTGTCATAGTTTACATACATCAAATCGAAGAAGGATCCTTCGCGCAAGGCTTCCTCCCGATTGACCGCAGAAAGCACACGGGTGTACATCGAACGAAGATTCATCTCCTCAGTCGTTAGCTTGCCGTTACATTCGCCTTTGTTATACCAGCGGCGAAGTTTCTCTATGGACCAGTAATCAAAAATAGTCGTACGACCGTCTTTTCCGCTGTATCCTTCGGCGTCCAGTGCTGCCTCGCCTATCTCCTGGCCCATATATATCATTACGGCTCCGTGCCCCATGGTCGCTGTAACAACGAGTGCCGGAAGTACAGTGTCTGGAGTCCCGGCAAACTGGGGGGAAGCGTATCGCTGCTCATCATGGTTCTCCAGAAATGTCAGCATATTACGGCCAATACCCTCTACAGTCTGCCAGCAGGAAGTCAAGGCTGCGGCCGATGTGTGTGAGGTCACAATGGCACGAAGAGTGTCGTATAGCGTAACCTTATCATACAGATAGTCGAAACCTGCGCCAATATATGGTCGATATAGTCCAACATCGTAGATTTCGGCTATGAATCTGATATCAGGATTGAGTTTCTTGATTTGAGGTATGAGCCAGTGCCAGAATTCCACCGGAACCATGTGTACCATGTCACAGCGGAATGCGTCCACACCTTTCGCCGTCCAGTAACTGAGAATATCAAGCATCTTGGTCCAAACGCCAGGAATGGGATAAAAATGTTTCGAACCATTCCAGGGGTCCACACCATAATTAAGTTTCACTGTGTCCCACCAGTCATTGACTCCCGGGAATGCCGTATAGCAATCATTTCCGGAAGCCTTGGCAGGGAACTCGATATATTCGTCCTCGGTACCCTCGCCATAACTCGAAGCCGGAGCAAACTGCTGACGCGTGATGTAGTAAAAATCGTTTTTCGGCGAAAAAAACATATCCATATCATCGCCAGTTCCAAAATCAGATGGAGATGTCTCCGGCCGGGCATCAGACCTATATTGCCTGCCTACATGATTTGGCACAAAGTCCATCACAAGTTTTAGTCCGGCACGGTGCGTGCGCTCGACAAGCGCTTCAAATTCATTCATCCGCTCCGGCACACTGACAGCGAGATCGGGGTCTATGTCATAATAGTCGGTAATCGCGTATGGACTGCCGGCACGTCCCTTATGTACATAAGGATTGTCGCGCGGTATTAGATAGCGGGTATAGTCAGAGGCATGTGAATGCTCAAGAAGCCCTGTAAACCATATATGAGTCACGCCAAGTGATTTAATCGAGGCTAAGACCTTGTCAGTAATGTCATTGAGTTTACCCGATCCGTTAACGTTAATCTGCCCCCATGGCTTGGGGGCAACACAGGTGTTGGTGAAGAGACGAGGTAGTAACTGGTAGATTACCGGACGTTCTTCGCTCTTGTTTCCCTTTTCGGGGCTGATGTTTTTCTTTGTAGGTGCCAAAGCGTTGTTTGAGTGATTAAACGATTGGAATACAGATATATTAGCGTCTGCCTCAGTGAGAAAGGTTGCTTTCGTAGTGCAAAGGTAAGATTTTTTCGTCAGTTTTCCTCGCCACAGGAATGCTATTCGTTGAAAAATTTTGTAATTTTGTGCCTGCGTTAACGGCTCTTGGGTTTAACATTATAACTCAGCGACGGTTAACTCATTTTAATAAACAACATCCACTTAAATAGAAGTATGAACACATTACCTCCGAAATACGACCCTTCGCAAGTCGAGAACAAATGGTATGAGTATTGGCTTGGACATAACATGTTCGGCTCAAAGCCTGACGCCCGAGAGCCTTACACCATCGTCATCCCACCCCCAAACGTGACCGGCGTACTTCATATGGGACATGTGCTCAACAATACAATCCAGGATATTCTGGTACGTCGTGCGCGCATGGACGGTAAAAACGCTCTTTGGGTTCCAGGTACCGATCATGCCGCTATCGCAACTGAGACAAAAGTCATTGCAAAACTTGCGGCTGAAGGCATTAAGAAAACAGACCTTACACGCGAGCAGTTCCTTGAATATGCATGGGACTGGACACATACCCACGGAGGCATGATCCTCAAGCAACTTCGTCGGCTCGGTGCTTCCTGTGACTGGAGCAGAATAGCATTTACTCTTGACGAGGAACGTTCCAAGGCCGTCGTAAAAGTTTTCAACGACTTGTTTAACAAAGGTTTGATTTACCGTGGTCTCCGCATGGTCAACTGGGATCCTGTCAACCGTACCGCAATTTCAGACGACGAGGTTATATTCCGTCAGGAACAGAGTCACCTCTATTATCTCCGCTACTATCTGACGGACGATTGTCAGAAAGAAATTAACGAGTCCGAGGGCAATATCATACACCGTGACGCTGACGGCAGATGCTATGCCCTTGTTGCCACAACACGTCCTGAAACCATCATGGGCGATACTGCCATGTGCATCAACCCCAAGGATCCGAAAAACACATGGCTCAAGGGCAAGAAAGTGATTGTTCCGCTTGTTGGCCGCGAGATTCCTGTCATCGAGGACCGCTATGTCGACATTGAGTTCGGTACCGGCTGCCTCAAGGTTACTCCCGCCCACGACAAGAACGACTATATGCTCGGAAAGACACACAATCTGGAGTCCATCGATATCTTCAACGATGACGCTACTGTCGCTCCGGCAGCAGGAATGTATGTAGGCATGGACCGTTTCGCTGTCCGCAAACAGATTGAGAAAGACCTGAAGGATGCGGGGATGCTGGAGCGAACCGAGGACTATACGAACAATGTCGGTTTCTCCGAGCGCACAAATACGCCTGTCGAGCCTCGTCTGTCACTCCAGTGGTTCGTGCGTATGCGTCACTTCGCCGATATTTCGCTTGCTCCCGTCATGGATGACATCATACGGTTCATCCCGGAGAAATACAAGAATACCTACCGTGTTTGGCTCGAGAATATCCAGGACTGGTGCATCAGCCGCCAGTTGTGGTGGGGACATCGAATTCCGGCATGGTTCTATGGCGACGCATCGCTCGACAACACCGACAAGGCCAAGTTTGTCGTCGCACTGAATAGTGATGAGGCACTCGCCAAGGCACGTGAGGCTTCGGGCGATTCGAATCTTACAGCCGACGACCTCCGTCAGGACGAAGGCGCACTCGATACATGGTTCTCATCATGGTTGTGGCCGATAGTGCTTTTCGCCGGCATAAACAATCCTGGTAACGAGGAAATAAACTATTATTATCCCACAGCAACACTTGTAACTGGTCCCGACATCATCTTCTTCTGGGTAGCACGCATGATTATGGCGGGATACGAATATGTCGGCAACTATCCTTTCAAGAACGTTTACTTCACTGGCATTGTGCGTGACTCTTTAGGTCGCAAGATGTCAAAGTCGCTCGGCAATTCTCCCGACCCCATCGACCTCATAGACACTTATGGCGCAGACGGAGTGCGCATGGGCATGCTGCTTGCGGCTCCCGCCGGCAACGACATACTCTATGATGACAAACTTTGCGAACAGGGACGTAACTTCTGCAACAAACTGTGGAATGTTTTCCGTCTTGTCAAGGGGTGGGAAGCAGAGTCTGATCCCGATGCTCCGGCTGATGCACTCGCCCTTCGTGCGACAAAATGGTTTGACGCACGTCTGTCCGCCACTCTTGCCGAGGTTGAGGACCTGATGAACAAATTCCGCCTCAACGATGCACTGATGGCAGTATACAAACTCGTACGTGACGACTTCTCTTCATGGTATCTCGAGATGGTCAAGCCCGCTTACGGCTCACGCATCGACCGTCACACATACAAGGACGTTTCCGAACGCCTTGACGCAGTTCTGCGTCTGCTCCATCCGTTCATGCCCTTCATTACCGAAGAACTCTGGCAGGCTCTTGCCGAGCGTCGCGAAGGCGAGTCAATCATGTACGCCCCGACGCCTCATGCAGGCATTGCCGACAGCACAATCATCACCGACATGACCGTAGCCCAGGAAATCATCACCGCTGTCCGTGCCGCCCGTGCCGCAAAAAACATCTCTCCACGTCAGGAACTCCAACTCAATGTCGTTGGCGCCAATCTTCCCACAGCCGAGCGTGACATCATCATCAAACTCGCATCACTTTCCGCGATTGTCGAGAGTACCGATGATGACCCAACAGCCGCACAGTTCATGGTCGGCACCACCAAGTTCAATATTCCTCTTGCCGACACAATCGACGTTGCCGCAGAGATTGAGAAACTCGAGAAAGATCTTAAGTATAACCAGGGCTTCCTTGCCTCGGTCCAGAAGAAACTCTCGAATGAGCGCTTTGTCAACAATGCGCCAGCCGCCGTTGTTGAAGGAGAAAGGAAGAAAATGGCGGACGCCACTGCCCGCATCGAGGCCATACAAGCCTCACTCTCCGCTCTCAAGAAATAATCCACATTCTAAAAACCTGCCATACGGCTCATCTGAAAATTTCATTTGGACGAACCTAATGCAACAAAAACACATACGACTATGCCAACAGCCCTTATAACCGGCATCACAGGTCAGGACGGCTCGTATCTGGCCGAGTTCCTGCTTGCCAAAGGCTATGATGTCCACGGAATCATCCGCAGATCATCCTCGTTCAACACAGGACGAATCGAACATCTATATTTAGACCAATGGGTACGTGACCAGCATCTGCAGCGAGCGCTTCATTTGCACTACGGCGACATGACCGACTCGTCGTCACTGGTCCGCATCATCGCCGAGGTCAACCCTGACGAGATTTACAACCTCGCGGCCCAGAGCCATGTCAAGGTATCGTTCGACGTGCCCGAATATACGGCAGACACCGATGCTGTCGGAACGCTCCGTTTGCTCGAGGCTGTGCGCATTCTCGGCAAGGAGAAAACATGCCGCATATATCAGGCATCCACATCCGAACTCTTCGGCAAGGTCGAGGAAGTTCCCCAGCGCGAGACCACGCCGTTCCATCCCCGTTCGCCCTATGCGGTAGCGAAACTGTATTCTTTCTGGATCATGAAGAACTACCGCGAGAGTTACGGCATGTACACCGTCAACGGCATCCTTTTCAACCACGAGAGTCCGCGCCGTGGCGAGAATTTTGTTACCCGCAAGATCACACTTGCTGCAGCCGCCATCTCAGCCGGCCGTCAGGACAAACTCTATCTCGGCAACCTGAATGCGCGCCGCGACTGGGGTTATGCACCCGACTATGTTGAATGCATGTGGCTCATAATGCAGCAGCCCGAGCCTGACGACTATGTGATCGCCACAGGCGAATACCATTCGGTTCGCGAGTTCACGACAATGGCTTTCGAGCGTGTCGGCATTAAACTTCGCTGGGAAGGTGAGGGTGTCAACGAACGCGGCATAGACTGTGCGACGGGAAAAGTCCTCGTAGAGGTTGATCCCCGCTTCTTCCGTCCGTCCGAGGTAGATGAATTATTGGGAGATCCGGCTAAGGCACGCGAGAAACTAGGATGGAATCCCCGTAAGACATCATTCCAGGAACTGGTTAATATAATGGTTGACTCCGATGTCAGACTTATGGCTGAAGGCAAAATCTGAACATAAATGACAGAAATCACCAAAGATTCGAAAATATACGTCGCCGGACACAGAGGTCTTGTCGGTTCGGCAATCTGGGGAAATCTCACTAAACGCGGTTTTACAAATCTTGTCGGGCGAACTCACAGCGAACTCGATTTGCTTGACCCGGTGGCTGTGCGTGAGTTTTTCGATGCCGAGAAGCCGGACGCCGTAATTCTTGCCGCCGCACATGTCGGCGGAATCATGGCGAACTCACTCTACCGCGCCGACTTCATCTGGCAGAACCTGCAGATTCAGCAGAATGTCATTGGCGAGGCATACCGCCACGGAGTCAGGAAACTCGTGTTTCTTGGGTCGACATGCATCTATCCCCAAAACGCTCCGCAACCCATTCCTGAGGACGCGCTCCTCACGTCACCGCTCGAATACACCAACGAACCTTATGCCATAGCCAAAATTGCAGGATTGAAGATGTGCGAGAGTTTCAACCTCCAGTATGACACAGACTACATCGCAGTGATGCCGACCAACCTGTATGGTCCGCGTGACAACTTCCATCTCCAGAACTCGCATGTTCTCCCGGCGATGATGCGCAAGATGCATCTCGCCCGTCTGCTCAACGAAGGCGATTTTGAGTCTCTCCGTACCGACTTGCGTTCCCGCCCCACAGACAACTGGCGCGAGGACATGACCGATACCGAAATTGCCTCCGAACTCGCTTCGTTCGGCATCTATCCCGACCGTCTCGAACTGTGGGGTTCAGGACGTCCGTTGCGTGAATTCCTATGGAGCGAGGATATGGCCGACGCCACAATACACGTGATGCTCAACGTCTCCTTCAAGGACCTCGTCAACCTCAGCGCCGACCGGAAGGACATCCGCAACACGCATATCAATATTGGTACAGGTCTTGAACTGACAATCGCCGAACTTGCCGAGAAGATCAAGAAGGAAGTCGGTTTCAAGGGCAATATTGTCTGGAATCCCGAAAAGCCCGACGGAACCATGCGTAAACTCTGTGACGTCACCAAACTGCATAACCTCGGCTGGCACCACAGAGTGGACCTTGACGAAGGCATATCCCGCCTTTATTCCTGGTACCTTTCCAACTGACAAAAATTATTATTTGGAATCCTTCGGTTCTGTATAGAACAGAATCAGGCGTTCGAGTGCGCGTTGACATACCGGGCAGAAAGCCGGGTAATCGTTGACGCGCATTCGGCAGTAATCCGCCGGCCGATAGATTCCGTGAGTCGAGTATGCGGCTCCCTCGAAGACTCCGACTCCCGGGGTCTTTTCATCCACCATATCCTGCCATTTCGACGGAAAGTCGACAAGCGTCGTGATATTCGGTTCCCATGGCTCGACATCGAGCGGATAGGTATCGCTCATAACATCATTCTCATAGAAATACTCGTCACCGAGTCCGCCGAAGGAATGACCGAACTCATGCACTACTACAGGCTCGAAATATTTGTTGCCGGCTGCCGTCAGAGTATAGGAATTGAATATACCTCCGCCTCCGTATGTGTCGGTGTTGGCGAGAACAATGATATGCTCGGCCTCGACATCCGACATGGCGTCATGCAACGCATAGACGTTCGGCGTTGTCAGATAGCGGTCGCTGTAGAAAGTCGAGAAATGCGAGCCGAAGGCCGTGTCTTTCCATTCGTTGTTTTTGGGTACGCTGACACCGGAATCTTCCGACACTGACTTCACCGCAATGAAGTCGAAACGGTCGGCGAATCTGAAGAAAGGCTCATGCGAGAGTATGGCCGCTGTCGCACGTTTCGCCGCATCGACAAACTTGTCCATCTCACCCTCTGTATATCCCTCGGCGAGAATTGCCACCCCGATTCTGGGTCCGGGATAGTTTCCACGGTGAATAGTCAGCGTATCATAATGCGGGTTGCGCGACGGCGCTATGAGTATGTCAGCAGGATCAACGGTTGTACGGTGCACGGCGGTTGTTCTGTGACGCGAATCGCTTAGAAGAAGTTCAACATCGACCGGCTCGGACACCCGTGGAATCACGAAAGAATTCTCAAATGCGCGGACTGTGGTGTCACCGGTTTCCATCCACTCCTGGAAGAGAGTGGAGAAAGCCTGACGGTAGATTGTGTCGCCTCCCGCATGCCGCGTCACCGTAATGCGTCCGTTGCCTTCCAGCGGAAGTTCGGCTCCGCGGGGAAAGCAGCGTCTCTTAGGCTGCGAAACGACCTTACGCAACGAAATTTCGGGTTTTGAACCCGACTTGCCGCTGAGCACATAGTCCATCCGCAAAATGCCGGTGCCTGCGTTATCACTCTTCTGAGCCGAAGCGGTCAGCATCACCGGAACAGCCCAGAGCAGCAGCGCCGGGAGCAGTCTCCTGATCATGGCATGGAGGCACGTACCTGGCGCGAGAATACTTCCTCAAAGGATATCAGCGTCTCGGTCTGGGCGGCGATATCCTGCACAAGGCTCTGTATAGTCTCCAGCAGATCGCCGTTAGACTTGCCGAGAACCTTTATAATCATGTCATAACGTCCTGACACGACCTCGCACTCTATAACGCTGGGAGTAGACTTGACACGGTCGAGAAGGTCGCCGAATCGCGAGGCGTCATGCATGCGTATGCCCACTACGGCCCGGGTGGTGTAACCAAGTGTCGAGGGATCGATGACACATTCCCATCGTTTTATCACGCCATTGGCGACCAGCCGCTTGATGCGCTGGTGTATAGCAGCGCCGGACAGACCGCAGACACGCGCTATCTCCTGGAACGATTCGCGGGCATTGTTCGAGAGCATACCCAGAATCTGTATGTCCAGTTTGTCAAAAGAGTATTCCATAATAAAAGAACCAAAGTTATGTTTTCCTGATTTTTGTGTGCAAAGATATGAATTTTTCCGCGATTCATTTTTGTTTTCTATCAATTTTAATCTAAAAACTTCATTTTCATAAGAGAATGCCACGCAACACATACTTCTGGTGATTTCAGGCTGCACATGAGTTGAAAAAAAAATTGCTAAATCGGCAGAATTATTTGCAAAATCTAAAACTTAATTATTAACTTCGCAACATGAAAACGGCACAACCGCGCCAACTACGCGGCACGGAGGACTACCGGACAAAACTTACAGTTCACGAATTCAAACGCTTGTAACCATGATATTCAATTTCCGCTTAGTTTCTGACGAAATCGACAACTTCAAACGTGAGATCAAGATCGACGCCGACGCAACTTTCTACGACCTGAAGAATGCCATCTGCGAGTCGGTCGGTTATGACAAGAACGAGATGTGCTCATTCTTCCTTTGTGATGACGGCTGGGAGAAAGAGAAGGAAATCACACTCGAGGATATGGGTACCGACAGTGACGAGGACTCATACCTCATGGACGAATGTGTCCTCTCGGACTACATCGACGACGAGGGCCAGAAACTCCTGTTCGTCTTTGACTATATGACAGACCGTGCCTTCTTCATCGAGATGCGCCAGATTATAACAGGCAAGGACCTTCATGACCCCGTGTGCACCCTTTCGCAGGGACATGCCCCGGCACAGCACATCGATCTCGACAATTTCGAGAAAGAACTCGATGCCAAAGCCTCGAAACATGCCACCCTCGACGACTTCGACGAGGATTTCGACGAGGATTCGTACAATCCCGACGAATTCGATGCCGACGGCTTCTCCGAGATGTCTTTCGACGACAAATACTGATTCATACGAAACCATAAACGAAGCGCGTCCTCAATACAGGACGCGCTTCGTTTATGTATGATAGTCTTATAAAAATCAGATGGCCTCACAGAGAAGGGTCGCCGAGGTGGCGTCCATGACGCGTACACGCACGGTCGCGCCGACCTTTGCCTCGGGCGTCGCGTCGAACACGCAGGTCTTGTTCTGCGACGTTCGCCCCACCCTTTGTCCGGCGCTGCGCTTCGACGCACCCTCGACCAGGACGTCGAACTCCTTGCCTATGTCGCGTCGGTTCGAGGCGAGTGACAGTTCGTTCTGAAGGGCTATCATGCGGTTGAGCCTTTCGATTTTCACCTCCTCGGGAATATTGTCCGGCATAGTCCTCGAGGCCAGGGTCCCTGGTCGCTCCGAATACTTGAACATGAATGCCGCGTCGAAGCCAACCTCGCGCATCAGCGATAGCGTATCCTCGAAGTCCTGCTCCGACTCGTCATGAAAGCCCGTGAACATGTCGGTGGTTATCGAGCAGTCCGGAATCAGGCGGCGAATTGCAGCCACGCGGTCAAGGTACCACTCGCGCGTATACTTACGGTTCATTGCTTTCAGCACCGAGTCCGATCCTGACTGGACGGGCAGGTGTATGTGCCGGCAGATGTTGGGATGCGAGGCAATCACCTCGATTGTCTGGTCGCTCATGTCCTTGGGATGCGAGGTAGTGAAGCGCACGCGCATTTCGGGCACGGTCTCGGCCACTATGCTAAGCAGTGCCGGGAAATCGGTCACGCCGCCGTCCTCGGCCTCGAAGCGGTATGAGTTAACGTTCTGCCCCAGAAGTGTGACCTCCTTGAATCCCCGCTCCTTCAGGTCACGGAGTTCGGCAAGAATCGACTCGACGG
>CALKRW010000024.1 GCA_937989585.1 uncultured Porphyromonadaceae bacterium | reverse complement strand
ACGACTTCGAATTGGACTCTCCCTTTCCCGGCATGAGCTTGCACGCTTTTGGAAGACGGAACTTCTACTTTAACCTCCACATATTCTTTATATTCCCCCTGAGTCACCACGATTCTCGTGTTCCCTTCATTTTTCGCAGTAACCATTCCATGAGGATCCACTTCCGCTACCTCTGGATCTTCACTCATCCAATTAAATGTTCCGTCCGTAGGACTCGCAGTCAACTGTCTCGTGTCACCGCAAAAGAGTTCCAATGAACTTTCATTCACATAAATCATGTGCTCATAATCGTGCTTGATTTCCACCTCGGAACATCCGAAGAAACCAGTTAAACCGCACATTGCCATGCACAAATTAGAAATTTTGAACAAAAAATTTTTCATAAATATTATTTTTGGTTGGGTTGTTATGTTTTCTTATTAATTTAAGATTTCAAAACGGTATAAAAGATTATAAAATCTCTTTCACACTACAAAAGTATCAAGTAACTTTTCAAAGCAAATAATACAAATGCGTAATAAAATAGAATTTACGCTTCAAAAAAACATATAAAATATGTTTCTATTCAAAATTACTATTTTCTAATGCAGTATAAATATAAACATTCAATAATAGAATCATAGTGTATTCTTTACACTTTAGAACAGTCTTTCACTATACTATTAGACTATTTTAACTTACATTCATTTCAACTTAACCACATACAGAGGGGGCATACTTCATCAAAGTATGCCCCCTCTGTATGCTATTCTTCCCTATCTCAAACGGTCAAGCGAACGGACGATCAATTCGTCCTTCATGATGTTCCGGAAAGCCAGATAGTCTAATATCAATCCTACCGCCGGAAAGGCCGCTGTCCAGGAAAGGGTGAAATCAGCATCATAACGGGATTTAAACACGTAAACGAAAACCCCGAACACGATATAGTAGCCCACCAGGATAAGGCTGCTGAACACGGACAAGCGCACCTGAAACATACGGCGCTTAAACAAAAATATGGCTGCAAACGAAGTGAACGCTGCCAAAACCAACAGTACAAACATGGCCCACGGAGCAAAGACTCGTGCTCCGTCGGCCATAGTAAGCCATAAATTATAGAAATCTGCTACCCCGATACCGTCTTGGTGAAAATGTCCTACGGGCATGCACAAGCATACCACCGCACATACTGCGACCAAGAAAAGATAGACAGACTGGATTCTTTGGATCATACAGTTCTACAATATTATAAAAATAAGTATCGGCTTATTCTATCGTATCTTTCTCCTTCAACGGATTACGGAAATATATTTTCCCTTCTACAAATTCTTGCGTAGCAATCAACGATGGCTTCGGCAGTTTCTCATAAAAACGAGAGATTTCAATCTGTTCGCGGTTCTCGAATACTTCATCCAAATTGTCACTTACAGAGGCGAACTCCTGCAATTTTTTGGACAACTCATTCTTGATGTCCAAAGAAATCTGATTCGCACGCTTGCCAATGATAGCTACGCTCTCATAGATATTACCGGTTTCGTCACACAGATCCATAATGTCACGGGTCACTGTGTTTGTAGGCGCATTTGTTTTTTTATAATCCATAATTATATAATTGATTTACTTGTTTCCTTTACCCTTAAGACTTCTTATTCACATATTTCTCCGACTGCGCAAAAATCCGCTGCGCGTCTTTTAAATATTTAGATTCGGGATATTCGTTCATAAAGCCGTAATATTCGTCTATGGTGTCACGATAACGCTCCAACCGTTTCTCTTCCACACTTTGCTGAGCCAGTTGATATTTGGCACGCAATATCATAATGGAAAACTCCTCACGACGTTCCGGGCTGGCGTATGGATAATCCAACAAAGCATTGCGGGCCGTCACGATACAAGCCTCATAATTACTTCCCCCATACGAGCAATTACCCATATACGAACCTAAATCGTAATACAGCTTTGCGGCCTCGAACTCTTTTTCCACCATCTTGTCCTGCAAAGCAAAAATCATCTCCTGTGTACGGTCTTTCAGATGCGTATAGGGATAATAATCCAGAAAATCCTGAAATTCTTTCACCGCAGCCATCGTGCTACTCTGGTCCAAACGCGTGTCCGGCACGCTTTCATAAAGGGAACGCCCCGCATAAAAACGGGCATACTCTACATAAACGCCTTTAGGATAAGACTGATAGTATTTCTTAAAATAGGAATGCGCCACATCGAAATTACCGTCGCAAAACTCCGACATCGCCAACATATAAAGACATTCCTCTCCTCGCGAAGTCCCTTTCATCAAAGTGACAAGCTCTCCCAACAATACGGACGAACGGGAATATTGCCCCTTGACAAAGTATTCCTTTGCAGCCTCGTACTTATAATCGTAATCTGCGGTCTTCATCACGTTGTTATACTGATTGCACGAAGCCAGCAACAACATCGCCCCAGACAGCCATAAAAAAATCCGTTTCATATTGTACAATTGAACTGCAAAATTATGGAAAAGCATCGAATTTTGCAAAGAAAGGAAGTTTTTAAATGCAAAAAAAGCATGTGAAACGGCTTTTTAGGGATAAAATACCTATTTTTGTAGCTTGAAGAAACTTAAAATATCCAAGCCATAATATGCCTAAATTCGAGTTGACCGCCGATTACTCTCCTACCGGAGACCAGCCGGAAGCCATTGCCCAACTCACAGAAGGAGTCTTGCAGGGCGTACCGGCCCAAACGCTGTTGGGCGTGACCGGGTCGGGTAAAACTTTCACGATAGCCAACGTGATTCAGAACATCAACAAGCCTACGCTGATTCTCAGTCACAATAAAACACTTGCCGCACAATTATATGGTGAGTTCAAAAGTTTTTTCCCGCATAATGCCGTGGAGTATTATGTGTCGTATTATGACTATTACCAACCGGAAGCTTACATCCCGTCCACCGACACCTATATAGAAAAGGATTTGGCCATCAACGACGAGATAGACAAGTTACGGCTGGCGGCCACTTCCGCCCTCTTGTCCGGACGGAAAGACGTTGTAGTCGTCTCGTCCGTCAGTTGTATTTACGGCATGGGGAACCCGGCGGCTTTTTATGATAATGTCATAGAACTGAAACGAGGCAAATTGCTGGACCGTAACGTATTCCTCCGCCGCTTGGTCGACAGCCTGTACACTCGGAACGACTTGAATCTGGATCGCGGGTGCTTCCGGGTCAAAGGCGATACGGTAGACATTTACTTGGCCTATTCGGACAATCTCCTGCGCGTGACATTCTGGGACGATGAGATCGATGCCATAGAAGAGGTAGACCCCGTAAGCTGCCTCCGTTTGGGGAGTTTCGACGAATACCGCATCTATCCGGCCAACTTGTTCATGACCACAAAAGAAAGTACGGCGAAAGCCATACACCAGATAGAAGACGACTTGCACAAACAAGTAAGTTACTTCGAAGAGATAGGAAAGCCGTATGAAGCCAAACGATTATACGAACGAGTCACGTATGATATGGAAATGATACGCGAATTGGGGCATTGCAGCGGTATCGAGAACTATTCGCGTTATTTCGACGGGCGCGAGGCCGGTACGCGCCCCTATTGCCTGCTGGACTTCTTCCCCGAGGATTTCCTGATCGTTATCGACGAGAGCCACGTGTCCGTACCGCAAATCAATGCCATGTACGGCGGCGACCGCGCCCGCAAAAAGAACTTGGTGGAATACGGTTTCCGGCTTCCGGCCGCCATGGACAACCGCCCTTTGAAATTCGAGGAGTTCCAACAACTGGCCAGACAGGTCATTTATGTATCCGCCACTCCCGCCGACTATGAGCTGCAACAGAGCGAAGGAATCGTAGTAGAGCAGGTTATCCGCCCTACCGGCCTGCTCGACCCCATCATCGAAGTGCGCCCAAGCCTGAACCAAGTGGACGACCTGATGGAAGAAATACAGCAACGCATCGAGAAAGACGAGAGAATCCTGGTCACCACACTGACCAAACGAATGGCGGAGGAACTCACCGATTACTTCATGAAGCACGACATCCGCACAAATTATATCCATAGCGACGTAGACACGCTTGAACGCGTGCAAATTATGGACGATTTACGTGCCGGACGCTTCGATGTGTTGGTCGGCGTGAACTTACTCCGCGAGGGACTGGACCTTCCGGAAGTTTCCTTAGTAGCTATCCTGGATGCAGACAAAGAGGGTTTCTTGCGTTCGCACCGCTCGCTCACACAAACCGTAGGCCGGGCGGCCCGCAACGTGCATGGCAAGGCTATCATGTATGCCGACCGCATCACGGACAGTATGCAAAAAACCATCGACGAAACCAACCGTCGACGCGAAAAGCAACTTAAATACAACGAAGAACATGGCATCACTCCGCAACAAATCAAGAAAGGCCGGAAAATGACTGACCTTATCAGTGCCAATGCGGAAGCTCATGCGGAAACCCGTGCTTACATCGAACCGGAAGAAAGAATGGCTGTGGCCGACCCTATCATGGAATATATGACGCGCGACCAATTGGAAAAGAGCATAGAACGCAGCCGAAAACTGATGCAGGAAGCGGCGAAGAAATTAGACTTCATCGAAGCCGCCCAATACCGGGACGAAATGCTGCGTATGGAAGAGATGCTGAAAGGAAAATAAAGCACCCGGAAAAAAGGAAAGGAGGAAGGACTTTGGGAATGTGTCTTCCTCCTTTTCCTATTTTATATAAACTTCCTCAACATACGGAAGCTTCTGTTCAGCCTCAAAAGTCTAAAACTCCCACTTGCATGCAATCGTAGGTATGGCATAAAAACGGTTGTTCTGTCCGGTTTCCGTATACACGAAATTATTACTGATTTCAACCTCCGTACCAATACTCAGCTTGAAATCGTCACTGACCCTTCTCAACGCAGCCAGATTAAGCCAGAATTGCGGTTCCGACATCAGGATGAGATTCCCGTTCACGGTATTATTGTACCACAAATCGACAAAACCGCTGAACGTACACAAGCCTCCGGCAAAACGGTTTCGCCAAACGCCTGTCAACTGCCAGCTATGGCAATAAGGGCCATTCTTAGCTAAGTATTTGTACATAGCCTGTACGGAAAATCCCTTGGCAAAGTCTTTGCTATTCCAGTTGTAAGCTGCGCCAGCCAGATAGGCATCCCCGAAAGCATAACCATCTCCCTTTCCGGTTCCATAACTCAAACCACCGTTGTACTCCACATGGAATGCCACCGGCATTTTCTTCGTTTGGATTTCCCGGGAAAACTCGCCATAGGCTCCACGCAAAACATTGTCACCGAAATCGGCATCCATAAAGAAATAGGTACTTCCCCACTTGTCGGCAGAGAAATTCTCAACGGTTGCTGTCAGATGCTGGCGCGAAGAAATCTCGTTGCCATACATCCCATGACCCAGGTCGTAATGTAACTGGACGTTGAGTTGGGCGAGGCTTTTTGTGGCCCACAGGCACAATACCCCGACATAAAAAAACTTTTTTTTCATTACTTTTGATTTTAAAAAAACGCCGGCAAAGTTATATAAAATACTCCAAAAACGAATGTCCCCCTAAAAGAAAGTAGAAGACCGTCCATTCTACACTTCTGCATACCCCAAAAAGATAAACCTCATAACCCTATAAGAATTAGATTCTTAAAAAATATCACAGCATACATGCCCAAAAAACATCGAAAAAAAATCCCTCAAATGTTTGCCGGATTAAAAAAAGTGCGTACCTTTGCAACCGCAAACGAGAAACAACACAGGCAAAACTTAAAAGTCTGAACGTTTTTCAATGCGAAAAGAGGGCGTTTAGCTCAGCTGGTTCAGAGCATCTGCCTTACAAGCAGAGGGTCGGGGGTTCGAATCCCTCAACGCCCACAAAAGCCTCGACTCGCACGCCGGGGCTTTAGTGACAATAGCAAGTCTGTCTTTGTCATAGAATCCAATCAGACAACAAACCCGGAGAGATGGGTGAGTGGCTGAAACCACCGGTTTGCTAAACCGACGTAGGGAGCAATCTCTACCACGAGTTCGAATCTCGTTCTCTCCGCCAAAAAGAGCTGCAAGACAAAACCTTGCGGCTCTTTTGCTTAATAGCGGCTTTATTTAATTAACAGAGGGGCGATGGCGGACAAATAAAGTTCGTCATCGCGAAACGCTTGCGGAGCCGGACTCACTATGTCCTTGCGTTCCTGAGGTTTGGCAGGAAAGCCGCCACAATGCCGAGCAACGGCGAATAAGCCGTCACATTGTACACGGCAATGATTCCATATGTATCGGCAAGTTCACCCAGAACGGCTGCGGCTATGCCACCGACACCAAAGGCAAAGCCGAAGAACAGCCCTGAAATCATACCCAGCATATTCGGCAAAAGTTCCTGTGCGTAAATAAGTATCGCCGGAAACGCCGAAGACAGCATGAAGCCCGCGCAAAAACTAAGCAATACCGTAAACGGCAGAGACGCGTGCGGCAACAGCATACTGAAAGGCGCCGTACCGAGAATCGATATCCAGATAACGAACTTACGCCCTATCCTGTCCCCTAGCGGACCACCCAGAAGCGTTCCGGCCGCAGTCGAGACCGTAAATACAAACAGAAATATCTGCGAATGCGATACGGACACTCCAAAGCGCTCGATAAGATAGAAGGTATAGTAACTCGACATGCTGGTCATGTAGATATACTTCGATACAATCAATACCACGATTATCCCTATCACCAATATTGTACGTCCCACCGACAGCGGCATGGGATTGAGCCGTGACCTGTTCTCAACAGATCTCATATTGCGCAGATACCTTCCGTACCATCTGGCTATAGGCCGCATGGCCATGAAAGCCAAAGCCGCCGCTATCAGAAACCACAATACATAACGCCTACCATACGGAGCAACAACGAGCGCAACCAGCAGCGGCCCGACCGAGCCACCGAAATTACCGCCTACCTGAAAAACCGACTGTGCGAAACCTCGATGCGTCCTGCCGGCAAGCGACGTGATGCGCGACGCCTCGGGATGAAGAGTGGCCGAACCGATGCCAATGAGGAACACCGAAAGCATGACAAGCGGGAGCGTACCAGCATATGCAAAGAGACTTATACCCACCACCGTGGCGCACATACCCATCGGGAGACTGTGGCGGAAGGGCCGTTTGTCAAATACATAACCAACCACAGGCTGGAATATAGACGCCGCTACCTGATACGTCAGCGTTATGATACCGATATCCGTGAAATCAAGATCAAGTTCCGCCTTAAGCATGGGATATACGGCCGTCACCACCGACTGCAACAAATCGTTCAGGCAGTGAGCGGCACAAAGAGCCAGAAGTACATAAATATTTGTGATTGACCGAATTCTGTTATAAAATTTACGGACAGACAGACCCATAACACTCTATTTTATCTGCAAAGGTACGAATTTATAATTCCACCCGGAATTTCTTATCGCCCCATATATTCATGTAAGCCGCCTGTCGCAACTAATGCGATGTCTCATATCCTCATAATTAGGATATTACATTGTTTGAAAATTTGTTAAAAAAACTGCCTCGAACATATATTATTACCCCAGTCTAAAAATAATTCGTAACTTTACACGACTTTTGCACATTTGTCCAGTCTAAGGCCAGTAAGACCGCCTTAATTTTGTAAAAACACGTAGTAATCCTATAATTACTCTATGAAAATATCTTTTATCAAGTCTCTGGGTCTTTTCTGTCTCCTTACTGCCGCATTCTCAGTGAACGCACAGAAGGTTGCGATTAAGTCCAACCTGCTTTATGACGCCTTACTCACCCCTTCTCTCGGTGTGGAGGTCGGCGTTGCCCCCAAATGGACTGTTGACGTCTCGGGGCAACTCAATGCCTGGGCCGTAAACGACCACCGCTGGAAACAGTGGCTAGTACAGCCGGAGGCACGCTACTGGCTTTGCCGCCGTTTCTCCGGACATTTCTTCGGCGCCCATCTCCTTGGGGGGCAGTTCAACTTCGGTAACATCGACCTGCCCTTCAAGTTTCTCGGCACAGACTTCCGCCAGTTGAAAGACTACCGCTGGCAGGGATGGATGGCCGGCGCCGGTTTAGCCTACGGCTACACCTGGATTCTCAACAAGCGCTGGAGTTTCGAGGCCGAGATTGGTCTCGGATGGGTATATTCCCGCTATGATACATACCGATGCGCAAACTGTGGAAGAAAAATCGAGAGCGACAAGGTACACAACTATGTAGGTCCCACAAAGGCCGCACTTAATATAATATATAACTTCTAAACGCCGACATTCATGATCAATACAACACGAATACTCTCCGCTGCCCTTCTTGTACTCGCCGGAGTGTCCGGCGTCCATGCAAGCGACACAAACGCCGCCGACAGACTCAAGATCTACGACATGAGCGTAAAGGTCAATGACCGCGCACGCACACTCGGTATCGATATCGCCCTGGATCTTAAAAGATTTTCCGTGCCATCCGAGCGTGAGATGATTCTTACGCCTGTACTCATCGCCTCCACCGGAAAGGACTCGCTCGTCCTTGACACCATACGCGTAGCCGGACGCAACCGCTGGTTCCACTATCTCCGTGACGGAGGCGAGGACTATGTAGCCAACAACCACATCTACAAGTCAGGCGCGAATGTCACCCCGCACTACACCGCCCACTTTGACCTCGAGCCCTGGATGGAACATTCGTCACTTGAGATGCGTACCCTGTCCGCCAACTGTTGCGATGACCCAGTCCTTCTTAAAGGCAAATCGCCGCGCGGCTATGTTCCCCTGGCCGACATCGATGTTCGCCGTGCGGACATCGACGCCCCGTATGTCTTTGCTCCCCCGGTCGATGCCGCTCCCGTCAAGAAATCGCTCCAGGGCAAGGCTTTCATCACTTTCGTGGTCAACCGCACGGAACTGAAGCCCGACTACATGGTCAATCCGCGCGAACTCAAGAAAATCATAGCATCAATCGACACAGTCCGCAACGACCCTGACGCCAACTTCTCGGGCGTACACATCAAAGGCTTCGCATCGCCCGAAGGTCCTTACAGCAATAACGTCCGGCTTGCCGCTGGCCGTACCGAGACCCTTCGCCGTTACGTACGCGACCTCTATCACTTCAACGACACTATCATAACCTCCGATTTCGAGCCCGAGGACTGGGCGGGCCTGCGTTCCTATGTCCGTGACTCCCTTGATTACCCCATCCAGAACCGCGAGCAGATTCTTTCCGTAATCGACTCATCAATGGAACCGGACGCAAAGGACCAGTATCTGCGTACAACCTTCCCGGAAGACTATGCCGTAATCCTCCGTGACATATATCCCTGGCTCCGTCACTCGGACTACACAGTCCGTTACACCGTCAAGATCTTCACGTCCCTGGCCGACCTGCGACGCGTATATGCCAGCGATCCCACCAGGCTGCGCCCAGTAGACTTTTTCACCATTGCACAGGCGCTTCCACAGGGTTCTCCCGAATATGTGAAGGTCATAGAGACAGCCGTCAGCGTCTATCCCGACGATCCCATGCTCAATCTCAACGCCGCCAATATAGAAATGGAAAAAGGCGAACTTGACAAAGCGCAGAGCCACCTGCTCAAGTCCGGCAACACACCGGTCTCCAACTATGCCCGAGGAATTCTTGCGGCCCATCGCGGCGATCTTCGTGGGGCCATCTCATTTTTCGAGAAAGCAAAGGCTGGTGGCGTTTCAGAAGCAGGTCAGGCTCTTGAACGTGCGACGATACAACTGAATGCCGACCCTGTGACATATCTAATGAAAACTACCGGTCAAACTGAAAAATAACACATCTGATTTCCATATACAAAAAGGCGGTGGTCCGGGCATGGATCACCGCCTTTTGTATATGGTTAATGTTGGAGTTGAATATAATTATTGGTACAGGGCAATAAACATGTGTTGGTTTGATTGTACCGTCTTATTTCGCCTTGTCAGGCGCTACAGTCTGATTCTGAGTACCATTGATAGTGTCTGTGTTCCGTGCGTTCTCGAATTCCACCATCTTAGTTCCGGAGACGTGCATGTATTCGTCATAGACTTCTTTGAAACGCTCACGGTCTGCCTCGGACAGATCGGCAAGTTCCGTAGAGACAAGATCGGAAGAAATACTCTTCTCGATTGCCTTTGCCTCCTCAAGAGACGTCGTATTCTGCATCTGGGCCGTTGCCTGAAGGACGCGGCTTATAACGTCGTTGACTTCGCTCGTCTCCATGCTCTTGGGCTCCGGAGCGGCATTAGGATCATGTGTACTTGCGCTGCCACCGCCACAGGAGACAAATGTCATTGTCAGCGAGGCAAGAACAACGCCAAATAATTTCTTGATTTTCATATTAAAAATATTAAACCGATATTGAAACACAGGCCCCGAGAATTAAGTCCCGGGGCCTGTAATGGATTTATTTGTAAGCCTCAAGGCCATCTGTAAGGAATTTCACGAATTTTGCAACGTTCTCGTCATAAGAGACAGGGCCGGAAAGGAGTTCTCCCTTTTCGTTGAGAATAACGTAATACGGCTGTGCGTTAGCGTTGAACTTGTGTCTCTGTAGGTAACTCCACTTGTCACCGTAAGTCTCCAGAAGCACCTTCTTCCCGTACTCCTCGACAGTGATGGGCTGAGGAAGCGGTGTCTTGTCGTCAACCATAAGTTTTACGAGGACGAAATCGTTCTGTATCATGTCGTGGACAGCATCGTTGTCCAGTACAGCGCCTTCCATCTTACGGCAGTTGACACAACCGAATCCGGAGAAGTCTATAAGCACGGGCTTGCCCTCTTTGACGCCTTCCGCCATTCCTTTCTCGAAATCGTCATACTCCACAAAGTCACGTGCATACAGATTGAAGTCCTGTGTGAACAGGGGAGGCACGAACGCACTGACACTCTTCAGCGGAGCGCCCCATAGACCCGGGACAAGATAGATGGCAAAGGACAGGGAAATCATAGCCAGGAAGAAGCGGAACACACCTATTGATGAATCCGCCTTGCCGTAATGGCTGAACTGATACCGGCCCAGCAGATAGAGGCCAAGCAGGGCGAAAATAACTATCCACAGGACCAGGAATGTCTCACGGTCGAGGATATGCCAGCCGTATGCAAGGTCGGCGACAGAGAGGAACTTTAGAGAAAGAGCAAGTTCCACAAAACCGAGCACGACCTTAATGGTGTTCATCCATGAGCCGGACTTGGGTGTTTTCTGCAGCCAGCCCGGGAAAATCGCAAAGAGGCAGAAAGGTATTGCGAGGGCCAGAGAGAATCCGAACATGCCGACAGCCGGACCGATGGTCGAGCCGGAACTTACTGCCTCGACAAGCAGAGTGCCGATGATGGGACCGGTGCATGAGAACGATACGAGCACGAGAGTAAAGGCCATGAAGAATATACTTATGAGACCGGTGGTAGTGCCTGCGGCATTATCCATCTTGTTGGTCCAGGATGAAGGGAGTTTTATCTCGAACGCTCCAAAGAACGATATGGCGAAGACAACAAGAAGGAGGAAGAATATGATGTTGCAGATGGCGCTTGTCGAGAGAGCGTTCAGCGCGCTCGGACCAAAAGCGACCGTAATAAGCAGTCCAAGCAAGACATAGATGACGATAATCGAGATGCCGTAGGTTATGGCGTCGCCGATGCCTTTGGCGTTCGACTTGCCTTTCTTAAGGAAGAAGCTTACTGTCATAGGAATCATGGGCCATACGCAGGGCGTAAGAAGAGCAACGAAACCACCCAGAAAGCATGTGAAGAAAATGTACCAGAGCGAGCCGCTGTCCTCATTCTTCTCCTCGGCAGCGCTCGACACGGGCGCCCACAGGTCGGCCTCGCCGACCGAGGGATTTTCGGCCACGCTCTCGGATGCAGCGGCACCACTCACGGCCATGGCAGCAGTATCGGCCACTGCGACATCCGATGCAACTGTTTCCGTATTGACTTCCTTTTCGGCTTCCTTATCAGCCTTAGCGGTAGCGGTTATCCTGGCAGTGCCTTTCAGCGTGAAGGGCTCCTTTGCCGGAGGAATGCAGTTCTGGTCGTTGCATGCGGCATATTTCAAAACGCCGTCGATAGTGAAACTGGACTCGGTAGCGACAAAAGCCTGACGCAGGGTTACGCCGCCTTCCCAATAGTTGACATCCGTGCCGAACATATCGTCATACTTACGTATCGACGCTTTGTCAGATTTAAGACCGCCCTCGAGTCTCACGCCCTTAAGCACAGGGAAGGTCACCGACAGAGGCGAGGGCCCGGCTGCAGGATCGCAGTCATGTGAGTACATATGCCAGCCTCCGTCGATAGTGGCCTTAAGTACGACTTCGCCGCGGTCAGGACCTGTCATATGTATCGACTGGGTCCAGTGCACCGGCTGTAGAATCTGGGCACTTGCCGGCATGACAGCCAGCAAGGTGATCAAGACAAGCGTTATGCCTGCGATAAATTTTTTCATTGCGATTCGATTGGTTTTTGCAGTTTTCTTTACAAAGTCAGATTGGCGGAGTGAAATCCATATGTCTCTGCACTTTACTTTGCAAAGTTAGGAAATCCACTCTGAAAAAACAAGAAATGCGCCGTCAGGATCAAGTCTTGACGGCGCATTTTTCGGTAGTTTATAGTTTTTTGAGAAAACTTACTTCACGTACATCTTCACATTGTTGACAATGTAGAAACCGGGAGCAAGAGCCTTAAGTTCCCGGGCATCGGTTGTGCTCAGGACCTTGACACCTGTGAGAGTGTAGACATTGTACATACCATTCTCGTCAGCCACGATGCTGTCGATACCGGTAGAAGTCTTGATGGTGTATGTGAGAGTGAACGCGGGCGAGGCCTCACCACCCGAGCCAAGGCTGAAGTAACCTTCGGGGAAGGAGAAGACATATTCGCCGGCTTCTGTATATGTGCCGCTTACAGCCTGGTCCATTGCATTCCAGTCAATTCCGTAATTTGCATCGGGGAGAGTCTCGGCCACGGCACCATTGAAGAGGAGTTGTGCCTTGCCGGAACCGCCGCCTACTTCTGAATAGTCATTGAAGTGGATGGTTATCGTATTGGGAATTGCGGTAACGACGCCGGGAGCAGGATCAACGGTGATGTTGAGAGTGACAGGCTCTACAATAACCCATTCAGCAGAGATGGCAGGCGCAGGCTCACCGTTGGAACCGAGGTTAAAGTAACCTGCGGGGAAATTGACTACATAAGTGCCGGCCTCGGTGTATTCCTGGGGAAGAACTATTGTGCAGGCATTCATGTCATCCCACGAAAGTTCCACGTCGTTGAGTTTGATGGGTTCGCCACCATTGATGGTAAGTGTGGGAGCGCCTGAGCCCAAGCCAATCTCGGTGATGCCAACGAACATCATGTCGATGCGCTGCGGCAGCGAGTTGACATTACCTGTCTCGGGAGTATAGGCGATGTTAAGGGTAGATCCACCGCCACCAGTGATGGTGAACTCAAGAGTATTCTCTGCCGAGGAGTTCTGGCTCATTTCAGAACCGATGACGAAATACTCTTTGGGGATGAAGAGCATGTAGTTGCCGGCTTCGGTGATTTCATTGTCAAGGACAAGGGTAAGGCTGGTGTAGTTCTCCTGTCCTTCGGCAAGTTCGGGAGCGACGACATCGGCGACATAAGCGACGACAGCACGGCTGTTGTCTACAACATAGGCGGCATTGTACGGAAGGTACCACGAGTAGTTGATGCCTCTTTCAGAGGAAACAGTAAATTCCTTGACAGAAGCGAGAGGAGCCTCGCCTACAGGAGCGATATCATATGTAGCATACTGCTTGTAGGTATCGTACATGTAGATAAAGTAACTGTTCTCGTCCTTGCCCTCGGTACCCTGTACGCGGCGTCCCTTGGTGTCGGTGGCGGCGAACGAAATGGTGATCTGAGAGTTCAGGGTGTCCCAGTAAGACTGGGGAACGGCGAGTTTCCATGCGGGAGAATAGGCCACGCCCTCGTTTTCCTCGGGATCCTCGGGAGTAATCGAGGCGAATGCAGTACTTGCGCCGAAACCGTCGACGATGAATGTCGAGGTGGCGTTGAGGTTGACCATACCGTCAAATTCGACAGTGAACACGGGTGCCTCTTCGCCCTCCAGCACTTGCTCAGGATCGGGAGTAATGCTCTTCAGGACGACATCGCTGGGAACGTAGGGAGCGGTTGTGCCTTCGAGTGCGATATAGGCAGTGCCGATAGAAGGCTGATGGTAGTTCTTGTCCATCTCGGTAGCCCATGCCTCGAATAATACATGATAGGTATGACCTGTATAGAGTTTGTAGTCGCGGTGGCAGGAAGATGTGTACGAGCCGTCTTCCTGACGAGTCAGCCATGACTGGGTCTTGATGATGGCCTCGTCCGGATCGACAGGATTCATGTCGACAATCTCATACATGATGTACATCTCGGGATATTGCTCGGAATAGTTTGTCTCGATTCTGATCTCCTGTCCGTTGGAAAGTTGAGCGAGGCGGGAACCGCTTGCCGGGTCGGAGAATGTGATTACGAACGAATCATACTGGGCCTTGACATCCTCGGAGTGGTCGAAACCATCGTTGCAAATGAGGTCTGCGAGTGTGATTACAATGTCTTTCTTGCCTTTGACCTCGGCTGGGACGGGGAAGGTGTAGGTAGCCTCGCCAGGGGTGGAAGTAATCTTGCATGCCTCTTTTCCGACAACAACCGTTTTGGTCGAGTCTGCGTCGGTGAATGCGATATTGAAGCCTGAGAACGAGAACTGGTCGATGGGAGAGAGTGTGACCTCGATGTTCTCGGCATTGCTGAGGCTAGTGCCGTTGGCGGGAGTGAAGTCGGCAGTGATGTTTACACGCTCAATCTCGAAATAGGGGAACACCCAGCCGAATGAACCGATGTTGACATCGGTGTCAGCCTTGACGGGGTTGCCGAACTTGTCTACGACATGGATAAGTCCTACCGATATCTCCTTGTAACCTGCGTCGGCATAAAGAGGGGTCATGGTCTGGGGGGTGCGGACTTTGCCGGAAAGGTCGACATAGATGGTAAGGCTATCTTCGGAAAGGGTGGGAACGATTTCCTCGTAGTAATATTCGCCTTCCTCGCCCTCAAGATTACCGTAGCCGATAGTAGCACGTGTCTGAGGAGACAGGGAGAGTTTGTTGTCAATGATGCCATTGAGGGCGGGGTTGTTCTTGAATGTCATGGAGATGACACCGTCAGGATTGCCGGGAGCATAGTAGGAGAGGAACTGTGAGGGAACAGTTTCCTTGCCGTCTTTCACGAGAGGCTCGGAACCGCATCTGAAGGTAAAGTTCAGGTTGCCTTCGGCATCAGCGATATCACATTTCTGACCGTTGGCCGATTCGATGCCTACAATCTTGATGGAGAATTCGTCACCGGGAAGCATCTCGCCCTTGAGCATGCGGTTGTAGCAGTTTGAGTATACGTCCCACACACCGCTACGATAAGGCAGGGATATCTCTGTCTCCTTGTTGTCCAGGCGGTTGACATAGATGAATTTATGTCCCGAGGTAGGAACTGTCTTGATGTCCTGGTTGAAGGTGATGGTAAGATTCTTTGTACGAGTGAAGTCAATGGTAGAACCGGCATCCATGTTCATGGACTTGATCTGGAGAGGAAGCGCGGCCACACCGTCAACATACCAGCATACCTTTCCGCCGGCCATGACGAAGTTGCACTGAATCTCGTAAGAGGCGCCGGCCTCAACCTCATAGCTTACGACCTGACCGTTCTTGCCATAATCGCCAGCAGGGCTTTTTGAAGGCAATCTTGTAATCTGGGCGCCGTCCTTATAGAGTTGAAGATTAGGAACGCCATCCTGAGTAAGGACAATCTTACCATCGGAGTTAGGTTTGGCGCTCTCGGGGACTACCAGTGTTCCGCTAACCTTCGAGTAGTTGGGGACATCATAGTCCTTGCCGAACTCAATCGCACCCAGATCGACCGGAGCGGCATTTGCCGTGCCGAACGCAAAAAGAGCAACGAGAGTCAGCAATGCGGTGTAGACCCGTTTGCAGTTTGTGAATAGTTTTCTCATTGTTAAAAATGATTAGTGAATAAAAAAGTGTTGAAAATAAAATTGTACCTATGGTAAGCCTGTCCGGTTTCCCGGACAGGCTTTATAGATAAGAATTTTTCGATTATTTGACAGCCAGTTTGGCGGTAGTTGTTCCGTCAGCGGTGTGGGCCTTGACGATGACCACGCCGGCATAGCCGTTCAGGGCGACTGTTACGGAACCGTTGCCTGCGGCGGAGCCGAGCATTGTGCCGTCGACAGCATAAACCATAGCGGAAACCTCGCCTTCGGCAGCCACGAGGATGTCGCCGTCGGCGACACTTACAGTCACGTTTGCTGAAGAGTCGGCGACAATGTCGCCAACGCCGGCAGGAGTCGAGCCGTTGATGGGGGCACGGTTGGCGTTGATGATGTTGCCGCGGCCCGGATCGATGAGCATGAGGATAACCTTGCACTTGTTGACATCAGCCACATTGCTGGGGAGGTCGAGGGCGAGTGTGCCGCCGTACTCCTTGCCGCATTCCATGGTCGAGGGAACGAGGTTGCCGCTGCCGTTGTAGGTATTGCCGTAGGAATTGCGTGCGACATCGCTTAAGCGATAGTTGAAGACATATTGCTGAGCGTAGATGCCTCCGTTTGCCCATTGGCCGAGGTCGGGGTCAGTCAGTGATGAGAAACCGTTCATCTGATAAACCGGGTCGACGTCATCCTCGACGAGTACGGCGAAGATGTTCATCGGGGTATTGGTCAGGTTGAGGGCGCTGCGCACCTTGAAGGAGACATTGGCCTTGTTGGAGGCCTCGTCATAGGCCGAAGAGAATGTGATTTCGGCATCAGCGGGCTGAGCCATCTCGTCGCGGACGTAATCGAGCCAGACTTTCTGCTCCTGGCCAGCCTCGTTGAAGAGACCGGCACCTGAGAACATGTAGTCGCCGCCGTTGCTTACCATCGGGAAGCATGCGTAGTTGCGGTTGATCGAGCCGGAAGGAGCGCCGAGTGCTGCAAGGCCGAGGTAGTCGTTGTACGCGTTGACATTGGTACCGAGGGGATCACCGCCATATGCGCGGAGAACAACGGGGATGATGCTGTTGCCGTAGATCTTCTCAAGGTTCTCGATGGCAAGGATGCCGAGGGGGCAGTTCGGACAGTCGCGTCCGGAGTATTCCTCGATGACGACATGCTTGACGGGCTCGAAACTCAGGTTCCGGACGTAGGACTGAGCGGCGGAGGTGTATTCGCCGAGTTTGTATTCGACGGTGTAGTAGGTGGTCTCGCCGAGATTCAGGGCGACGGGAGTATCGAAAGCGAAATTGTAGACCTGGCCCTTGGCGAGGGTAGCGGAAGGATCATTGATCTTGTCGAGTTCGGTTCCGTTGCTGTCACGCAGTGTCAGGGTGACACCGTTCAGGGTCTCGTCGATTGCGGAGACAGTGATGCTGCCGCGCACCTGTACGTTCTCTCTGTTGACGACACGTGTGGGTGTGACGAAAGTGGTGAGGAAGCGGAGGTCGTGGATTACCTCGATGTTGTCGAGGAAGATCGTGCTACCGTATTTAGTAGAGGTGGCGGGACCGCCGGGGTTATTGTTGACAAAGACAATGTAGACTTCCTTGCCGGCATACTTAGAGAGGTCGACACGGATATTCTCCCAATCGCCCTCGAGTCCCTGCTCGTCAGCGCCGGGGTTCAGTTTCTTCTCGACAACGAGGTCGCCGTTGGCGCGGATGTCGTCGACGATGGCCTTGGTGAAAGTGTTGTAAACGTTTCCGGACTGATATACATAGACGCGGAGGACGTCATTGTAGTTCTTGAGGTAACTCTGGGCATCGAAGGTCATGTAGCATTCAGTGTCGGGGATGAAGAGCTGGGGAGTGGACATCCAGTCATCGGACATGCCTTCGTCAGCGAACATCGAGTGGGCCGCAAGAGCCATGTCACGAGTCTCCTCGCTGGAGCGGATGATGTACCAGGGCACACTCTTCGTGAAGCCCCATGCCTGTGCCGCGCCGTAAGGAGCGAGCTGGTCGCCGTCATAGAATATGAAGTCGTCATAGTTGTCGCAGGTGGAACGGAAGAGGTATTTGTCATCCGCAGAAATCTGGCGGACATACGAGCCTGTGTAGTTGAGGACAATCTCATTGTTGGCGCCGGAGCCGGAGATGTCGGTAACTGTACCGGCAGGGATTATTACCTTATAATTGGTTCCGGAATAGAGATGCTGTTCGTTGACAGGATAGACAAGCAGGCGACGGTCTGCCGAGGCAAGCTGAAGTTCGCAGAACGGCGCGTCCTCGCCCTCGCGCCACAACTGGCCCTTTGCACTTTCGTTAAGGTTGATGTTGGCGTCAAAAGTCAGAAGGATGGGATTGGACTGCAGGTCGAGTCCGGCAACAGCCGAACCATCGGCGGGAGTAGCCGAGACGAGGCGTACGGCGTCGGTGCCGCGGCCTGTGAAGGTTATCTTGATTTCGGGAGAGGTCTTCTTGTTATCGCCCTTGAGACGAATACGGCCCGCGGGGATAGTGATCGTATAGTTCACACCGGCCTCGAGAGTTCGCGTACGGTAAGTGAGGGTCACCTTGCGTCCGTTTGCGACCCAGCCGCCGCTGCTGACAGGAGCCCATCCGGTGTCGGTGCCGTCTTCCTTAAGGCACTTTATGACGCTTGCGCTGCCGTTTATCTCTACATCACGGTCGAAAGTTATGGTGAACGACTTAAGGGATGTCATCACTGACCCTGATACGGGAGAGATGGTGTAGTTGCCAAGAAGATTTACCTTTTTAGCAATATCAGCCAGGGGGTCGGGTGTTACAAGCAGATAAGATGTATTCGGGTCGGTGTTGAGAAGAATCTTCTTGCCGTCAGCCGATGCGGAGAATGGACCGCCTGTGTTCTTGACACCCAGAGTGGCCATGATGTCTACATCGTATACCTGCTTGAATATGTCCTGCAGGGGGATGTGGTAACCGTCACTGCGGACGCTCGCAAAACGATATGGGTTGCTGGCAGGATTTCCGCAAAGGAGGGTACCGTCATCAAGTATCACCATGCCGAAATAATCGTTCTCTCCAGCCTTGTTATATATCTCGATCTCATCGGTCTGCACATTATAGCGGAAGGCGGCCTGATACTCGGTAGGATATTCAGAACCGGCGAGTGCCTCAACCATATAGACGCTTCCGCCAACCCAGAGGCCGTTGGGACTCATCGAGGCGGCTTCGACAAAGTAGGTGTTGGGCACGTCGGGAGTCCATGGAGCCTTGTCGTTCTCGGTGAAACCGATCATCTTGTAGGTGGAAGTCTGACGGTCATATACGAATGTGCATGGATGGGCCGGAAGGACGTATGACCATGACATCTGGCCAAGCAGATAGCGGCCATCCGGAGAAATGCCGAAGAATCCCATCTGGTTAAGATTCTCATGCTGCATGTCCAGTTTAGGAAGGTTGGGCACATCGATCATCGAGCGCGAGGCGAGGTCGTACATCACTGGGGCACGGTCATAACTCGATCCTGTCGGCACGACATAACCGACAGCATACTTGCCATCGGGAGTAACTGCCGTGAGATAACCTGTGGTATAGCCAGACGGCACGGGCAGGCTCACCCAGCCTTCGGTTGCACTCCAGAATGCAGGGGCGGTCCTGTATGAGCCGACGGCAATCTGTCCGTCGTCGGTTACGTCAGAAACTCCGGCAAGGCCCTCGGGAGCGGGAAGGGCACGCTCGGTCATGGTCTCAAGATCGAGTATCGTGCCGCCGGCAGGCTCAATGGTGCCGTCGGTCTCGCTGGCTTTCTCACAGACAGCGTAGCGTCCGTTGTCCGAGATTTTTGAATACAAATCCTTGAACAGCCTTAGCGCAGGTTTGGCGGTCTGCGCGGATACAGCAGTGGCTGTCAACGTTGCCGCCAGCAATAAATAGATATTCTTAAGATTCATTAGAAGATAAATATGTAAAACTTGTGATAATGTCCGGATGAGATGAGTAAACCTTTAATATTGTTGGCAAAGGCCCAGAAGTGATGTAGCCGTCACATAATTTCGATGAATCAGACTTATACGGCATGTGCCGCCGACAGAGATGCATGCAACGGCCTTGAGAAGCGGGCCTGACGTCGCGTGACGTCGTCAGGACATCGGGTCCATGAAGGCCCGGCCAAACGTATCCCGTTGATATTTGGGCGTAAAATTAGTTATTTTTTTTAAAATGAAAAGAAATTTTTCTGCTTTTATTTAAATAATTTCATTTTATTATATAACTTTGCACTATCGAAGTCAACCGAACCAACCAATCGCGCGCTATCAAATTCAAACTGATTCAGTCGCCAATCATTATATTTTTACGCTATCAGAATTTATTTCACCTAAAAATTTTACGAATGATGCTCAAAGGACTTATTTCTTTTGCTTTCGCTGCTTGCCTTGCACTTACGATGAACGCCCAACTCCCGTCGATTGAACTCAAGACCCTCGAGGGCAAGCCCATCAACGTGTCAACACTGTCGAATGACGGCAAACCGTTCGTGATAAGTTTCTTCGCCGACTGGTGCCACCCCTGCAAACGCGAACTCCGCGCCATCAACGAGGTCTACGCCGACTGGCAGGACGAGACAGGCATGAAACTCATCGCTGTTTCCGAAGACGAGGCGCACAACATCAGCAAGGTCCGTCCCACCGTCGAGTCAGAAGGCTGGGACTACGAGGTTATTCTTGACCCCAACGGCGAATTCATGCGCGCCATGGGCGTTCAGGCCATACCACATGTCCTTGTATTTAACGGCGAAGGCAAGATGATCTATTCACACAGCGGTTACACCGAAGGCTCGGAACAGGCCATCATAGAGAAAATCAGAGAAGTACTGTCAAAATAACACCGGCAATTACGGCCGGACATACGACCCATGGATCACAAACTACCACTTACGATTGCCGTTGCGGCCGCCATCGCAGCGGCAGTTCCTGTACGCGCCCAGTATGCCGGGGACGGCGTACCAGACAAGGTAACTGTGCACGGCAGCGTGCAGAGCGACATCCTCTTTCCCGAGGAAGATTTCAAAATCGGAACCGGTACATACGATGACAAGATTCTGACCAACTCGTACGCCAACGCCGCCATATTCAGCAAATATGTCGACGGCGGCGCTCGCATCGAATATCTGGAGCATCCCCTGCCCGGCTTCGAGAAGCCTTTCGCAGGCTGGGGCCTGGGCAACATTTATGTCAAAGGAAAGTACCGCGGCATGGAACTGACACTCGGCGACATCTACGAGCAGTTCGGAGCCGGATTCATACTCCGCACATACGAGGAGCGCTCACTCGGTGTAGACAACTCTATACGCGGCGCGCGCATGAAGTTCAACAATGTCAAGGGGCTGCGCATCACCGCCCTCGGCGGCATACAGCGCCGTTTCTGGGATTGGTCGATGAGTTCGAAACTCGCCGGCGCCGACATCGAGGCATCGCTTGAGAACTATTTCAAGGGGCTGCGCGACCGCAACATCATCTGGACCTTCGGCGCCTCGTATGTATTCAAGCACGAGAAAGACGAGAGCATAATAGTGCCCGGCACGAACTACCGCCTGAACCTGCCCAAGAACGTACATGCATGGGACGTCCGCACCCACTTCAACCGCAACGCATGGGATCTCAGCGGCGAGTTCGCATGGAAGAGTTCCGACCCCTCGGCCGACAACCGCTACACTTACCCCAACGGTACGGCCATCATGCTTTCCGGCTCGTATGCCAAGAAGGGCCTCAGCGCCCTCGTTCAGGTGAAGCGTAGCGAGAACATGGCTTTCCGCTCGAAACGCTCGCAGAAACTTACCGCCGGCTTCATCAACAACATGCCGGCTTTCGCCTACCAGCACACCTACGCGCTGGCAGCGATGTACCCCTATGCCACACAGGCCGCTCCCGGCGAATGGGCTTTCCAGGCCGGTCTGGCATATAACTTCAAGCGCAAGACCGCCCTCGGCGGCAAATACGGCACGCGACTGAACCTGAACTTCAGCCACATCCGCGGCATCAAGCGCGACGCTCCCGAACTTGTCAACGGCTCGGAATTCGGCACCGACGGCGGCAAGACCCACTTCTTCGGAACAGGACCCCTCTACTATCAGGATATCAACGTGCAGATGGAGAAGCGCATCACCTCGGACTTCCACCTGAACGCAATGTACATGTTCCAGAAGTTCAACAAGACCGTCATCGAGGGCGAGGGCGGCATGGTCAACTCACACATCGCCGTGCTCGACGCCAAATACCGTTTCAACAAGAAACTCACCCTCCGCGGCGAATTCCAGTATCTTGCCACCAAGCAGGACAAGGGCGACTGGTGCTTCGGCCTGCTCGAACTCTCGGTACTCCCCTACCTGATGTTCTCGGTCAGCGACCAGTGGAACTGCGGCGAGACCGACATCCACTACTACATGGCATCGGTTACGGGCAACTACCGATCGAACCGCCTGATGGTTGGCTATGGTCGCACACGCGCAGGCTACAACTGCTCGGGTGGCGTCTGCCGCTATGTCCCCGCCAGCCGCGGTTTCCAGATTTCATACAACTACAGTTTCTAAACACACACCTATGATGATTAAAATTAATAAAATCCTTACCTTTGCGGCCGCGGCGCTCCTCCTCAGCGGCTGCAGCAGCATAGACCCGGACGAGCGCTTCATCGAGGTCGAGGCCGTGACACCAAAGCGTGCGGTACTCCTAGAGGAGTTCACCGGCCAGTACTGCACCAACTGTCCTTCGGGCCACGAAATCGCCGCCTCGCTTGTCAAGCAGTACGGCGACGCATTCATCCCCGTAAGCATCCACGGCGGTCCGCTTTCAATCGCAGCCGGCTCTATTCCAGGCATCGAGGGCCTGGCCGTTCCCGACGGCGAGACTTACTACAACAACGCGGGATCGCCCAACCTTCCCTGCGGCATAGTCGATGGCAAAGGCTCGCCCATTGAGCGCGAAGACTGGTCAGAGGCCGTCCGCAAGGAATTCGAAACCGAGGCTCCCGCAGCCATCGATGTGGTCGCCAACTATTCAGAAGGCAACATCGGCATAGACGTCACCGTCAAGCCGACAGCAGACTTCGAGGGCAGAATGCAGGTGTGGCTTACCGAGAGCGGAATCGTCAGCCTGCAGGTGAACAAAGGCGACTATGTGTTTGACTATGTGCACAATCATGTATTCCGTGCCGCAGTTAACGGCATAAACGGCGACCCTGTCTCAGTTTCACGCAATGTCTTCCTCGAAAAATCATTCACTATCGCCGCTGACTCCAACTGGAAGCCGGAGAACATGGAAGCCGTTGTGTTCATACGCAACTCTTCGGGTGTGCTTCAGGCGGCAAAAGCCAAAGTTACCGTCACCGGTACTGAAGAATAAATTTAAGAATCGCCCGGACGGAAAACGTCCGGTGCGATTAATATTTATATAGCCAAAATCAAAACATATATATTTATGAAGAAAATTTTTACTCTCATCGCTGCCGCCCTTCTTGGCGCTGCAGCAGCCAACGCCACTGTTACAGTCACCTGCAACGGCAAGACCATTGCCAATGGCGAGACCTACACTTTCTACGCCAATGACTTCAAGGTCACCCCTACCCCAATTCCCAACATGAGCATTTTTAATGCCTCCGCACTGTTTACCCTCACTTCCGACAAAGGATCGATGACCGTAAATTACACAGCTGAAACTACCGGTCTCAAAGCCAGACTCCAGTTCTGTCAGGAAGGCGCACAGTGCCTTGTCGACGGCAAGGACACTCCCATCAGCGTGAATCCCGCTAATTTTGACGGCGAGGTTTCGTATACCATGGTTCCGGAATTACCCAAGGAGCAAGGCCGAATGAGAATCAAGGCAAGTGACGCCTCCGGCGTTGTCACCGAATTCTACATCGCTTTCGACAGCAGCAAGGAGAATGCAGTGTCGTCTGTTGTCGCTGACGAGGCTTCGCTGAGCGTCAACGGCAAGGTCCTGACCTATAAAGTCGCTTCGGCCACGGCAGTCAACATCTACGATGCAGCCGGCGCACTCGTCCTCAGCGCAGAGGCAAACGGTGAAGGCTCGCTCGACCTTTCGGCACTAGGCACAGGCCTCTATATCTGCCACGCAGCCGGCCAGACACTGAAGTTCGCCCTCTGAGATAATTTCTGACGAACCGGATATCGGTCCGACTAAAATAAAACGCCTCCGGATAACCCAAACGGTATTCCGGAGGCGATTTTTATTCAGGCCAAATCGGCCATAAAGCCAAAGGCATCATTTTGTGGCTATAGAGTCGGTGGGGGCACTGGCTTCTACAGCAGGAGAAGAACCCATAGTAGTAAGCATACTTTCAATCTGTTTCATCATATTCAAGGCGTTCTGAAATTCGGGGGACCCTGAATAATCAGGACATTCTTTATTGAATCCGTCCTCGATTTTCTTCATCTTTTTGACAAAAACAGGGCCGACGGTATTGACAAGGTTCTTTTGTGCCTCTTCCATTTGCTTCTGGACCTTCATTTGGTCATCCATACCCATTTTCGTATAATCCAAATTCTTGAAAGGCTTGTAGATTTTAGCGACTTTCATATTGAAGTAGTCCATCAGGTTCTCGGCGCGGGCCTCCCATTTTTCGGCAAGTTTTTTCTGCTTGGCGTATTCCTTGGCTTCCTCTTTCTCCTCCTTGGTGGAAGGTATGTAACAGTATTCTTCGGTGATATATTCCGAAGTCTCGACCTTCTCTTCCTCTTTGTTTTTATCCTCGCTCTCCTCTTTTGAGCATGATGCGAAATTCATGGCGAGGGCAATGCCCAGAATGGCAGTAATATATTTTTTCATTTTTCTTGTAATCAAATTAATTTTCAATATCGAATTCCTAAAAATCAAGGGACGGATTAGCACATCTGTCCCCTGATTCTGTACTTATTTGCAGACCGGAATTATATTTATTCCTCGGTCTTCTTGGCTGTGGCTTTCTTGCAGGTCCTCTTGGCCTTTTTGACAGGCTTTTCGGCTTCGGCCTTTGACTCTTCCTTGGCTGGTTCGCGAAGGGCGTGCTCAACGTTGTACTGCTCGACATTCTTGCGCATGGACTCGACCTCGCGGTTGAGGGTCTCGATCTCGCGTGCCTGATTGCGGATGGTCGTGAGCAGCGAGTTGAGTTCCTCATTGTCGATTGACAGGGGATACTGCTCCTCGACGCGGACGATGAAGTCGGAGAGGACGTTCATGTAGTTCGTGAATGCCTGGAAGGGTGTCTCGTAAGGCGAGAAACCGGCATGTGCGGCACCATCGGCGAGATGCTTGGTCGACATGTAATAGAAGTGGTCGGATGCCTGAAGGTAAATCCAGTCCTGTTTTAGTCGGCGGTCATCGCAGAGACGCACGCGCTCGGCCACGGAGTAGATTTTGTTGTATGCCTCGTTCTGCAACTGGTTGCCGAGCCATGCGGAAGTGTCGCGGGCCTCGTCTGCGGCGGATATGGGGTGCAGGACCGAGATTGTATCTACGGGTTTAAGTTTCTGAACGGCCTCGCCGGGTGTCCAGAACTCTACCCCAGCCTCGGCTGCGAAACGGGGAAGTGCCTCGAGGAACTGGAATATGCCTGAAGTGGCAGGCTGGAGGCCGCCGAAGGTATCCAGATTCATGCAGAGGTTGATTATCTGCTCATCGGCGGGGGTGGATGCGATCCAAGAGATGTATTTGTCGGCAGTCAGAGGATACTCGTCCCAGGACGTATCGGAGAAACGGGCGCAGATGTCATCGGAAAGTTTGCCGTTGCGCATCAGTATCTTGAGTTTTGGCGCCGTGGCGGCAGCATATACATAGTCAGGAGATTTCCAGCCGAGGATGTGCTTGGCCCCTTCGGTGAGTACGCCCTTGAAGCCCATTGACCAGACCTGGGGGGCGATGTCGTCATCATAGATGAACTCGGTGTTCTTGAGGACCTTGGGCTTCACGCCGAAGAGTTCGTTAAGACGCTCGCACTGCATCCTGACCTGATCGGCGAACTCATCGGGATCGCTCAGGGATGCCAGTGAGTGTGCGTAAGGCTGGGCGAGGAACTCGCAGCGGCCGGTGTCGGCCATGCGTTTGAGGAGGTCAATCATCTCGGGAACATACTGCTCGAACTGTTCGATGGCCGTACCGGAGATAGTGATTGAGCATTTGAAGGGATATGACTTGTCCTCGAGCATCTTCACCAGCGAACGGGCGGCAGGAAGATAAGCGCGCTCGGCCAGGGAGGTGATGATGTCATCGTTGAGGAAGTCATCATAGTAATAGTGGTCGTTGCCGATGTCGAAGAAACGGTAGCGTTTCAGGCGCATGGGCTGATGTATCTCGAAGTTGAAACTTATGGCTTTCATTATCTGTTGAGGTGTTTGGAGTTTTCTGTATTTTTTTGAGGTCTTCTAAAGGTTATACGGATCGATATTCCGCGTCCATGGAAATTATTCAGGAACGTCCGAGAACCTTGTTGTAGATGTCGATGACTTTCTTGCCTGCCTTGTCCCATGTAATCTGGGCGACCTCGTTCAGGCCGTCCTCACGCAACTGGTTGTACATCGATGGATAGGATATGATCGAGTGTACGGCATCGGCCATGGCGTCGACATCCCAGTAGTCGGTCTTGATGACGTTGTTGAGGATTTCGGCGCAGCCCGACTGTTTGGAGATAATCGAGGGAACACCCATCTGCATGGCCTCGAGCGGAGAGATGCCGAACGGTTCGGAAACGGAAGGCATCATGTAGACGTCGGAGGCCTTGAGCATCTGGTAGACCTGGATGCCTTTCTGGAATCCGGGGAAATGCAGTCGGTCGGCGATGCCGCGGCGTGCGGCGAGGTCAATCATCTGGTCCATCATGTCGCCTGAGCCGGCCATGACGAAGCGGACGTTGTGATTGTTCTTAAGTACCTTGGCGGCGCACTCGACGAAGTATTCGGGGCCCTTCTGCATGGTGATACGGCCAAGGAATGTCACAATCTTTTCCTTTGGTTTCTCGACCTGAACACCAAGCACCTCGGGACTCAGCGGTACAACGGCGTTGTGGACGGTGGTGACTTTGGCGGGATCCATACCGTACTTGTCTATGACGATACGGCGCGTGAGTTCGGAAACGGTGATGATATGGTCGGCATGCAGCATTCCGTCACGCTCTATGCCGAAGACATTCGGATTTGGGTTGCCGCGCGAGCGGTCGTATTCGGTGGCGTGGACGTGAATCACCATTGGCTTGCCGGTTACCTGTTTGGCATGTATGCCTGCGGGATAGGTGAGCCAGTCGTGGGAATGGATGATGTCGAAATCGATTGTGCGAGCAATAACGCCCGCGACAATGGAATAGTTGTTGATTTCCTCAAGGAGATTGTCGGGATAACGGCCGGAGAACTCAATGCATCCAAGGTCGTTGGTCCGCATGTAGTTGAAGTCGGCATAGATATGGTCACGCAGACGGTAGTAGAAGTCTGGATCCATTACCTTGCCGATGCGCTGCTCGACATAGTCGCGGTTGACGTCACGCCAGGCCACTGGAACCTGGGAGGCGCCGATGATGTGGGCGAACGAGCGGTCTTCGTCACCCCAGGGCTTAGGAATTACGAAACTGATGTCCATATCGCCGCATTCCCACATGCCCTTGGTAAGACCGTAACTGGCAGTACCGAGGCCACCGAGGATGTGAGGCGGGAATTCCCAGCCGAACATTAAGGCTTTCATGAATATATCTGTGGTATTAGTGCGGGCGACGTCCCGGAGGCGGGCACCTCCGAAGACTTGCCCAGGCGGGGTTTACATGTTGAATTTCTTTAGGGTGCGCAGGGTGCGGAGCACTTCGGCGACATTGGTTGCATGGGATATCGCGCCCTTGCCTAGGAACGGCGGGTTAGCGTCATACATCTGCGACAGCGAGCCGATACAGCCCCATGACATTTCTTCCTCGAATCCGATGAGGATACGGTCGATATATCCCACGCCCGAAAGACCGAATACTCGCAGATATGCCTCGGCGTAGAAGCCCATGAGCCACGGGCGGGCCGGACCCTGATGCTGCTGAAGTTCACGCTCGCGGGGACCTCCGGCGTAGTATGGCTCATAGCCGTATGACTTTGGCGAAAGTGTTCGAAGGCCCTTGTTGGTGAGAAGTTCGCGCGTCACGACATCGAGGACACCCTTGCGCTGGCGGCGGTCAAGCGGCGAGTAGTCGAGGCCAATGGCGACTACCATGTTGGGACGTACCTGCGGGTCGGCATAGTTGCCGTTGACGTAGTCATACATGTAGCCGTAGTCATTGAGGAACATATCGATGAAGGGTTGCTTCATCTTCTCTGCCATGGCGTTGAATCTCTCGATTTCCTCCTGAAGTTCCGGCTGTCCGTCGCAAAGTTTGGCCGCGAAACAGAGAGCATTGTACCACAGGGCGTTGAACTCGACAAGATAACCTGTGCGGGGAATGACAGGACGTCCGTCGACAACCGAGTTCATCCATGATACGGGCCGGTCGGTGCCGTCGGTAACAAGCATGCCGGTTGTTGCGTCGAGACGAAGGTTGGGATGTCTGCCCGAGGCGATATAGGCGATGATTTCCTGAACCATCTTGCCATAGCGGGTACGTGCCTCATCGGTCCCGGCATTCTTAGCATACTGCTGGATTGCCCAGATTGCCCATAGTGGAATATCCGGCAGGTCGATGCCGTGGATGCGCGAGTCGGGCGTGCCGTCTTTCATGAATCTTTCAAGAGCGGCTAACGCTGTATCCATGATGGCCTCGTAGTCGGCCCGGTGATCGATGGCCAGCGTGAGGCCCGGGACAGCCATGAAGGTGTTGCGCGCGAGAACTATGCCCCAGGGATAGCCGGAGAGGACGTACATCTTGTCGCCGTCTTTGAGGTAGAACTGTTTGGCCGCGTTCTTGAGGCAGTTGTAGAATGATGTGCGCGGAGTGCGCTGGGCAATCTCGGCCTCGTACATCTTTGTGAGCGAGCGTGGCTTTACAGGCTCGGTTCCGGCCGAGAATATGATCGACTCGCCTTTCTTGATGGGAATGGAGAAATATCCCGGAACCCACAGGTCCTCAACATAAGGCTCGCCGCGCTCCAGGTCGCGTACATATTCGATATCATGATACCAGTCCGGCTGGTCGACCCATGTAGGCTTGCGGGAGAACTGCATGTACAGCGTCGGATAACCTTCGTACAGGCAGGTGCCGATACCGTTGTCCACCGGAATGATGTCGCGGTTGATGGCGTCGTTGGCCAGCACCAGGGAGTTGCTCTCACGGAATGCCAGGAACGGCCGGAAACGGAGTTCTGTGGCCGAGTGTGCCTCAACCAGTGTATAGCGGATGAGCACTCGGTTCTCATGTGTAATGAACATTTTCTCTTTCGTGAGTACAACGCCGCCGACGCGATATGTCATTCGCGGAACTGACTCACAGTCGAACTCGCGGATGTATTTATGTCCGTTGGGGCTGTACACTCCGCCTTTGTAACGGTGTATGCCGAGGTTGAAGGGAGCGCCGTGCTGAATCACGGTCTCGTCGAGGGTCGACAGCAGGACGTGCGGTTTGTTGCCGAACTCGGGAATTGGGACGACAAAGAGACCATGCTGTTTGCGTGTGTTGCAGCCTACGAGAGTCGTGCAGTGGTAGGCACCGGCACGATTCGTGCGCAGCATCTCCTTTGGCAGTGACTGATCGAGGTTAATCAGCAGGTTCTTGTCAAACTTAAGGTAACTCATGTCCTTGGGTTATATAGTTTGTAGTTTATATTATTTTTCATCAGTGCAGGCAGTCGTAAGACAATCATAGGATGTCGCGGATTCACAGGTCGCTTAGGTCAATAATATACCCGGCTTCATCGGGTACCCACAGATAAGGAATTAAATTTCATGGTTTTCAGGACAAAGCGCCTTTGCAGGCAAATCAGCGACGCGTCAGAGCATCAGCCTCTTTTATTTAGTTAGGACTCTCAAAATTAGAAAAAAAAAATCGCTCCCGCAATAAATTTGTTAAAAATATTCAATCATGCATTAAAGGCTTGCGGAACGTATGCCGCAATCATATCTTTTTTACCTGATAATCGGGATATAATGCACGACACAATGCATATTGCCTGCACATGCACAAATTCCACGCCTTTTAAACCGAAAGGACGGCTGCCGATAGAGGCAACCGTCCCTTGGATTATTTAGGATATGTATATACTATGTTTTATATCACCTGTCCTTCAGGTAATCAGTCAAGCGATGGAATCTGTGCATCCATGGCGTAGACCGCGTTTCCATCCTCGCCAAGATCTGCGGCAGCATCGGCTTCGGCATCGTCAACCGATCCTACGATGAGGCGCTCGTACTGGCGGAGACCTGTACCTGCGGGAATGAGGTGACCGCAGATAACATTCTCCTTCATGCCCTCGAGTGTATCTGTCTTGCCGTTGATGGCGGCCTCGTTGAGCACCTTGGTAGTCTCCTGGAAGGAGGCGGCGGACATGAATGAAGATGTCTGGAGTGCGGCGCGCGTGATACCCTGGAGTATCTGCTCGGAAGTTGCGGGCACCGCATCGCGTACGGTGATCGTGCGGAGGTCGCGGCGCTTGAGGGCGGAGTTCTCGTCACGGAGTTTGCGGGCGGTGATGATCTGGCCGGGCTGGACATTCTCGCTGTCACCGGCATCGGTAACGACTTTCTTGCCCCAGATTCGGTCGTTCTCGTCCATGAAATCGCGCTTGTCGACAATCTGCTGCTCGAGGAATCCGGTATCGCCGGGATCGAGTATGTTGACCTTGCGCATCATCTGGCGTACGATCACCTCGAAGTGCTTGTCGTTGATCTTTACACCCTGCATGCGGTAGACGTCCTGCACACCGTTGACGATGTGCTCCTGGACTGCCGTTGGGCCGAGGATGTTAAGGATATCGGCGGGAGTGATGGCACCGTCGGACAGAGGTGTGCCCGCGCGGACGTAATCGTTCTCCTGAACAAGAATCTGTTTTGACAGAGGCACGAGGTATTTCTTGGTCTCGCCAAGTTTCGATGTGACGGCGATCTCACGGTTACCGCGCTTGACCTTGCCGAAGGTGACCTCTCCGTCGATTTCTGAAACGATGGCGGGATTCGACGGGTTACGGGCCTCGAAGAGTTCGGTGACACGGGGAAGACCGCCGGTGATATCGCCGGCACCTCCGGTGGCGCGGGGAATCTTGATGAAGATATCGCCGGTCTTGATCTCGGATTTGTCATCGAACATGAGGTGAGCGCCCACAGGCAGCGCGTATGTCTTGAGAATCTGACCGTTGGCGTCTACGATGTTTGCCTCGGGAACCTTGGTGCGGTCCTTGGACTCGATGATAATCTTGTCCTCGAGACCGGACTGCTCGTCGACATCAACACGGTAAGTGACATTCTCGACGAGGTTCTGGTACTCGATTCGGCCGCCGACCTCGGAGACGATGACGGCGTTGAAGGGGTCCCACTCGCAGATGATATCACCTTTCTTGACATTGTCGCCGGGCTTGAAGAAGAGTTTGGATCCATAGGGGATGTTGGCGTTGGTGAGCATCATGCCGGTGTTTGGATCCATGATGCGAAGTTCGCCGAGACGACCTACGACAACCTCGACATTCTTTCCGTCGGGAGTCTTCTCATCGGTGACTACGGTACGGAGTTCGTCAATCTCGAGTTTACCGTCATAGCGCGAGGTTACGGTGGATACGGCAGCGATATTAGATGCCACACCACCAACGTGGAATGTACGCAGCGTAAGCTGTGTACCGGGCTCGCCAATGGACTGTGCGGCTATCACGCCGACAGCCTCGCCACGCTGCACGAGACGGTTGTTGGAAAGGTTTCGGCCATAGCACTTGGCGCATACGCCCTTCTTGGCCTCGCAGGTCAGGACTGAACGTATCTCGACACTCTCGATGGGAGATGCGTCGATTCGGTCGGCTGCCGCATCGTTAATCTCCTCGCCGGCGGCAACGATAATCTCGCCGTTGGTGGGATCCACGATATCGTGAACGCTGACACGGCCGAGGATACGCTCGCCGAGTGAGGCGACGACCTCGTCATTGTTCTTAATCTCGGTGCAGACGATGCCGCGGAGTGTGCCGCAGTCTTCCTCGTTGATGATGACATCGTGGGCGACGTCGACAAGACGACGGGTGAGGTAACCTGCGTCAGCGGTCTTAAGGGCAGTATCGGCAAGACCTTTGCGGGCACCGTGGGTCGATATGAAGTACTCGAGCACGGAGAGACCTTCCTTGAAGTTCGCAAGAATAGGGTTCTCGATAATCTGACCACCTTCGGCGCCTGCCTTCTGGGGCTTGGCCATAAGGCCACGCATGCCTGCCAGCTGACGAATCTGGTCCTTCGAGCCACGGGCTCCGGAGTCAAGCATCATGAATACTGAGTTGAAGCCCTTGTTGGCCTCGGTCATCTGTTTCATGAGGACGTCGGTAAGACGCGAGTTCACGTGTGTCCAGATATCGATTATCTGGTTGTAGCGCTCGGTATTGGTAATGAAGCCCATCGAGTAGTTGTTCATGACTTCCTCCACCTGAGCGTAGCCTTCGTCGACGATTGCCTTCTTCTCCTCGGGGATGATGACGTCACCGAGGTTGAACGAAAGGCCGCCGCGGAACGCCATGTAATAGCCGAGGTTCTTGATGTCATCGAGGAACTGTGCCGAACGGGGGATACCGCAACGCTTGATGACGCGTGCGATGATGGTGCGCAGAGACTTTTTGGAGATAATCTCGTTGACGTATCCGATTTCCTTAGGCACGTACTCGTTGAAGAGCACGCGGCCGACGGATGTGTTCTCGACAAGGTGGGTGACAGGATTGCCTTCGGCATCAACGTCGTCAACCATTACGGTGACGGGGGCATGGAGTGTCACCTTGCCTTCGTTGTATGCAATCTGGGCTTCCTCAGGACCATAGAAGATGGTGCCCTCGCCCTTGTCGCCGGGACGGAGTTTGGTGATATAGTAAAGGCCCAGTACCATATCCTGCGAGGGCACGGTGATAGGTGCGCCGTTTGCAGGGTTGAGGATGTTGTGGGCGCCGAGCATCAGCATCTGGGCCTCGAGGATAGCCTCGTTGCCGAGAGGAAGGTGAACGGCCATCTGGTCACCGTCGAAGTCGGCATTGAACGCGGTACATGCCAACGGGTGCAGTTGGATTGCCTTGCCCTCGATGAGTTTGGGCTGGAATGCCTGGATACCGAGACGGTGAAGTGTCGGGGCACGGTTCAACAGTACGGGATGGCCTTTCATTACGTATTCGAGGATATCCCATACGACGGGTTCCTTGCGGTCGACGATCTTCTTGGCCGATTTGACGGTCTTGACGATGCCGCGCTCGATGAGTTTGCGTATGATGAAGGGCTTGTAGAGTTCGGCTGCCATGTTCTTGGGGATGCCGCACTCGTGCATCTTCAACTCAGGGCCTACGACGATAACGGAACGTGCGGAATAGTCGACACGCTTACCGAGGAGGTTCTGACGGAAGCGGCCCTGCTTGCCCTTGAGCGAGTCGGAAAGTGACTTGAGGGGACGGTTGGCGTCGGATTTCACGGCCGATGACTTACGGGAGTTGTCGAGGAGCGAGTCGATAGCCTCCTGAAGCATACGTTTCTCGTTGCGGAGAATTACGTCGGGAGCCTTGATTTCGATGAGTCGTTTCAGTCGGTTGTTGCGGATAATCACGCGACGGTAGAGGTCATTGAGGTCGGAAGTAGCGAAACGGCCGCCATCGAGGGGAACGAGGGGACGCAATTCGGGCGGAATGACCGGAACGGCCTGGAGAATCATCCATTCGGGCTTGTTGCGGCCGCGTGAGGCACGGAACGACTCGACTACCTGGAGGCGCTTGAGTGCCTCGGTCTTGCGCTGCTGCGAGCCGTCGGTGTCGGCCTGGTGGCGCAACTGGTACGAAAGGGAATCGAGGTCGAGGTCCACGAGCAGGTCGTAGATTGCGTCCGCACCCATCTTGGCGATGAACTTATTGGGATCGTCGTCGGGCAGCATCTGGTTGCCGGCGGGGAGTTTGTCGAGTATATCGAAGTATTCGTCCTCGCTTAGAAGGTCGAGACGGCTGACGCCTTCGGCCGCACCGGGCTGGATGACTACATAACGCTCGTAATAGATGACGGCGTCAAGTTTCTTCGAGGGCAGACCCAGAAGGTATCCGATCTTGTTGGGGAGCGAGCGGAAGTACCAGATGTGGGCTACGGGAACGACGAGTTTGATGTGGCCCATGCGCTCGCGGCGCACTTTCTTCTCGGTGACCTCGACACCGCAGCGGTCGCAGACGATACCTTTGTAACGTATGCGTTTGTATTTGCCGCAGTGGCACTCGTAGTCCTTTACGGGACCGAAGATGCGCTCGCAGAAGAGGCCGTCGCGCTCAGGCTTGTATGTACGGTAGTTGATGGTCTCGGGCTTGAGGACCTCACCGCTGGACTGCTCGAGAATCTCCTCGGGCGAAGCGAGGCCGATGGAGATTTTCGAGAATCCGTTTTTCTTATTGTTGTCTTTTCTAAAAGCCATATTGTGGTATAGTCGTTTTCTGAACGGTTGGGTAAATAGAGGAGAGTCGGATTTTTACTGTTCGAGGCGGATGGAGAGGCCCAGACCGCGAAGTTCGTGCAGGAGCACGTTGAGCGATTCGGGGATTCCGGCCTGTGGCATGGGGTCGCCTTTGACAATTGCCTCGTAGGCTTTGGAACGGCCGTTGACATCGTCGGACTTGATGGTGAGGATTTCCTGGAGGACATGGGATGCGCCGAATGCCTCGAGCGCCCAGACCTCCATCTCGCCGAAACGCTGGCCGCCGAACTGGGCCTTACCGCCCAGAGGCTGCTGGGTAATCAGTGAGTACGGACCGATGGAGCGTGCGTGCATCTTGTCCTCGACCATGTGGCCGAGTTTGAGCATATAGATGACACCTACAGTGGCGGGCTGGTCGAAGCGTTCGCCTGTGCCGCCGTCGTAGAGGTATGTCTTGCCATATCTGGGTAGCCCTGCCTTGTCAGTCCATTCGTTCAGGTCGTCGAGCGATGCGCCGTCGAAGATAGGAGTCGAGAATTTCTCGCCCAGTTCGCGGCCGGCCCATCCGAGTACGGTCTCGAAAATCTGACCAAGGTTCATACGCGAAGGCACGCCCAGAGGGTTAAGACAGATATCGACAGGTGTGCCGTCGGCGAGGAAGGGCATATCCTCCTGACGAACGATACGCGAGACGATACCCTTGTTGCCGTGGCGGCCTGCCATCTTGTCACCGACGGAAATCTTACGCTTCTTGGCTATGTAGACCTTTGCTATCTGCATTATGCCCGAGGGTAGTTCGTCGCCTATGGAAATGTCGAATTTCTTGCGGCGCAACTGTGCGTCGAGTTCCTTGGCCTTGCGCATGTAGTTGACTATGGTCTCGCGGATCATGTCATTCTTGTGCGCGTCGTTGGTCCACTTGGACAGATTGACGGTGTCGAAGTCGATGTCCTGGAGAACTGCGGGAGTGAATTTCGATCTCTTGGGGATTATCTCTGTGCCGAGGAAGTCCTTGACGCCCTGCGAGGTCTTGCCTTCGGTGAGTGTCTGGAGTTTGCCCATCAGGATTTCCTTGAGCTCGGCCTGCTTGGCCTCGTATTCCTCGTCAAGTTTGGGCAGGACGACGTTTGCGGCCTTGGTTTTCTTTTTCTTGGCGGCACGCGAGAATAGGTTTGTGCCGATGACCACGCCCTTGAGAGAGGGTGAGGCCTTGAGCGAGGCGTCCTTGACATCGCCGGCCTTGTCGCCGAAGATGGCGCGGAGAAGTTTCTCCTCGGGAGTGGGATCTGACTCGCCCTTCGGGGTAATCTTGCCGATCATGATGTCGCCGGGGACAACGTGTGCGCCGACGCGGATGATGCCGCGCTCGTCGAGATCCTTTGTAGCGTCCTCGCTGACGTTGGGGATATCGGAGGTGAGTTCCTCCATGCCGCGCTTGGTCTCACGTACCTCGAGCGAGTATTCGTCAACGTGTACCGAGGTCAGAAGGTCTTCACGCACGACGCGCTCGTTGAGCACGATGGCGTCCTCATAGTTGTAACCCTTCCAGGGCATGAAAGCGACCTTGAGGTTGCGGCCGAGAGCGAGTTCACCGTTCTCGGTGGCATAGCCCTCGGTGAGGATATCGCCTTTCTCGACGCGCTGGCCCTTGACGCAGATAGGACGAAGGTCGATGGTGGTCGACTGGTTGGTCTTGCGCCATTTGGGTATGGAGTATTCCTTGACTGCATCGTCGAAAGCGACAAATTCTTCGTCTTCAGTACGGTCGTAGCGGATGCGGATGGTGGTGGCGTCAACGAACTCGATGACACCGGGGCCTTCGGCGGCGATCTGCGTGCGCGAGTCACGGGCCAGCTGGCCTTCGATGCCGGTACCGACGATGGGAGCCTCGGAACGCATGAGGGGAACTGCCTGGCGCATCATGTTCGAGCCCATCAGCGCGCGGTTGGCATCGTCATGCTCGAGGAAGGGAATGAGCGATGCGGCGATCGAGGCGATCTGTGTGGGCGATACGTCCATGAGTTCGACCTGGTCGGGCGATACGACGGGGAAGTCGGCGTCAAGACGGGCCTTTACCTTGTCACGGATGAAGGTGCCGTCGGGATTCAGGGGCGCGTTGCCCTGGGCGATGACCTTGCCTTCCTCGATTTCGGCTGTAAGGTAGACGACCTCGTCGTTGTTAAGGTCGACCTTCGAGTTCTCCACCTTGCGGTAGGGAGTCTCGATGAAGCCGAGGTCGTCGATCTTTGCATACACGCATAGCGACGAGATAAGGCCGATGTTAGGACCTTCAGGAGTCTCGATAGGACAGAGGCGGCCGTAGTGGGTGTAATGTACGTCTCGGACCTCGAAGCCTGCACGCTCACGCGAGAGACCGCCGGGGCCGAGTGCCGACATACGGCGCTTGTGGGTGATTTCGGCCAGAGGGTTGGTCTGGTCCATGAACTGCGATAGGGCGTTGGTGCCGAAATATGTGTTGATCACCGACGAGATGGTCTTGGCGTTGATCAGGTCGATGGGGGTGAATGTCTCGTTGTCGCGTACGTTCATGCGCTCGCGGATTGTGCGGGACATACGTGCGAGGCCTACGCCGAACTGGTTGTACAACTGCTCACCGACGGTACGGACGCGACGGTTAGACAGGTGGTCGATGTCGTCGACGTCGGTCTTTGAGTTGATAAGTTCGATGAGGTACTTGATGATGGCGATGATATCCTCTTTTGTGAGGACCTTGACATCCATCGAGGTGGTGAGGCCGAGTTTCTTGTTTATGCGGTAGCGGCCAACCTCGCCGAGGTCGTAGCGCTTCTCCGAGAAGAAGAGGTTGGTAATGACCTCCCGCGCCGAAGCATCGTCTGGCGGCTCGGCGTTGCGCAGCTGTCGGTAGATGTACTGGATTGCCTCCTGCTCGGAGTTTGTGGGATCCTTCTGCAGGGTGTTGAATATGATGGAGTAGTCGGAAGCGTTGACGTCATCCTTGTGAACAAGTATGGTCTGTACGCCCGACTCGAGAATTTCGTCTATGTTCTCGGCGGTGAGTTCGGTCTCACGGTCGATGATTACGTCGTTACGCTCTATCGAGACGACCTCGCCGGTCTCCTCGTCGACGAAGTCCTCGACCCAGGTCTTGAGGACGCGTGCGGCGAGACGCTTGCCGATGGCTTTCTTGAGGTTTGTCTTGTTGACCTTGAGTTCCTCGGCGAGACCGAAGATTTCGATGATGTCCTTGTCGGACTCAAGGCCGATGGCACGGAGAAGTGTGGTGACGGGCAACTTCTTCTTGCGGTCGATGTAGGCGTACATCACGTTGTTGATGTCGGTGGCGAACTCAATCCATGAGCCGCGGAACGGGATGATTCGCGCGGAATAGAGTTTTGTGCCGTTGGCGTGTGTCGACTGTCCGAAGAACACGCCGGGCGAGCGGTGCAGCTGCGACACTACGACACGCTCGGCACCGTTAATGACGAAGGTGCCTTTCTCGGTCATGTAGGGGATGGGACCGAGATAGACGTCCTGAATCACGGTGTCGAAATCTTCGTGGTCGGGGTCTGTACAGTATAGTTTGAGTTTGGCTTTGAGGGGAACGCTGTATGTGAGGCCTCGTTCGAGACATTCCTCTATGGAGTATCTCGGCGGATCGATATAGTAGTCGAGGAACTCCAGGACGAAACTGTTGCGTGTGTCGACGATGGGGAAGTTCTCGGCAAAAACCTTGTAGAGGCCTTCGTTGTTACGTTTTTCAGGGGGTGTGTCAAGTTGTAGGAAATCCTGGAAAGACTTTAACTGTACTTCGAGGAAATCAGGATAGGGCAGCGGATTCTTTACCGAGGCGAAATTGACACGGGGTTTTATGGATTGAGCTGACATCTATTGCAATTAAAATAATTAAGGGGAACTCAATTTGTATGTTGGGGAGAGAAAAGTTCTTGGGGGTTGATGTGTCTGTGCTAGCATTCAAAAGTTGGCCCGCGTGGCCGTGTGGGGTCGCTCCGAAACCGTGTGGCCCTTTAATGTCAAAGGGCTGGGATGGATGAAAAACGAGGCCCACATTATAGATAGACACAAAAGGTTAAGAATCAACCCTTAGCGGGGATTCTTAACCTATTTACCTGAGAATCAGGCGATATTATTTAAGTTCGACTTCAGCGCCAGCCTCTTCGAGTTGTTTTTTGAGACCTTCTGCGTCAGCTTTGGCAACACCTTCCTTGATGGGCGAGGGAGCATTGTCAACGAGTTCTTTGGCTTCTTTCAGACCAAGACCGGTGAGTTCTTTGACGAGTTTTACAACCTGGAGCTTGGCAGCGCCGGGAGCCTTCAGGATAACGTCAAAACTGGTTTTCTCTTCAGCGGCTTCGCCACCAGCGGCGGGACCGGCAGCAACTGCAACGGCTGCAGCGGCGGGTTCGATGCCATACTCGTCCTTGAGGATCTGAGCGAGTTCGTTTACTTCCTTAACGGTAAGGTTAACAAGTTGTTCAGCAAAAGCTTTTAAATCTGCCATTGTAGTAAATATTTATTTGTTTTGATTTTTTTCGGTTGATATTATTCTTTGTTTGAGAGTGTCTCAAGGATGCCATGGAGTTTGGTAGCACCGGACTGAAGAGCGGAAACGACATTCTTGGCGGGCGACTGAAGCAGAGCCACAACGTCGGCGATGAGTTCGTTCTTGCTCTTGATGGATGCGAGTGCATCGAGTTGGTCAGCGCCGACATAAACTGTCTCTTCGACGTATGCGGCCTTGAGTGCGGGAAGGGGTTCGCCTTTCTTCACAAAGTCCTTGAGAAGTTTGGCGGGAGCGTTGCCCACGTTGGTGCACATGAGCGAGGTTGAGCCTTTGAGAGCGGGATAGAGTTCAGTATAGTCGCCTTCGAGTGATTCGAGAGCCTTGTGAAGAAGTGTGTTCTTCACAACCATAAGCTTGATCTCCTTGCCGAAGCATGCACGACGGAGTTCCGAAGTTTTCTCGGCGTCGAGTCCTGCGGTCTCAACCAGGTAGAAACCATTGTATTCTTTGATAGTCTGAGCAATCTTTTCGATTACCAGTCCCTTTTCTTCTTTCTTCATTGTCGTAACAGTTTTAAAGATTAGGCATCAAAAGATTTAGTATCGACTTTGATACCGGGAGACATAGTGCTCGAAAGGTAAACGCTTTTGATATATGTGCCTTTGGCAGTTGCAGGCTTGAGTTTGATCAGAGTCGAGATGAACTCCTTGGCGTTCTGGGTCATCTGCTCGGGTGTGAAGGACACCTTGCCGATAGACGAGTGAACGATGCCGTTCTTGTCGACCTTGAAGTCAATCTTACCTTTTTTCACTTCCTCGACTGCCTTGGCGACATCCATGGTCACGGTACCCGACTTGGGGTTAGGCATCAGGCCACGGGGACCGAGGATACGGCCGAGGGCACCGATCTTACCCATGATCATGGGCTGGGTGATGATGACGTCAACATCGGTCCAGCCGCCTTTGATCTTCTCGATATATTCGTCGAGACCTACATAGTCGGCACCGGCAGCCTTGGCGGCAGCCTCGGCATCGGGATTGCAGAGTACAAGCACGCGGACCTGCTTGCCTGTTCCGTTGGGCAGCGTAACAACGCCGCGAACCATCTGGTTAGCCTTACGGGGGTCGACGCCGAGACGAACGTCGATGTCGAGCGATGCATCGAACTTGGTGTAGGTAACTTCCTTCACCTTCTCGGCGGCTTCAGCCAAAGTATAAGATTTCCCGGCTTCAATCTTCGATAAAGCTAACTTTTGGTTTTTTGTAAGTTTACTCATTTTTGATTGAATTTAAAGAGGTTATTTAACGGGAAATTCGCCTTTGACGGTGATACCCATACTTCTGGCTGTACCGGCAACCATACGCATAGCCGATTCTACGGTAAAGCAGTTCAAATCGGGCATTTTGTCGGCAGCGATTTCACGAACCTGATCCCAGGTGACCGAGCCTACCTTGGTGCGGTTGGGCTGAGCCGAGCCGCTCTTGAGTTTGGTGGCATCCTTGAGTTGGATGGCTACAGGCGGGGTCTTGACGACGAAGTCGAAGGATTTGTCAGTGTAATAAGTGATTACAACGGGCAGTACCTTACCGGCCTTGTCCTGGGTGCGGGCGTTGAATTGCTTGCAAAACTCCATGATATTGATACCCTTGGAACCGAGAGCGGGACCTACGGGAGGTGAGGGGTTTGCTGCGCCACCTTTTATTTGCAGTTTGATCTGTCCAGCAATTTCTTTAGCCATTGTTTTTAAACTTTGATAATTAAAAATTTGTGCGGGCATAACAAGACGCGGCACCGGGATGCGTAACCAACCCTGCCGCGCGGTGTCATCACTCGCGTTCTACCTGCGAATTGTCGAGTTCCATCGGTGTCTTGCGGCCGAAGATCTTGACCGAAACCTTGAGTTTCTTCTTTTCCTTGTTGACCTCCTCGATAACACCCGAGAATCCGGTAAAGGGATTTGTCGAGTCGATGATCTTCACGGTCTCGCCGACCAGATAATCATTCGAATCCATCTCGGTGGCATCAGCGAATTCGTCAGCCGTACCAAGCATCCTCATCACCTCACTTTCGCGCAAGCGCTCGGGAGCCGAGCCTTTCTCGCGTCCGCGGAGGAAATCGATGACATTAGTCGTGTTGGTCAACTCGTGGATAACCTCACCTGTGAGTTCGGCCTCGATAAAGACGTAACCGGAGAAAAGGTTGCGTTCCTTAACGACTTTTTTTCCGCCTCTGACGGTGAGCACCTTCTCGGTGGGAATCAATACCTGAAATACGTGGTCGCCGAGGTCGGAATTGCGGATTGCTCCGTCAAGAAGTTCCTTGACTTTCGCCTCTTTGCCTGAAATGGCACGCAACACGTACCATCCTCTTTTCGAGTCTGACATTGAATCTACACTTAAAGGGGGTTAGTTACCAAAAGAATAAATCAAGTGCATCAAGTTCGACACAATCTGGTCCATGACTAAAATGATCAGAGCGATCACAACGGAAGCAATCATGACTATGACAGCCGACTTGATTAACTGTTTCTTCGAGGGCCAAGAAGTCTTATAACGCAGTTCGTCATAAGACTCCTCGATATTTGTAAGTAGTTTGAGTTTTTTCATTTCTTCTGTTTTTGGCACGGGATGAGAGACTCGAACTCCCGACACTCGGTTTTGGAGACCGATGCTCTACCAACTGAGCTAATCCCGTGTATGTAAAAAACCGGCTTCGCCCGCATTGCGGTCATGATTGAAGCGACAGGCCGAAGCCGGTTTTTTGTTGGTATCAGGGGCACTGCCTCAGAGGACAGCGACTGAATTCAATTGAAGGGTATTATTCGATGATTTCGGTGATCTGACCCGAACCAACGGTACGGCCGCCTTCACGGATAGCGAAACGCAGACCCTGATCGCATGCTACGGGCTGAATGAGTTTCACCTTGATTTCTACGTGGTCGCCGGGCATTACCATTTCAACGCCTTCGGGAAGGGTGATCTCACCGGTAACGTCAAGTGTGCGGATGTAGAACTGAGGACGGTAGTTGTTGTGGAAGGGAGTGTGACGGCCACCTTCTTCTTTCTTCAGGATATAGACAGAAGCCTTGAATTCGTCGTGGGGTTTGATTACGCCCGGGTGGCAGATAACCATACCGCGCTTGATTTCCTTCTTGTCGATACCGCGGAGGAGAAGACCAACGTTATCACCGGCTTCGCCCTGATCGAGAAGTTTGCGGAACATCTCAACACCTGTAACGGTAGACTTGAGGTTGGCGCCGAGACCCATGATCTGAACTTCGTCACCGACTTTGACAACACCGGTTTCGATACGGCCGGTAGCGACAGTACCACGACCTGTGATCGAGAATACGTCCTCGACGGGCATAAGGAAGGGTTTGTCAACATCACGGGGAGGCAGGGGAATCCAGTTGTCAACTGCGTCCATGAGTTCCATGACTTTTGCTTCCCATTCGGGTTCGCCGTTGAGTGCGCCGAGGGCAGAGCCACGGATGATAGGAGTGTTGGCACCGTCGTATTCGTACTGGTCGAGGAGTTCCTGCATGTCCATCTCAACGAGCTCGAGCATTTCTTCGTCGTCGACCATGTCGCATTTGTTCAGGAATACAACCAGACGGGGAACGTTCACCTGACGGGCGAGAAGGATGTGCTCGCGGGTCTGGGGCATGGGACCGTCGGTAGCGGCAACAACGATGATAGCGCCGTCCATCTGAGCAGCACCGGTAACCATGTTCTTAACGTAGTCAGCGTGACCCGGGCAGTCAACGTGTGCGTAGTGACGGTTAGCGGTCTCGTACTCTACGTGGGCGGTGTTGATTGTGATACCACGCTCTTTCTCCTCAGGTGCGTTGTCAATCTGATCGAACGATTTAACCTCCGAGAGACCGGCCTTTGCGAGGACGGTGGTGATAGCGGCGGTAAGGGTGGTTTTGCCGTGGTCAACGTGACCGATGGTACCGATGTTTACATGCGGTTTAGTTCTTTCGAATTTCTCTTTAGCCATAACTTGGTTTATTTTTTGATTAATGATTAAATCTTAGCAAGACGCCACGATAATGTAAGGGCACTATCGGGGCTGACAGACTTTTTTACAAGTTAAAAATCTTTGAGCCGATGGCGGGATTTGAACCCGCGACCTCTTCCTTACCAAGGAAGTGCTCTACCCCTGAGCTACATAGGCAATCTGTATGTCTTGTCATGCGTCGGCGTCTGCGATGTCGGCGGAGGCTTCCGCAATATTTGAGCGGAAGACGGGGCTCAAACCCGCGACCCTCAGCTTGGAAGGCTGATGCTCTATCAACTGAGCTACTTCCGCATTGGATTTGTGGGCGAAGATGGATTCGAACCACCGAAGGTATAAACCAGCAGATTTACAGTCTGCCCCATTTGGCCACTCTGGTATTCGCCCGGGTATATCACTGTGTCAGGATATCCAATAAACTTGAGCCTCTTGTCGGATTCGAACCAACGACCCCGAGATTACAAATCACGTGCTCTGGCCAACTGAGCTAAAGAGGCATTTCAATATTCTCTTGTCCGAGAGCGACGGACCTTTATTCCCTAGCCTTGGAGGTGCCGTTGTTTCTCGTTTGCGGATGCAAAGTTACAAACTTTTTTTTATCCACCAAAAATATTTCGACTTTTTTCGTCACTTTTTTATTTCAAGACCATCCGGGGAACAGCCACAAAGGCTTCCAGCGCCTATAAGACAAGAATTTGGCGCCCCACCCTCAACGAATCGCGCTGGCGCCGGACAGATGTCGGCCCGCTTTTTCCTCGCGCGTACCTTAAATAATATACAGAAAATAATATACAGACTACGTTACAGCAAGAACACAAAGTACAGCCGCACACCCTGTTATACAGCGAAAAACAACGGCGGCCGACCCGTACAAGGTCAGCCGCCGCGCTATCAAGTGTCTTTTTTAATTCAGAATAGCAAGGAATTATTTAACGAGAACCTTGGTTGCCTTGTTGCCCTGAACGCGGATGTAGAGGCCGTTTTCGGGGTTGGCTACACGTACGCCCTGGAGGTTGTAGTAAACTGCGGGGACGGCTGCGTCGTTATCCATGATCTCCTCGACACCAGAAGTCGTAGCGTCGTATTTGACGATCTGGCAGTTGGCGTCGAACTCTTTTGTGCCGTTGTAAACCTTGAGGTTACCGCTGATGATTACAGTAGCGCCCTTTACGGGGTTGAAATCTTCGGGAGCATTCACGTCAGCAGCCCATTTTGCACGGTAAACCAAGAGAACTTCTGTACCGTCGGCCGCGTCAGCGATATTGAACGATACGTTCTTGTAGTTTTCGTCATAGGCTGTTGTAACTTCGGTAACGACACCCTTAACAAATACCTTGTGGGGAGCGTTCTGTGATACGGCGAGGGCCTGTGCGACGGTCAGTGGCTTGTCAACGGTGATTTCGGGGTTGAGCACCTCAAGTGTATAGGATGCTTCACCGGGACGATACGAGGCAGTTGCCGGGGTATTGGCTGTGATGACAGTTGTACCGTAAGCCTTGACGGTAACGGCGCCGGTTGCGGGATCAACCTCAGCGACAGCGGGAACTGACGAAGTGTAGGTAGCGGTAGCGTCGGTAGCCTTGGTGAGGGCGGGAGCGGTGAAAGCATCACCGAAGTTGATTGTGTAAGACTTCTCGGGGAACGAAAGGCCTGCGGAGGGCAGAGCGGGCTCCTCGTATTTTACGATCTGGCAGCCACTGTTAAGTTCTTTCTTGCCGTTGTAGACGGTGAGGTCGCCAAGCATAATTACTGTAGAACCTACTACGGGGTTATTGTCAGCAGAGGGAGTCACACCTGCGCCCCATTTTGCGCGGAAGCACTCGAGGACTTCAGTATCGGTTGCGGCATCAACTATGGTGAAGGTGACGTTCTTGTACTGCGAGCTGTATACTGTGGTGACAGCCTTCACGATACCCTTGACGTAAACACCGGTTGGCTTGCTGTCGCAGGCAGCGAGAGCCTGTGCGACTGTCATGGGATTCTCGATAGACAGACCGGGAACGTTGGGGTCGACAACCTCGAGGGTGTACGATGCCTTGCCGGCCGAGAAGTCATCGGTCTCGGGAGTTGTGGCAGTGATAGTGGTTGTACCGCCTGCGACGAGGGTTACAGCACCTGTAGCAGCATCAACTGTAGCGACCTTCTCGTCTGACGAAGCATAGGTGACAGGAGCGTCGGTATCCTTTGATACTTCGGGAGCGGCGAAAGGCTGGCCGAGTGTGGCGGTGTAGGTAGCCTTCTCAAACTTGAGGTTGGCGGCGTCCTTACCGGGAGTGCCACTTGCGGAATAGGTGATTGTGATGGTCTTTACACGGAGCTGCTTGCCTGCGCCATCGAATGTGATTGCCGACTGGGGAGTCGATGCTGTAAAGGCAAAAGACTGGTTGGCAGCAGCCGAGATTGTTCCGGTTTCGTTGGTCCAGTCGCCCTGTACGGATGTGGCTGTAGCTTTGCTGTTGGATGCGGTAAGACCCTCTACCTTGGTCATGACATAACCCGAGGGTGCAACAATGGTCAGATTAGCGCCGGCATAGACTCGGATAGAAGATTTGTCAGGAGCGACTACAGCATTAGAACTTGTTCCCTTGTTCAGCTGAAACTCAAAATTGTTGACAGTGGCAGCGAACTGCACAGCGTTCCCCTTGTCATCATTCGCAGGAGTCCATGTGTACTCCGACCAGTCGCCTGCATTAGTGGGGACAGTCAGTGTTTCAGCGGTCGATACTGCGGAGAAACCCAGCACGACTGCCAGAGAAAGTAAAAACTTCTTCATAAAACGGTTTTTATTAGTTAACAATAGATTTTCTGTATCTACGCGCAAAATTAATAAAAAATCCCTAAATAAGAAATAATTACATTTCATTCGTATTAAAAATTTAATCAAAATTTAATTAAATCTCACACTCCACCCCGATGAAGCATGAAATTTATTAATCCGACTCGAATTTTTTCGTTATCTTTGCATCATAGAACACAACACCAAGCCCACTACGACTATGAAACAAGAGAACATCGACCGTCTCGCCGCTCTCCGCGCCGCCATGAAGGCCTCCGGCGTCGACGCCGTCATCATCAACAAGACAGACCCCCACCAGAACGAATATATAGGCGAGCACTGGGCACTGCTCAAGTACATCAGCGGCTTCACCGGCTCGAACGCCACGCTCGTCGTCACCGCCGACGACGCACGCCTGTGGACCGACTCGCGATATTTCCTGCAGGCCGCCATCCAGCTTGAGGGCACCACAATATCGCTCATGAAAGAAGACCTACCCGGAACGCCCTCCATCGGCACGTGGCTCTGCGACGTCTTACGCCCCGGACAGCACGTAGGCATCAACGGCAACACCTTCAGCGCCACCGACAAACGCCATCTCGAGGCTAAACTCGCCTCGGCACGCGTCTCCGTCAGGGCCGACTTCGACCCCGCCGCCGAACTCTGGCCCGACCGCCCCGCACAGTCCGAGGACAAGGTCTTCGTCCACGAACTGCAGTATGCCGGCGAAGCCGCCAGAGACAAAATCTCGCGCGTACTCGAGGCCGTTCATGCCGAAGGCGCCGACGCGATAATGATTTCCGCCCTCGACGAAATCGCATGGGTGCTGAACATCCGCGCCCACGACATCCCCTTCACCACCGTAGCCCTGAGTTTCCTCTATCTCAGCGACACCGACAGGGTGCTCTTCATCAATCCAGCGAAACTCACCCCCGAGGTAATCCGCTACCTCGCTGACGAAGGCGTCAGCCATCTCAACTACGATGCCCTCTTCGAATACATCGACGGCATTCCCGACAACGTCCGCGTTCTCGTAGAGCCTTCACGCAACTCCGCCGCGCTCATCGAGCGCCTCGGCACCCGTCCGCTCGAGGCCGCCTCGCCCATCGCCCTGATGAAGGCTTGCAAGAACGAGACGCAGATCCGCGGAATCCGCGCCGCAATGACGCGCGACGGCGTGGCCCTGGTCCGTGCATTCATGGAAATCGAGAAGCGGCTCGCCGAAGGCGAGACCCTGACAGAACTCGACGTCATGCGCATATTCCGCCAGCGCCGTTCCGAGCAGGCCATGTTCTTCGACGAGAGTTTCGGCATGATCGCCGGATTCGGCGAGCACGGCGCCATCGTCCACTACAGCGCTACCCCTGAGTCCAACGCCACCATCGAGCCGGGCGGACTGCTGCTGCTTGACTCCGGCGCCCAGTACCTCGACGGCACCACAGACATCACGCGCACAGTCTCGGTAGGCGGCAACCCGACCGCCCTGCAGCGCCACGACTTCACCCTTGTGATGAAGGGCCACATAGCCCTGGGGAGCCAGATGTTCCCGGAAGGCACAACCGGCCATCAGCTCGACGCGCTCGCACGCCACTACCTCTGGAACGAAGGCCTCAACTACCTGCACGGCACCGGCCACGGCGTGGGCCACTTCCTGAATGTCCACGAAGGCCCCCAGTCGGTCCGGCTCAACCACGTCCCCGTCCCCCTGATGCCGGGCATGGTCACATCGAACGAGCCCGGCCTCTACCGCGCCAGCGTCCACGGCATACGCTGCGAGAACCTTGTCCTCACTGTCGACGACCCCGAACACTCGTCCGACGAATTCGGCCGTTTCCTCCACTTCGAGCCCCTCACCCTCTTCCCCTTCGACCTCACCCTCTTCGACACATCGATAATGAGCGACAAGGAAATAGAATGGGTCAACGCATACCACCGCATGGTCCGCGACCGCCTCACGCCCCATCTCGACAGCGCCGAGCGCCTGTGGCTCGAGGAACACACGGCACCCCTCGCCCGCTGAAACGAATATAGCATAATCATACTCAAACAAAAAATACCCCACTGCTGAAACAATGGCTCTGATCATCCCCCTTCGCGGCCACACCCCACAGTTCGGCCGCGACTGCTTCCTGGCCGAGAACGCCACAGTCATCGGCGACGTCATCATGGGCGACGAATGCTCAGTATGGTTCAACACCGTTCTGCGCGGCGACGTGAACTCCATACGCATAGGCAACCGCGTGAACATACAGGACGGCTCTTGCCTCCACACCTTATATAAAAAGTCCACAATCGTCCTGGGCGACGATGTCTCCATAGGCCACAACGTCACTGTCCACGGCGCGCACGTCCACGACATGGCCCTCATCGGCATGGGCGCAGTACTATTGGACGATGCCGTCATCGGCGAAGGCGCGATCATCGCCGCCGGTTCCGTAGTCCTCTCCCGCACCCAGGTAGGCCCCCACGAGCTCTGGGCAGGCGCTCCCGCGAAATTCATAAAGAAGATCGACCCCGAGCAGACACGCGAGATGAATGTCAAGATAGCGCGCAATTATCTCCGCTACTCACTCTGGTACGACACCCCCGAACGTCCAGGCGATCCCGACATCGAACCCTGACAACAACGTCACAAAAGCACTTTCCGGCCGCTTTTATAAAAATTCCGGCAAAAAAACGGCACCAAATTTTGCCAATCCGAAAACTATTGCTAATTTTGCCGCGCTAAAAAGCCACCAGCAAGTCAATTCAATAAAACAACTATAAAAATTTTCAACACAAAACATGATCATCGTACAAGTTAAAGAAGGCGAGAACATCGAGAGAGCGCTAAAGAAATTCAAACGCAAATACGAGCGCACCGGCATCGTAAAAGAACTTCGCGCCCGTCAGGCATTCCAGAAACCCTCAGTGACAAACCGCAAGAAAATGATGAAAGCGGTTTACGTCCAGAAACTCCGCTCTGTCGAGGAATAATCGTCCTCCGCAACACACGTATATCCCTCAAGCAGCCGGCCGCTCTCCGCGACCGGCCGCAGTTTTATACTCACACCCGCCCCTAAGAAAGATGACTTTCCCCCTGTCACGGAATCAATCCGCGCCGAACGTGACAGAAAATACAGACAACCCTACCGGCCGAATCTGTCCCGAAAGTCGAAATATTCATCCTTTACGCCAAGTTTTCATGAAATAACTTGCATTTGGCCGCAAAAAACCTTAAATTCGCACATGGCATACACAGAGAAGCACATAGAATCCTTAACACATGCTCCTGAACCGGCGGAAGTCAGGGCATTCACCGACTACCTCGCCCTCGAACTCGGCCGCTCGCAGCACACCGTCCGCGCATACAGCGGCGACATCTGCGCCTTCGTCTCATTCTGCACCGGCACCCCCGAAGAATTCGATCCTTCAGCCGTTACCTCCGCCGACGTCCGCGCCTGGGGGGCCGAACTCGCCGACAGCGGAATGTCTCCCCGCTCGGTCAAACGCCACATTTCCTCCATACGCGCATTCTACCGTTTCCTGTCCCGGCGCCGCGGACTGACAGCCGACCCGACCCGCGGTGTCGCCACAGTCCGCTCGCCACAGACCCTGCCGCGTTTCATCGCCCCCGACCAGACCGCCGCAATCCTCGACGAAGACTGCGCCGACCGGGACGCCGACGACTTCACGGAACTGAGGGACTCGCTGATTCTCAACATGCTCTACTCGACAGGCATACGCGCCTCAGAAATCATATCACTGGAAGACCTGGCCGTCGACACCGGACGCCGCGAACTAAAAGTCCTCGGAAAACGTAATAAAGAAAGAATAGTCCCGTTCGGAGCCGAACTCGCCGGACTCATCGACCGCTACCGTTCGCTGCGGGCCGACGTCACCGGAGTCTCATCGACAGACACCTTCTTCGTGAGGCCCGACGGCCGCCCGATCTACTACGGGCTGCTCAACCGCATTGTCCACGCCGAACTCGACGGCAGAGTCTCGTCTCCCAAGCGCTCGCCCCACGTCCTGAGGCATTCATTCGCCACCGACATGCTCAACAACGGAGCCGACCTCAACGCCGTACAGCAGTTACTCGGACACGCATCGCTCGCCACGACACAGATATACACCCACCTTACATATCGCGAACTGCAACATAATTATCAACAGGCGCATCCCCGCGCCAAAAAATCATGAAACACATATGAACGTCAACATCCAAGCCATCCATTTCAACATCTACGACCAGCTCACCAGGTTCGTCGAGAAAAAAGCAGAGCGAATCGCACGCCGCAACCCCGACATCGTTGACTTCACCGTCAACTTCCGCCTTATAAAACACGACGAAGCCCTCAACAAGGAATGCACACTCAAGGTCACGCTTCCCGCCGGAGGCGAGATTGTGGCAGTCAAGACCTGTCCGACATTCGAGGAATCATTCGACCAGTGCGTCGAGGCCATCGAGCATCAGGTTGAACGCAAGACCGGGAAACAGGACCGCTGACCGTCACGGACTACGGCATCCTTTCAGCCTTCCCGTGTGCGGCATACAGCCTTTTCGGCATCTGACGGCACAACTTATGAAATAAATTCGTACCTTTGCGCCTGCAAAGGGAAGCATCTCCCTTGCGCCTTTGAACGAATTTTTCAAACTCCAATTATTCAACATAGAACCAATGGTAAATTACAAAGACCTCGGCCTTGTCAACACCCGTGAGATGTTTGCCAAAGCCATCAAGGGCGGATATGCCATTCCCGCCTTCAACTTCAACAACATGGAGCAACTCCAGGCAATCATCAAGGCTGCCTCAGAAGAAAAGTCTCCCGTCATCCTCCAGGTTTCCAAAGGCGCCCGCAACTACGCCAACCCCACACTCCTCCGCTACATGGCCCAGGGTGCCGTCGAATATGCCAAGGAACTCGGCTGGGAACATCCCCAGATCGTCCTTCACCTCGACCACGGCGACTCTTTCGAACTCTGCAAGGACTGCATCGAGTTCGGTTTCTCGTCCGTGATGATCGACGGCTCGCACCTTCCCTACGAGGAGAACGTCGCCCTCACCAAGAAAGTCGCTGACTACGCCCACCAGTACGACGTGACCGTCGAAGGCGAACTCGGCGTACTCGCCGGTGTCGAGGACGAGGTTTCCTCCGACCACCACACCTATACCGACCCCAACGAGGTCATTGACTTCGCAACCCGCACAGGCTGCGACTCACTCGCCATCTCCATCGGCACAAGCCACGGCGCATACAAGTTCACCCCCGCACAGTGCACACGCAACGCCGAGGGCAAACTCGTTCCCCCGCCACTGGCATTCGATGTCCTCGACGCAGTAATGGAGAAACTTCCCGGATTCCCCATCGTCCTCCACGGCTCGTCATCGGTTCCTCAGGAAGAAGTCGACACCATCAACTACTTCGGCGGCGCACTGCCCGACGCAATCGGCATCCCCGAAGAGCAACTCCGCAAGGCTGCCAAGTCTGCCGTCTGCAAGATCAACATCGACTCTGACTCACGTCTCGCAATGACCGCCGCCGTACGCAAGGTCATGGCTGAGAAACCCGCCGAGTTCGACCCCCGCAAGTACCTCGGCCCCGCCCGCGACAACATGGAGAAACTCTACAAGCACAAAATCGTCAACGTACTCGGCTCCGCCGGCAAAGCAGAATAAAACTTATCTGCCGCATACACACAGACCGCGCTCTTCATTAATGAGAGCGCGGTTTTTATATAAATCGGCGGGTTAAGGTTTTTTAATATTCATTAACGCATTTTTTATCAAAAATAACGACACCCCATTAAAAAATTACCTTAACTTTACAGCGTCATTCCACATCTTTGATACCACATCGTCTGCACTACACTGAATAATCCAATACCACAATATTTAACACTCTAAATTTCAACTATTTATGAAGAAATCTCTACTCTTCGCATCCCTCGTGGCCCTCGGCGCCTCGTCGGCTTTTGCTGTCTCCGACGGCTTCACATACCCCGTTAAGGACGGTATCGCCATCAAATCGCAGTGGATCGCCGCCTCAGGCGCTCTCGACCCCAACGGCGTAGTCAACCAGTCTGCCCTTGCAGCATGGAACAAACTTCCCTTCGCCGGCTCCAACAACGCACGTACAGCCTGCATCGCCCGAATCCCCGAAGGCGGAGCAATGGTCGACAAAATCCTTGTCACCTGGCACGACCTCAACGACGAGGGCACAGCAGCAGTCGCACACCTCTCTGTAATAAACCTCTACAGCGGCGAACTGGAGAAAGACATGCTCCTCACCCTCGACGGTCAGCCCACCAACGTTCAGCTCTGCGCCAACCAGGTAGGCTGCGACGATTTCGGCCACGTCTGGGTATGCGGCTACAAATCCACTCCCTACAACGTCGAGAAAGGCGAGGCAAGCCCCTATAACGTCTACCAGATTGACATGGCAACCGGTGCCATGACCCTGGCTTTCACCTGCGAGCTACCCGCTGACGAGAAAGAGGCCACCGGCCGTACCGACTACTATTCGCTCGTCGGTGACGTAACACGCGCCGAGGCAGGCTGCGCCTTCATGACCTGTACCTGCGCCGACACACAGAGCCCCTACATCTATGGCTGGATGTGTGCTCAGGGCGAAAGCGAGTTCGGCCCCCTCATGGAGGAAGGCAGTTTCGTCTCAATCAAGCCTGAAGAAACCTATCCCGCCGACCAGGCCGCATGGGGTACCGCTTCATGTGTCCGTATCGTAAAGGACGAGGACTTCTCCGCCGCAATGTTCTATGTCGACGGCTTCACCACTTGCCCCTCGCTCTATGACAACGCCGGCGGCATGATGGACTCTTTCGCTTCGGCCACCGAACTCGCCCCCAAGGTCGGCACAAACGGCGTCGGCGAATTCACCATCAACGACAAGAACTTCATCTTCTACTCTCTCGAGCAGTATGACAGCGGCGCCACCTGCCGTGCCCGCATCTGCGAACTCGGCGAGGACATGGCCTTCGAGGGAATGGAGGAATTCTGGACAATCCCCGAGGGTGGTCTCGGCGTAACCTCTGACGGCGGCGCCCGCTACCACGCCTGCGAGACCCGCGTCTACACCGACGCCAACGGCGTCGAGGGTGCATACGTGCTCTCATACAAGGGCCGCAACGGCATGGCAGTCTACACTGTCGCTCCCGAGGAATGGGTCAACGACCACGATGCTGCCGTAGGCACAATCGCCGCCGACACCGACGTGAACGCTCCCGTCGAATACTTCAACCTCAACGGTCAGGCCGTCAACAGCAACGACCTCGTCCCCGGCCTCTACATCACACGCCAGGGCTCGAAGACCGCCAAAGTCGTCGTTAAATAATCAGTAACGATAGAACAGTAACATCAAGGAGGAGGCGGCACACCCGCTCCCTCCTTGTTTTTCTCCTTCCATCTCACACTTTTCGCTAAACCGGCAAAAAACATCAATCCCATGAAACTTAAGCATCTACCATTGCTCGCCGCCATGCTGGCAGCACCCGCGCTGTCGGCACAGACCACACTCGACGTCCGGGGCACCGTCTACGAGGTCGACACCCTATATCACGCCAAGGTCGGTCCCGGCACAACCCAGACACACCTCCACCTCAAGGGCCCGAACGCCCTGCACGTGTTCTACCTCACAGTCGACATATCCACACCCGGCGTATCGATACGCGCCGTCTCAGCCACCGACAAGGTCGCTGGCGCCGCCCGCACCTCGCAGATGGCCGAGGACCATTCGAAACCGGGCCTTACTTATTTCGCAGGCTCGAACGGCGACTTCTACTGGACCAGCGGAAGCGCATCCAACGGCTCGTCACAGATCGGCACCGCGACATACTCGTGTGTAGCTGACGGCGAGGTGATCAAATCGTCGAATGCCGGCTACCAGTTCACCGTCGACGATCAGGGAATTCCCTACGTGTCACGACTCAATTTCTACACCGGCACCGCCACCCTCGGCGAGAAAGTCACCCTGTTCAAGGGCATCAACGTCGGTTCGCCTGACAACGGAATCACCATCTACACACCCCGCTACTGGGGTTCGGCCAACCAGCAGGAATACAACGGCTCGTGCCGTCAGGTGACCGCACGCCTCGTCGAGGGCGACAAGTTCCTCGCAGGCCACAAGTACCGCATGGTCATCACCTCCGAGCCCACCGACAACGGCGACACAACCGTACCCGATGACGGATTCGTGATACACGCACGCGGCAACTCGACATCGGGCTGCAACACCGGAGCCGTAGACTTTGTGGGCTCGCTCCACACAGGCGATATCGTCGAGTTCGACAACGTAATCCTCACCGCCGAGGGCAAACGCATTTATCCCATGGCCACCGTATCCGGCAACCCCAAGAACGTCGGCGGCGGCGAGACCCTCGACACCGAGGGCGAGCGCGGCGACGCATCGGCGCGCCATCCCCGCACCGGCATCGGCTACAGCCAGGACGGCAAGAAAATCATAATGATGGTCATTGACGGACGCTCGCAGATTTCCGCCGGCGTACAGACATCGATGCTCGCCGACGTCATGCGCTTTGCAGGCGCATGGGAGGCCGTCAACCTCGATGGCGGCGGCTCGTCTACTCTCTATGTCGAGAAACTCGGCCAGCGCAACCACGGCTCCGACGGACACGAACGCGCCGTCGGCAACGCCATCTTCGCCGTACTCGAGGCTCCCGACGACGACACCGTCGCCGAGATCCAGTTCGTCGACTGGCGCCGCACCGTTCCATACATGTCGACCTACACTCCGACCGTCTACGCCTACAACAAGTATGGACGCATGATCGACATCGACTTCAAGGACTACACCCTCTCCTGCGATCCCGAACTCGGCACAATTTCCGCCGACGGCCGTTCGTTCACCGCCTCCGGCTCGGGCATGCACGCCCTTACAGCCCGCGCCGGCGATGCCGAGGCCAAAATCGTCATCACCGTCTCGCAGGGCTCTTCGGTAGCGCCCCGCTATCCCGCCGTCCTGGTTGACAACACCCGCGACTACAGACTCGAGCTCCTCACAGACGCCGACGGCGAAATGTTCCCCATCGACCCCTCGGTCCTCAAATGGTCAAGCGACAACGCTGAAGTCGCCACCGTCGACGAGACCGGAACAGTTCACGGCGTGGCCAACGGCACCGCTAACATCAGCGGAGTCTCCGACTTCGCAAATGCCACCATCGCAGTAACCGTCGAGGTCCCCGCCGAAAAGGTTCTCCCGGCCGTTCAGCCCCTGGCCGAAAACTGGAGCCTAGCCCCCACAGGCATGAACTCGGCCACCATCGCGCCTCTCGAGAACGGAATCGTACTCGACTACAACATCAAGACCACACGTTCGGCCAAACTCATTGCCAAGGCCGAGAAACCCGTCTACTCGCTTCCCAAGGCAATCCGTCTGCGCATACGCCCGGGCGAGGCAAAGATCAAGAGCCTCACAATTAACCTCCGCGCCAACAACGAGCAGCGTTCAGTCGCAATCAGCGCCAAGGACCTCGCTCTCGAGCCAGACAAAGAGAATACTGTCGTATTCCCCATCGCCGAGACCTTCGACACCAACGACATAGGCATCTATCCCATCGAACTGACATCGATTTCCATCTCTCCGGGTGATGCCGCCAAGAAGGACATCCACCTCGAGATTCCCGGAATCGAGGCTGTATACGGCGACGATGACCAGGCCGTGGAGACCATCACCGGCGATGCGGAAGACAGCAACGCTCCCGCCGTCCTCTACAACCTCCAGGGCCAGCCTGTTCCCGCCGGGAACGCCGCACCAGGCCTCTACATCGAACAGCGCGGAAACAACGCCACAAAGACCATCCGCCACTGATCGCCACTATCCGCAGGGCTAATCAGCCCGCACGGTCATATCCCCCCGAATGTCAATGGCGCGGGTCCGACACACCGTCGGCCCGCGCCATTATTTTTTCCTGCCTGAAAGACGGCGACAAAAAAAGCCGGCAGACATTGGATTCACAATCCTTTGTCTGCCGGCGTGGCTCTAGTGCGCGCGAGGGGACTCGAACCCCTACGTCCTGAGACATTAGATCCTAAGTCTAACGCGGCTACCAATTACGCCACGCGCGCTTACTGCCGCAAAGGTACAACTTTTATTCCACATGACCAAACTTTAAATTTTAACATTTATTATCCACGGGGCGTCCCGCCGTCTCGGCACTATTCCGTACCTTTGCCGATTGATAGACAATTAGCATTTAGGATAGAATCTGTCGATTATACCTCATTATCATTTTCGATGAAAAGATACAACATTATCAACAACTCGCTGGGCTGGCTCTGCTTCCTCATCGCCGCAGTCTGCTATCTGATGACAATCGAGCCTACTGCCAGTTTCTGGGACTGCCCGGAATTTATCGCCCAAGGATTCAAACTCGAAGTCGGCCACCCGCCGGGGAACCCCATCTTCATGCTCACGGCGCGTTTCTTCGTCACACTGTTCGGCGGAGACCCTGCTGATGCGGCTGTCGCCGTCAACTCAATGTCAGCCATCCTCTCGGCCGCCACTATCCTCCTGCTGTTCTGGACGATAACCCATCTCGTCCGGAAACTCATTGTCCGCGACGGTGCCACTGAAATCTCATGGCTGAAGACTGCCGTCATCATGGGCGCCGGCTTCTGCGGAGCCATGATGTACGCCTGGTCCGACACATTCTGGTTCTCGGCCGTCGAGGGCGAGGTCTACGCCTTCTCGTCGTTCTGTACGGCTCTGGTCTTCTGGCTGATTCTCAAGTGGGAGAACCGCGCGGACCAGCCTCATTCCGACCGATACCTCGTGCTTATAGCATATATCATCGGCATCTCCATCGCCGTCCACCTGCTCAACCTGCTCTGCATCCCGGCCATCGTGCTCGTGTTCTACTACCGCAAGTTCCGCGACACCAACCTCAAGGGCTCGCTCGCCGCGCTGGGTGTCTCGGTTCTCATCATCGTGTTCATCCTCTACGGACTTGTCCCGGGATTCATCGGCGTGGCTCAGGTTTTCGAACTCTTCGCGGTCAACACTCTCGGACTCGGATACAACGTCGGCGTGCTCGTCTACGCCATAGTCCTGCTCGCCGTGCTCATCTGGACTGCCGCGTCGCTCTACCGTCAGGACAATCCCCGCGCCATACGCTGGGGCGTATTCCTCTCGGTCGTCCTCTCGGGCATGCTCTACATCGGCCACAGCATCCTCTTGTTCCTGGTGCTGGTCGCCGCGCTGGCTGTCTACCTATTCTTCATGTGCAAACGCATTCCCGTGCGTGTTTTCAACGTCTCCATACTCAGCATCCTGGTCATCTTCATCGGCTATTCCTCTTACGCGCTTCTGCTCATACGCGCCAACGCCGAGACTCCCATGAACCAGAACGCGCCTGACAACGTGTTCGCGCTGTCGTCATACCTCAACCGCGAGCAGTACGGCGAGAACCCGCTGTTCTACGGACCCACATTCGCCGAGGAGATCGACTGGGCCGGACAGGACTACGACGAGAACGGCAACATAGTCAGTTATGCCGCCGTCGACGAGAATGGCTATCCGCGCACAAAGATTATCCGCGGCCTCATGTACAAGGGCGGCGAGATCATCGACAACGGCGAGGACCGCTACATCAAGGCTGTCAAGACTTCCCCCGGCCAGCCCGACCGCTACGTCCGCGAGGAACACATCCCGAAATACGAGACATCGCCCGAAATGGGCATGTTCTTCACCCGCATGTACTCGTCCAAGCCCATGCACGTGACTTCGTACAAGACATGGACCGAGTACGAGAACCCCGACTTCAAGAACATTCCCTACGCCATGCGCAAGGAATGGGCCGCCCGACGCGGAGGACCTGACGGCGGAGGTTTCGTGCTCAGCACCGAACTCAATCCCTACCTCTCGAGCCAGAAGGAGATTTCGCTCGGCACCGACGCCGCCGGCGAAGAACAGACCGTCTACGGATGGACCGGCGACTTCGGAACCAACCTCAGGTACTTCATCGGCTACCAGTTGAACCACATGTACTGGCGCTACTTCATGTGGAACTTCGCAGGCCGCCAAAACGACATCCAGAGCCAGGGCGAGCCTTACGCCGGAAACTGGATCTCGGGCATCCCCGCCATCGACAACGCACGTCTCGGCGACCAGTCCCTCCTGCCCGCTGAATACGGCGAGGAGAATCCCGGACACAATGTCTTCTACATGCTGCCTCTGCTTCTGGGCATATTCGGCCTCCTCTGGCAGGCCCTCAAGACACACCGATATGCGCCCACCCGCGGAATCGAGCAGTTCTGGGTAGTGTTCTTCCTCTTCTTCATGACCGGTATCGCCATCGTCCTCTACCTGAACCAGACGCCGGGTCAGCCCCGCGAGCGCGACTACGCCTTCGCCGGTTCGTTCTATGCCTTCGCCATCTGGGTAGGCATGGGCGTCCCCGCCATCGCGTGGGCCCTCAGGGCCGTATTCGCCCGCTTCTTCGTCAAGGAGGACAAGGCTCAGGCCGCTGCCCCCCTGCATGCCGGCACATCAGCCGACAAGGCCGCCGGGCGTCAGCAGCGCCTCGACGCACAGTGGGCACGCGAGGACTCGCTGTCATCCGGCCTGAAGTGGACTGCCGCCGGCATCGCCATTCTCCTCGGCATCTTCGTGCCACTCCAGGTTGTGTCGCAGACATGGGACGACCATGACAGGTCCGGACGCTACACCGCCCGCGACTTCGGCGAGAACTACCTCAACTCGCTCGACGAGAACGCGATAATCTTCGTCAACGGCGACAACGACACCTTCCCCCTGTGGTACGCCCAGGAGGTCGAGGGCGTTCGTCCCGACGTCAAGGTCGTGAACCTCTCTTACCTGTCCACCGACTGGTACGCCAACCAGATACGTTCGGCTTCCTACACCGCCAAAGGCGTCCCGATGTTCGCCGGTCCCGAGGATTACGCTTATAACAAACTCCAGTACATCAACTGGTCTGCAAAAAAATTCTTCAGCATACTCGCCTCTGACGTCGTGCGCGACGAACCTCAGTTTGCCGGCGAGATATATGCGCGTCCAGCCACCCCGGAACAGGCGTTGCAGATGTCAAAAGAGTTCAAGGCCGCCGCAGAGGCAATTCCCGACACCGTCACCCTGGCCGAGGCAATGAAGAATTTCTACGACGGCAAGACTCCCGGTTCGGATATCATGAAAAAGATGTATCCTACCGTGTCTAACTTCTTCACATACGACAACGTGGTCGTTCCTCTCGACCCCGCCAAAATTCAGAAGCGCTTCGGCATGCTGCCCCCCGTCGATTCGACAGGCCGCGCCTACATGAACGTCGGCCCCGGCCGCATCGGTTCCGCCGACGGCAATTTCTCGGGCGGCCTCAGCGACTGGCTCGTCTACGACATCGTCTCGAAGTCGGCGGCCGGCAATTTCGAGCGCCCCGTCTACTTCGCCACCACCATAGGCCCGGACTACTACCCCGGATGGGAACCCAACACATTCGTCGCCGGCATGGCTTATCAGGTCACTCCCTTTGACCGCAACTCCGACCCGACGCTGACATCGCCCATCGCCGCCAAGGCATACAATAACATTGTCGGCAAGTTCCGCTGGGGCGGTCTCGATGTCGCCAAACCAGGCAAACTGTATCTTGACGAGACCGTCCGCTCGATGGTATTCTCGACACGACGCGCCATACTCGCCGCCGTCGACGACTGCATCGATCACGGCCAGGAAGCCGCGCCCAAGTCGGCTCAGGAAGTATCGCGTCAGAAAGGCCTCCCCGTTCCGGCCACCTATCTCGACATGGCCGAGAACCTTCTGAAGGTGATGGACACCAGACTCCCCGCTTCGGTATGCCCGATGATGAACGGCATGGACCTCATGGTAGCCGAGACCTACCTGCGCCTCGGCATCGCCAAGCGATCGTCCAAACTCATCGCCAAGGCCCGCGCACTCGCACTCGGGGCCGTTCCGCGCAACGCCGCCTTCATCAAGTACGCTCTCAGCCTCAATGACAACCTGCGCGGAAAGATAACATCCACCGAGCGCCAGAACCTGCGCTACAACCTGCCTCAGATAATCGCCATCGTGAACCTCGCCGACGTCGCCGATGCAATAATCAGGCGTCCTGTCACCTCAGGCTCTCTTGAAGGCACTTCTCAGACCGACCAGTTGTACGCCCTCCAGTCGCTGGCTTCGGTTATCGAGAACCTGAACATGGTCCTCTACACCTACGTCTACGAACTGACTCCCGAGGAAATCGAAAGCGTGATGTCTTCGCCGAGTTTCGGTGCCTACTACGGTCAGGTCAATCTACTGAACGAGGCTTACGGTCTCGGCACCGGCAAAGCGCGTAACGAGGTCCTGGGCAAAGCGGGTATAAACGCAACTACCCTGAACCGCCTCGTCACTTTCTGACGTGAGCGGCTGGTATCCCATCCCCCTGACGCTGAATCGTCTATGCTGATTGAGCAACCGCCCCTACTCTACCGCCTCCTCTTCCCCGAGGCTTTCTGGCGTATAAAACTTCCTTCGTCCCGGCCTGTCGTCTACCTCACGTTTGACGACGGGCCGGTGCCCGAGGTGACCCCGCGTGTCCTCGACCTGCTCGACGAACTCGGCGTCCGCGCCACATTCTTCATGGTCGGTGACAACGTCCGGCGCCATCCCGAACTGCTCGACGAGGTGCGACGCCGCGGACACGGCGTCGGCAACCACACCATGCACCACCTCCAGGGCATGCGCTGCCGGGGAGTCCGCTACCTGCGCGACGTCGCCGAGGCCGACGCCCTCTTCCGCTCCCGCCTCTTCCGCCCGCCCCACGGCATAATGCGCTGGGGACAGGCCAAGGCCATGCGCGCACGCTACAACATCATCATGTACGATGTCGTCTCGCGCGACTACAACCGCCGCCTCTCCCCCGACCGCATCTTCGACAACGTCCGCCGCTATGTCCGCGACGGCTCCATAATCGTCTTTCACGACTCGCTCAAGGCCCGCGACAACATGCTCGAGGCCATGCCCCGCGCCGTCCGATGGCTTCTTGACCAAGGCTATGAATTCCACGTCCTCGGAAAATAAGCCCGGTTCAGCCCCCCTTGCGCTGACCACCGCCGGTGTCCTTGACTTGGCTCGCGAATGTGGCGCCACCTCGGTCGGAATCGCCCGCGCCGAAGAGGTCGCTCCCGAGGCGCGCGGGCGCTATGACCGCTTTCTTGCCGAGGGCCGAAATGCCGAAATGCATTGGATGGAGCGCAACCGCGACGTCCGCGATGACCCGCGCCTCCTGCTCGACGGAGCCGAATCGCTCATCGTCTGTCTTTTCAACTACCATACCGACACGCCTCAGGCACCCGGCGCCCCCTATGTCGCGCGCTACGCCCTGTTCCGCGACTACCACAAGGTCCTCCGCAAGCAACTCCGTCCCCTTTGCGCCGCCCTCGAGGCCTCGGGCCACGCCACGCGCGTCTGCGTCGACTCCGCGCCCCTGCGCGAGCGCTACTGGGCGTGCCGCTCGGGAGCCGCCATTCTCGGCCTCAACAACCAGTTGATAGTCCCCGGCCACGGCTCGGCCTTCGTGGTCGCCACCGTTATTACCACGGCCCGGCTCACCCCTACCCCGCCACTGAGCGAGGCCTCGGCCACGGGTCTTGTCGCTTGCGGGCGCTGCGGACTATGCGTCAGGGCCTGCCCCACCGGTGCCCTCCGTCCCGACGGCTCTCTCGACGCCCGCCGCTGTCTCTCCTACCTCACCATCGAGGCCCCTGCCGACGAACCCGTCCCCTCCGGCCTGTCACGCGTCCACGCCTTCGGTTGCGACGTCTGCCGTCTCGCCTGCCCACACTCCCGCCACGACACCCCCACCTCCATCCCGGACTTCACGCCGCGCCGCGAGATCCTCGACCTGACCGCCGCCGAATGGGACGCCCTCACCCCCGGGCAGTACGACAGCATCTTCAGCGGCACCCCCATACGCCGGGCCTCGCTCGAGCGCCTCAGGGCCAATCTCAAATCACCAGAAAAGTAAACCGCAACAAATGAAATACATATCCTGGAACGTCAACGGCCTCCGCGCCGTCATGAAGAAAGGCTTCGACGAAATCTTCGCCTCGCTCGACGCCGACTGCATCTGCCTGCAGGAGACAAAACTCTCCGAGGGCCAGTTCATCCACAGTTTCGAAGGCTACGAGGCCTACTTCAACCACGCCGAGAAGAAAGGCTACTCCGGCACCGCCGTCTTCACCCGCCGCAAGCCCCTTTCTGTCACACGCGGCATCGGCATCGACCTCCACGACCACGAGGGCCGCGTCCTCACCCTCGAGTTCGACGACCACTACCTCGTCAACGTCTACGTCCCCAACTCCCAGGACGGCCTGCGCCGTCTCGACTACCGCCGCGTGTGGAACCGCGACTTCGCCGACTACCTCGCAATGCTCGACCGCACCAAGCCCGTCCTCGTCTGCGGCGACTTCAACGTCGCCCATCAGGAAATCGACCTCAAGAACCCAAAGACCAACCACAACAGCGCCGGCTTCACCGACCAGGAGCGCGAGGACTTCACCGACCTCCTCTCCCGTGGCTTCGTCGACACCTTCCGCCGCCTCCATCCCGACGACATCGTCTACTCCTGGTGGTCCTACCGCATGCGCGCCCGCGAACGCAACACCGGCTGGCGCATCGACTACTTCCTCGCCTCCACCCGCCTCATGCCCCCCACCCTCACCGGCGAAACTC
>CALKRW010000023.1 GCA_937989585.1 uncultured Porphyromonadaceae bacterium | reverse complement strand
AAATAATCAAAAGACCAATGAATTAGGCGATGTTCAAAGTTTTTTGTAATTTTGCATATTATTACGCCTTTTGCAGACTTCCCGGAGTTTTTTGCTTGAGGGTAACACATTGATTATTGAATTAAAAACTGAAAATATATCATGGCCCTAAAATGTGGTATAGTCGGACTGCCTAATGTCGGCAAATCAACCCTTTTCAACTGTCTGTCGAACGCCAAGGCGCAATCGGCAAACTTTCCTTTCTGCACAATCGAACCTAATGTCGGAGTAATCACCGTGCCCGACGAACGCCTGAACAAACTTGTGGAGATGTGCAATCCACGTTCGGTTGTTCCGGCGACTGTCGAGATTGTCGACATCGCCGGCCTGGTGAAAGGAGCATCGAAAGGTGAAGGTCTCGGGAACAAATTCCTCGCCAACATCCGCGAGTGCGATGCCATACTTCATGTGCTGCGCTGTTTCGATGATGACAACATCACGCATGTCGATGGTTCGGTCGACCCGGTACGTGACAAGGAAATTATTGACTATGAACTGCAACTGAAGGACCTCGAGACAGTCGAGGCCAGACTCAACAAGGTACTCAAGGCCGCACAGACCGGCGGTGACAAGACCGCGAAACTTCAGGCCGAGGTGCTGAAACGATACAAGGAGGCTCTTGACGAGGGCAAGCCTGCGCGTTCTGTCAAACTTGAGACTCCGGACGAGACTGCATATGCCAAGGAACTTTTCCTGCTTACTAATAAGCCTGTCCTCTATGTATGCAATGTCGATGATGCCTCAGCCGCCACAGGCAACAAATATACAGAAAGTGTTGCGAAGGCGATAGAGGGTGAGGACTCGGGCCTTCTCATTGTAGCAGCACAGACCGAGGCCGACATCGCCGAACTTGACACTTACGAGGAGCGTCAGGAATTCCTGGCCGAAATCGGTCTCGAGACCTCGGGCGTGGCACGTCTGATTCGTGCCGCATATGCGCTGCTTGATCTTCAGACTTATTTCACAGCCGGTCCTGACGAGTGCCGCGCCTGGACATTCATGCGCGGAAGCAAGGCGCCTCAGTGTGCAGGGATAATACACACCGACTTCGAGAAAGGCTTTATCAGGGCCGAAGTCATCAAATATGACGACTATGTAAGCCTGGGTGGTGAAAACGCAGTCAAGGAAGCCGGAAAGATGGGTGTCGAAGGCAAGGAATATGTCGTTCAGGACGGCGATATCATGCACTTCCGTTTCAATGTATGATTTCTGGCAATTTTTCCAGACAGATTTGTAAAAAATACTCAACAGATTAAACCAAGCGCTTTGCATCCGCTCTTAATTATAAAGGCAATCTTTTATTGCGGGACGCGAACCTCGAAGCAAGACCAATTGTTTAACAAATGTAAAGTGCAACGAATATGAAAAGGTTTTTTACATACATCTCCCTCCTGCTCATATCAGGAATGCTGGTTACCTCGATGGGTGAGAACAGAGGACGTCACAACATGTCACGTTCGGATGACCGCCCCAGAACAAGCCAAGGCCGTCCCGGCAACAACGGACACCACAATAAGGACGGGCGCCCGGGCAACATGGGGCGCCCGGGCAACGGTGACCACAAACGTCCCGACAACAACGGCCATCGTCCGGGGAACGGCGGTCACGACCGTCCGGCACCACCCTCGGCCAACCGTCCCGGCCATGGCAACCATAATGGTTTCGACCGCCCCGGCAACAACAGGCCTACACCACCACATAACAACAATTACCGTCCCGGAAATCACAAACCGGACTACAAACCTGGGCACAAACCGGATCACAGACCGGGACATAACCCGGGTTACCGCCCCACTCCACCTCCTCCACAAGCCCACAGGCCACATCCGAGACCTCCTTACCGGCCTCCCTACCGGCCTTATGCTCCCGCATACCGTCCATGGGCACGCCCGGTACCTCCGCCATCATTCAGGCCTTATTATGGCGCACCTCGTATCTCGACCATACTGGGCATTGCCCTTGGAGCAACGATAGACGCCTCGCTCTCATACCTGATGAACGGCGGTTACAGCGTAGCTGGTTACGGAAGCAACATTATCTATCTAAATAATGTCAACCAGTACAACTTCTCGTGGCCTACCTCACAACTCCATTACGTGAACGGAGCATTGGCAGGAGCAGAACTTGTCTATTCCTCGCGGGTTTACGACATGAGCCGTTACAACATGCTCTATAACTCGTTTGTCTCGCAATACGGCTACCCGGTTTCAGTCCAGAACAACGGCGGCGGGAATGTTTCCTCGACATGGTGGGGCTACAACAACGGCTACATCACCCTGTCATATTTCGGAGACTATGCCAACGACGGTTCTTACCGCTACTATACTACCCTGAACTACGGCAACTAAGACCGCCCTGCAACAACATCCATCTGCCATGACATCACAGCGGTCCTACCGCATAACCCTTCTGGGAGACTACTCCAATCTACACAGTCAGCTCGGCCGCACGTTAAGGACAATGGGGCACGAGGTGACTGTTGTGTCTGCCGGGTCGGGGTTTCAGGACACAGTCCGTGATGTCAACATACACCGTTATCCCGGAAAGATAGGAGGTGTCATTCTTACGCTCGACACGTTGTACGGACCGCTCAGCCGACACATGAAAGGCAATGACATCGTAGTGCTTCAGAATCCGAATTTCCTGACTCTCAAGCCCAGACGCCTAAGATACATATTCGACAGGCTCAAGGGTGAGAATCGTTCCGTGTTCCTTACATGCGGCGGAACAGACCCAAGGTTCCTCCGTGAGTGTCTTGATGTGTCATCAAGATTGGAGTACAGCGAATTCCGTATCAACGGGCTTCCCGGACCTTTTGCCCTCGAGCAACCTGACTACATCCGGAGGTACACCACGTCCGAGATGTGTGCCTTCTGTGATTATGTATATGACAACATAGACGGGGCGGTGACGGCGTTGTATGAATACGATGTCGCGGCAAGACGCTATCTCGGAGACGAAAAGACCGCCTACGGAGGCCTGCCGATAGACACGGATAGAATAAAGTTCACGCCTATGGAAACTGATCCGGCATGCGTCAGGCTCTTTCTTGGCAGACACCGTGGTAGACTTGTTGAGAAAGGCACCGATCTGCTCGAGGAGGCCTCACTGCGCGTATGCAGGATGATGCCCGGCCGTGTCGAACTGAAGATAGTCGAGAATCTCCCCTATTCCGAATACATAGACACGATGTGTTCATCGCACATTCTGCTTGACCAGATTTATAGTTACACGCCCGCAACCAACGCCCTCATCGGCATGGCACACGGCCTGTGCGTGGTGAGCGGCGGAGAAAAAGACTTCTACGACTTTATCGGAGAGAAGAATAATAGACCGATTCTGAATGCCCCGACCGATGTCGACGGACTTACCGAACTTCTCGCCGAAGCCTGCTCCCACCCCGAGAATCTTGCTGAACGAGGGAGGCAATCCCGTGAATTCGTAATGAAACACAACGAATCCCGGAAAGTAGCCCAAAGATACCTTGATTTCTGGGAATCAAAACTCAAATAAATCCAAGCGACGCATAACACCCTGTGAAACGACAATCTGACGACTCAATTCGGCAACACTAATGAAGACTGAAGCAAAACTCGACATAGCGGTATGTACACTCGGACAGAAGGGCCTGGACCGTTTCGCGTCTACCAATCCGCCTGCCATTCCCAAGGTCCGCTATGTTGTCTCCTTGCAGTCATTCGAAGGTGTCAAAATCCCCGAAACCATTGCCGAACGCGAGGATATCGTCATTTTTAAATGTTCGGAGAAAGGCCTTTCGGCAAACCGCAACAATGCGTTGGAAAAATGCACTGCGGAACTTGTCCTCATCGCAGACGATGATGTCCTGTTTGACAAGGAAAGTATAATCGCGGCGATCAAGTCTATTGAATCCGAGAAGGACATAGCGCTTTCGACATTCATTGTGAAGCGCCCCTCGATGCCCGATTACCCTGATTCGCCATGCGTTCTTGGCAAGAGACGTCTCCCCAAGGGATATTGGCCGGTTTCTGTCGAGATAATGGTGCGCCGTGAACTTGTCAGAGACATCCGCTTCGACACACGTCTCGGACTTGGCAATGAACTTATGTCATGCGGCGAAGAACTACGATTCGTTCAGGTCGCACGTCGTCGTGACCTGAAGTGCAAGTTTTTCCCCATCATCATCGGCGAGCACCCCGCCATATCGACCGGTCTGAGAGTTACGCCAGGAATCATCCGCGCCCAGGGCTGTTATATCGCCCTTGAATACGGCCGTCTCGCCTGCATCCCCCGCCTATGGCTGAAAGCCTACCGCATCCTGCGACAAAATCCCCACACCAACCCGCTCAAAACCCTCCTCTACCTCCACCAGGGCCAATACCACTCCCTCAAATTCCCCCACTGCTGACTCTTCCATCAAATCAGGCCCAAAGACCTTCCGCAGCCCACTCCCATCTACAATAATTCCCTTTATAAGTCATGATGGCTAAAATCATGACACGAGGACTTGTATACCTTAATTAAGCCATTTATTTATAGGACACTAATGTTCCTGACGTAAATGGACAAAATGAACTAATGGGATATGGACTTTAATTCCGAACTTTGTTGTGAGCAGAGGCCCGGAGAAGATTCAGGATGATTTCGCAACAACATAAATGCATTGCCTGTCCTCCAACAAAAATGTGAAAATAATTTAAACCAATATTTGGTCAACCAAAATATTAGTCCTATTTTTGCAGTGTGTGGAGAAGTCATTAGACTAATCTTCAACAAGACATAAAAGAAAGCGTTTACTCGACGCTTGATTCTGACGTTCTGAAACTTCGCAACTTTTAGGTATTGTCAGGATGAAGCAACAGTAGATGTTCATCGATATGTACCACATATCTGACAGTTCGTTCGCTCCGCGAGGAGCCTGCGTCCTGTTGGGTGATACATAAGCGCGTGGGCCTCTGCATGTTGCTCGTTCAACAATACCGGGCAATGCGAAGGCCTCAGAACGTGGAACGAGCAACAGTATCGGCACCACGCTTTTTGTATACAACCCACTTGTGTCAGGAGCCGCACGAGTACATGTACAGTATATAATGAATATCACATTTGTTCCATCAGAAGAAGTTTCTCAAGGTTTCATTCAGTATCATCATTTTGGCACAAAACAAGAACCAGGTTCAATAGCCTTAAATGCAATAATCAAAGACGATATTGTTAAGATTGCAGATAATATCCTTCTATTAAAGGTAATGACAGATAAAACTTTCCCCAAATTCACATTACCCGTAGAGATTAATGTGAACTATACAATAGAATATAACAGCAATGATATTGATGAAATTAACATCCTCAAAAGCAAAATAGCCCTTTTAGATAATATTTGTAAATAATTAACATATACATTAAAGACTGCTTTTTGCTTTCTCTGATATACAGCCCCTGCGCCAAGCATATATTATGGCTTTGGCGCAGGGTTGGTTAAACATATTCTCCTTGCTCAGTTATCCTCTATAATTGGGTATTCCACTAAAACTAATCTTACAATGAAAAAACTATTGCTTTCAATGTTGGGCGTGCTATTATCACTCCCAGGCGTTGCCCGTATCTTCACATATACCTACGAGGGCCAAACACTCACCTACACCGTTCTTGACGAAGATGCCAAAACATGCACGATTGTCTATCCTACCCTCCATGATAAAATCTCAGGCCCATTGATTATCCCGAATATTGCAAAAAACTATGATAATACTGAATACACAGTGACTACTTTTACTACTTACGCTTTCGCCGGTTGCAGCGGCCTGACATCGGTGGTAATCCCCAACTCCGTGACATCAATAGGAGAAAGTGTTTTCGCCGGTTGCAAAGGCCTGACATCGGTTGAGATTCCCAACTCCGTGACATCAATAGGTTGGAATGCTTTCTCTGATTGCAGCAGTCTGACATCAGTCGAAATTCCCAATTCTGTTACCTCAATCGGCAGGTCTGCTTTCCAAGATTGTAGCGGTCTGACATCTGCAAAAATTGGCAATTCCGTAACCTCAATCGGTTGGTACGCTTTCGAAGGTTGCAGCGGTCTGACATCAATTGAGATTGGCAACTCTGTGACCTCAATCGGCATGTCTGCTTTCCAAGATTGCAGCAGTCTGACATCAATTGAGATTGGCAACTCTGTAACCTCAATCGGCGAGAGTGCTTTCTATAATAATAGCCATCTAGCGTCAGTGATAATACCTAACTCCGTAACTTCTATTGGTCAAGGGGCTTTTGAGAATTGTAACCATTTAATAAAATCGGCTTATCCGGATTATTTAGAGAATCCATTTGAGGCCTATGTGTGGGTGACTATAGCCTATCCGGCTAAAGACGCCATAATCGAAAACGGTTTTGTTTATGGGCCTGAAAAATCAACCATCTATTTTGCTCCCCTGAGTGTTTCGGGCGAATATTCCATTCCCAACTCCGTTACTTCCATAGGCGATAAAGCTTTTTCCCTTTGCACCGGTCTTAAGACACTTACCGTTGAACCTAGCACAAAAACCTTGGATTTTGGTGCTGAAGCGCTTTATTCAGTTCCAATAGAAACACTGAACATAGGAAGGAATTGGAGGTACTCTAAAAATGAAGCGATTTCTACACAAATTAAGTTTGTAAATATCGGCGATCAAGTAACAACAATTCCTAACAATGCTTTCAGCAATAACACCAACCTGAAAGAAGTGGAGATTCCCAATTCTGTGACATCAATCGGCTCTTCAGCTTTCTCCAGTTGTAGCGGGCTGACTTCAGTGATAATTCCCAATTCCGTGACCAACATAGGCGCATGGGCTTTCTCCGATTGCAGTGGCCTGACATCAATTGAGATTCCCAACTCTATAACAAACATTGAATGCGAAGTTTTCAAAGGTTGTACCAATCTGTCTTCAGCGAAGATTCCTAACTCCGTGAAATCCATAGGAGAAGGGGCTTTCAAAAACTGCGCGGGACTGACTTCAATGGAGATTCCAAATTCCGTAACATACATTAACGATAATGCTTTCAACGGTTGTACCGGCCTGACATCGGTGGTGATTCCCAACTCCGTAAGCCACATTGCTTTAGATGCTTTCTCCGGTTGCTCCGGCTTAAAAAAGTCTGCGTACCCAGATTATTTAAGAGATCCATTTAATAACGGCGTGTCGATATTCTATCCTGCTAAAGGTGCCATAATAGAAAATGGTTTTGTTTATGGGCCTGAAAAATCGGCCATATATTTCGCGCCACTTAGCCTTGAGGGCGATTATAGTATTCCAAGTTCTGTCATAACAATCGGTAACTCGGCTTTTTGTCTTTGTTCAGGCCTTAAATCGCTCACAATTCCCAACTCCGTCAAATACATTAACACTAGTGCTTTCAACGGTTGCTCCGGCTTAACATCAGTTGTGATTCCAAACTCAGTGACGCACATTGGCAATAGTGCTTTCAAAGATTGCACCGGTCTAACATCAGTGGTGATTCCCAACTCTGCGTCCACTGGAGACCAGGCTTTCAACGGTTGTTCCAACCTAAAGAAGTCTGCTTATCCAAATAATTATACAAGGGATCCATTTAATACCGGAGTAACTATAGCTTATCCTGCGGAAGGTAGCATAATAGAAAACGGTTTTGTTTATGGACCTGAAAAATCAGCCATATATTTCGCACCGCTTACGCTTGAGGGCGATTATACGATTCCCAATATAACAACTACTGTAGGCGACAATGCCTTTTACGGTTGCACCGGTCTTAATACACTTACCGTTGAATCTGGCACACAAACTTTGGATTTTGGTGCTGACGCGCTAAATTTAGCCCCAATAGAAACGTTGAACATAGGAAGAAACTGGACATATTCTAAAAATGAGGCAATTTCTACTCATATTAAATCTGTGAATATCAGCGACTATGTTACAAAAATTCCAGATTATGCATTCTACAACTGTTCAAAACTAGCGTCGGTAATAATACCTCCTTCAGTGACATCTATTGGAGATAAGGCTTTCTCCAGGTGTTTCAGTCTCAAAAAATCGGCCTATCCGGATAACCTGGAGAATCCTTTTCATAATGGTATATCAGTGCCATATCCTGCAAAAAATGCCATATCAGAGAATGGTTGGATTTATAATTCTGAAAAATCGGCTATATATTTCGCGCCTTTCACCCTTGAAGGTGAATACACGGTAGACAACACAGTTAAATCTATTGGTACCAAGGCTTTTATGGCATGTTCAGGCCTAACTTCTGTAAACTCTCTTGCTGAAATTCCACCCAAAATGGCCGGTGATTCTTTCGGTGGACTATATGCCACAGCAACTCTTACATTACCCGAAACTGCCGTAGAAGATTATCTGGTGACCAGTTGGGCGCAGTTCGAAAATATTATCTCCGGGGCTTCCGGATCCAAAATATCAACTTATTCACATGGTGTTCTCAATTATCGTTTGATACCTTCAACTAAAGAAGGAGAGGATAATATTGCCATTATTGTCCCCGGCAATTATACTCATCTAACGGATGTAACGATTCCCTGGCGCTTTACTGCTGAAAGCGAAAATGCACAGCCTACTCGTTACATTGTCGACGGTATCGGCTATAATGCCTTCAATGGATGCAGATGGCTCAACTCCGTATCTTTCCATAATCGCAATGCCATAAAACTAATCGGGGGGTATGCTTTTGCGAGAAGTTCATTAAAACAAATTACTATCCCCGAAACAGTTGAAACGATCGGCGAACATGCTTTTGAAGGGACCAGTATAGAACAAATTACAATTCCTGAGAAAGTAACTGACATAGGGGACTATGCCTTCAGCAGTTCCGCTCTTAGGTATGTGATTATTCCCGAAAATGTGAAGTCAATTGGTGAAGGAGCATTCCTATACACATATATGACGGGAATAGATCTGCAGGAAGGCTTGGAGTCAATTGGAGCCCAAGCCTTCGCGTCCCCCGGCCGAGCATTTGAAGGTGTAACATTCCCGATTTATATTCCATCCACAGTTAAAACAATCGGTGCTGATGCTTTTGACAGATTTTATTGTTATCCCGTACAAATCTCAGATCTTACCGCCTGGTGCAATATTGAATTTGGAAATGAGAAAGCCAACCCTCTGAACCATGCTAAAGATCTTTATCTCAACAATAAAAAAGTCACGGACTTAATAATTCCCGAAACTGTGAAAGAAATTAAACCGTATGCATTCTACGGTACCGAATTTGAATCTGTGACTATTCCGGGTAACGTAACGAAAATCGGTAAACTGGCATTTAGTTCCTCGACAAAAAATGTCATATTCGAAAATGGTGTTACGCCGCTTAAGATTGCTTACAGTGCTTTCAATAAAATTGAGAATTTGCTTTGCAATCGAAATATGGAAGATATGTATTTGCCGACAGTTGCACTGACTAATCTTACAATCGGCAATGATGTCTCAGAGATTCCTTCCTCAAAATTCACAGGAGCAATCAACTTAAAATCCATTACACTCGGCAGTGGCATTACCACAATCGGTGACCATGCTTTCAGCACGTGTCCAAACATTAGGGAAGTTATATTACCTCCTTCGGTTGGGACAATCGGCGCTTCGGCTTTCGCCGGCAACCACAACCTCGTCACCATCATCATGGGTCATGATGTAAAGTCTATCGGCGAGAAAGTCTTTGACGGATGCCCGGCCTCGACGGTAAGCATTACGGCACAGATGCCGCCCAAGGCTCCAAACAATACTTTCAGTAACTATAATGGTAAACTTTACCTGCAAGGCCCAAAAGCCGTGGACGCATATCTTGATGCCTACACTTGCTGGGACCGCTTCAACAGCAGAACAATGATTGAACCTGAGAGACTGTATATTGACGACTCGCCAAAATCTATTACAGGCAAACCCGGCGACACATTCCAACTCACGGCAAAACTGTTGCCCGAGAATGTCACGCTTCCATATATTTTCTGGCGTTCAACTAACCCCGACATTGCTTATGTCGACAATAATGGTCTTGTCACCTTGCGTGCTGACCTAAGCCTACTGTCTAATGATGACCTTCCCACCTGCAAAATTATAGCTGAATCGCTCTACGCTAACGGACCTATAAATGAAGTTATCGTCGGCGAAGAGGCCGATGCTGATGAAATATTCATCAACGGCGACAACTCAGAAAACATTGATTTCAGCGCACCCTTAGAGGTCTTTAACCTCCAAGGCGTTTTTGTTGCAGACAGCACCGTTGGTCTCTCTCCTGGTTTCTATATTGTCCGCCAAGGCAAAAACGTCAAGAAAATTGCCATCAGATAATTCAATGAAACTTGAATATTGATTCGCGCGGACAGCCCTATTCCTAGGCTGTCCGTGCCATTTATGCTTTATCCCCATCTTTAGTTCACAGATGACCCGCCTTTTTTACACTTACTGTTCCCTTATTATGATCAATCAATATAAATTTCAGGCTAATATTAGTCCTTTTTGTTCAGAACTTGCGTAAGCGGTTTAAACAATGTAACTTTACGGTCTATCTAACGAATGTAAGTTATGTTACCACAATCTATTCAGACGATGATTCTTGATAAACTCGCGATAAAAAATATAAGTTCCCGGGATTGTGCATATATCGGAAGAAAACTCGATGTCAGCGAGACAACGGCAAAGAGGCTTTTTGGTTTTATCGGAGAGGCCGAGCGCAATCGTATTCAGCATACCTCAACCATGGACCGCATTTCCCAATTTCTTGGATATGAGAATTACAACTCTCTGCTGAAAAGTATCGGAGAACTGGACTATTCTTCTGAATTTACCGCCGTGAAGTGTATTGAGGCAAGCAGTCTTGATGAAGGTTCACAGATTCAGGTCCGCTATGATCCTTCAAGAGTAATTGTTATGACTTATATTGGCGACAACTACTTTCTGATAAATGAATCCCAAAACAGCAAACTCATCAAGGGCGACAGAATAAGGCTGACAAATCTCGTATTAGGTCAGGAAATGATTGTATCGGAAGTGATTCGCAACGGAAAGTCACTCGGAGGTTACCGAGGAGCCAAAGACGGCGGCCTGACATCACTTGAAATCATTGTTTAGGGTCAGTATATCTCAGGCTTATGCATCCTAAGGGTGTCGGCTGCTGCTTGCGTGAACCGATTTAAAAGACCTAAGGCTCGGCTATGTTCCGATGACTTTGCCAATGCCAGTTCAATATCCAGACCTGACATTGCTGGATTTTCTTTCTTTAAATCTGCAAGAATTTTGCCATATTCAGAAGCATATTCTCCGGCTAAACCAAGTGTCAAGGAACGTATTTCAGAATCACTCAGTTTCCCGGTCTCAAGAAGTGATGTCACAGAATCTATTTTATAAATAAATGCAGTCATTCTGTCATCCGGATCTATAATAGGAACGGATGATTTAGTCTCAAAAACTTCACGTTGATTTTCTTCCGTAATGGGAAGTTGAACCATGACTGTATCTTTTGCTAATTCAATCGCTTCAGAGGCAACGGTTTCCGAAGGACGTTTTAATATGGCAATCATTAATCCGACCAATAACAAAACCGAAATTATTGCGATTAGCCACCATCTTATTCCGGACGATGGTTTTAAATTTTTTTGCAGTCTATCGACATTAATTCCGTCTTCGAGACATGAGTCACGAAATTTTCTGAATTTTGTCAAATGGAAACGAGGTACATTTCCCGAGATGCAGTCTATAATCCTCCCTATTGCCTGATAATCTTTCTCGACTGTCGGTTTTTCTCCGGAGGGTAAAGGATTACTGATGTTTTTGGTACCGCCATGCGTAAGGTCAAGTGTGTCTGAATAAGCCTTATCGAGGTCTATGAGCATAACGCCTCGATTGCTATTGCGAATAATTATGTTAGCCGGTTTGAGGTCACAATGTATTACTCCTGACCTATGAAGATATGCGACAACTCCAACCAGTCCCAGCAAAAACCGTCTGACATTATCTTCGGAAATAAAATATTCCTTTCCTGATTCGCTAAGAACAAACTTATCAAGGGACACCCCGTCCACATATTCCATTACAATAAATACCTCATCCAAATCAGCACGGAAATCTCTGTAAACCGGCAGAGAATCATGCTTCAGTTGACATCCAATCACATATTCCTTACGAAAGGCAGCAACATATATGGGATTAGTCCTGAACTCAGGTTTCAGTCTCTTGACCGCTACCCTCAAGCCGTCTATACGCATCCGATAAACAATACACGATGCGCTCTCTCCACAGATATTGCTTTCTGTGAATCCTGAAACGATACTATTTTGCGTTTTATCCGTGGAATCTGAACTAAAATCTGATGACCCTGAATCTGAAATCATATTACAAATGTATAAAAAAATAATGAGATTCAATCGGAGTCAGAGGAAGTTAAATCATAGATACATAGTAAATACTTATAGTAAAAGCGAGGCCGTTGGTGGGAACAGCCTCGCTTCTGGTAGGGTTATGGAATTATCAGCAGTAGATTAGCGGACGGCGATCTTGCGGCCGTTGGCGATGTAGATGCCACGCGGGAGGGCGCGTAGGGCCTCGGGGTCGGCATTGCGGAGGACGCAGATACCCTGAAGGTTATAGACATCGAACGGCTTGTCCTGCTCGGAAGCAATGATGTCCTCGATACCGACAACATCAATGTTTCCATAGCGATAGGTGTATGTCCACACTTCGCCATCGGAGCGATTCTCAATATCCTTAACAACATCAAATTTATCATTATACTCCCAAATGTGGGATTCCTTGGACAATATCTGGCCGGAAGGATCGGCATGTTCCACATAATAACCACTAAGTGAACTATAACGAGTGGCAGTAGTCCATTTCTCTGTCAGCGTCTCGTTGATAGTTCGTGTAACCTTAATCTTGGTAGTTTCATCTGGATAAGTAAATTCAGGCAATTCCTGGAAACAGATCCAGCCGGTGTTATTTTCGTAATCCCACTGGTAACTTGCATCGTACCAAATCTCGGCAGGCCGAGGCTCCTCCTCTTCTATTTCTCGGGAGACAGGTTTAAAGTACTCATCATAGTAAACTTTAGGATCGGAAGGAGCCCACAGGAGGCGCCATGAAGTGTCGGTACGTCCTCTTTCGATTTTCACATCACCAATCCACATGTTAAGTTCAGCATTCCAGGAATAGCGTTCATGCAATTCGTAAGTTTTATTAATGAGACTTACTTCTTTACCAACGTTTACAATATTTCCGTTCTCGTCAATTACGCGATCGATCCGAACCTGAGTACCATCGGCAAGCGTTTCGATTATTTCGTCAACCCACGAGGGTGTTTCAACCCACTGGCCTTCGGCATATTGAAGGTTATAATGAATTCCGGTCGTAGGATCATATTTTTGACCTTGGCGGCGAGAGACATTTCCATCAAGATCATATTCGGTATATTTCTCGACCGTCACGCCATTGGCATCACTGGTGAATTCGGTGACGGAATCCAATACGACCGGTCCCTGATATGAGGGAACATAGTCTTTTCTGATATATCCGTCAGCAGTGTATTCGTACTCCACGCGGCCATCGATAATACCCTCTTCATATTCTTCCACAACAACAGGACGGCCCATGTCATCGAATTTAATCACATAGTGATCGTCGCTGTCCTGATAGATGGTGTGAGAACCTGTACATTTAACCCAGTCGTTACCATCCCATACTGTCCACTCAGAAATATGGTAATCGGAATAATCATTTTTCTCACGGTAGCGGCTTACGACATTGCCTTTGGCATCGTAGTAAGTATAGTAATCGTAATCATCATCGGATGTATAAATCGCATAGTTTCCGGTCGACTCATCGTAATATATGTCATCCCCGAGAGAGTAACCATATTGCTTAGGCATATAATAGCGCACAGACACAGGGTCATTATACACGTAGTCGACACTTACTTCCTTCACGACTTTGCGGTTAACCCAAGAATATGTACATTCATAAGTCTTAGTCCACTGATCATTCTCATAACGATAAGAATTGCTTGTACGCACTTGCCCCTCAGCATATTCCCATATTTTCCCATAGTTAGAGGAATAAACTGTTTTCTCTATGGGAACCCACTTATAAGATGAATTCTCGATATCTAATTCAATTTGTTCGGTAACTTCCTCATAAGTCGAGCCATTCTCAATCTTAAAGGTTCTATTTCCGCCGGCATCAACAGGTCCCCAGACACCCTGGGAATTCATGTCATAGTAGACGGACATATAGCCATTCTCAGTCTGGTATTTAGTGAACCAATGGCCTTCTTTCCTCTGAGTTTTCCAAACATTTTCCTCGAGATATTGGAAGTCAATCACATAGCCATAATCGCCATCAAGAGTCAGAACCTCCCTGTAGGACGGATCCTCACGCGTATATACCCACAGACGACATCCGGGAATGATGGTCCAACGCTCTATGGTACCTTCATTGACGTTCTGACTCAGCACCATATATCCATCTGGATTGTACTCATAGTACATAGATGAACCTTCCATATTCTTGACAGTCTGTGAAGCGACCTTGCCGTTGGAATGGAAAGTACGCTCGTCGCTCTCTTTATTGACAAGGCTTGTTCCGTTATATGTACTGATTGTTCTGGCAGACCAGACATTACCGGGATTCACCCATGTGTAATCGTAAATGCATACATTTCCGTTGTCATAGGTTTCCTTTGCCGGAAAACCATGCTCATCGTAATCACGTTTGACCGAATATTGGGTATTGCCGAGTTTTGCATCGTAACCCAGCAAACACCAGACCTTACGTATCTCAGCCTCGGATTCACCGACTTCTTTGCGTTCGGGAGCAGACACAATATTCTTCGGAAGCGCATGTCGTTTTTCGAATGTAGTTTGAGGATTGATCCGCGATACCTTCTGCCTTTCTATTGCAGACCGGCCAAATCCCGGAATTAATGCCTGTCGCGGAGATGCCACCATGGATGCGGCACAAGCAAGGGCAATCGATGGTAAAATAATTAGTTTTCGCATAAGTAAAGATTTGAATGATAGTTTAATCGTTTTGACAAAATTACAATAAAATTTTATAAGAAAAAATCTAAGATTAAGGATTATCAATGATGAAATAACGGGAGCGAGGAGAAGCGAAGTAGAAACCGGCAACAGTAGAGGATGGGGAAAGCGCGCCATTGGGAGTTACACTTACAGACAACTTGTCGGGGTCGACTAACTTTATCAGATCGAACATCATTCGCTGGTCCGGGACAGAAGGGTAACCTATGGCAGGACGTATGCCACGGTATCGGGCCTTTCTCATCATGTCAAAATCCAATGGTTCGTCCGGAGAATAGCCCCAAAGGTCGGTACGCACAAGACGGTGCACATACTCCGAGGCGGCCTCGACAAGTCGGTCGCAAACTGACTGTGCAAGAATAAGAGCAAAATCATCACCGGCTTCGCGGGACTCATCAAGATAGTTTCGCAAGTCTTTGCCTATCGTAATCATGAATGCACCGATATAGTCTCCATAGCCTTTCGGGGCAATAAAATCACTCAGGGAGATATCTTCTTTTTCTTTATCATTATTGTGCTGACGCTGAAAATACAAAGGCACTATTTCGCCGGAAGGAAGTTCGCAGTAAACTGCATCGTCCTTCGAGCAAGACTTAAAAAAACCAACAGACGCATTAATACCATAGTTATTTACAGAAAATGTTTCGAGTAGTTCTTCAGCATCCTTGCGTATCTTGCAAGCCTCATCGCTTTCAGGTCTTACCTTCCATGCATTATAGAAATAAGTCCAATTGATATAAGGAATAAGGTCGTGAACCTGGACAGGTTCAAGCACTCTTGCGCCGATGAATTTGGGCGTAACTATCTCGCGGCTTTCCTTCTCCCAGTCGATAAGCGGAGGATTGACAGCAGAAACAGATTCTCTCTGGCTCAGTTTCCATGATTCGACAAGGGCAGACTGCTGATTCTGAATCTTCTTTATTTCTTCATCCGGATTGGCCATGATGCGCAACGCAAGGAGAGGATTCTGTGCCGCATCGGCAATCCTGGCAACAAGTCCTGAATACTCAGGGGCGATATAAACGGCTGTATGCAAATCGGAAGTAGCCGCGCCACCGACAAATACAGGGACAGAAATGCCCGCTTCCTTCAGCGCTCGGACGGTCGATGCCATCTCACCAAGAGAAGGGCTGATGAGACCGCTTAAACCGATGAAATCCGGTTTTTCCCGTAATGCAGCCTCGACTATAGTCTGTGCCTCAACCTGAACGCCAAGGTCAATGACCCTGAAATTGTTACAACGCAGAACAACGCCGACTATATTCTTGCCGATGTCGTGGACGTCACCTCGGACTGTTGCAAGAAGGAAAGTGCCCCTGCCGGCTTCTTCTTTTCCAGAATTGCCGGAATCTTCCATGTACGGCTGGAGGAATCTTACAGCGTGGTGCATGACACGGGCAGACTTGACAACCTGCGGAAGGAACATACGGCCATCACCGAACATATCCCCTACCTCCATCATGCCGTCCATAAGGAAATCCTCGACAATAGCAGACGGAGTGAAACCCTCGGCAATTGCCTCCTTCAAGTTTTCTTCAAGAGTCGTATCATCGCCACTGATAATATTAGCGGCAATACGTTTCCCGCAAGGCAGATGTTCACCGGCATTAACATCAGCAGCCTTTGGCTCAGGTTTCTTATCAGAGTATTCAGACGCTACCTCAACAAGTCTTTCCGCTGCGTCGGGACGTCGATTAAGAACAACATCCTCAAGACGGCAAAGCAGGGCTTCCGGAATATCATTATATGTGACTTTCGCTCCGGGATCCATGATAGCCATACTGAGACCGGCCTCAATCGCATGGTACAGGAATACGGCATGCATAGCCTGACGAAGGTAATTGTTGCCACGGAATGCGAAAGAGAGATTGCTTATGCCGCCGCTCGTCTTGGCGCCGGGAAGATTCTCCTTTACATACCGGACTGCACGTATGAAGTCTATGCCATAGGCATTGTGCTCCTCCATACCGGTGGCAACAGTAAGGACATTTGGGTCGAAGACTATGTCTCGGGGAGAAATTCCTGCCTTATTGGTAAGAAGGCTATAAGCGCGCGAGCAAATTTCAGCCTTACGCTCAAACGTATCGGCCTGCCCCCGTTCATCGAAGGCCATGACAACGACAGCGGCACCATATTTCTTAATAATGGCGGCCTGGCGCAAGAACTCGTCTTCACCGTGTTTCAACGAAATGGAATTGACAATGGGTTTGCCAGGAATTTCCTTAAGGGATGCCTCGGCAACAGCAAAATCCGAAGTATCTATCATCCATGGAACAGAAGCGACAACAGGATCGGAACCGATCAGACGCAGAAACTTGACCATCGTGGCGGGATTCTCAAGCATAGCGTCATCCATATTGATGTCTATTATCTGGGCGCCGTCCTCAATCTGCTTGCGGGCTATGGCGCAAGCCTCATCCCATGACCCTTCCTTGACGAGACGCAGAAACTTACGGCTGCCGGCCACATTGCAGCGTTCGCCGACATTTATGAATCCCATGCCATCGTCAAAAGCCTTCATTCCCGACAGCCAACCGCGTAAATGAACATCGGAATCATTTCCATCGGATTGTTTTTTTCGGCTTTCACGCGGGCCTAAATCACTGTCGACAAGATTTCTAAGAGCAGATATATGTTCCGGGCCTGTGCCACAGCATCCACCGACGATATTCACGAGCCGTTTCTCAAGCATAGGTTTAACGGCCTTAACAAACGAATCCGCATCGACCTTATATTTGCCCGAAATGTCAGGCATACCCGCATTGGGATAGACGATTGTGGCAAAAGGAGAAGTTTCTGCAAGCCGCTGTAGCGCGGGCAACAGCATCTCCGGACCGAAAGAGCAGTTAAAACCAAGCGCAAGAGGCTCGGCAAAAGACATAGTAGTAACAATCGCCTCGATATCATGTCCCGAAAGAATATGTCCCGAAGAATCCGAAAGCGTAAATGACAACATTATCGGCAAGTCAACGCAAGCATCTTCAAGAGCCTCCCTGATACCGACAATTGCCGCCTTGGCGTTGAGGATATCAAAAATTGTCTCTACCAGAAAGAGGTCAACACCTCCGGCGATAAGAGCGGAAGCCTGCTCGCGATAGGCCTCGCTAAGACAATCAAAGGTGACATCACGCCGTGAGGGGTCATTGACATCTGAAGGCAATGAGGCAGCGACGGCAGTCGGTCCGATAGAGCCGGCCACCCATACCGAGCGTCCGGGATTTTCATCCATATATCGGTCAGCGGCTCTCCGGGCAATTTCAGCACCGCGGCAGTTAAGTTCAGGTACAAGAGCGACTGTTCCATATTCAGCCTGGGAGATGGCATTGGAATTGAAAGTATTGGTCTCGATTATATCCGCACCTGCCTCAAGGTAGAAGCGGTGGATATGTTCTATCGCATCGGGGCGAGTCAGGACAAGCAGATCGTTATTCCCTTTCTGCGGACGCTCGCTCACGGCAAAACGCTTGCCGCGGAATTCGGCCTCTCCCAGACCGAGTTGCTGAATCTGCACGCCCATCGAACCATCGAGCACAAGAATGCGCTCCCTGATTGCCTCCCTGATATCTTTTTTTGCCATTGTCACAAACCTGAGAATAATATATGTCAAACAGTCACCAATTGCATCAATACAGTAGTCTTGCTACAGAGGCGACGGATTCTGTGGCGTTCATCGCATAAAAATGAATACTCGGAACTCCATGGGCCTTAAGTTCGCGTCCCTGCTGAAGGGCCCATTCCACACCAAGCGCCTTGACTGCTGCGTCATCCTTACATTTATCGAACTCACGGGACAATTCCTCCGGGAAATCAAGGTGGAATGTGCGGGGTAGAAGTGACTTCTGACGCAAGGAAGTGAGAGGCTTAATTCCCGGTATAATGGGGACCTTGATTCCCTCTTTCCGACAGCGTTTCACGAAATCGAAGTAGCGTGCGTTGTCAAAAAACATCTGTGTGACAATATATGATGCTCCCGCCGCAATCTTCTCTTTCAGATGACTTATATCCGCACCGAGATTCATCGCCTCCTCATGCTTTTCAGGATATCCGGCCACACCGAATGAGAAAGGTCTGGCAAGAGGCTCGGCATTGTCCCCAGAGACAAACCTGCCACGATTGAAGTCACAGACCTGTGCCGCAAGCGACGATGCATGTTCGTGACCTTCGGGATGAGTCGTAAAAACGGCGGCATTTCGCTCACGGTCTCCCCTCAGTACAAGAATATCGGTAATTCCGAGATATGACAGGTCGATGAGTTGGTCCTCGATTTCAGCGCGGGAATATTCTCCACAGATGACGTGAGGAACCGGACGGACATGGAAACGCTCGCGTATCGCGGCAGCCACAGCCACAGTGCCGGGACGTTTCTGCTGGGTGTTAACGCGATAGGTTCCGTTGCCGTCAGGACGATATTCAACCTGTGTGCGATGGGTAGTGATATTGACATAAGCCGGGGCAAAATCCATTAGACGCTCGATATTTTGATACGTCCGGTCGATACTGCCGCCACGCAACGGCGGAAGAATCTCGAAGGAAAAGGCAGTCGGATGTTCCGAGGCAAGAAATTGGGCTATACTGTCCATGGTCATACTTTTTCGAGGGCTTGTGCGAGGTCTGCGATAAGATCATCGGCATTTTCAATACCGATGCTGAGACGTATTGTTCCAGGGTGGATGTTCTGCTCTTCAAGTTTCTGTTCCGTCAATTGCGAGTGGGTGGTTGTCGCAGGATGGATTACGAGACTTTTCACATCGGCGACATTCGCGACAAGCGAAAACACCTCAAGGGCATCAATGAAACGCCATGCGGCATCGCGGCCTCCATCCAAATCAAAAGTGAAGATACTTCCGCCTCCATTGGGGAAATAAGTTTCATACAGCCTGTGATCGGGATGTTCCGGCAGCGACGGGTGGCTTACAGATTTCACCTTCGGATGTTTTGCAAGGTAATCAACCACCTTCAAGGCGTTGGCCACATGCCGCTCGACGCGAAGTGAGAGCGTCTCGATGCCCTGCATAAGCAGGAAAGAGTTGAAAGGTGAAATGCATGCACCCTGGTCACGGAGGAGAACACAGCGTACCCTTGTGACAAACGGAGCCTCCGGAGCCATTTCCGCAAAAATTCCCCCATGATAGTTGGGATCGGGACTGCAGATTGTCGGGAAACGGTCAGCGTTAGACTTGAATTCAAAATTTCCCGAGTCAACGATGATTCCGCCTAGGCTGGTGCCATGACCGCCAAGAAACTTGGTGGCGGAGTGTACGACAACATCCGCGCCATGCTCTATCGGTCGTATTAAATAAGGTGTTCCGAAAGTATTGTCCACGATAAACATTGCACCGTGCTCATGGGCAATCTTAGAGACTTTGTCAAGGTCCGTCACATCACTGTTCGGATTACCGAAGGTCTCGGCATAGACAACCTTAGTGTTCGGCTTGATTGCATTGCTTAAGGCCTCGGTGTCCCGCATATCTACAATAGTATAATCAATGCCTAGTGACGCAAGCGTATGAGTGATAAAGTTAAAGGTGCCTCCATAGAGATTGTTTGCGGCAACAATATGGTCACCGGCCTGCAGAACGTTAAGTAGGGAATATGCGACAGCGGCGGCGCCCGATGCAAGAGCCAATGAAGCCTTTCCGCCTTCAAGGGCGGTGATGCGTGTTTCCAGAGCCGATTGTGTCGGATTAGTCAGACGGCTATAGATATCACCCTCCTTGCTCAGCGAGAATATTGCATCGGCATCCGCGCAGTCGTCGAAAACATACGCGGCAGTCTGAAATATGGGAAGCGAGGTCGAATTACATCCCGGGACTTTCTGTCCGGCATGAACCTGCAAGGTTTCAAAACGGTATTTATTATTCTGCATTATTACCAAAATATATAACGAGGAACGGAAAAACCAGAAAACTTAATATTGCAAATAGACAAAAGGAACGAGGTCGCTCTGACGTGTCTGGATGACCAGGAACAGAATCATGCAAAGAATTATAGCCTGAACTATCAGTGGAGCCGCTGTATAACGTTTCTGCAATGACTTTGTCCACGATGCAGGAGCGAAGTGCATGAGGAAGCCAACGAATATCGCACAGACAATCAGCAGATAGGCATCGACAAACTGCGGCAGGACATCGAAATGGAAATTTTCGCTAATCTGAGTCGACATAGACCCCAGGCGTGTGAACGAATCGGCAATACTTTCATGGAAATAAGCCATTCTGAAAATCGTAAAGCCTATAACCGTAAGGACAAAGGTAATGAAAATATTAAATCCTACAACAAAGGGATTGTTTTTTACCGATTCTTTCGCACGGAAAACCTTTGAAAGCATCTTGTGTCCACTAAGCAGGAAACCCTGGTAGGCGCCCCAAACGAGGTAAAGCCATGACGCGCCATGCCAAAGGCCACCTATGACCATTGTTGTCATGAGATTGGCATGCTGACGCATCTTGCCTTTCCGGTTACCTCCCAAAGGAATATAAACGTAGTCCCTGAGCCAGAACGAAAGGGAAATATGCCAGCGGCGCCAGAACTCCGTAGGATTATGTGACTTGAACGGTGAGCGGAAATTATCCTTGAAACGATAGCCAAGCAATAGGGCGAGACCAATTGCCATATCGCTATAACCTGAGAAATCACAATAAATCTGAAGAGTGAAGCCTACGGCTCCCATGACATTCTCAATTCCGGAGTAAAGTGAGGGATTCTCAAAAATGCGGTCAACAAAGTTTCCGCTGATATAGTCGGCTATAATAACTTTCTTGATAAGTCCGGCCATAATCAGAAACAGACCTTCGGACACCATTGCACGCGTCGCAACAGGATTTGCCTTGATCTGCGGCAGCATATCCTTCGCTCGAACGACAGGTCCGGCAAGCAAAGGCGGGAAGAAAGTAAGGAAGAACGTATAGTGCAGGAAATTCTTTGCAGGCTCCATATCTCCGCGATAGATGTCTACCATGTAACTGATTGAGCGGAAAGTGAAGAATGATATACCGGCCGGCAGGATTATGTCAAGCGCATCGAAACTCGTGTTTGTAATGTTGGCGAAAGTCTCGTATATGAGATTGAAATACTTGAAATAGACAAGCATTCCGACATTAATGACAATATTTATAAGGAGTACTGCCTTTCGCATAAAACGAGATTTCAGCCCACCGAGAATGTTACCAAGCACATAATCGCTGATACATACGCCGAGCAGAATAAAACAGTATTCGGCACTCGATTTGTAATAGAAATACAGCGAGAACAATATGACGAAAATCATCTTGACATTCTGCCATCGACGCATTGCCTGATAGATTGCCAGAAATGCGAGAAAGAGCAGAAGAAAAGCGCCGGTGTTGAATAACAGCGGATTGGCCTTATCGAAAGTCAGAATCTGTTTCAGGGCCTCCTGGTCGAAGCCTTCAAAGAACTGCAACATTGATTAGTCGAATTGATTTTATATTGTGGAAACTTAATGTCTTTTTTTTACCGTCTGCGTCTTTTTCTACGTGACGAAGACTTCTTTTTCTTTCTTTTTGAATATGTAGTTTTCTTTTTTGTTTTGGCTTTAGCCTTTACTTTCGACGTAGACCCTTTGGATGATTCGCCCTTATTGGCTGACTCAGAAAAAGCGCTGCCTACCATAGTCTCGGAATTTTCAACCTGTGCCAATTCATTATTCTCAGTCTCGGACTTCACCGAGACTTCATGGGACGGATTGCCAAATGCCTTTACCAAAGCCTCATGAAGCAAATCACCTTCAAGACGATAGCCTGTCCATGTCCTGTGAATGCGATCGCCGGCGAGGAGTCTGCTGTTTACCCATTTTGCCGAGGCACCCTGTCCACCGGCCACTTCATAAAAGTCATAGACCGGTATATGGTTTTCCTTCCCAAAACGCCGTATGACAGATGCCATACGGGCAACATTCTGATTCACTGCATAGGAACGTATCCGGCGTGAGCGACGGCGTTTCTTGCGCCCGGAACGGACTCTTGTCCACACACTGCGCTGACATTCCGAAGGAGTCGTGAGAAGAATCTCTACACCCGGATTATTGACTCTTATATCTTCGACAAGTGTCTTTATGGAATTGTAGAAAGTAGCATCAGACATTCTGCCGAATGCCTCGTTGGTACCCAAAGAAATTATCACCAGATCGGGGTGTAAAACCTCCAGTGACTTGCCGAAATCAGGAATCTGATTATACGAAACATACGCGGCGCCATTATTACCGATGGCATTGTAAAGTATGCCCGATTTGCCGTTACGGAGATATATGCCAAAGATATTTGCTCCCGGAGCGGAAATGGTTATTGCCACAGATTTAACATGCCTCTCGATTGTGACTTCAGTGCCATAAGGTTCACGTCTTTCATGAAAATCAAGATGCTGTCCGTCCGATGTCACTGCAGTGACATTTATATGCCCTTTCCCAAGGATTGCAAAATGATTGAAGGACTGTTCATTCGACAGTGTAAGAGTGAAGGGCGAGGATGGCGCGGCAAGAGATATTCCTGTAAACCCCATGCTTGTTGACCAGGGTGTTTTCAAAAGTTTTGCCGAGGACATGGAATGAGTTGAACTCAGACGATAGTCAAGGGGCTGATTTGTACCGGCAAGACGGAATGGAATTATCAGACCCCGTCCGGCGTCGCCGTAAGACTTCTGAAGATGTTTGCGTACTTGTGTCGTATTGCCTTCAGCCTGTATGTGTGAATCGCCAATGTGCACTATACTGAAAGTCCGGCCTTCGCTGATTTCACCAAGTTTATTCTTTAATCCGGCCCATGAATGCCCGTTCATGTCAATGTGGTTGGCGCCACGATTTATGAACGGATAGTTCCTGATATTAACATTTGTCGGGGCAGATTGTACGTCTTCAATCTCGGGATTAAGACGAATGTCCGCGTCATCGTTCTCCTGGGCGAATGACCCGGGAGATAAGGCAAATGATAATGCCAACAGCAGGACGGTGTATGTGATTCTAAAGTTCATTGATACGGAGAGAGTTTAGAGAAGAGAGATTATTTTGATTTCAATAAGATATTTCAGAAGTCTAGGCAACAGGCACTCGATAAGACTTATTTGACCGCGTTGCTTATGGCCTCAAAAAGCAGGGCCGCCAATGCCTTGCCACCCTTAGCGTTAAGATGGATATAGTCCGGATTTACCTGACCGCTGTTACGCCATTGTACGACAGCATCTTCACCTCCCATAGCCTCGCGGGTATCCCAGAACAATGTACCGGTCTCACGGGCAAGGTCACGCTGCACGTCAACCATATTCTGTGCGGTAGGAATCGACTTAACCACACTACCGGCTTTCTGACCGCGGTCACCGATACCCATTACAAGAATGTCGGCATTCGGATAACATGCCTTGAGACGTGTGATTACTTTAGTCATGAGTTTCTTGTAGCCGGAGTAATCGGTCTGCTGGGAACTCAATGCGTTAATGCCATATTCGACGATGATTAAATCATAGTCAATATAACGTCGCATCTGAGCAGCCAGCGAGGGGGAAATCCTGCGGTGAGATATACCTGAGTTGCCTCGCAGCGACATGTTGTCGACGGCAATTCCTGAACTGGAGTCAAGATAAAGTCCAAGCGCGATAACGCCCGGCGTGGATGTGCTGACAGATGCTGAGGTCGTATTTCCGGGAATAGAAATGCACTGCACATCAGGCGAACCACTTATTTCGTAAGTCTTTGATTCACCTGCTGCAGAAACCGTTATTTTCGAGTCTTTGGTAGAAATGAAAAGGAATTTGGTAGATGACCATGAATCCAGATGGGGCAGTTTAGATGATCCCCTGACTGAAGTTGAAGCATTGGACCCGGAGACGAAATACTCGCCTGAAAGTGTTTTGTAGGCATCCTCTGAATTCTTGCGAATATCGTGAACCGTCCAGCCCGAGCATTTCTCTTTAACCGAAGTGCGGAAACCTGTGAGTGCACTCTGAAGCGGCACATACCCCACACCCGATCCCCCATAGACATTCTGCAGGTCGGCGCGAAGGTCACTGGTAAGTATATCGCCCTCAATATATGAGTCTCCGATTACCGCTATACGCGCCGGGCGCCCTGACCGTCCTGCAAGAGCATGACGCAGATTCTCCAATCCATTTGACGAAAGCGTATAGTCTTCAATGATTACCTTATCACCTTTGCGTGGTGCAACTTTCGGTTTAACCTGGTCCGCTGTGGGAATTGTAACGGCTATCGCAACCGCTTCCTCGAGTTTTCCACCTCTTTTAGTTGTTGTATCGTTGTGCTGACCGGGAACAAGAATTTCATCTTCGCTTTTCGCTTCATTCAATGCAGCCTCTAGTTCAGGATCGATAAGTTCCTCGGCTACCGCCTTTACAGACCCGGGGAAAAGATCTGAAAGCAATGAATAGTCCTTCATTACATTTCCAGTCAGATCACCCCACGGGACAAGGGACAATGCGGCCAAAACCGCAACCGCAAGGAATATGATTAGAAAAGGCATTCCCGCACGGTTGTTTTTGTCGTCAGCGTGTTTATCTTGATTATCTGTTTCTTCAGCCATTTTAAGTCAGTAGGATTAGTTGGTGAAGCAATTTGAGAATTGCCGGGCCTTTGCATTAATTTCTTCCCATTCCTCCGCGGCTGCCGAGTCAGGCGTGATTCCGCTTCCGGCATATACAGCAAGCGTCTCATCGAGTATTTCCGCGCAGCGCAAGGTTACGTGGGCGAGAAGGTTCTTTCCTTCGGCAATCCCGAAGTACCCCCCATAGAGTTTACGGGAAAAATCCTCAAACTTGCCAATCTGAGCAAGTGATTCATCACGTGGGAAACCAGCAATCGCAGGAGTCGGCGCAAGTTTATCAAGGAGCATCCCGATTGAAATGTTTTCAGAAAGGGTTGCGTTTATATTTGTACATAGATGTTCAACAAGATTCGACCGTAAAGTGAATGTCCGGGATAACTCAGGCTTAATACCCAGGTCCTTGAGATCGGCCTCAATCGTATCAGTTACAATTCTCTGTTCGCGAATATTCTTTTCATCCCATGAAGAGGAAGAACCTGCTGGCCTCGTTCCGGCAAGAGACATGGTCTTAAAATTGTTCTCACTTATATCGGCCAATACTTCCGGCGATGCCACTATCCAGCATCCGGCATCAGGTGTATAAAACAATGCGCGGAATGCATTCGCATTTGAAGCAAACAATTCATTTACGCCATCGTAAAAGTCATTTCTGTCAAACGACATGGGAAATATTCTTGAAATCACGCATTTGCCGCCTGATGCATGCAGCTCACTAATCAATGAAGTAACTTCTGCGATGTAATCAGCACGGCTGGGATTATCAGAAACTTTTCCATAGCCTGATATCGGGTCAATCGGATATTCATATATTTGTGTAATGCCGACCGAGTCTCTGATTACAAACCGGTCAGCAAAATGGCCATTGAATCCGACCGCAAAAAATTCTCTGCCACCGCGCGCCTCCGATGTGCCGGCATCCGCAAGAAAAACACATTCTTCAGAAAATGGCTTACAGTAGAGCGCGAACGCAATCCGACGTTCGCGGCAGGCATTGGCGGCATCAAGCAAATATGATTCAACTTTCATCAGTCGTGATAACTTTTCAGAGTGTTTCGGCTATGAGTTCATAAGGCATCGCATCGACAATATTCACATATGCGAACTCTCCGGCCTTAAGTTTCCGGCCATCCTTACGGATCAGGACCTCAGGATCTACCTCGGGAGAATCCCATTCGGTACGGGCTACATAATACTCGTCATTCTCACTGTCGACAAGAACTTTTACAAGTCTGCCAATCTTATCGCGGTTAAGTTCCATGGATATCTCTTCCTGCGCTTCCATGAGTCTGTCAAGTCGTGACTGCTTTTCTTCTGGAGTCACAGAATCCTTGAAGTTGCGGGCTCCGAATGTATCCTCCTCCTCACAATAGGCGAAAGCGCCCATGCGTTCGAAACGCTGTTCCTTGACGAAACGCAACAGTTCCTCGAACTCATCGGGTCCCTCGCCGGGGAAACCGACCATAAGGGTTGTGCGGATATGTATGCCAGGCACTTCCCGGCGGATGCGGGCAAGAAGTTCGCTCTGCTCCCGGGAAGTGATTTTGCGACGCATGTTTGCAAGTACAGTATCTGAGCAATGCTGAAGGGCGATGTCCAGATACTTGCAGACATTGGGATGCTTAGCCATGACAGGCAAAATATCATACGGGAAATCCGAAGGATAGGCATAGTGCAGACGTATCCACCCTACTCCGTGAACGCCGGCCATTCTATCGATTAATTCGGCAAGAGCATGATGGCCATATAGGTCAGTACCGTAAGAAGAAAGATCCTGCGCTATGACATTAAATTCCTTAACACCCTTTGCGGCAAGGGATTCCACCTCGGAGATTATTTCATCCATAGGGCGGGATTTATGACGCCCTGTGATAAGAGGTATAGCGCAGAAAGCGCAGAAACGGTTACAGCCTTCGGAAATTTTAAGATATGTATAATGTGCCGGAGTAGTTAGCGAACGTTCCCATTCCGGGAAAGTTCTTTTTACAATTCCTGAATTAACTTTTTCAAATTCATCGGGAATTTCAGATGCGGCTTTAAGTTCGTCGGCTAAATCAGTCCAGTCAAATTTTCCATACCAGCGGTCTACCTCAGGGACCTCGTCCGCAAGTTCTTTACGGTACCGCTCGGATAGGCATCCCATAACTGAGATACCGCCGATATAACCTTCCTTTTTTGCCTGGACACACTGAAGAATCATATCTACTGATTCCTCCTTGGCGTCACCGATGAATCCGCATGTATTGATAACCACTTCGTCTGCAGTGATGTTTTCAGGATTATGCTCGACGACATAACCTGCATCCTCGAGCATATGTTTTACACGCTCCGAGTCGACAAGATTCTTCGAGCACCCCATGGTAATGAGCGCCAGTTTTTTCTTTTCCATAAAAAATGCCAACTTATTTAGCGTGCTTGAATAGCGATTCGACAAAGTCGCGACGGTCAAAAACCTGAAGATCCGCGATTCCCTCGCCCAGGCCTATATAGCGCACAGGCACTCCCAGCTGATCGCTGATACCGATAACGACACCTCCTTTGGCCGTTCCGTCGAGTTTCGTAATCACAAGGCCTGTGATCTGGGTAGCCTGCGAGAACTGTCTTGCCTGCTCGAATGCATTCTGTCCGGTAGAGCCGTCAAGCACGAGGAGCACCTCATTCGGCGCATCGGGAACCACACGCTGCATAACGCGCTTGATCTTTGAGAGCTCATCCATCAGGCCGACCTTGTTGTGCAGACGACCTGCGGTATCTATTATAACGACGTCCGCCCCCTGGGCCTTGGCCCTCGACAATGTGTCGAACGCAACAGCCGCCGGATCGGAGCCTTGCTGCTGTTTGACTACCTCGACACCGGCACGGCGTCCCCACTCCTCTAGCTGCTCAATTGCGGCTGCACGGAATGTATCGGCTGCACCAAGTACGACTTTGTTTCCGGCAGCCTTGAACTGAGCCGCGAGTTTTCCGATCGTTGTGGTCTTGCCCACACCGTTGACGCCGACTACCATGATGACATAAGGATGTCCCTCGACATGCGCGGTAGAGAAGTCGCCCGAAGTTCCGGGACCTTCATTCTCGGCAAGCATTGAAGATATTTCCTGATAGAGTATTTCGTTAAGTTCATCCGTGTTGATGAACTTGTCACGGGCGACACGCTCCTGAAGACGGTCGATTATCTTCAGCGAAGTCTCTGCCCCCACATCTGATGTAATGAATATCTCCTCAAGGTCATCAAGAAAATCCTCATCGACTTTTGATCGACCGGCGACGGCACGTCGTATTTTTGAAAAGAATCCTTCTTTGGTTTTCTCAAGACCCTTGTCAAGAGTTTCCTGGGTTTCTTTCTTGCTGCGTGAAAAAAACTTGAACATATGTCAGTGATAACTATTTTCTGTTTGCATTTTAATTAATGTGCAAAGTTACACCAAATTCTGCAATAAACCGCGAAATACCCAAGGTAAATCACGGCCACAATAAAAATCACTGCAATAGCCGATCAGCGGTTGTGGCGCTGTGGATGGGAATCCGAAGCCGAAGACTGCCTGAAATCCGCGAGAACAACCTGCAGCCGCTTTCGGGCAAAGAAAATACGGGACTTGACGGTGCCTAACGGAAGATTGACCTTACGCGCAATCTCAATGTATTTATATCCCGCGAGATGCATTCTGAACGGGACACTGTAATCATCACCTATTGAATTGAGCGCACGGTTTATCTCGACAACCGCAATAGTGCCTTCCGGAGTCTCAAGGCCAGAATCCTGAGGTAGATTTAACTGATATAGATCCGTTGATGTATCCACAACGGTTGCGTTGCGAACCATTTTGCGATACTGATTGATAAAGATGTTGCGCATGATGGTCAGTACCCAGCCTCGGAAATTTACATTATCGACATACTTGTCTTCCGAGGAAAGCACCTTGAGCATTGTATCCTGTACAAGGTCGTTCGCATCGTCGCGGTTAGAAGTGAGCATGTATGCGAAGTTATACATGTTCGGCTGTATGCTCACAAGTTGTTGTTCAAATTTAGTATTAGCCATGGCTCTGTAAAGATAAAAGTTCTTAACGTGTTATTCATTTCAGTAGGGCCAGACCGCTGTCCGGCATACCGCTTACTTTAACTTTAAAACCCCTTGGAATGTGAATCGTTTTGAGCGTTTAAGTTTTTTATGTAATTTTGCATTGAACTGTGAAAATATATCACAAAAACGCTTCTTTTAACACTGCTGTTAACATCATATCACTGATATATACGCAACTAATGTGACAGTAGCCTGTATACATAATATGATTTACCCTTCGACCATAGAAGAAAAGATTGGATTTGACATTGTACGGGGAATTATAGCAGACGGATGCATATCCCCCCAGGGCCGCGCTCTTGCCATGGAGATGAGATGGACTTCCGACTGGCGTGAAGTATCCGATGAATTGTCTCGTGTCCATGAGATGACAGGTGTGCTTTCCGGCGAACATCCCGTTCAGTTCACAGGTATTGTGGACGCTTCTCCATGGTTAAGGAAAATTGAGGTTGAAGGCATGTTCGCCGAGATATCCGAACTTCGTGCGATCTCCCTCTCCCTCAGGACCGCCGCCCAGATCAAGGTTTATTTTGAGAAAGAAGAAAACGGCGGAAAGGACTCCAATGCACGGAAATACCCGCTTCTCGCCACAATGGCATCTGATCTTGAAGCGGCGCCAGAGGTCGTACGTACAATCTCCCGACTAGTTGATGACAACGGAAATGTACGTGACAATGCCTCCCCGGAACTGGCGCACATTCGCTCGGAAATGTCTACCATAGCACGGCGGATATCATCGGCTATGCGGAAGGTCGTGCAGAAAGGCATAGCCGACGGAGTCCTTGAAGCCGACACGGCACCTTCTGTTCGAGACGGACGCCTCGTCATTCCCGTCGCTCCAATGAACAAACGATCCATTTCAGGAATAGTACATGACCAAAGCGCCTCGGGCAAAACAATTTTCATTGAACCTGCCGAGATCGTCGAACTCAGCAATCACTCACGAGAACTTGAGATTGAGGAAAGACGTGAAATTGTCCGTCTTCTGATTGAGACTGCCAATCAGATTCGTCCATACGTCCCGGCCCTGTATGTTACCTACTCTATTCTCGGTCGCTTTGACTTTATCGCCTCCAAAGCGACATTCGCGCTTGACACCGGAGCACAGATGCCCAGATTCGCCAGGAACGGCAGTTTCGAATGGAGAAAAGCGGTTCATCCGGTTCTGATGCTGCATCTTCGCTCTCAGAACCGCGAAATAATACCTCTTGACCTAAATATGGGTGATGGCGAGAACCAAGGCAGGATTGTCATCATCTCAGGGCCTAATGCAGGCGGCAAATCGGTTGCACTCAAAACTGTGGCCATAGTCCAGTATATGGCGCAGTGTGGAATTCTGCCGACTTTCGGCACAGACTCTTCGCTGAAAATCATGGACAATATTTTCATTGACATCGGCGATGACCAATCAATCGACGATGACCTGTCGACATACTCTTCACATCTGCGCAATATGCGCTATTTCATGGAGTTCGGTGACAAAAAGACTCTTTTCCTCGCCGACGAGATGGGATCCGGTACAGAGCCACAGATTGGCGGTGCCCTTGCGCAGGCTCTGCTGGAGGCTTTCAACCGCAAAGGCATGTGGGGCGTGGTGACTACACACTACCAGAATCTCAAGGCGCTTGCCGACGATACTCCCGGCATGATAAACGCTTCCATGCTATACGACCGCCAGAAAATGGCTCCTCTTTTCAAATTGTCGATAGGTCATCCCGGAAGTTCATTCGCAATCGAGATTGCAAGGAAAACCGGACTTCCCGCTGAAATCATCGACCGTGCCGGTGAGATTGTCGGCTCGGACTATGTGAATATTGACAAATATCTTCTTGACATAGCACGCGACAAACGATACTGGGAAAACAAGCGCGAAAACATACGCCTGCGCAACAAGCATCTTGAGGACACGATTTCCCGTCTCGAAAACGATGCTGACGACCTCCGCTCACGTCGCCGCGAAATCATTGAGCAGGCACGCGAGGAGGCAAAACGCATAGTTGACGAAAGTAACGCCGCGGTCGAGCGGACAATACGTGAAATTCGCGAGGCCCAGGCCGACAAAGAGGCTACCAAGATCCTGCGCGGCCAACTCTCTGAATTCCGCAACGAACTCGAATCCGCTGAAAGAGACAATGGCAATGTCATTCCTTCCTTGCCTAAAGAACTTCGCAAAAGCAAAAAGAAGAAAAAAACCGCGCCAAATGTCGCGCCTTCCAAGCCCAAAGAACCGGAATTGGCTGTCGGGTCAAATGTCCTTCTGGACAATGCCGGAGAAGTCGGAACAATCATGGAGATTTCAGGCAACAAGGCGCAGGTGGCCTTCGGCGGCCTGAAAATGACTGTGCCCCTGAAACGTCTTTCCGCAACCATACGCCAACCGCGCAAAGCCAAACCCGACAGAGTGTCCTCAGAAATCTCCGACACACACCGTTCACGCCAACTCAATTTCAAGCCGGAACTTGATGTTCGCGGTTTCCGTGCCGAAGAGGCGCTACAGGCAATAACCTATTTCATCGACGATGCCACGCAATTCGCCATTCCGCGTGTACGAATATTGCACGGAACAGGAACAGGCGCCTTGCGACAGGCCACACGCCAGTACCTTGCCACAATTCCATCCGTCCGCGACTTCCATGACGAGGATGTTCGTTTCGGCGGAGCCGGAATCACTGTTGCCGAACTTGAATAAATCAATCTTATAATTATCCTAATTTATTATTCCATGAATTTACGTTTTATCGCACTGAGCACCGTCCTCACCGCTTTGGTTCCGCATTCATCATTGCTTGCGAATGCCACCGACAGCCAGACAACGACCAAACAGTACACAATCACTGATTATGGTGTTGCAAAGGACAGTACCATTCTCCAGACTTCCGCAATCCAGTCAGTCATTGACCTCGCCGAGGAACAGGGCGGAGGCGAGATTGTTGTTCCTAGAGGTACCTTCCTCACGGGCGCGCTTTTCTTCAAGCCCGGCACAAGCCTGTATCTTGAGGAAGGGGCAGTCATAAAAGGTTCCGATGAAATCGAGAACTACCCGTTGATTCCCTCGCGCATGGAAGGCCGCAGCATATACTATTACGCCGCACTGATTAACGCATACCATGTCGATAACTTCAAGATTTCCGGCAAAGGCACGGTAAACGGCAACGCACTGAAATTCTGGAACCAGTTCTGGGATAATGTCAAGCAGAAAAAGGCTGAGAAGAAAAAATGGACCAATCTTGAGGTACACCGTCCCCGCCTCGTTTTCCTCTGGGGTTGCGACAATGCCACATTGAGTGGCGTTCACTTCAAGAACTCTGCCTTCTGGACAACACATTTCTACCGTTGCAACGACCTTCTCATCGAGAACTGCGCTATCACGGCTCCACGCGAACCGGTACGGGCTCCATCCTCCGATGCCATCGACCTTGACGGCTGCCATCGTGTGACTATCCGCGGCTGCTACCTCAACTGTGACGACGACGGCGTCTGCCTCAAAGGCGGCAAGGGTGTATATTCTAACCGTTCATATGAAAATGACAGCGTAACCGACATCCTTGTCGAGAACTGTACTTTCGGTCCCAATCTACATGGTGTCCTCACATTAGGCAGCGAATGCATCCATGCAAACGGTGTAATCCTCCGCAACTGCCGCCTTGAGACAAATTGCGCGGTACTGCGCATGAAGATGCGTCCGGACACATGGCAGATTTACGAGAACATCCATGTTGACGGCATATCCGGCAAATTCGGTACACTTGTCGAGGTTCTTCCCTGGAAACAGTTCTTCACTCTCGAAGGCAGCGACGAACGTCCTGTAGGCATAGTACGCAATATCTCCATCAACAATGTGACAGGCGACTGCAAGACCCTTGGTGCCGTTGCAGCCAATCCCGACGACACCGTCGAGAATTTCACCATCTCCAATGTTAACGTCAAGGCCAAGAACGACCTTTTCCGTTGCAACTATCCGACTGTGAAACTCACCAATGTCCTTGTCAACGGGAAAGCGCCTGTAATTGAAACCGCTGACGAAAATGTCGGAGCAAAACTGAAATCAGAGAAAAAATGATATCTTGAATTAAAGATTCCGACCGTCCGGCCGGTGTTTCGCCGGAATATCCGTTTATGTCGGTACTCTGACCGTTAAAAAATAAGAATATAGTTGGGTCGCTTTGCCGGATTTTTTGTAACTTCGTGGCAATAAAGGCGGACCCAACTTTTTTGCTTTTATAACAATTTGAACCTTAAGTTTTTAGCATATGCTCATCATCGGAATAGCCGGAGGTACCGGCTCAGGCAAGACCACGGTAGTCAATAAAATAGTCGACAGTTTCCCGGCCGGAGAAGTTGCCGTCATTCCTCAGGACTCATATTATAAGGATTCGTCTCACATCCCGCCTGAAGACCGTCAGAAAATCAATTTCGATGAACCTGCCGCAATAGAATGGCCTCTTCTTGTCGAACACCTGAAACAGTTGAAGGAAGGCAAGGCCATAGAGATGCCTACATATTCCTATCTGACCTGTACACGCCAGCCTGAAACTGTAAGAGTCGACCCGGTTGATGTAGTCATCATAGAGGGTATTCTTGTACTGTGCGAAGCCGAACTGCGAGACATGATGGACGTCAAGGTTTTCGTAGACGCCGATGCCGATGACCGGCTGATCCGTGTCATAGCGCGTGACTGCATCCAGCGCGGACGCACTCCCCAGATGGTCATCGACCGCTATCAGGAAGTACTGAAGCCCATGCACTGCCAGCATATCGAGCCCTCAAAGCGTTTCGCTGACCTTATTGTCCCGCAAGGCGGAAGCAACACCGTGGCAATACGCCTGCTCACCGATTACATCGGCAGTCGTCTCAGCCACTGATTCTATTCTGCATTATAAAAAGTTAACACTGTTTATTAATGGGATTATCTTTCAAACTTGACTTTAACCATCGCGACAAGACTGACGTTCAGGATATTGTTCCCGCACCAGAACTTCCGGAGGCAGATCTTCCGGAAGAAACCATCCATACCGATGAGCAGTCCGAACCCGATAAGATGGTTCTTCGCACCGACAATCTTGTTAAAATATATGGTAAGCGAACTGTCGTGGACCACGTCTCGATTGACGTTACGCAAGGAGAAATTGTTGGCCTGCTTGGCCCTAACGGCGCAGGAAAGACCACAACCTTCTATATGACAACAGGGCTAATCCGACCCAACAGCGGGCGTATTTTTCTGGACAAGACCGAAATCACCAGTTTCCCGGTTTACAAACGCGCCCGCAAGGGCATCGGCTATCTTGCCCAGGAAGCCTCAGTCTTCCGCAAACTGTCTGTCGAGGATAACATTCGGGCTGTACTCCAGATGACGGACAAGCCCAAGGATTACCAGCGTGAGAAACTCGAGACACTTATCAGTGAGTTCAATCTCCAGAAAGTGCGCAAGAATCTTGGCGACCGTCTTTCCGGCGGCGAGCGCCGACGCACCGAGATTGCACGCTGTCTTGCCATCGACCCAAAGTTCATCATGCTTGACGAGCCGTTCGCCGGCGTCGACCCTATCGCCGTGGAGGACATCCAGTCCGTTGTATACAAACTGAAAGAAAAGAATATAGGAATACTCATCACCGACCATAACGCCCCCGAGACACTGTCTATCACCGACCGTGCCTACCTTCTCTTCGAAGGACGTATACTTTTCCAGGGGACGTCCGAACAACTTGCCGAAAACCCTGTTGTAAGAGAAAAGTATCTTGGCCGAAACTTCGTTTTCCGCCGCAAGAAGTTTGACTGATTAAGGTTCTGCAACTAACACACAAGACACATTGATTTATGAAAAAGATTCTCATACCGGTAATATGCGCTATCGCGCTTTGTTCACCTGCCGCGAATGCCCAGTTCAATATCGGACGCCTTATGCAGGGAGGCGCTAAGCTCATTCAGGCCGCAACCCTCAGTGACGCGCAGGTAATTTCCTATGTCAAAGAGTATATAGCCGATTCCGACAGCAAAAACAAAGTCGCACCAGATGACAGTCCATACACGATCCGTCTCGCCAAACTGACACAAGGTCTAACATCCGTTGAGGGTATTCCCTTGAACTTCAAGGTCTATCTCACCGATGAGGTAAATGCCTTCGCATGTGCGGACGGTTCTGTACGCGTCTATTCGGGACTTATGGACACAATGACCGACAATGAGGTTCTCGGTGTCATCGGTCACGAAATCGGTCACGTGGCACACAAGGACTCGAAGAATGCATTCAAGCAGGCCCTTGTCAACTCGGCATTGAAAGACGGCATAGCATCAACCAATGGCACCGTAGCAGCCTTGACCGACTCGCAACTCGGCAAACTCGGGGATGCTCTTGCTACCGCCAAGTTCTCACAGAAGCAGGAAAACAATGCCGATGACTATGGCTATGACTTCCTGAAGTCCAACGGCAAGAATCCTGCCGCCATGGTGTTTGCTTTCCAGAAACTTCAGCAACTCGAGAAAGCATCCGGCTCTACACAGAACAATCCTATCAACCAACTTTTCTCCTCTCATCCCGAGATCGAGAAACGAATTGGCAGAATGGAGAAGAGATGCCAGCAGGACGGATATTCTCTGGTTCAGGAACAGCCTAAAGCCGACAAGCCAACATCAAAGACTTCCTCGACCAAGAAATCCAAATCGAGCAAGTCATCCAAAAAATCCTCTACCTCCAAATCATCGAAGACCTCAAAAACTTCCTCTTCGAAGAAAACCACAAAAAAATAACATACGATGGCTGAAAAGGAATATCTTCGCGTTGCAGCAGCCGTCCCGGCTGTCAATGTAGCCGGCGTCGAGTCTAATGTCTCCTCGATACTCGACTTACTTAGGAAACTTGACAGCGAAGGCGTAGAACTCGCTGTCTTCCCCGAGATGTGTGTCACTGCCTATACATGCGCTGACCTTTTCCATTCGCAGACTCTACTAAATGCCGCCGAACTCGGACTTGAAAAGATTCTCCGTGAGTCAGCGGATTTGAACCTGACTTTTGCAGTGGGGCTTCCGGTGTCTGCTAACAATGCCTTATATAATTGTGCCGCCCTCTGCTCCAATGGCAAACTTCTTGCGCTCATCCCCAAAACATTCGTTCCAAACTATAACGAATTCTATGAGAAGCGATGGTGGACTTCCGCGCCGTCATTTAATGTCGCAATAAATTTTGCCGGACAGAATACGGCCTTAGGTTCTCATGTGATGGTCTCCGTCGCCGGAGCGAAAGTCGCCGCAGAGATATGTGAGGACATGTGGGCACCGATACCTCCGTCTACTCTCGCTGCGATGGCCGGAGCCGATGTTATACTCAATCTTTCGGCAAGTGACGTCCTCATTGGCAAGCACCAGTATCAGCGCCAACTTGTAGTTGCCAACTCGGCCCGTTCCCTCTGTGCCTATGTATATTCGTCCGCAGGTTTCGGCGAATCATCGACAGACCTTGTGTTTGACGGCCCCGCCTATATAGCCGAAAAGGGCAAGTTGCTTGTATCGAATACACGGTGGACCATGGAGCCACATTACATTGTCGCCGACATTGACCTTGACGCTATCGCTCGCGACCGAATGCACACATCTTCATTTGTGGACTGCGCTTCACGTATAAATAATGATGATGACAACTCTTTCACGACAGTTGTTGCCGAAACCAAGACTGTTGAAAAAAAAGAAATCCTGAGGAATATATCCCCCACCCCGTTTGTTCCGCGTGTCCGTGTGAATCTCTCGGCACGTTGCGACGAGATTACAGGGATACAGGTCGCCGGTCTTGCCAAGAGACTTCAGGCCACCCATTGCTCCAGACTTGTGGTAGGAATTTCAGGCGGCCTCGATTCCACTCTTGCGATTCTTGTAGCCGCCCGTACCTTCGACCGTCTTGGCCTGGACCGTAATGGCATAGTTGCCGTTACGATGCCCGGTTTCGGCACGACAGGCCGCACGTATAACAACGCCATCACCCTCATGCGGCAGTTGGGTGTTACCTTACGTGAGATTTCAATCGCCAAATCGGTCGAGCAGCATTTCTCCGATATCGGCCATAATCCGGCTGACCACGATGTCACTTATGAGAACTCTCAGGCACGTATGCGCACGATGATTCTTATGGATATCGCCAATCAGGTCGGCGGTATGGTGCTGGGGACAGGCGACCTTTCGGAACTTGCCCTCGGATGGGCAACCTACAACGGTGACCACATGTCTATGTATGGTGTAAACGCCTCTGTGCCCAAGACTCTTGTCCGCTATCTTGTCGAGGCTTTCTGCGAGAATGCCCGCAAGGATGGAGACAAGGAACTGGCTGACGCTCTCGCCGATATTATCGACACTCCGGTAAGCCCCGAACTTATTCCCGCCGATGACAAGGGCAATATCGTGCAGAAGACCGAGGACCTTGTCGGCCCCTATGAACTTCATGATTTCTTCCTATACTATCTTCTTCGTTATGGATTCTCGCCGAAACGCATTTTCTCCATGGCTTTACAGGCCTTCGACGGCAGATATGACAGGAAGACTATAAAAAAATGGATTACAACTTTCTTCCGTCGTTTCTTCGCTCAGCAGTTCAAGCGTTCATGCTTGCCCGACGGTCCAAAAGTCGGTTCGGTCTGCCTTTCTCCACGCGGCGACTGGCGCATGCCTTCTGACGCTTCATCCGCTCTCTGGATGGACGAATGCCGTCAACTCTGATTTCTGAATGCTATTCAACAGTCTCACATTTCTTCTGTTCCTGCCAATTGTTTTTGCCGCTTACTGGAGTCTCAAGGGCTCGCTAAGGTGGCAGAATATTCTTGTGGTGGTTGCGAGTTATGTTTTTTACGGATGGTGGGACTGGCGCTTTCTGCTGCTCATCGCTTTTACTACAGCGTGCAGTTACGCTTCCGGTCTGCTTATAGCCGGAAGTGACAGCCGAAGGCAAAAAAAATTCTGGATGTGGCTTAATATAGCCATCAACCTCGGCATTCTCGCCATATTCAAGTATTTCGATTTCTTTGCCGCCAACTTCGCTGCGTTGCTTAACTCTGTGGGAATAACGGTCGATGGAATCACTCTCGGTCTTGTTCTTCCGGTTGGCATTTCGTTCTACACGTTCCAGGCCCTGAGTTACTCTATTGATGTCTATCGTGAAAAAATAAAGCCTACCCATGACCCGGTATCTTTCTTTGCATTCATCTCTTTCTTCCCCCAACTGGTAGCGGGTCCCATCGAGAGGGCTGTGAATATATTGCCCCAGTTCGAGCATGAACGAACGTTCGATTACGCGATGGCAGTAAGCGGCCTCAGGCTAATGTTATGGGGATTCTTCAAGAAAACGGTCGTGGCGGATAACCTCGGCCCTTATGTCGACTCCGTTTTTGCCAACTATGAAACGGCCGGTTCACTGACACTTATCGGGGCGGCATTGATGTTCACAATCCAGATTTATTGCGATTTCTCAGGATATTCGGACATTGGCATCGGCACCGGCAGACTCTTCGGCATCCAGTTGATGCGCAATTTCAATCTGCCATATTTCTCCCGAAGCATAGGCGAGTTCTGGCGCCGCTGGCACATATCGCTCACGTCTTGGTTCCGCGATTACGTCTACATACCATTGGGCGGTAGCCGTGTCAGAAGTCAGAAGATTGCCCGCAACACCTTGGTCGTGTTTCTTGTGAGCGGTCTGTGGCACGGGGCGGCATGGACTTTCGTCGCTTGGGGAGCCTACCATGCAGTAATGTTTATACCGGGCATCATCCGTGGTAAGAAGGATATGTTCAAGAATTCCACTGTCGCCGAGAACCGCCGTTGGCCGTCATTCTACGAATCCCTGCTGATGGGAAGGACTTTCCTTCTTGTCGCCATCGGCTGGATTCTTTTCCGTTCCGACAGTCTTTCTGACGCATGGACATACATCTGCCATATGTTTACGCGCTGGAATGTACATACTCCCGTCGAAGGCAAAGCCTCATTCATCTGGATTGCAGTTTTGCTTGTTGCCGAATGGTTCTCACGCCACAAGGAATCGCCCTTGAGTTTCGAGGGTCACGGACTTATGCGTTACCGTATCGCCCGGTGGACTGTGTACTGGCTGATTGTGGTCTGCATTATACTGTTTTACCGCTTACAGAGTTTCATCTATTTCCAGTTCTGAAAATGCGTAGATTTGTCATCAACACTCTTCTGTTTGCATTGCTTGTCGCCCTGACTCTGGCGGCGGGAGAAGTACTGGTGCGCAATTCCACGAACTCTTATTCCTATAAAAATCAATATATACTGGATAATGGGTCGAAAATATCAACCCTGATATTAGGAGACTCGCATAACTACTATGCCATCAATCCTGCCGTTCTCGGTGACAGCGCATTCAACCTTGCCAATGTCTCGCAGAACTATGAATATGATTATCGGCTCCTCGAGCATTATCTTCCATATCTGCCGAATCTGAGGACAGTCGTGCTTTCCCTATCCTACCATTCCCTGCGTGACCCGATTTTCGAGGAAGGGGACGAATGGTGGATGGCCAACAACTATAAAATCTATATGAACATTGACAAACACTCGGATTTCTCCCGCTACAATTTCGAGATATCGCAGCCGGATATATTTTCCGGTCGTGTGCGTCGTGCTCTCTTTGGAGGCAAGGGAATGTGTGACACCCTGGGGCTGTCGCTTGACAACTCACCCGAGTTCTGCTACAGCGGCTGGGAAAGTGAATCAGTCTCAAAAGCCCGTAAACAGACAATCGCAGAGACCCGCTTCGTAACTGAGAATACCGAATGGCTTGATCGTCTTTGCCGACTTTGCCATGAATATAATATTCGCACTTATCTGCTCATAACCCCGCTCTACGAAGATTACCGCAGAAACATGTCATCACAGCAGGTTGCCGAACTTTACGATGTCGCGAGATTAATGTATCATCGTTATGGAGTAATCCTCCTTGATTTCATGAATGACCCGGACTTCAATCATGATGATTTCTTTGACGCCGACCACCTCAATCATCGTGGCACAGAGCGTCTCTCCTCACTCCTCAGGCATATCCTTCAACCCTGAAGTACTTTAGAAAAACAATAATAAAGGACCCGGATTAGCGTATCCGGGTCCTTTATAATGTTTGTCCTAGATTAATGATCAATTTTCGCGGTAAATGAATTTTCGGCCGTTCTGGATGTAAATCTGGCCTGGAATCATTTGGGTAACAGGAATTCCCTGAAGATTGTATATTGTATTATCTACCGGCCGTTTTTCATCAGCGATAATATCATCTACCGCACCGAAATGTCCGTCAGGCGGCAATGCCAGGAAATAGGCCGGGTTGATATATGTACTCCATTTGCCGACATACTTGCCCTCAGGATTCCACTGGTACAATGTACCGTTAGAAACATAGTCGCCTGCATCTGTTGCATAGAGGTATCCCGTATAAGGATTGACATAAATGCCATAAGGCGCCTTGAATTTGCTTATATCCTCGACCATGGTGCCTGGCAGAGTTTCCGTTACGGCAGATGCGGGATTAGCACTGAAGGCCTTTTCCGGATTAATCGTAATGTAGTTATTCTTATATTGACCCGTCGTGAATGAGAAGTGCGATCCGATTACATAGAACAGGCCTTGAGGAGAGACCGTATTATAAGTGGAGGAATAGTCAAAGGTCTTGAAACATTCTGTGTCAGCCTTGCCATCAATCGCAGCCTGGCAGTCAAAAATCAGCGTAGTTGTATTCTGTGAATAGTAGTCACCCGCAGAATTTATGCAAAGATACTGTCCGCTTCTGGAAATTTTTCCGAAAAGATTCATGCAACCCGTATTGACTGTGCGTTTTACTTCCATGCTTTCGGCATCAAGCACACTGACAGTCCTCTCATAATCATGGGCCTCCTGGTATGAATAGCCTCCTGTGTTGGCAACGAAAAGACAACCTTTATAACAGGCGATTCCATCAGGCTCATAACCCACTTCAGTCGCGGCAACGACCTTGAAATTACTTATGTCAATCTTGGCCACATAGCCTTTGACAAAACTTTTGGTAATTCCGTTGACGGTGCATTCGTGAGCGTATGAAGTGACATAAACATATTTTCCATCCGATGCCAGACGTCTGCAGTTGGGAATCTCCTCGTTAGCAGCCACATCTTTTCCTTCGGGTGTGATAAACTGCACTATGTTTGAACCGTTTACGGTAATGGCTACAAGATTATCATTGATTTGGATAATGTCACTCGGAGTGTCTCCCAGCGCGTGATGGTTGATTTCCTCGTACCATCGGTTGGAGACCATATTGCCGTTCTCAAAGTATGAGAGACGTCCGTTGTTGGATTGCCACAAACCTTCATTGACAATGATCAGTTTTTCATTATTCTGTCCCCAGGCAACAGAACAGAATGCCATCGCTGCAACAAATATTAGTTTTCTTATTTTCATAATCACATAAGTAATAAAATGAAATTTTTTACAAAATTAACTCTCTCTGCTTGTTTGGATATATTTATGTGTGTTAATTTATGCAAATATCATGGTAATCAACTGCGCTATTATTCCCAAATGGAAGGGAACAGCACCGCATCAGCATGGCGGTGAGCCGGGAAACGGAGGAGAAGGACAAGGTCATAAGACAGTTGCAAGGTGCGCTGAAATCGAACCGGGATATTCTGAATATCATCGCCGATATTCTCTACAAGGCAAGCGAGGTGTTCCGACGAGCCATTGACGCGATTATCCATTTCGCCACGGAACGGCACAAGTCAATCTTCTCTCCCTCCGAAGCCGCCGACATCAAGAACGTCATGCAGTCTTACGACGAGACCACCGAGCAGCAGAAAGCGGTCGGCGCATGGCTCTGTGACTATGCGGAACACCGACAGCCCTTTGATGAAATAAAACATCGCCATACACTCAATGAGGTTGGTGATGTAGCGGAAGGTCGGTATGACTGGAAGATTGAGAGAGGACAAGGAGTTAAATATAAGTAAGTTAAAACTGATATACTGTCTATTTTTCTATCTTTCCAACAATATTTATCTATGGGAAATATAAAGCTTATTATTCGAGAAATCCAATACCACTGGTTTTGAGAAAAATTTGAGTCCAATTAGTCCTGAGAATTTTTGAAATCCCTTCATTTTGTCTGTCAACCCTATTGAAACTTGTTCAAACTTGCGGTTGCAGATGGTGCAACTATCTGCGTATATCCCCTCAGAGACAATCTCCCCTTCTTTATTTTTTGCACTTAAAATTTCTATCCCAGATGATGCTATCATTTGGTCAACATTTTCATTACCCTTCATCAGAAATAACAGTGCTCCATTCCCAAAATCAAGAATGTATTTGGATTTGCCGATTGACCCAGTAATATTCTGCGAAATAATGTTTACATCAGTTTCTATAACTGGCATACCATTTATTTTCTCCAAACAAAACACACTATAATCATCCGTATTCTCCCAATCTGATTCTCCTAAAAAACACATCTGATTATTATTCAAGTCAATTTTAAGATATTTTTTTGTCGAATCAACGCATACTAACGATTGTACTGGCAACGCGATGCCATCATATCCTTCTAATACAAAAACATTACCAGTAAAGATGCCATTACCTATTTGGCAAGTTAGAGGTCGAATATATTGAATGGCATATATGTCATTGAGTAATCGAATTTTCTTATCTGTTTCTCGGTTCCAATCTTTTTCTACACCGTTAAAACATTTATTAAAAAGACTGTCTCCGATAAGCAGCCCTGGGATTCCAGACTCAATCATTATATTTTCGAACGGCTGATGCTCTACCATTGCATCAAAATAGTAATGTCCATTTATATTTTTGAGTTGATAGATGTAATTCTCATTAGTCTGGCTATTCGCGATTAATGAGATAGATAACAATGCAATAAAAAAATAGAGAAATTTCATTCGAAAATATTTCCATTGTGGAGTGCTGATTTTCCACACTTCTATTAATAATTCAAATTTGGCACAAGAAAAGATTAGCACTGCTGTTTTCAACGACAACTCAGAAAGGTTGTAAGACGCATGATATTTTACAGTTATTGAATGAATCTGTCATAATCATGGTTATCCGTTGTATCGGAAGAGTTCTTGAAGCAATACTCTTATCCCAGTCATATCCAAAGTACTTATCGAAAATTCTGAGATATTCTTCGTCTCCACCGAGTGTGTAACTGAACCCTTCAAATTCTTCACCATGACGTGAATGAAGCATCATATTAAGAGTGAAAAAAATTGTAGAACTGCGTTCAATGTCAAAATACCCGGTAGCGATACTTCATCTCATATGTCAGATTATCCTGATACATAATCTTTATTTGCCTTGTATTTTCTTCATCTCTGATAAACCGAATTTCATTTCTTTCAGATATGGCATAACGCTTCTTATTATTTCAAAATGTCGTGGAGAGAGTTGCCTCAATCCGAATGCAAAGATAATACAAATCCCGTAAAGAACCCTCGTTAACAGGTGAAAATCAGCGTTTCAAGGCTCATTTCCCCTCTTTTTGTACCGCTATTGGTTCTCCATGCGTCCCAAAAACTGTTTTATAGCAATAAAAAATAATTCCTTGACAAGTATTGAGTACTGAAATATCATCAGCCGTAAGCCTCGACTACATATAATTCAATATCAGGATAGTTTATGGAGACTCTATTCAAAATTTCTTTCACATCATTCCAATTCAACCCACCTAATCCGGCTCCGATTGCTGGAAGGGCTATTTTGGTTACGTTGTCCGAAGCCGCAAATCCAAGCATCCTCCCTACCGAATCTTCAATATATTCCAACCGAGCTTTTGTTTTCCAAGACACCTGTGTGCCAAGATTATATATGTGTCCGTTGCCATAATTGTAATCAAAGACATCTCCGGGATTGAATAAACCATCCTTGCACATGGCACGATATTCGGAATACATCTTAGGATATTTATTCTTGAACTGTAACGCTATTCCTTTTCCCATTGCTCCGGCACAATTACAACCATGTGCATAGTTGTTTACGCCCACAATATTGAATATGTCACCCTTTTCAATAAATTGTATCATAGCCTATTTTATTTCAATAGTTTTCTATCATTATCGCCACTTTCCAGTACATCAGTGTGTATGCGGTAGTTGATTTTCGACAGTTCACGTTTCGCCGACCAACCCAACAACCTTTGTTCCTCTGTCTTTAATCTCTGATACTCTTTGACGAGCAATAACTGAAATTTGGGGCTTATCCACATTTCGAAATGGTAAGCTATATCCCGATGTGCGTATGTGCCGCCATAACGACCGGCTTTTGAACGTATGCCTATGGCATTTGTCCGTTCAAGCCACGTTTTTACCGATAGCACAAAGTTGTTGCTTCCTGCGGCATTTTTAATTGTACCGAATTCGGTACAATTAAAATCGGGATTATAGAGCATTTCCCATTCTCCGAGATACTCGATGGTGCTATTAAGGCTCAACCAACGGAAAATTATATGCTCATGCATCTGGCTGCGAGCCATGTCTGTCAGGCTGATATAATCCTCCTCGTTGTATTTTACAACTGCTATTTCGGTATTTTGGACTGTAATCTTTGCCATTGTTTCAGATATGGCATATATGCCAATATGCAAAGTTACACATTTTAACTGACATACAGCGTGTTCCCTTGAATTTTAGTGTCTCTTTGCTTTTAATTCCAAATCATAAAAATATCTATCATCTGTTAGGATTTAGTTAAATATTTCATTCAAGACATACGCCTTTTCTAACCCTCCCACTTCCTCAAAGCAACTTTTTCATTCCCTCTTTTCTTTAATGGATAGTTGTACCGTTATTTCCTCATATGATTGATTATCAGTGATAAAAGTCATTTAAAATCAATTCTACATGGAAGTTTATCAACCTCCCAATTTATATTAAACAATGTTAATTCGCAGGGATTTTATTCTTTTTCTTCCCGTTTTTAACTAATTTTGGGTTCGAGATGTGGCAAAATCACATTTTGATTACCTTAAATCTGTTTTTCTCTACCGAATCTTCTAATTTTTATTCCTGAATACCATGAACAGTAAAATTAAACTCAGCAAAAACCTGATAGTAAAATATCTGGATAAGGCCCAGAGAGATTTTACACGCGAAGACATAATCAAATACATCTGCGATAACAACATCGAGATGGTCAACTTCATGTACCCCGCCGCAGACGGCCGCCTGAAGACACTGAATTTCGTAATAAATGACTACGACTATCTTCTGACAATTCTGACCCTTGGCGAACGTGTCGACGGTTCCTCGCTTTTCCCCTTCATCTCTGCTTCATCGAGCGACCTTTATGTTCTTCCGCGCTTCTCTACCGCTTTCGTCGATCCCTTTGCCGAAATCCCGACAGTGACAATGCTCTGCTCATTCTTTGACAAGGACGGCAAACCATTCGAAAGTTCTCCCGAATATATTCTCCGTCACGCTTGCGAGGAATTTACGAAATCCACCGGCATGAATTTCGAGGCCATGGGCGAACTCGAGTATTACGTCATATCTCCCGACAGCGGTGAGTTTCCCGCTACTGACCAGCGCGGATATCACGAATCGGCGCCTTTCGCCAAGACCAATGAGTTCCGCACACGCTGCATGCAGTATATCGCCGGCACCGGTGGACAGATAAAGTACGGACACTCCGAGGTCGGTAACTTCACACTCGACGGCATTGTCTACGAGCAGAACGAAATCGAATTCCTCCCGGTTGACGCCCGCGAGGCTGCCGACCAGTTGATGGTTGCAAAATGGGTCATCCGCAATCTTGCCTTCCGCGAGGGATTCGACATCACTTTCGCACCGAAGATTACTGCCGGTAAAGCCGGTTCGGGTCTGCACATCCACATGCGCATAGTCAAGGACGGCAAGTCAGTAATGCTCGACAGCGACCGCAAACTTTCCGAAACCGCCCGCCGCGCAATCGCCGGCCTCATGGAACTTGCCCCGGCCATCACAGCCTTCGGCAACACCAATCCCACTTCTTACTTCCGCCTTGTTCCCCACCAGGAGGCTCCGACCAATGTGTGCTGGGGCGACCGCAACCGCTCCGTGCTGGTCCGCGTTCCTCTCGGATGGACAGCCGACAGGGACATGTGTGCCGAACTTAACCCGGGCACCGAGACACTCGACCTCGACACCTCTATGAAACAGACATTCGAGATTCGCTCGGCCGACGGTTCCGCCGACATTTATCTGCTCATTGCCTCGCTCGCCGTCGCCCTTCGTTACGGTCTCGAACTTGACAACGCCCTCGATATCGCCAAAAAGACCTACGTTGACGTCAACATCCATCGCAGCGAGAACGCAGACGTCCTCAAGCATCTTGCCCAACTCCCCGTCAACTGTGCCGATTCTGCCGAATGTCTCGACAAGGCACGTGGCATCTTCGAGGACCGCGGCATATTCTCTCCCGGTCTCATCGACGGCCAGATCAAGCGACTTCGTTCATACAACCAGGCCGAGGCGAATGCCGCATTGAACGATCCCGCACTGATGCTGTCGCTCGTACGCCGATACATCCACGTCTAAGCCATCCCTATCTGAAAAAGAATAAAACAAAAAATGCCGCAGGCGATTCGAAATATCGGACGCCTGCGGCATTGATTATATCAGGGAATATTGTATCAGTTGGAGAAGATGAGTCTGTCTCCTTCCGCATCAATCTTGATGGGATGCTCGCGGTCGACCTTCTGTGCAAGGATATCCTTCGACAGGCGGTTGAGCACAAGACGGTGGATGACTCGTTTCACGGGACGTGCGCCGAACTCCGGATCATAGCCCTCGTCGGCAAGATACGATATTGCTGCGGGAGTTACCTCAAGGGTTACACCGTTGCGGGCAAGCATACGCTGTACGCCGAGTATCTGCAGACGGACGATTTCTTCAATCTCCTCGCGGTTAAGCGGAGTGAACATGATAATCTCGTCGATACGGTTGAGGAATTCGGGACGGATTGTCTGCTTCAGCATTTCGAGGACATCGTCCTTGGCCTGATCGATTATCTCCTGCTTTTCCTCCTTGGGCATGTTGTGCTTGATGGTCGCGAATTTCTCGCGGATCAGTTGCGAGCCCATGTTGGAGGTCATTATTATTATGGTGTTCTTGAAGTTCACCAGACGACCCTTGTTGTCGGTCAGGTGTCCGTCGTCAAGCACCTGCAGCAGGATGTTGAACACATCGGGATGTGCCTTCTCGATTTCGTCGAACAGGACTACCGAATAAGGTTTGCGGCGCACGGCCTCGGTAAGTTGACCGCCCTCGTCATAGCCTACGTATCCCGGAGGCGCACCGACCAGTCGTGACACAGCGTGTTTCTCCTGATACTCGGACATGTCGATACGTGTCATCATGTTCTCGTCATCGAACAGATATTCGGCAAGCGCCTTGGCAAGTTCGGTCTTGCCCACGCCGGTTGTACCGAGGAAGATGAAAGAGCCGATAGGTCGCTTCGGGTCATTGAGGCCTGCGCGCGAACGGCGCACTGCGTCCGCGATGGCGCTTATAGCCTCCTGCTGGCCGACTACGCGCGAGTGAAGTTCTTCCTCAAGGTGGAGCAGTTTCACTTTCTCGCTCTGGACCATCTTGTTCACGGGAATGCCGGTCCAGCGTGATACTACGTCTGCAATATCCTCGGCGTCGACCTCTTCCTTGATCATGGCCTTCTCGCCCTGCATGGTCCTCAGTTCTTCCTGAGCCTGCTTGATGCCGTCTTCTTTTTCCTTGATGCGTGAGTAACGTATCTCGGCAACCTTACCGTAATCGCCTTCGCGTTCTGCACGGTCGGCCTCGAAGTTCAGTTGCTCGATGTCGACCTTGTTCTGCTGGATGCGGTCGATGAGAGTCTTCTCCGATTTCCATTTCGCGGTCAGTTGCTTCGACTCTTCGCGCATGGTGGCGAGTTCCTTATCGATTTCCTCGACCTTGGGCTGATTGTCGCCCTCGCGCTTGATGGCGGCACGCTCGATTTCCTTCTGGGCGATTCTTCTTGTGATGTCGTCAAGGGCCTGAGGCACCGAGTCAATCTCGAGTTTCAGTTTCGATGCAGCCTCGTCGATAAGGTCGATGGCCTTGTCAGGCAGGAAACGGTCGGTAATATATCTCTCGGACAATTGGACGGCGGCGATGATGGCCTCGTCTTTGATACGTACATGGTGGTGGTTCTCGTAACGCTCCTTCAGTCCGCGGAGAATTGCTATCGCGCTCTCCTCGTCGGGCTCGTCTACCATCACTTTCTGGAAACGGCGCTCGAGCGCCTTGTCCTTCTCGAAGTATTTCTGATACTCGTCAAGCGTAGTCGCGCCAATCGAGTGGAGTTCGCCTCGCGCGAGTGCGGGCTTCAGGATGTTTGCAGCATCCATTGCGCCCTCGCCTTTGCCGGCGCCGACGAGAGTGTGGATTTCATCGATGAAGAGGATTATCTCGCCGTCGCTCTGAGTAACCTCATTCACGATGGCTTTCAGTCGCTCCTCGAACTCGCCCTTATATTTTGCGCCTGCGACAAGCGCGCCCATGTCGAGCGAGAAAATCTGCTTCGACCTAAGGTTCTCGGGAACATCGCCGCGGACGATTCGCATTGCCAGGCCCTCGGCGATTGCGGTCTTACCTGTACCGGGCTCACCGATAAGCATGGGGTTGTTCTTAGTACGGCGCGAGAGTATCTGAAGCACGCGGCGTATCTCCTCGTCACGTCCTATGACGGGATCGAGTTTGCCCTGGCGTGCGCGCTCGCATAGGTTGATCGCATACTTCGAAAGCGAGTTGTAGGTGTCCTCGGCGCTCTGGTCAGTGGCTTTCTTGCCCTTGCGCAGTTCGTCGACCGCAGCCTGAAGTTCCTTGGCTGTCACGCCGAGATCCTTGAGTATGGTCGAAGCCTGCGAACGTATATCGAGCAGGGCCATCAGCATGGCCTCGAGTGTCACATACTCGTCACCCTGTTTCTTGGCGATGTCGATGGACTTCTGGAGTACGTCGTTCGATGTCCGGCTAAGATAAGGCTCGCCGCCCGACACCTTGGGCTCGGCGCCTATGGCATTGTCGACAAGCGTAGTGACCTGCGCGGCGTTGACACCAATTTTCTGAAAGATAAATTTTGCCAGGGAATCGCCTTCCTCGAGCACTGCCTTCAGCAGATGCACAGGCTCGATAGCCTGCTGTCCATTCGACCGGGTAATCTCGACAGCCTTCTGGAGGGCTTCCTGGGACTTGATTGTGAAGTTGTTGAAATTCATAGCAAAGCGTTTATGCTGATTTTGCGTGTTTTGTTCAGTAAGTATTTTGTTTACTATTTAACTAACAAACAATATGCCAATAAGGTTTTACATGGCATAAACGCAAGCCGCACGATGCGTAACTGAGGCATCGTGCGGCTGTTATGTCCGACTGACAGTTTGTCAGCGATATGTTCCTTTGGGATTATTCTGCGTCAGCGGCGTGGCCGTTGATTTTCGATACTATTGCCTTGAACTCGTCAAGCGAAACGGTCTTGTTCTCGAGGGTGACGGCATTGCGTACTGCGGTGAACAGTTTCATGTCGGCAACCTGCTCTGCGATCTGTGCGCGGTAGTTCTTGTCGTCAAGGATTCGTTTTGCAGTCGAGGTGATGGTCTCTTCGTCCATGTTGGTGATTCCGTACTGCAGGAACTGGTTGTGGGCGATCTGCTTGGCGAAGTTGAGGACGTCCTCTTCCTCGACCTTGACCTCGAGTTGCTGGGCGACACGCTCCTTGATGAGTTGCCACTTGAGGGACTCTTTCATCTCCTCATATTCCTTGTCGATGTTCTCGTTGGTCAGTTCCTCGTTGCGGGCTACGAGCCATTTCTTGAGGAATGTGTCGGGCAGTTCGAAGTCGCCGTAGGTCTTGAGCAGATACTCACGTGCGTCATGGTCGAACAGGCTGATGGAGTTGCCCATGAGTTGCGATTTGATCATCTCGGTGACGGCGGCGTTGTATTCTTCCTCGTTGTGCACCTTGTCGCGGCCGAATACATTGTCGAAGAACTCCTGGTTGTGCTCGGCGTCCTTGGCTACGATTATCTCGGAGATGGCCATCACGAAGTCGCTCTTCACGTCCTTGGCAATTTCCTTGTCGAGGTGGAGCATCGAGGCGAGTTCTACGGCGTTGCCGTTGCACGAGTTCCAGGGATTGAAGACAACCTTGTCGTTGATCTTCTTGCCCATGAACTTGGCTTTCTCATCCTCGTTGGTGAACAGGAAGGGAGCGACGATGCCGTCTACAACCTGCACGGCGCCTTCGTTCTCGTTCACCGAGCCGTCCTCGTTCAGTTGCTGGAGCGAACCTTTTACAAGGGCGCGCCCCTCGACTTCCTCGCCGGGAACCTGCGATGCGAAGCGCTGGCGGAAATTCTTGTCCTGCTCGGCTACCATTTCGGGCGAAACCTCGATCTCCACGAAGGGAAGTTTCACGTCCTTATTCACATTGACATTGATTTCGGGGGCTACACCAATCTCGTATTCGAATGTGTAGTCCTTGTCGTCGAGGTTGATTTCGGTGACGTTCACGGGCAGAGGCTCGCCCAGGACATTGAGTTTGTTGTCGCGGATATATTCGATTACAGAGCGGTAAACCTCGTCGTTGAGGACTTCGCTCTTGCACTGCTTGCCGAAAAGGCGTTTGATCTGAGCCATGGGCACGTGTCCCTGACGGAAACCGGGGATTGTGCGGGTCTTGGCTACTTTTTTAAGCTCGGCGGTCACCTTGTCGGCATAGTCTGCCTCGGTGACGTTGACAACGAGTTTGCCGGTGACATCTGATGTCTTGTCAAACGTTACGTTCATAACAGGAGGTTGGGTGTTTTATATGTGTTTAAATTACTTGATACTTACTCTGTAAGCCCCGGACGAGATAAAAACGTCGGAAAGGTTGCTCGTCCCGGGCCATACGGCTTGCAAAAGTACAATTTTTTTTCGACATTACCAACCCCCTTTGTTTTTCCGTTTTCATAAACTATTGCTTTTATACTGCCTTTACACTACACTTTATGTGAATTTACTGAGCGAATTAATAGTTGATACCGGTAAAATGATTATATTTGCAATCTCAACTTAAATGGCTTCCTTATGAAAAAGTTTTCAATTCTCACTGTCTCTCTCCTGCTTTGCTCCGGCATGGCCTGTATCTTACCTGCAACTGTTCATGCTCAGAAAACTGCTCAGACCACTAATGACGATGAAGCACAGATCTTCATCAATAATTATGTATCCGCCATGAATGGTCCTGAAGTCAAAAAGGTTTTAGTAGAAAGCGGCTCTTTTTCTGACTTTTCTGTCTACAACAACGACAAAATCATCACCCATGAGTTAATATTCGATGACGGCACGGATCTGTCTCAACTTTCTCAATCGGAGAAAGATCAATTGCTTAATTCATTCAAGTTCGCTTTCATGTCCCAGTTACAGGAGGAAACTGTCTCATTCATGAAAGCGCATGATATAGTCTTCCTTATTAAATTCAAAGACAAAAAGGGCCATTCTATTTCCACAAATACTTTCTGACAGACGTCTTTTCTGAACGTGCGGGGATTCACCATACTGCTGTTCATTCTGCTGCGGCTTGACAGCGCACGCAAGCAGCGCATCGTCTGTGTGGCGACGCGGAGTGAAAAGGATGTTATGTAAATGGCGCTAAGGCGGGTCGTGGGATGCGAAAATGTCTCGGGGCATTTTCTGATTGGGCAATTCCGGATGTCTGTCCGGGCAGCCGA
>CALKRW010000022.1 GCA_937989585.1 uncultured Porphyromonadaceae bacterium | reverse complement strand
ACCACGACAACAGCATCGACTCGCTCAGGGAGCAGATCCGTCTGCAGGCCGAGGCTATTGCCAATGCCAATCCCTCCGGTGCCGTGATTTCACAGCACATACTTAACTCCGAGCCTTATCAGGAAGTTTTGAGTCACCTCCGCGAGCATAGCCCTGTACACGAGGACAGCGGACTCTGGCAGCGACTCCAGACTGTAATACACGAGACATCCCCAAACTTCCGAAAAAACCTACACCTCCTTGTCGGCCACGATCTGAAGCCACAGGACTATCAGACCATCATGCTCATAAAATGCGGCATGAATTCCACACAAATCGCCACCTTGACAGGACGTACCAAGGCAACCATCTCCTACCGCCGTCGCCAGTTACGCTCACTCCTGTTCTCCGACCGGATTGATCCTAAAGACCTCGACCATATCATCCAGGCCCTCTGAAACTGTAGCCAGCCTGATTACCCACCGTTCAAAAACACACTTCGGATTTATATCTCATCACGCACAACCGCCTAAGTATAAGCGGACTATTTGTTTTTAAACTTTTTTCGAACTATTTTCGAACTATTTTCGAACTATTTTCGAACCAATAATTTTGGCGAAAATATTGCGTCCCATTACCTTTGTCCAAAATCTATTATAACATGAACAACTAATTAAAACAATGAAACGTCCCTTAATTTTTTTATTATTTCTATTGACTGTGGTTGTATTTTCTTGTGGACAAACAATAACAATACAAATAAATCAAAACTCATCAGAATCCAATAATAATTATTCTTCAGGCCATCGTGTCCCCCCAAGGCCGATTGTCGTGACAATTGACTTTGAGGCAAACGAATTGACTTTTACCCCCGACCTCGAAGATATTGAATCCTATGAAATGTGGGACGAAGGGGAAGAACGCTTAATCAGTGTCTCTTACGATTCCATTGACTTCATTAATAACCTGTCATCTGCCAATAGAAACGTAGTAATCGTCATTAATACGCCTGACCGCTCCTACAAAGGATTTTTCTCAATCTCTAACCCTAACTGACAGTTTAATTAATCAATAAAACTCAAAACCATGAAAATCAAAAATCTAAGCAAATCAATTCTGGCAGTCGCACTGACTGTCTCAATGACGGCCTGTAATGACGAGGTCATGTCTGTGGTACAGGAACAGAATGTTCCGGACTATTATATTTCTATCGAAGAAGCCCAAAAAGATCTCATGGAAGTTCTTTCCGTTGTCGATGGCAATAATTCCAGAACATCAACCTCGCGTAGCATCAATAATGTATACACAAAAAACTTCAGCGATAACTCGTCACGTTCCAATAATGGTTTGGATGTTCATATTTTTAATTTTTCCGATGACCAAGGTTTTGCTATAATGTCAACCGACCGTCGGGTTCCCAGTTTGCTAGCGCTGGCTAATAATGGTAATCTGAATGAAAACGATACTATAGACAATCCTGGACTAAAAATTTTCCTTACTTCCATAGGAGGGCCAGGTGATCTTCCTATTCCTGAAACTTTTGAAAAACTTGACCCTTTTGATCCTGGAGATCCTACTCCAGCATATATGACATGGACAACAGATGTTGCATGCCCTAACGGTCTCTGTTCAGTAAAATGGGGTCAAAGGGACCCATACAATCTATATTGCCCAGTAATAAGGGATACTGTCTGTCCCACAGGGTGTGTCGCAACCGCAGTGGCACAACTCATGGCGGTCTACGAGTATCCCGATAGTTATAGTAAATATAACTTCAATTGGCCGGAAATGAAATTAACGACAAAAAACATTGCTACTACTGTAGGTGCCGATAATGTGGCTCGTCTGATGCAACAATTAGGTCTTTGGGAAAATCTTGATATACACTATGCTCCAACAGGGAGTAGCTCTTATTCTGAATATATACCGGGCGTTTTAGAATCCTTTGGATATTCGGATGGTGGAACATTAAAATATTATAATATTGAGGATGTTATATCGGAAATTAATGCCAATCACCCCGTATTAGCCGATGGAGTAGCAGCTGCCGGTGGCCATGAATGGCTAATTCATGGTCTCATGACTCGCACAAAAATTGACCAAGCACATGATGAAAATGGCAATTTAATACCTGTACGTTCAACCAAATACTATTACGTTCAATGCAATTGGGGCTGGGATGGAAAAGGTGATGGTTATTATCTCAGCGACGCTTTCGATACCTCGAATGGCCCTGTATATAATGACAATTCAACAGATGACAATCTGACACATTCCACAACCCACGATGCAGGTAGACACAATTTTAGAAATATTCGTATCATAACAGGCATCCGTAAATAAATTTATATTATTTTTGCAAAAATACAGTTAACTATTATCCCAATCATAAAAACTTCCATCTTATGAAAACTGCTTATTTAGGTGCTTTGGCATTTTCTGCTCTTGCCTTGGGTGCTTGTTCTTCCGACGAACCCAACGACCCCGACATTCCTTTTGACAATCCAGACTGGGTCCTTTCTGACGATATAACTCTCTCTTCGGTCGACACCCGTAATATTGCCGCTCTCAGCGACTTCAACGACAAACTGTTGTCCGGCGTTGCGCAAAATTCTTTGGACGGCTCATTCTGCGTCTCCCCGCTAAGTGTCTCCATCTATCTCGGCATGATTGCAAACTCATCTCAGGGCGAAGTTCAGCAGCAGATTATCAACGCCCTTAACTGCTCGAATCTTGACGAATTCAACTCACTGAGCACACGACTGCTCCAATATCTTCCCTCGTCGAAGAACGGCGCCGTCACCCACATCGCTAACCATGTCTGGGTCGCCGACCGTTACAGCGTTCCCGAATCATATGTTTCTACAATGGCTGACATTTTCAATGCCGGCGTCGATCATGTTGATTTCTCTAAAGACCGGACTTTTATCAACATCAATAATTGGGCATCCGATAATACAGAAGGGCTGATAAAAACCCTTTTTGAAAAAAATATGTGGCCCGGATTGCGCAACACTCCTCTGGTTTGTGCCAATGCTGTCTATTTCAAAGGATCCTGGGACAAAGAATTTGATAAAAAAGAAACAAAAAATGAAACCTTCCACGCTCCCGGAGGAGACATAACAACTCCTATGATGCACAAATCCTCATCTTTCAGTTATGCTGCAAGTGACAATGCTCAGATGGTCTCGCTCGACTACAAAAATAAGAATACTGTTTGCGAAATCTATCTCCCTGCCGAAGGAACTGACGTCCGCGATATAACCAAAATAATAAACGAAAACGAACGCGCCGCCCTTCGCGCCTCAGTCAATAATAGGTATATCGAACTTTCCATGCCTTCCTTTGAAATGGCAGGTTCCATGATTATTGACGATGTCTTAAAAAATCTTGGCATCACAGACATGGATCATACCGACCTCTCTCCAATGGGAATCAACGAGAAAAGAAAGATTGACACGATGCATAAAGTTGTTGTAAAAGTCGATGAAGAAGGTACCGAGATGGCAGGTGTAACCTACGGCACAGAAATGCTTATTGATTCCGGTAATTTCAAAATGGTCGTCAACCGCCCGTTCATGTTCGTTATCCGCAACAAGGCCACGCAGACTGTCCTGATGGCCGGTGTAGTCACCAACCCCAAGAACTGATTCCCCTCCCAAAGACAAGATGATTTCGCCCCGTAAATATTTGTGGAACGGAAAAATATCCCTAATTTTGCATCCACAAAGGGTAGTTTCCTCTTTAACGAAATACTTCGAGTGCGAAAGCAACGATTTTAGAAACCGACAGCAGTCGATTGGAAAGAGCGGCCACACACCGCTCTTTTTTCGTAACTATACATAGAGATCACAGTTCTTTCATTTAAGTTAAAAACAAAGAAGAGCCGAACAGCGCGAATCGGAGGGATTTTTTCTTGCTGCTTTGCGCGAATTTTTATATTTTTGCGCCTGAAATAAAACACAAATCACTCAAGAGGGGTGTCGCCTGATGACTGAGAACCCGGAGCCTCCGCGCTCCAGTACCCTTGGAACTTGATGCGGTCAGTACCGCCGAAAGGACTTGAGATTATTGCCTCTGCACACAAGGCACATCCCTCGGCTGTGGTTTTTAGCATTTCATGCCCATGAAAGTAGAAATCAACAAACGCCCTGTCGACGTCCCCGAGGATGTCACTACCCTCGAACAACTGCTGAAGTCCGAAAACCTCGCCGGTCCCGGTGTCGCCGCCGCTGTGGCCGGTGCCGTCGTGCCTCGTGCCAAATGGGGCGAGTTCGGCATCGAGGAAGGTATGAAAGTAACCGTCATAAGAGCCGTCTGCGGTGGATAAGCACGATTTTCTCCGGATAGCCGTCACCGTCCCGTATGTCTACGGCGGCGAGGCACGCGACATCGCCAGCATACTGCGTTCTGGCGGCACCGACCTCGTGCACATACGCAAACCCGACGCGACGCCCGACGAGGTTCGCGAACTCGTCATGGCCATTCCCGCCGACCTGCGCGGACGCCTGACGCTCCACGACTGCCTCGACCTGGCCCCGGCGCTCGGCGTCGGCGGCGTGCACCTGAACCGCCGCTCGCCCTCGGTACCCGAGGGCTGGCATGGCCGCGTCAGCCGCTCGTGCCACAGCATCGCCGAATGTCCCGGTGCGACCGGCTGCGACTATGTCACCCTCAGTCCCGTCTATCCCAGTTTCTCGAAGCCCGGCTACAGCGCCGACTTCGACCCGGCTGAACTCCGCGCCCTGCTCGCCCGCGCCGATCGGCCCCGCGTCATCGCCCTCGGCGGCGTGACGGAGGAACGCTGCGACGCGCTGCGCGAACTCGGCTTCGACGGCGCCGCCATGCTCACCGCCGCCTGGCGCCCGAAAATCGACGCAGCAAGTTTCCGCCTGCAGTTCATCACCAACCCCACGTCGGTCGACGAGGCCCTCGCACAGGCCAAAGCGGCCCTCGAGGGCGGTTGCCGCTGGATTCAGTTGCGCTGGAAGGACGCCCCCGCCGACGGACTCGTCGGCGCCGCGCACGCCTGCGCCGACGCCTGCCGACGCCACGGCGCAATGTTCGTCATCGACGACCATGTGGAACTCGTCGGGCAATGCGGAGCCGACGGCGTGCATCTGGGCAAGAACGACATGCCGCCGTCCGAGGCACGGCGCATACTCGGTCCCTGCCGCATCATCGGCGCCACCGCCAACACCCCCGCCGACATCGACAACGCCGTCGCGCAGGGCGCCGACTACATAGGCTACGGACCGTTCCGCTTCACATCCACGAAGAAGAACCTCAGCCCCGTCCTAGGTCTCGATGGATACCGCGTCGCCACGGCCCACTGCCGCGAGACAGGCATCGGCCTTCCCATCGTGGCAATCGGCGGAATCACAGCCGACGACATCCCGGCCATCATGGACACCGGTGTCAGCGGCATCGCCGTCAGCGGTGTCATTGCCTTGGCATCCGACCCCGTCGCCGCAACCCGCAGGCTGCTCGACCGCATAGACAACCGATAACGAAAACAGAAACACTATAATTACATAAATTATGGACAAACTCATAATCGGAGGCAAGGAGTTCACCTCACGCCTCTTCGTAGGAACCGGAAAGTTCCGCAGCAACGAGACTATGGCCGAGGCCATCAAGGCTTCCGGCTCGCAGATGGTCACCGTTGCCATGAAACGCATAGACATGGACAACCGCGAGGACGATATGCTGCGCCACATCGTCGCCGACGGCATACAGTTGCTTCCCAATACCTCGGGCGTGCGCGACGCCGAGGAGGCCGTGCTCGCCGCCCAACTCTCGCGCGAGGCCTTCGGCACCGACTTTATCAAACTCGAGATACATCCCGACCCGCGCTATCTGCTCCCCGACCCCGTCGAGACCCTGAAGGCCACCGAGCGCCTCGCCGCCATGGGCTTCGTCGTACTGCCCTACATCCAGGCAGACCCCGTGCTGTGCAAGCGCCTCGAGGACGCCGGAGCCGCCACCGTCATGCCCCTGGCCGCCCCCATCGGCTCGAACAAGGGCCTCGTGACACGCGACCTCCTGCGCATCATCATCGAGCAGAGCCGCGTTCCCGTCGTGGTAGACGCCGGTCTTGGCGCTCCGTCACACGCAGCCGAGGCCATGGAACTCGGCGCCGACGCCGTGCTCGTCAACACCGCCATCGCCGTTGCCGGAGACCCCGTCAGCATGGCACGCGCCTTCGACATGGCCACACGCGCCGGACGCATGGCCTATGAGGCCGGTCTCGGCGCCGTCACCGACCGCGCGCTCGCCACAAGCCCGCTGACATCTTTCCTCGACTGACCGTTCTCATAAAACCACCGCGAAATGTTTTCTGACGAAATACAAAAATACAACTGGGACGAGACCACGGCGCAGATAATGGCGATGACAGCCGCCGACGTCGAGCGCGCACTCGCCAAGGAGCACCTCTCCGACCGCGACTTCATGGCCCTCGTCTCGCCCGCCGCCGCGCCCTATCTCGAGCAGATGGCCCGCCGCTCGCAGGCCATCACCGAACAGCGCTTCGGACGCACCATCTCGATGTTCATTCCGCTGTACATCACCAACTCGTGCACCAACTCGTGCGTCTACTGCGGATTCAACCGCCACAACAAGATCAAGCGCGTAATCCTCACCCCCGAGGAAATCGAGGAAGAGTGCAAGGCCATACGCAAACTCGGACCGTTCGAGAACCTGCTTATCGTCACCGGCGAGAATCCTGTCCTGGCCGGTACCGACTACCTCGAGAAGGCGCTCCAGGTGTGCCGCCCCTACTTCAGCAACCTCACCATCGAGGTCATGCCCCTAAGCGCCGAGGACTACGAGCGCCTGACCCACTCGGGCCTCAACGGCGTCATCTGCTTCCAGGAGACCTACAACCGCGACCGCTACAAGGTCTACCATCCCGCAGGCATGAAGAGCAACTACGAGTGGCGCCTCAACGGCTTCGACCGCATGGGAATGGCCGGCGTCCACAAGATTGGCATGGGCGTGCTCATCGGCCTCGAGGACTGGCGCACCGACGTCACGATGATGGCGCGTCACCTCCAGTACCTGCACCGCACCTACTGGCGCACGAAATACTCGGTCAACTTCCCGCGCATGCGTCCCTCCGAGTCGGGCTACCAGCCCAACGTCGTGATGAGCGACCGCGAGCTGGCCCAGGTGACATTCGCATTCCGCATCTTCGACCCCGACGTCGACATCTCCTACTCGACACGCGAGAACCACGAGTTCCGCAACCATATGGCAACGCTCGGCGTCACCACCATGAGCGCCGGATCGCATACCGAGCCGGGCGGCTACGCCACCCACGTCAACTGCCTCGAGCAGTTCGCAATCTCCGACGCCACAAGCCCCGAGCGCGTCGCCGCCGACCTCCGCGCCCTCGGCCGCGAGCCGGTGTGGAAGGACTGGGACCGCGTGTTCGACCTCGCCTCGGCCAAGGCATAAGCGATTGAAAGCGTCATGGAAATGGATAACGAGAAAAACGTCATGGAAATGAATAACGAGAGATACTCGCGTCAGACAATGCTCCCCGAAATCGGCACCGAGGGACAGCGTCGCCTTGCCGCCGCCCGCGTTGCCGTCATCGGTCTGGGAGGCCTCGGCTCGGCCGTGCTGCCCTACCTCGCCGGTGCGGGCGTCGGCAGCCTTGTCCTCGTCGACCCCGACACGGTGAGCCTGAGCAACCTGCAGCGCCAGGTGCTGTACTCGCAGGACGAGATCGGTCAGCCCAAGGCACTCTGCGCCGCCCGCCGCATCGCCGCACTCAACGGCGACGTCAGTGTCACTGCCGTGCCCGAGGCTCTCGGCGAGGACAACGGGCGCGACATCATCGCGGGCTGCGACCTCGTTGTCGACTGCACGGACAACTTCGCGACACGCTATCTCATCGACGACATCTGCGCCGGAGTCGGCCTTCCCTGGGTCTACGGCTCGATAGGCGAGTTCGCGGGACAGGTCGCCGTCCTAAACCACCGCTCGGGCGTGCGCTACCGCGACATCTATCCCGACCGCGAGGCGCTGTGCGCGCTTCCGCGCGTGACCCGCGGCGTTCTCGGCGCCGTCCCCGGCGTCATCGGCACAATCCAGGCGTCCGAGGCGCTGAAACTCATCATCGGCTGTGGGAACACTCTTGACGGACGACTCCTGGTCATGAATCTCCTGACCATGGAGTCCGACATAATCGACCTCCGCTGACTTCTTTTTCCAAAAACAATCACCACTAAGATTTCAATCCCCTAAAAACAAAACATAACTATGATCAAAGGATTTGACCAGTACGCCGCTGAATACGACGCATGGTTCCTCGAGAACCCCAACGTACTCGAGTCGGAGGCACGTCTCGTGGCCTCGACCCTCCGCGACGGCGGACGCATACTCTCGGTAGGCTGCGGCAGCGGCCTCTTCGAGAAAATCATGAAAGACGAGTTCGGCATCACCGTCACCGACGGCGTCGAGCCCTCATCGTCTATGGCCGCTATCGCCCGCAAGCGCGGACTCGAGGTAATCGAGCAGACAGCCGAGGAATTCGACTATCCCGAAGGCGTCTACGACACCATACTCTTCAACGGCTGTCCCAGTTACATCTCGGACCTCGAGACCGTCCTCAACAAGGTCTACAAGGCCCTGCGTCCCGGCGGACGCACAGTCCTGATCGACGTTCCCAAGGAGAGCAGTTACGGCATCCTCTACAACCTCGCCAAGGCCCTCGGCACATGGAACCATCCCCTCCTTGAAGGCACTTTCCCGCCGAACCCCTACCCTATCGAACTCGTCAAGGTGGCATCGTGGCGCACGACAGCCGAGAAGGCCGACCTCCTGCGCAAGGCCGGTTTCAGCGACCTGCGCTTCGCCCAGACGCTGACCACACATCCCGTCTGCTCCGACCGCGTGGCCGAGGAGCCCGTCGAAGGCTTCGACAAGGGCGACTACGTGGCAATCACCGCCTTCAAATAAATCCGGCCATGGCAAATACCGAACTCTGGTCACAGCAGGCATGGCGCAAGGCCGAGCACATCTACCGCGCCATCCTCGACCTGCCCTTCGTCCGCCAACTCGCCGACGGAACACTCGACGGCGACATCTTCCGCCGCTACATCGGCCAGGACAGCCTCTACATCGCCAACTACTGCAAGGTCCTCGCCCACATCGCCTCACGCTGCTCCGACCCGGCGCTGACAGCCGCATTCCTCGACTTCGCCAAGGACGGCGTCGAGGTGGAGCGCGCGCTCCACTCGATGTACATCTCCGAACTTCCGCCGGAGATGTCGCCCGCATGCCTGTTCTACACCTCGATGCTCTCGGCCCAGGCCACCGCGCCCGTCGAGGTGGAGGCTGCCGCCGTGCTGCCCTGCTTCTGGGTCTACCTGCGCGTAGGCAAGCACATCGCCGCCAACATGAAGCCCGGCAATCCCTACTCGCAGTGGATCGAGACCTATTCCGACCCCGCTTTCGACGCATCGAACGACCGCGCCATCGCCATCTGTGACCGCTTCGCCGAGAACGCATCGCCTGAGGTACGCGACATGATGACCCGCGTCTTCGTCGAGGCCACACGCATGGAGTGGCTCTTCTGGCACGGCGCATACACGGACATCCGCTGGCCCGAGCCGATACGCTGACCACCTCCCCCTGACCAATACTCAAGACTAACCCCAACCCGAACCCAAAACAAAGATGAAAACATACTACAGGGCACTCACCATCGCAGGCTCCGACCCCTCGGGAGGCGCAGGCCTCCAGGCCGACCTCAAGACCTTCTCGGCACTCGGCGTGTTCGGAACCACAGCCATTGTCGCCGTCGTCGACGAGAACACCCGCGGCGTCTACGGCGTCCATCCCGTGCCGGACAGTTTCGTAGCCGGACAGATACGCTCGGTCATCGGCGACATCGGCACCGACGCCGTCAAGATCGGCATGCTGCACAGTTCCTCGCTCATCCGCACCGTCCTCGCCACGCTACGCGAGTTCCCCGACGTGCGCGACATCGTCCTCGACCCTGTGATGGTCGCGACATCCGGCGATCCCCTGCTCGAACCGGAGGCCGTAGGCACGCTGCGCGACGAACTCATCCCCTACTGCCGCATCATCACCCCCAACCTTCCCGAGGCATCGATGCTTCTCGGCAGCGAGATCTCGCGTCAGGACCAACTGGAGGACGCCGCCCGCGCGCTCTCCGCGCTCTGGCCCGACTCACGCGTGTCGGTCATGCTCAAGGCCGGACACCTCGAGAACGACATGCTCACCGACATTTTCTACAACGCCGAGACGGGCCGCGTCTCGCGTCTGTCCTCACCCCGCGTCGACACGGTGAACACCCACGGCACGGGATGCACGCTCTCGTCGGCCATAGCCGCATGGCTCGCCCGAGGCGCTGACCTCGACACCGCCGTCACACGCGCCAAGGACTATATCGCCGCCGCCATCGCCGCCGGCTCGGAATACAGCATTGGCCAGGGCCACGGTCCGGTACACCATTTCCACGCCCTCTGGCACTGAAGCACCGCACGGCCATCGCTTTTCCGCAAACTTTCGCTATCTTTGCACACGCAAGCATAGCGCCCTATTTCCACGGGCCAATCTGAACGACTTACCTCACATCCGATAACATGAAAGAGACTATCAGCAAAATCTTCAGGGAGCGTTTCGGCCACGCCGGAACCGTCTACGCCTCGGCAGGCCGCATCAACCTCATCGGCGAGCACACCGACTACAACGGCGGCTTCGTTTTCCCCGGAGCCATCGACAAGGTCATCATGGCCGAAATCAGCCCCAACGGCACCGACACCGTACGCGTCTACTCGGTCAACCTCGACCGCTACGCCGAATTCGGCCTCAGCGAGGAGGACGCGCCCGACGAGCAGTGGGCACGTTACATCTTCGGCGTCTGCCGCGAGACCATCAAGCGCGGAGGCACCGTACACGGCTTCGACGCGGTGTTCGCCGGCGACGTGCCCCTGGGCGCGGGCCTCAGTTCGTCGGCGGCGCTCGAGAGTTGCTTCGCCTTCGCCATCAACGACCTGTTCAACGACAACCGCATCGACAGGTTCGAACTCGCCCGCATCGGCCAGTCGACCGAGCACAACTACTGCGGCGTCAACTGCGGCATCATGGACCAGTTCGCCTCGGTCATGGGACGCAAGGGCCAGCTCATGCGCCTCGACTGCCGCTCGATGGAGTTCCGCTACTATCCCTTCGAGCCCGAGGACCACGTCCTCCTGCTGGTAGACTCACGCGTCAAGCATGAACTCGTCGACTCGCCCTACAACCGCCGACGCGAGTCATGCGAGCGCGTCGCCCGCCGTCTCGGCATCGACACCCTGCGCGATGCCTCCTTCGATGACCTCGAGGCCATCCGCGGCGACATCTCCGCCGAGGACTACTCGCGCGCACGTTTCGTCATCGGCGAGAAAGACCGCGTGCTGCGTGTATGCGACGCCCTGACACGCGGCGACTACGAGACCGTCGGCGAGTGCATGTACGAGACACACCGCGGACTCAGCCGCGACTACGAGGTAAGTTGCGAGGAACTCGACTTCCTCAACGACGTTGCCCGCGAGTGCGGCGTCACCGGCTCACGCATCATGGGAGGCGGTTTCGGCGGCTGCACCATCAACCTCATCCGCAAGGATCTCGTCGACGCCTTCGTCGACGCCGTAAAGGAGAAATTCAAGTCACGCTACGGCCACGAGCCCGCCGTCTACGAGGTTGTCATCTCCGACGGCGCGCGCAAAATCTCAGACCCCGAATGAACACGCTCAGCACCTCATTCCGCGACACCCCTCGCGGACGCATAACACTGCTCACCCTCACCAACGCCTCGGGCGCCCGCGTTGTCCTAAGCACTCTCGGCGCAGGCATCCTCGAGGTCCTTGTCCCCGACCGCGACGGCACACTCGGCGACGTGGCTTTGGGCTACGCCGACCCCGCCGACTACATCTGCGACGGCTCGTGCATGGGCAAGTGTCCGGGCCGCTACGCCAACCGCATCGCGCGCGGACACCTCACGGTCGAGGGCCGCGAGTACCAACTCGAGACAAACAACGGCCCGAACGCCCTGCATGGCGGCCCGGAAGGCTTCCAGAACCGCATCTGGAACCTTGACAGCGCATCGGGCAACACCGTGGTCATGAGCCTCCACTCGCCCGACGGCGACGCCAACTATCCCGGCGCGCTCGACGTCCGCGCCACCTTCACATGGACCGACGACTGCCGCCTCGGCATCGAACTCCGCGCCGAGTGCGATGCCGCAACCGTCGTGAACCTCACCAACCACACCTACTGGAATCTCCGGGGCCACGACTCGGGCAGCGTCCTCGACCACAGCCTGCGCCTGTTCGCCACACACTATCTGCCGACCGACGAGACCCTCATCCCCGACGGAACCATCGCCCCGGTGGCAGGAACCCCCATGGACTTCACCGCGCCCCACCGCCTCGGCGAGCGTATCCGCGATGACTTTCCCGCCCTCCGCAACGGCAAGGGCTACGACTCATGCTGGGTCGCCTCCCCCAGGCCCGGTAAATGCGACAATAGCCATGACTCGTGCCGAGAGGCAAACCCGACCGGATGTGACACCGTCCGTCCCGTAGCCGTGTTGCACGACGAAACCACAGGCCGTACCCTCACCGTAAGTTCCGACCAGCCCGGCGTCCAGGTCTACACCGGCAACTGGCTCGCCGGAGGCCCCGCCAGCAAATCGGGACGTGCGTACAGCGACTACGACGGCATCGCCATCGAATGTCAGGACTTCCCCGACGCCCCCAATCCCCCCGCCTCCCCCTCCCCCCTCATCCGCCCCGCCCAACCCTACCTCCGCCACATCACCTTCCACTTCACCACCCCCTGACCATCTCCGCACCCCCGCCAATAATCAATGGTAAGATATTGATTACATGTATGGAAGAGAGTGTTATGCAAATTTTCAGTGATACTGAAAATTTGCATAAATAGTATGGCAGAAGCGACGTTTCCTAGCGACTGCGTCTATTTCTCCTTAACAACAGGTACGATTGGCCTCAGAACGTCAGTTATTAATTTGTATTTGGTGAAGCAAGAGAATTTATGTAAATTTGCAGTGGCACTGAAAATTTGCATAATTCAATATTATGAACGACTCGTTTATTCCACGCACAATGGCTGATGCCATAACCGAAGCGTCACAATTTTTTCCGATTGTGACACTGACCGGTCCACGTCAGTCGGGAAAATCAACCCTTCTGCGTCACCTGTTCGGTAACGTTCCGTATTACTCACTGGAGAATCTTGACATAAGGCAAGCAGTAACACTGGACCCAAAAGGTTTTCTGGCTCAGTTCCATGACGGGGTAATCTTGGACGAGGTGCAGAATGTTCCACAACTTCTGTCGTACCTGCAGGAAATTGTGGACGAGAATCCGGAACGAAAATTTTATCTTACCGGTAGTTCCCAGTTTTCGCTTCTGCATAATATTACGCAGTCGTTGGCCGGCCGTTCGGCAGTTTTTGAACTTCTGCCATTGTCCTTGACCGAAATATCTGGAATCGATGCAGGAATGAGCCTCGATGAAATCCTGTACAAGGGTTTCTATCCTGCAGTCTGGAGTGGCAAAAACATTCCCAAACTGCTTTATCCGAATTATGTCAAGACGTATATCGAACGTGATGTAAGAAATGTGCTGGCAATAAAGGACCTCGACAAATTTCAGCGTTTCGTAAGACTTTGTGCCGCGCGCATAGGAAGTATTTTCAATGCATCCGAATTGTCGAATGAACTGGGTGTGTCAGTAAATACAGTCAATTCATGGCTTTCAGTGCTACAGGCTTCATATCTGATATATTTGCTACCACCGTTCTTCACAAATACACGCAAACGCCTGACCAAAAGTCCCAAGATTTACTTTACCGATTGTGGACTGGCAAGTTACCTGCTTGAGATCGATTCGCCTCAGACGCTTAATCTTGACAAGATGCGCGGACATTTGTTTGAAAATATGGTCATCATGGAGCATCTGAAGGATTCATATAACAGTGGCGTTAACGGCGGACTCTATTTCTATCGCGATTCGAATGGCAACGAGGTGGACCTTCTGGTGAAAAAAGGAAGCGTGTATGACTGCTACGAAATCAAGTCATCGTCTACTTTTCATCCGGATTTTATAAAAGGGTTGAAAAATTTTGAAACCGCTTTCCCAAATCTGGCTGGCAAGAAGGCCGTGATATATTCGGGCGAGGAGATGCCGGACATCAACGGGGTGTCAATCCTGAATTACCGGTCACGATAAACTTCGACGAGCCTGAGGTATTGAGCCATATGCTGGCTGTATCGGGCGTTTTTCCGAAGGGACGGATTATCGGCGGCGGAGGGGTCAGTTGCGGGGACGGAGCAGTAGGCAAAGGGCGGCGCCGATGAGCAGGAGCCATATCAGGCGTCCGGGACCGTGCCGGGAGGGGGCGGTGACTGTGTCTGAGCGCGTGGTGCTGTAGGTGCGGGTGCTGTCGCTGCGGGTGACGCCAAGGGTTGTGGCGCGACGCGTAGCGGCGTCCAGGGTCATGGTCCGGGCACGGATATGGATGGAGGCTGGATGCGTACACCGGGGTATGCCGGGACTTATCAGCCTGGAAACGGCAGAGGACTCGGTATGAAGGGGTACATGTTGCGTAGCCGTAGTATCGGCGGCCGTATCCGCGCCGGGGAAACGGATTATGATTTCGGGGCAGTCGAGGGACAGCCGCGAGCGGGCGAAGATCGTGTCAAGGATTTCCATACGATACGAATGTGAGAAATGTGAGACGCCTTCGTCTAGCGTCTTTTCGGTGCGTGCGCTGTGGCACGACGCGGCAGTCACCGCCATCAGCAGTGATGATACCAGGATGTGTGTCTTTTTCATAGTTCGTGATTAAAATTAATTTGCGATAACGATTAGCAATAGGAATGCCGTACACCGACATTCCAAGCCTCTTTCCAGGCACAAAGATACAACATCCCGAAGCCGAACACCCCGGCCCGTCTGAATAGATTGGCAAAATCACGAAATTTTTTTTGCTTTATGCTGTTTTTGGATATAATCCATAGGAATCGGCAACTCGGCAGTCCACTTACGGGATTGTCAAGGCGGTCGAATCTCCATGACAGGTTGAGTTGTTGGGAGAAAATATTTGCACTATTCTTATCAGTTATGATTTTTATAGACGATTTATGCAAACGGACGATAACATCAATGCGGAAAGGACAATTGGCCCATTGAAAAATCATGAATTGACCCATTTAAAACAATAAAAGCGGCGGGGAAGGGGCCGCCGCTTTGGGTATCGGTTGTTATTGGTTTATTGATGTTCGATTACTGCATTATGATCTTCTCGGTTTTGTTGCCCTGTTTGCGGAGGTACAGCGCGCCTTTTTTCGGCTCGGCGACTCTCACGCCCTGCAGACTGTAATACTCAACAGGCTGACCGATATTCATGTCGTCCGATTCAATAACTTCCGGCGGCCTCTTCTGCATCGCCGACTATGTTTAGAAATAGGCTCCATGGGCTCGTGGTCTTGTAGTCATTGAGTGAGCCTCCCGGTACATGTAAGGTCGCGTTGACATAAACAGTTTTGGCGAATACGTCTTTGTTGTATAGGTCTGGAACCTTTTCAGCCATGCAAATAATATCAGTTATTTTACTACATTCCCAAAATGCACTATAATCTATATGATTAACAGATTTGCCAAATATAACCTTTGTGAGGCCACTGCATCCCGCGAAGGAAGCCCCCCCGATTGAGGTGACTGAATTTGGGATGGTTACCGAGGTAAGACCACAACACCACTGGAAGGCATAAGAACCGATTGAAGTGACAGAGTTTGGGATAGTTACCGAGGTGAGGCCGATGCATTCGAAGAAGGCAGACTTACCGATAGAGGTGACAGAGTTTGGTATTGTCACCGAAGTGAGGCCGCTGCAATCGGCGAAGGCGGACTCACCGATTGAAGTGACGGAGTTTGGGATATTCACCGATGTAAGGACACTGCACTCGAAGAAGGCAGACTCACCGATTGAAGTGACAGAGTTTGGGATCGTTATCGAGGTAAGGCCACGGCAACTGGAGAAGGCATAATCACCGATTGAGATAACTGAATCGGGGATGGATACCGATGTGAGGCCGCTACACGCATTGAAGGAAAAAGCGCCGATAGAAGTGACAGAGTTTCCGATATTCACCGATGTAAGGCTGCGGCAGCAATCGAAGGCAAGATCACCGATTGATGTGACTGAGTTTGGTATAGTCACCGAGAGCAGTCCTCTGCACTCGGTGAAGGCAGACTTACCAATTAAGGTGACGGTATATTCATTGTCTCCATCCTTGGCAATGGAAGGAATGATTAAATCTCCGGTAATTTTGTTCTCTTCCGACACCTCGCAGGTCTTGGCGGCTTCGTCGATGACGGAATACTTGAGCGTCTGTCCCTCGTAGGTGTAGGAGAAATCGCGTGCGATTCCCGATTGCGTGAGGAGGACAACAATCATAGAAAGTAAGAATTTTTTCATTGGTATAGGATTAGTTTATTTGTTATCGTATATTGTTTATCACTCCAGAAGAATAGGCTTACGAAAGGAAGTCTATAACCACAAATTTAAGCAAAAAAATAGATAGCCAACTCTATTGCACTGAAAAATTAAATTTGCGAAAAAAATAAGACAATGTAGGTAATAAGTCATAGTTACAAGTTACAAAGTACTTCATCACTCATAACTATGACTTAAAATGTAGTTCTGGTGTCCAGGATGGTAAGGCGCCGGGGGTGTTGGGGCAGGACTGCATGTATTCTTATGTGTTAAAAAGGTCATCCATTGTGACCTCGCTATGTACTATGCCATGATGCTTGCCTTCCCCCAAACCGAAGGTCGTTACAAAAGTATGGACAAGTGGTTTACTGTTTTTTGTTTTCAAGTCAAACAACCACATCCTGTCGCGAAGTTTTTTTTCGTAATCGGCGGAGATATTGTATGCTTTTTGTGAAAATTTCATTTCGCACAAATGAATCATGCGGTCGGCCCTTTCAATTATCATATCAATCTGCGCACCTGGAAGATTTTTCTTTGGATCCGGATAACTTCGCCACGTAGATACTGATGTCGCTATTCCCGAAATTCCGAGAGCATCTTTTATCTGCTGATGGTGTTCCATGCAAATGATTTCAAACGTGAGACCCTGCCATGCGGATATCCCACTCGAATCTAGATGATGTGTCCACCATGCGCAGTCAAGTGAATTATTCTTTTCTATGAACTTGAAATAGAACAGTGTATAGAAATCTATTAGGCGGTATATAGCCTCGTTCTTCTTGTTGCCAAACTGGGCGCGCCTGCCAATAAAGTTACATTGTACGAGATTGTTTATTATACGTGTAAGGTTGGCACCACTTGTTCCAATGCGTTCACCAATCTCTTTGCGGGTCAAGCCGCTCTTATGTTCTGAGAGGAGTCTTACAACTGATATATAGACGTCTGCAACAGGAAACACCGCGTTGTATAACTCGTCAAACTCCTTGCTCAATGTACCGTTCTCCTCATAGCACAGTCTATCAATGTTTCTGGCAAGTGTTTCTCTCGGTTCCATGAGGTCAAGATAGAATGGCACACCACCTGTAACCATATAACATTGCAATATTTCATATCTATCCCAGGCTGTACGCCTCATCTTAAGGTATTGCTCGGTTTCTTTCAAGGTAAAGGGCGCAAGATATAGTCGTCTTGTAATCCTGTTGTGCAGTCCACCTCTGTTTTTCAACAATTTGTCCACCATCCAGGATGTTGCAGATCCTGTCGCAACAAGAACCACGTTGTATTTCCCGTTTGCCCAGCCATTCCAGAAGTTTTCCAATGCGCTTACAAAATTTGAGCGTTTGGAATCCATCCAAGGCATCTCATCAATGAAAATCAATTTCTTTCTTTCTTCCGGCAGAGACTCAAGATATTCCTCCAAGGCATCGAAAGCGTCGAACCAGTTCGAAAATTCCGGCCACTTCCTTTTAGAATATTTACGTAGAGCCTTCGAAAAAATACGTAACTGTTCGCGCATTCGGAGATTATGTCCTCCGACAAATTTAAAATCAAACCGGTCTCCAAAAAAACTATCAACAAGGTAGGTCTTTCCTATTCGTCTTCGGCCACAGATAATCACAAACTCAGACCTGTCAGATTCCATACATCGTCTAAGTTCATCACACTCTCGCTGTCTTCCTATAAATTTACGTTGCATGATTATCAATTTTGGCGCAAAGTTAGTGAAACTAAACGATATAGCAAAAATTTTATGCACGAAAAACTACCTTTTTGAGGGTCTGTTGCCGGATTATGGTAGTTTTTCGTGCATTTTTATGGGTGAATATTGTGTACTTATATCTCCTTCGCAACCTGTAACTATGACCGATAAATAAGTATTATGACATAGTTACAATGTCCACTTCGTAACTTATAACTATGACTTATCACGTAGTTCTTGTGTCGAGGATGGTGAGGCGGCGGCGGGCGCGGGTGACGGCGGTGTAGAGCCAGCGGTAGAGGTCGAGACCGGCGGCTTCGGGGGGAATGTAGCCCATGTCGACGAAGACGTTGTCCCACTGGCCGCCCTGGGCCTTGTGGCAGGTGACGGCATAGGCGTATTTCACCTGCAGGGCGTTCCAGTAGGGGCTGTTGCGAACCTGACGCGCGCGCAGGGCGTAGTCGCCGGTGTCGTACAGGCTGTCGTCGCACAGGAGGCCGTTGTAGAGCGCGCTCTGCTGCTCGTAGGTCAGCGCGGGGGTGTCGGAGCCAAGGGTGTCGAGCACGAGTTTGCAGTCGAGCGTGACGCCGTGGTCGGGGAATGTCAGCGCAACGTCGGCGAAGGTGAAGCCGTAGCGCCTCTCGGTGCCGTAGACTTCGGCCACGACGGCGATGTCGCCGTTGGCTATGAAGTCGAGCCCCTTCTCCTTGCGCGACCAGAAGTAGTTGTTCTTAGCGACGAGTATCTGCTCGCCGCGTGCGATTATGCTTTCGAGGTATAGCACCTCGGCGCGGATTGCGCGGTTGAAGGCTGTTGCGCGCTGGTTGGAGCGTGTTATCAGCAGCGTGCGGTCGATACCGTCGCGGCGATAGGCGCTCTCGAGTGCCTCTGGCAGGTCCTCGGGACCCATCACGCTGACGTCGCCGAAGCCCTCGACCGTCAGGCGCGGCACGACGCCGATCTCGCCCTCGGCCATGGCGCGGCGCAGCGAGGTGGCGTTGTACAGTATGCCCGAGCCGGAGGTCTGGCGGGAGATGGCCGTGAGCGTGGCACGCGACACTTTCAGGCCGAACGAGCGCAGCACCTCGGGATTCATTGCCGGCGAGTCGTCCGAGCCGACAGGTGGCAACTGCGCGGTGTCGCCGAGGAAGATGAGGCGGTTGCCGATGCCCGAGTAGACGTACTGTATGAGGTCCTCGAGCAGCGAGTTTGTGCCGCCGAGTCCCGGCTCGCCCGAAATCATCGACGCCTCGTCGACGATGAAGACGGCGTTGTCCAGACGGTTTTCCTGCAGGCCGGGCCATGTCGAGCCATCAAGCGAGTGGCGGTAGATGCGGCGGTGGATGGTGTAGGCGGGATGCGCGGCGTTGGCGGCGAAGACCTTGGCGGCGCGTCCAGTGGGGGCGAGGAGGACGGTGGTAACTCCCGCCTCGCCGAGAGCCCTGACCAGGGCGCCGGTGAGCGAGGTCTTGCCCGTACCGGCGTATCCGGCGAGGATGAAGGCATAGTCGGCCGACAGCGCCGGAGCCTGCGCGGCCATGGCGGCGAGCATCGCCTCGCGGTCGTTGCCGGATGCGGCGGCCATGGCCTGCGCCGCCTCGGCCACGGGGGCGCAGAAACGCGACAAAGCCCCGATGACGAGGCTCTGTTGCTTGTTGGGGCTGTATGGCAGCGCGGCGGTGATTGCCGCGGCGATTACTTCAGGGTCCACTCGAAGCCGTCTTTGGTGTCCTTGACGTCGAAACCGATGGCGTTCATCTGGTTTCGGATGAGGTCGGATGTCGCCCAGTCCTTGCTGGCCTTTGCCTTGGCGCGGATGTCGAGCAGCAGGTTGACGGCCTCCTCGTAGGGCTTCAGTGCCTCGGCGCCCGAGCCTGCGGCGGCGTCGGCTCCGGGAGTGACGCCCATGATCTCGACAAGGAAGGTGTCGAACAGGGCCACGAGGTCGTCGATGTCCTCCTGCGAGGCCTTCTGCTGGCCGTCGTTGATCTTGTTGACGAGCGAGCATGCCTCGAAGAGGTGGCCGATGGTGACGGGAGTGTTGAAGTCGTCATCCATGGCGGCGTAGCAGTTCTCGCGGATGCGGGCTATCTCCTGCCCGAGCTGGCGGCTGTCGGCCGATGGCTTCAGGTTATGGGCGCGGCGGTAGCCGTCGCTCATGCGGGCGAGGGCGCGCTCGGCGCTCTGCAGGGCCTCGTTCGAGAAGTCAACCGTGCCGCGGTAATGGGCCTGGAGGATAAAGAAGCGTATGGTCATCGGCGCGTAGGCCTGGGTGAGCAGCGGATGCGAGCCGGTGAAGAACTCGTCGAGGGTTATGAAGTTGCCCAGCGACTTGCCCATCTTCTTGCCGTTGATGGTGATCATGTTGTTGTGCATCCAGTAGTGCACGGCGGGGTGGCCGTTGTGAGCCACCGACTGAGCGATCTCGCACTCGTGATGGGGGAACTTGAGGTCCATGCCTCCGCCGTGGATGTCGAATGTCTCGCCGAGGTACTTCTCGGACATGGTGGAGCACTCGAGGTGCCAGCCGGGGAAGCCTTCGCTCCATGGCGACGGCCAGTGCATGATGTGCTCGGGTGCGGCCTTCTTCCACAGGGCGAAGTCGGCGGGGTTGCGCTTCTCGCTCTGACCGTCGAGTTCGCGTGTGGCCGACAGGAGTTCGTCGATGTTGCGGCCCGACAGGCGTCCGTAGCCGAAGTCGCGGTTGAACTTGGGCACATCGAAGTAGACCGAGCCTTCGGAGACATAGGCGTAGCCGGCGTCGAGAATCGACTGGACATAGGCTATCTGCTCGATGATGTGGCCCGATGCGTGTGGCTCGATCGACGGTGGCAGCACGCCCAGGGCGTCCATGGCCTTGTGGTAGCGCGTAAGGTAGTACTGGACCACCTCCATAGGCTCGAGGTCCTCGAGGCGGGCTTTCTTAGCAATCTTGTCCTCGCCGTCGTCGGCATCGTGCTCGAGGTGGCCTACGTCGGTGATGTTGCGGACATAGCGCACCTTGTAGCCGAGGTGGCGCAGGTAGCGGAATACCAGATCGAAGGTTATGGCCGGACGGGCATGGCCCAGGTGGCCGTCGCCGTAGACCGTGGGGCCGCAGACATACATGCCCACGTTGGGGGCATGCAGGGGGACGAAGGTCTCCTTGGTGCGGGACATCGAGTTGTAAATCTGGAGATTGTGCTGTCGCATGGTGGTGGCTGTATTTATGTGATTAAACCCGGAACGCCCTGATGCGGGCGTCCGGGGAAGTTATTCTGTGGCGTGACCGGTGCTCAGGCCTTGAAGTTGTTCTGCTCGGCGTTGAGGGGCATCTTGCGCTCGATCTCGCCGAAGGTCTGCTCGTATTTGGCAAGGTTGTCGCGGAGTGCGAACAGGAGGTTCTTGGCGTTCTCGGGAGTCATGATGATGCGCGACTGGACCTTGGCCTGGGGCATGTTGGGGGCCATGGCGATGAAGTCGATGAAGAACTCGCCTGCCGAGTGGGCTATCATGGCGAGGTTAGAGTAGTGGCCGTTGGCGACTTCGGGAGTGAGTTCGATCTTTATTTCGTTCTTGTTTTCGTTTGCCATTGTTGCTGATAGGTTTAAGGATTTGTTGATTATGTGGTTTGATGGATAATGCGGGTGGAATCAGCCGACCGGCTCGATCTGCTGGATGTCCTTCTTGAATGTGCGCTCGCCGGTCTTGCCGGTGGCGCCGTCGGACCATACAACCTTCAGGCCCTTGACGCTCTCGAGGTTCCATACCTTCGAGAGGTTCCACGACGCGTAGCCGGTGTGTAGCGATGTGTCGCCCTGGGTGTCAGGCTCGAAGATGATGTAGGCGGTGGGAATTTCCTCGTCCAGGGTCGACTCGTCGACAACCAGCGCATAGGTCTTGGGCTGAGAGCGGACGTAGATTTCGGTGCGTACGTTCAGGTACTCGCCCGAACGGTTGATGAAAGCCACGTTCTGGTCGGCGGTGCGGAACGAGTTCCACTCCTGGGCGGTGCCGGTCTGGATGTCGCCGTTGATGACGTTGCCGGTTCCGTAGAGGTCGATGCTGCCGCTGACGTACGAGACGCCGCTGAGGGGCATGTATGCTATCAGCAGCCGGTCGCCGTCCTTGAAATCGGTGCTTACGCGGCGCGACGAGGTGAGAGTGATGAGTGGCGAGTCGCCGTCCCTGCGGAACTCGAATACGGAACCCTGGTCGGTGTTCGAGACAAGAGTGACGATGTCATAGAGAGTGCCGGGGGGCAGTCCGCCGTTGTCGTCATCGCTGTTGCATGATGTCGAGGCAAAAGCAAGAACGGCGGCAAGAGATCCCAGCCATAGTTTTTTCAGAAATTGTGTCATTTGAGTGGAGATGATGAGATTGAGTTGAGATATTGAAAATGAGTAATAAATTGGTCTTATACGGTTTCGACGATTTCCTCCCCGGCGGCACTGATGCTTTCGCTGTCGGGGCTGATGGTGTCGGCGGTGGCGCTGTCAGGGCTATCAGTGCTGTCGACGACAAGGCCGTCGGCAAGGCGAATGACGCGGTCCGAGCCTTCGGCCAGGGCCTCGTCGTGGGTGACGATTACGAAGGTTGCCCCGCGCGAGTCGCGCAGGTCGAGGAAGATGCGGTAGAGTTCGGCGCGGTTGGCGCTGTCGAGGCTGCCCGTGGGCTCGTCGGCAAGGATTACCGAAGGCTCGTTGATGAGGGCGCGGGCCACGGCGGCACGCTGACATTCGCCGCCCGAGAGTTCGGCGGGACGGTGGTGCAGGCGGTGGCCCAGGCCCAGGTCGTCGAGCAGGCGGCGTGCCCTGTCGAGGCTGACACGGCGCGACTCGCCCGCGATCAGGGCCGGCATCGCCACGTTCTCCTCTATCGAGAACTCAGGCAACAGACGGTGCGACTGGAACACGAAGCCGATGTGCGAGTTACGGAAAGCCGACAGGGCCTTGTCGCCGAGGTCGAATACCGCCGTGCGGTCGTAGAGCACCGAGCCGCTGTCGGGCCGCTCGAGCGTGCCGAGTATGTTGAGCAGCGTAGACTTTCCGGCTCCCGACGGGCCGACAATCGTGGTCATCCGTCCCGGAAAGATATCAAGCGACACGCCGCGGAGCACCTCGACGCGCGAGCCGTCGTGTCCGCGCCCGGAGGCCGCAGAGTAAGACTTGTGTATGTCGCGCAGCGTAATCATGTCGTCGGTTGGCTGTCTATCGCCTGTATTTATGCCGTCGCACCGTTTTTCGCATTGGCGGCTGACCGCAAAAAGAGGCCGTTCGGATATTCAAGACTGCAAAGTAAGCAAAATTTCCCCTAACCTCCCAACCCCCGCCCCTAAAAAAATCCTAAAACCCGGCGAAAGAACACCCGAAAATAACTTTCAGTGTCAGGTATACCAAAACAGTATAAAATCAGCGGCACCCGATAAAGTACCCGATAAGGTACCCGATGCGATTGCTGTTCTGCGGTGGGCTTCTCAATAAAGGGACTGCACTCCGCAAGTCATTGTGTCCAACTTGCGGAGTGCAGTACTTTATATTATACAGGCCATGAATGTCATGGCCGGGGCGCCATGAATGTCATGGACGGGCTGGCTTACCTGACATAAACCTTTGTCACCTTGCTGCCCTGGCGGCGGATATAGACGCCGGCGGCGGGATTGTCGGTGCGGATGCCCTGGAGGTTGTAGTATTCGGCGGGGACGTCCTCCGAAGACATGATGTCGCTTACGCCGGTGGTCGTTCCGCCGGGCATCACGATATAACTGTCGGCGGCGCCGTTGGCCTTGCCGACATTCCAGTAGCCTTCGGAATCGCCGGCGAACGTTGTGAACGCGGCATTGACAGGCATCGTGATTACCTTGGTCTTGTCGTTGTATGTGCAGATATGCTCGCCTTCGCGGCCTGCGGGCACGGCCGCCATGGCGTCCTCGACGCTGAAGCCGCCGGCGATGTACATGCCGACAAAGTTCTGGACCGAGGCCAGGCCATACTCGCTGTCCTCATAGCCGGTAGACTGTGTCGGGATGATGACATTGGCGGAGTCGGAGATGTCAAATTCGAGATATGAGTTGAGTTCCTTGCCGAAATATGAGTCCCACGGTTTGACGAGGCGGTAGAGGTTCTCGGTCTTGGTGGATTTCTCGAGCACAACCTCAACGGGGGCCTTGAAGCCGATGCCAAAGCGTGGCAGGGGCGTGAAGAAACCGCCGTCGAAGAGGGTAGCCGTGCCGGCGTCTTCCCATGAGTCATCGACAATCTCGCCCGTGCGGAAGATGAATGCCATGTAGCCGTAGTCGATAAGGCCGTCGGAGAGAAGATACTCCGAGTCCATGGTTTCGGCAACCACGCCGTATTCCTCGAATGTAGACAGGTCGCCGTCGTTGCTGTTGTCGAGCACCAGGGGATCGGATGTAATGTCTCCGTCATAGGTAAGGTGAACGAACGACAGGAACTGGCCCTTCCCGGCATCGAAGCCTACGCGCTGGTTCTCGATGGAGATTCCGCCGGTCGAGGGGTCGAATGTTCCCTTGAGTTCATATTTGTCGAAAATGCCGTTAATCACAACGGCATTGTCTCCGGCGCCCTGCTTTATCGAGACATTGAACTTGATGTCACTGCCGGCGGCATCAAATGCTTCCCAACGGTAGTTGGCGCACATTCCCTCGAGTGTCATATAATCCGTGGCCGAGGCAGAACCTGAAGTCAGCGCGATGAGGGCGAAAAGAATTGAGTAAAGTTTTTTCATAAACAAAATATTTTTGGAATAATCATACTGGTTCGGGACTGCTTGTCCTAACCGGCGGCAAAGTTATGTCTTTTAGTCATCCCAAACAAGTTTTCAACCGAAAAATGCTTGAAATATTGACAAAAACTTGATATTTGCCAATATTTTATTTTGGATGCCATAATTTTTCTAAATAAATATCTTAAATTTGCACCACTGTTTCAACGAATATCAAGACATACGATATGAGATTATTAACATTCTGTGCATGTGCTATACTCGGCACGGCATCTGCACTGGCCGTTCCGGCCAAACCGACACCAATCAAATTCACCCAGCCTGACGGAAGCACGGTCACCGTCATGCTCCGTGGAGACGAGCGGCACCACTGGTACCAGACACTCGACGGCTATGCGCTCGTCAACAGGAACAACACATTATACTATGCCCTGCCGGGGAAAACAGGCAGCCTGGAATCAAGCGGATACAAGGCGACGGAGATCACGCTCCGCAAGGACGAGGTAAGGAAATTTCTGTCAACCGTCAGCATGGCCGATGTCATAGAGACCCTGAACCGGGAGCGCGCCAACTCGCCGCGCGTCAAGGCTGAAAGAATAATGATCGAGAAGGCGAATGCACTCTCGAGGCATAAGGTCCCCAACGCCGGCCCTGTGATTGACGACGTCTTCGGCAAGGGCCTTTTCTCCAACGAGCATTTTCCGGTTTTCGGCAGCCAGAAGAGCCTTGTGGTGCTCGTCGAGTACACCGACGTGAAGTTCAACGACGCCGATGTCAACTATGCCGGCGACGTACGGGCATACTACAACGATATGCTCAACGGCGACAACTTCAAGAGCCACAATGCCACCGGAAGCGCCCGGCAGTGGTTTGTCGACAACTCAGGCGCCCAGTTCCAGCCACAGTTCGACGTCTACGGACCTGTCGAACTCTCGAGACCTATGGCATACTACGGCGGCAACAACCCCGTGACGGGCGACGACAACAGCCCCGAGATGATGGTCATAGAGGCCTGCAGCCAGCTTGACGCCACGGTCGACTTCAGCGAGTACGACCGCGACGGCGACGGCTACATCGACAACGTGTATGTGATCTACGCCGGACGCGGCGAGGCCAGCGGCGGCGAGGCCGACACGGTGTGGCCGCACTCGTGGAACATAAAGTCGGCGGGCGTGGGAACATATGTCTTCGACGACAAGATTCTCGACCGCTACGCATGCAGCAACGAGTGGGAAAACGAGGCCCCCGACGGCATCGGCACCTTCGTCCATGAGTTCAGCCATGTGCTCGGACTGCCCGACATCTATTCGACAACCTACTCCGAGGCGTTCACTCCCGGCAGTTTCTGCGTGATGGACTACGGCAACTACAACAACGACGGCCGCACACCGCCCAACTACGGAATCTTCGAGCGCAACGCCCTCGGATGGCTGCGTCCGAAACAACTCACAGGCGAGACCGTAGCCGAATACACACTCCGGCCTGTCGACCTGATGGACGGCTATGCCGTACTGACCAACCGCGCCGATGAATTCTTCCTGATCGAGAACCGCCAGCAGCGCGGCTGGGACACGTACATTCCCGGCCACGGCATGCTCGTATGGCACATCGACTACAACTCGTCGGCATGGAACAGCAACACCGTCAACGTCGAGAAGGAGCACCAGTGCGTGGACATAGTCGAGGCAGACGGCATCAGGAGCAAGGACACATACGGCGGCGACCCATTCCCCGGCACAAAGAACGTGACCGAATTCACCCACCGCACTGTCCCCGCCATGAAGACTTGGGCCGGACTCGAACTGAAGGTCCCGCTGCGCGACATACGCGAGGACAGCGGGAACATCATCTTCAACGGAGGATACATACCCGTGCCCGCGCCGGGCAAAATCACGGTCGCCGACATCGATGCCGCCGACATAAGCACGACATCGTTCACCGCGAAATGGAACCTCGACCCAAATACGACATACTACCTGCTGAACGTCTACAACAGCGAGCACCGCATAATCTGGAACCGCAAGAACGCCGGAAACACCGACCATGCGACAATCACCGGACTGAAGCCCGACAACCTGTATTATCTCAGCGTGATTCCCTGCAACGAGGACAGCGACGGCGAACCCTCGAACGAGGTCTCGGTGCGCACACTGCCTCCGACACTCGACTTCCTCAAGACCGTCGCTCTCGAGGCAAGCGAGGTAGGGAGCACCGATTTCACCGCCAACTGGGAGAAATTCGACGACGCGACAGACTATATCCTCAACGTGCAGCAGCAGGAGGCCACGCCGCTCGTCGAATCGACATGTGACTTCACCGGCGGAATCGCCGGAATGCCCCAGGGATGGAAGACCAATGCCACAGGCACGACAGATGACGCATCGCTCTGCGGAACGTCCGCACCCGCCCTCTGTTTCGACAAGAAAGGCTACATGCTCACATGCTCCTATCCCGAATCAATCAAGAAACTGTACTTCAGCCTGAAAGTATCCTCTCCTGCTCCGGGCGCGCGGCTCAACGTGATGGGAATGTCGCCGGGCAGTTTCGCATGGAAGGAAATCGAGGTGATAGAACTCGACAAGTTCGAAGGCCCACTCTACGCAAACACCACCTTGCCGGATAACCTAAGCAGCATCTATCTGGAATATGTCGCTGCCGGCGACTGCAGGATAGCCATCGACGATATCCGAATCGTCTACGGAGGCACCGTGACATCGACCCGCGAGCATGAGGTCTACACCAATTTCAGCACCGGCGACGTATCCTCAATCCGTCTGACCGGCCTGCAACCCGACACACAGTACGAATACACCGTACAGGCTGTCAACCCCGTATGCCACGCCCGCGTCTCCGACACAATCATCGTCCGCACCAAGGAATCGTCCGGAATCGAAAACATCGACGCCGACGGCTATGATGCGGCCCCCGAATACTACAACCTGCAGGGCCTCCGCGTGACCTCACCGGGCCCCGGCGAAATCTACATCGAGCGCCGCGGCACCACCACCCGCAAAGTAATCCTGAAATAACCCGGACCTGTTGGCGCCAGCATAGTCCTACGTCAACTCGGCACCCCCAACCAGTCAGCCATTCAGCCCCGCGCCAGATGGCTGACTGTTTTTGTAGGGCGATTCCCAATTATCACACAAGGGCAGGAACATACCTGATTATCTCATGATGTCAAGGATTTCCGTGCGGAACGAATCCAGAAATTCTTTCTTCCCCTTCAATTTTTCTCCTGAAAAAATTCTCCCTTCCCCGTTTTCCGAGAAATTATTCCGTTGGATTATTGCGGGAGGACATCCGGCGGAGGGCTTCTTCGGCGCTAATGATCAGGAGCATGCCATCGCTGTCGGCAACGACTACGTTCTCGCCCGGTTTCGCTTTCCGCTCAAAGAGTTTTCTCTGCGCGTTGCGGATTCCTTCGGTGATTTTATCGGAAAGTTATATCCTATACTGTTCTGACATGACTCTATGATTTTAATTTGGAAGAATAAAGTATCCACCAGTCTTTTTAGATCCCCTATATTCTATCAAACCAAGATCGATTAAATTCTTCAATGTACGGGACATAGTCGGAATGCTAACTTCTATCAAAGGAGATAACTCATTGGTTCTTAAGCCTGGAGTTTCCGACAAAATTTGAAGTACTCGTTTCTCGCGGGAATTTAATCTATCATTTAATCTATCATTTAATCTATCATTTAATCTATCATCGTTGGCTCTACTATCCTTGACTCCCTTCATGAAAGTGACCGTAAAGAAGCCCTGAGTTTCAAATTTCGGTTCCGGCAAACCGGCCTCTTTCATCAGTATACGCATGCGTGGAATCCCAGAACCGACTCTCTCAACGACTTGCATTCTTGTGAAGAGTCCAAAGACCAGAGGGTTGCGGCTCATGCTCTTATGTCCGAATTCGGCTGCTACAACAGGTAGCAATCCGCCGGGATTTGATATTTCAACCCTGTCATCATACACTTCTACCATGACTGTCGCGCCTTCTTCGTATAGGTCACGGTGACAGATGGCATTCATAATGGCTTCCTTGAAAACATCAAGAGGAATTTCCCATACTTCCTGACGCGGACCTGTTCCCTTGATAATATATTCGACCTCAAGTTTGCTTTCTATCCATGAGAGAGCATCAAGATATTGCTGGTATAATGGTCCTCCAAAAGTCTTGTCATCAATAATATGAACTTTATCAAGCCCTTTGAAACGAAGGCACCTGATAACTGCATGTGGGAATTTGCGTTCCGGCTCACGACCAAAGAAAAGCGCAGATGCGTTTTTAGCGATTCCGTCTTCTGTCAAGAGTTCAAGACTTTTAAAAAGTCTTTTGACGGGCAATGTGTTGGAAAGATGCGCCTTTTCCATGAAGGTTTGGAAAATTCGTGGCTCAATATCTTTATCGATATCGAACCATCGGCAAGGAATAGCATCATAGAAAATCTTTGCACACTCGGCAAAGAACGCACGCATTTCTTCGGCAGAACGTAGTTTCTGACAATTGGCGCCCTCCCTAACGTAAATATTTCCTCCGGTGATGTATGGTTTGTCCTTGCCACTTGGTACATCAATGACCCATACATTTTTGCCTTCGACATTGACGGAATAAAAATCACATTTCAATGATGGCGAAATTTCTCCAATCGTATCTTGAATAGCAGAGCGCTTATTGTTATCTATCTCTGCACCGATAATTCGATTTTCATTATCTACTCCAATCAGAACAAAGCCACCGGCAGCATTGGCGAACCCGGCAACTTCATCGGAGATTTCCTTTACCTTAGATGGTACGCTACATTTGAAGTCCACATTGTAGCCTTCACCGCTTTTCACCAGTTCCTGTATTTGTGATGCCGTTAACATAATGCAAAGATATTAATTTGTTCTGGTTAATGAAAGGTTAGCGGAATCTAAAATTTTTCATCCTGGGTTTGAATAAAGTGTCTTTGTGTATGGTAAGTATACCGACCCTAATATCATTTCTATGTTATAATTGACTTAGGGGTTTCGGCAAGTATGGTTTGCTTGGAGTGCGTAATGTAAGGGTGATGGTGGGGTGTTAGGATATGATGGCGAGGCCGAGGGCGAGGGCGGCGATGGCGCAGAGCCAGGAGAGGGGTGAGGGGAGGAGGGAGGTGATGCGGGGGTGGCGGCGGTACAGGAGGAGGGAGAGGAAGTAGCCGCCGATGAGCCAGAACGCGTAGGTGTTGAAGAGGATGATTGTCCATTCTACGTGATTGCTTTTGGGATTGTCGATGAATCCACAGGCAAAGTAGACCAGCGGGGCGGCGATTACGGGAAGGAGAAATACGTTGGCTGTCCAATAGTACCAGTGTGGTATCTGATATTTTCTGCGCAGGATGTTCCCGAAAATACAGCACACGACCAGAGGACCGAGAAAAAACGTCGCGGAAAGTATGAATTGCAATATTTCTAAGAATATCACCGTGAAAGAGGGTTGCTCCAACATATTATAGAATGGTTACATGTTTTACCGGGATTTTTGCAAATGTAATCATTTTCGACAAAACGTGGGTAACTCTAAGGACGTAAAAAATTTCGGAGGATATTTCAGACAGTATGGTTGTTCGTGGTCGGAACACCGGGTGGATGGTCAGCGGGCGGTGGGGATGTGGTTGTTGAGGTAGTGCTAAAACTTTTTTATGTTTGGGTTTATAAGTTTTGACGAATTTACCTCTTGCCGTTGGTTTATTGTTCAGAATGTTGTAACTTCGTGCTATTAAACAGACTCTGATATGGTAATACCTCCCTTCATCGTATCGGCGGACGCAATCAATCGTATTGCTGAGATATCCGCGCTGCTGGAGCGACACAACATCGCTCTTGAAGGCGAACATGGACTGAAACTTCGCAAGGCCAACCGCATCAGGACTATACATTCGTCCCTTGCCATAGAGGGTAACACTCTGAGCGAGGATGAAGTTAGGGATATTATCAATGGCAAACAGGTCGTCGCCCCTCTCCGTCAAATTCAGGAGGTCAGGAACGCCATCCGCGTTTATGACCTGTATTCTCAATTAAATCCTTTTTCCGAAAAGGATTTGCTAAAGGCCCACGGTGTAATGATGGAGGCTCTGACTGACGATGCCGGCAAATACCGAAGTGGCGGGGTCGGTGTATTCGGCGAAAAAGGGATGGTTCACATGGCTCCTCCGCCACAGCGTGTGCCCCAGTTGATGGGTGACCTTTTCGATTGGCTCAGAAAGTCGAAAGATCATTTGCTTATACGCTCATGCGTGTTTCATTACGAATTTGAATTCATACATCCGTTCTCGGATGGAAACGGACGAACCGGTCGTCTTTGGCAGTCGCTTATACTCGGAAAACTTGACCCGCTGTTTGAGCACCTTCCGGTTGAGAATATGGTATATTCAAATCAGCAGGAATACTACGATGCTATTGCGGCATCTAATACAGAGGGACAGTCGGGACCTTTTATCGACTTTATGCTCAACGAGATACTGAAGACACTTCAAAGTGGCATAAGAGAAACGGTACCCAATAAAGTGTCCGATAAAGTGTCCGATAAAGTACCCAATAAATCTGAGTTGGCCGTGTTGAGGCTGCTTTCGGATAATCCCGGTATGACGCGCATTGAACTTGCCGAGAATTTGGGTATGACTGAGAGTGGCGTCAAGAAGATTATCTCAAATATGAGGAAGGCCGGATGGATAGAACGCCGAGGCAGCAACAAGTCCGGCTACTGGATTGTGAAATATGATCTGAACGGTTGAATGTAAGAGACATGGCCGGAATGCGAACTTCTATCAAAAGAGATAACTCATTGGTTCTTAAACCGGGAATTTCCGATAAAATTTGAAGCACTCGTTTCTTGCGAGAATTTAATCTGTCATAAAATCTGTCACCATTGGCTATATTAGTCTTGGCTCGTTTCATGAAAGTGACCGTAAAGACAGCCTAACATCTTGTCTTTTATTTGTTCCGATCGAGTCATCTAATAACTTTCTGTTTAAGACTGTGAAGACACGAAGCCATTAATGCTCTGATTGTGAAGACTTTTATCAATACAAAAAGTGATTTCAAACGATTGATTATTATATTGAACGTTACATTTAATCATTCTACACTTTCTGAATAAACCATCAGAACATATTGCCCAGGCATAACCTAAATTATGAAAGTTTGATGATTTGAGATTAGTTTTGGCTTTTTCCAAAGGGAAAGCACAGAATTGGGTAACTTCCTCACTCTCCGGCACACCATCAAAGAAAGCAAGTACATCAGGATTTATCAGATTATGCTTAAGTTTTGGATTGACCTCAAACATAAATCCGATACCTCCAATATACACAAGTTCAGTATCTGATGATAACTTATTATTTCTTATATTCATAGCCATATATTTGATAAAACTTGGCTGTAATATCAATCAAGTAAAATAATAGTTTTAGAACATACACAAATCACCCTTGACTACCATACCTTTCGATACTTTTATACGATAAATGATAGTTTGTCCGGCTTGGTGAAGCCGTAGCATTTTTCCACCCATATAAGGATCATCTACAATTTCAACTTTAATAGACACATTGTTATTCTTAAGAGTATCGAATTTATTCCGAAGGTAATTAATATAGCCATTGTAATCTAATGATTCAAATACCCATTGTGAGTCATACTGAAAATCCTTGGACAGGTACATAATAATGTACTCGGGATTTAATGTCTCCCAAGCTTTTGCGAAATCTTTGAGAATTGTTTCCATAATTATTTTATTATTAGAAATATATAGTTTTGGACAGACGATGCTTTGAGATAATGACTCATCTTAAACTTAACTGCCGCCTCCAGCCTGATAAAACTTATAATTACAAATTTTATCATGAACAAGATTGTCAAAATAATGCGAAAGATGAGCCGGTTAATCTTTCCATTGCCTGCTCAAAGCAATAATTGGCAAATTCTGCACCATCTTTTACGATTAAGCCAGTATTGTTGTGATTATTTACTTCATCGGGGTTACATACTGCATAGCCATTAAAGGAATATTCTGCTGTATAATACAAGTATCCGTTATTTTTCCTATTTACAGCAATACATGCTAGCCCAACTTCAGTAGCTATCATTGTATTTGGAATTGTAATAAAATATATTTCTATATCAGGATGAAGATTAAATCCCGATTTTACAACTTCTGTCTTTGAAACCAGAGTCTTATACTTTGGATATGCCGTAACTATACTTTCAAAGCACAAAGCCGTCTCAAAAAGTGTGCGCACATGCCACCATGCATATAAAGCTTTGGGGATATAATTGAAACTCAGGAAGTAATTATATTCCATCGTCAAATTGGCATCAGTATTTTTGTTTGTGAACATGTTTTTATTCATTATTTTTAATTATCAGTTTATCAAAGTCTATCAGGCATTTATTCTCCATTAGAAATGGTATGCCCAAGACGCCATGTATCTGTATGCTTGTTTCTGCCTGAACTTGATTTACGGCATCATTGGCTTCAAGGACTACAAATGGAGCTTTATACCTTAAATCATCAAACTGCAATTCAGCATTTACGATGAGAGAAGATTTTAATGAACCATCAATCCCCATGATGTTTTGACTATCTGTTGTCGGGGTAAAACAATCCTTAAAATACTGATATACAAAATTAAAGATTACATCATGAGTAGAACCTGTGTCTATTAAAAAACACAGATTTTTAGGATTCCCTGATGTTAGAATAAGGGGCAACCCGGCTTTTTCCAGACTGTAATGTATCGGATAATCCATGATTGATTTATTTCAGAGATTAGACATACTCATCATTTAAGTAAGCAATATTATTTATAGAATGGATTATTGAAAATTTATTTTTCTATGCTGATTTATTCCAAAAGGCAGCCTTTAAAGTGACGTTTCCAGTTGTTCCCATTCATTTTAAACATACGAAACATAGCCATCCAATTATCATAATAATAATACCAACTTTTAATGAATAATTCATTGTAAGACAAAGCATCCAGATGATTATTTATCAAAATTGTATAATACACATATAAGCCTATTGATATTGATACTGAATCAGGGGACAATGAACGCCTTTGAATTCCAAGATCTACATTATAGATATCATCTACCTCTTTAAATTGTGAGTGCATCACAAGCAGACTGATTTGTTGATATAAAATGACAGTATCTTTATTGTAAAGATGTTTCATTCTTTGGTTATGCTTGCATAAATCGCTTTCTTTATATGCCATAATGTGTAACTTCATGATTAGACTGAATCTTCCCTCATCGGTATCAGAATCCACATAGTGTGAACATAAAAATCCTTTGCTTTTAAAACAATATTCATATGCTTGTTCTTGCATGGCTGCGATACAAGAATTGCTACTTGGCTGTAATTTATAGCTATTACATGATGGCTTTAACATCGATTCAATGCTGTATTGTTGCATTAACGCCTTATCTAATTCTCTTGTATTCATATGTTGTATTATTATATGTCATCCAATAAAGTTCCTATGGCATCTGATATCACTATTGTTCTTTAATTAATTCCTCAAATCTGGCTCCTCTGCATCTGAAGCATATACCGTTTTGAATATGTTTGTATTCGGGAAAATATCCTGTACCGGAGCACCTTGAACATGGAGTAAGTGAAATTTGTTCCATATAGCCATTTTCGTCAGAATATACTCTTACTCCTATAGCTTGATGTATTTTTGTATGGCATTCATTGCATAAAGTTATAAGGTCCTCATCAGCATATTCCCAAGCTTTGCGCTGAATTATATAGCGTTTATGATGAACATTGAGAACAATCGGATTTTTTGATAGATACAATGTATTTACATTATTGATATTTGAGGGGATATTTCTACAATGAACAACAAAAGACAACAATCCCGAGCTAAGCTTGGTTAAATTAATTTGCAGGTTGTCAACAGACTGCAGATCGGAGAGCTGATTTACTATCACATTGCCAAATATTCCATTATTACTTATAGCGATTAATGAATTACCATCATTCGGGTGTTTAATGATATTGATGGTCTCGGCTTGTATTAACTTTTTAAAATCAGATATACATAAAGGAGTAGGTAAAACTACATTCTTAGATTCGCCGTAATTGACACCTACGTTCCAGTACTGTTTATTGATATTTACATACACACTTTTTCCTCTATCACAGATTTGACATCGATTGTGGTCTCTTTTCAATATTTCATTTCGTTTATTTTGCCATTCTGGACTTTCAAGTTGGAACTGATAGTTCTCAAATATATGGTATTTATTCATAATTAATTTTTGCGACATAACAAAAAGAAGGTGTAGGCTTTATTAAACTTATTGCTATTCTGAAGGCATCGCCAAACGCCTGTACCCATGCAAATAAGAAAAGCCCACACCTGTGGAGGTGCAAGCATTTCCTTTCTACTGCGATGAGTACTCTTATAATTTGGCGATTTTTCAGAATACATCAAGTAAAAAGTGAAACACTCTTTTCAATATGTCTGTGTTAATAGTTTTACTTCATTGGCTTTATTGGTTTTGTTTATGCCACAAAAATATATATTTTGCACAATATAGCCAAATTATTATCAGTCATATAAAAACTTTAATTTAGGACATACTGAATATTTCAGGTATGGGCAAAAGTCTTATTTACAATTAAAAATGCTCCAATCAGACTCATTAGTGTCCACTAATGTCATTAATAACCAAAGCGAGACATCCCAAACTTCTGGCAAATGAAGTTTGGGATGTCTCATTTAAACTATGACTGATCACCGAGGAAGGATTCAGCGGGCGGTGAGGATGTAGCCTTTCTTTTTGATGGAGGTGATGGTGAGGCGGGGGTCGGCGAGGAGGCGGCGGATGTAGGTGATCTGGACGTTTAGGGCGAGGGAGTTTGCGTAACTGGCGTCACCCCATATGCGCTCGAGGATGGTGTCGCGCTCGACGGGCTGGCCGAGGTTTTCGGCGAGCATCTGGAGGATTTCGGTCTGCCGCACCGACAGGGAGTGTGTCTCGCCACGGTAGGTCAGTGACGAGAGGTTGGGCCGGAAGACGGTGTCGCCCAGCCTGTACTCGACGTCCTGGCTGACGGTGATGCTCTCGAAGCGCTCGTCGATGCGGGCAATCAGTTCTTCGGGATAGAAGGGCTTGGGGATGTAGTCGTTGCCTTTCAGCGAGAAGCCGTGCAGGCGGTCGACCTTGTCGGTGCGGTCGGTGAGGAAGAAGATTATCACGCGCTTGTCGTTCTGCCGAATGATGCGCGCCATCTCGAATCCGTCAAGTTCGGGCATGTTTATGTCGAGCAGAATCAGGTCGGGATGTGTCTCGCGGTACATCTCGAGGCCGACACGGCCGTTGTTGGCGTAGATGACCTCGTAGCCCTCGGCCTCGATGAAGCGTTTGAGAAGAATGGAGTTGCGGAGGTCGTCATCGACCAGAAGTATCCTGACGGGCTTTTTCATTGCGGTAGCCTTATAGTGAAACATGAGCCTTTGCCCTCGGTGCTCTCGACTGATATTGTGCCGCCGTGCGCCTCGACCAGCAGTCTGACGTATGCGAGGCCGAGTCCCATGCCGGGCTGTTCGCCCGCCGAGGCCTTACCGCGGTAGAAGCGGCGGAATATGTGCCTTAGGTCGCCGGAGGGTATGCCGTTGCCGGTGTCGCTGACGCGGAGTTCGACCGTGCCGTTGTCCTCGGTGGCCGTGGCACTGATCTCGACCGACGGGCCGGAGTATTTCACGGCGTTCTCGACAAGGTTGTTGAGGATGTTGTAGAGGTGGGAGGCGTCGGCGGAGACACGGAGCGCGGGGTCGATGCCATTTGTGACGGTGACGGACTTGCCGGCAGGAATTACGGTGGCCGAGGCCACGTTGTCGAAGAGGTCACGGGGGCTGACGCTCGAGATGTTCAGCGGAATCTGCTCGACGTTGTTGAATGTGATGTCCCTGAGTCGGGAGAAGTATGCCGACAGGCTGTCTAGGGCGTTGCGTGTCTCGGAGAGAATTTCCTTTTTCACGTCGCGGTCCTCCATCATGCGTTCATTGTCAAGGCCCGAGACGCACATCTTCAGTGTAGAGATGGGGCGCTTGAGTTCGTGAATCATCGTGGTGATGAAACTGTTGCGCATCCGGTCGAGGCGGGATAGCCTCAGGACGGTCGAGAACTGGAGCACAAGGCAAACGATGAGGAGGGTCGAGATTATGATTGTGACGATTAGTGTCTGCCACATTCCGGGCAGGATGTCCAGCGGGTTGATCGGGCATACAATAGTGACGGTCCTGCCTTCAAGTTGCGAGTAGGGCACGGTCACTGTCAACTCCGGCCTGAAAGCGGACGTGTGGTAGTCTACCTTCGTGGCCCATACCATGCTGTCAGCGGCGGCAAGGCTGACCTTTGCCCGTATCGAGGATTTGGAAAGCACCGTGTCCAGACCCTTGACCGTGAAGGGGCATTTGCGCTCGGTCTGGACATTCTTCGTGGCGGTCCAGGCCTCGTTCTCGTCCCTTGCGCCCGAGGCGTCGTAGACCGCCGAGTCGACAGGTGCTGTCAGATGCTGTTCGGCAAGATCCATCGCCTTCTTCTTCTGCGCCTCGGTCAGGGGTGTCCCGGGTTCGATGCCGAGCAGGTCGTATGCGGAGAAATGGTATGTATATAATCTTGCCGTGCGTGTTGTCCTGATGGTGTCGCCATACTCCTGCTGGAGCGAGAATGTAGGAATGGTAAATATGTCGCGCCTGTTCCCGACATTCGATGAATCGGGTCTTTTGTCATGACTGTTCTCACGTATGCCGTTGTATTCGCCGACGCACCGGACCACACGCTCGGCAAGAGTGCGCTCGTAGTCGGCCAGCGCACTGTCATAGCGCACGTACAGCCAGTAGAACTGCATCCCGAGGAACGACAGGATGGCTATTATAGTGATGATGTATAGTGCCTTGATACGTTTTTCCATGCCGCGAAATTACAAAAATACCGGCAGTCGGCGGCGCTTTGTGCCGGGCAATCTTCCGGACAGTAATAATTCAGTAATAATTCCCTAATGTTTGAGTAATGATTATTTTCGGCCCGAGGGCGACGATGTGGATAACTTTGCGGCGTGAAACAAACCAACCCAAAAACATCAGACATGAAAAAGATTCTAATAATCCTCGCCGCCGGCGCCATCACGGCGTCCTCGGCATCAGGCAAGGTCGTGCGCCGCCAACTCAGCATCTTCCAGCACAGCGTTCCCGAGACCGAAACCATTGCGCAAGGCACGACGGAGTTTGTCTACGACTATTCGTACAGCGTCGACACGCTCGACCGTCTCGACGACAGCCGCTCGTCGGACGAGATGCTGTTGCAGATCGGGCCTGACGGGATGTCGAAGTTCTCCAGTTTCAAGAATCTGACGGTTGATTCCATACTCATGCGCTCGAGTCCGGAACAGATTGCCGGCGCCGCCATGGAGGGAAAACTCAGCAACGGCGAGTTCATGACCATATACAAGAACTATCCCTCGGGGAGGCTGACGCACACCGAGAAAATCTGTCAGGACTGGCTGCGCTACGACGAGGAGATGCCGTCGTTCGACTGGGAACTGACCGACTCGGTCACCGAGGTGCTGGGCTACGAGTGTCACGGCGCCAGATGCAGGTTCCGCGGCAGGCAGTGGACGGTGTTCTACACCGAGGACATCCCCGTGTCGGACGGTCCGTGGAAACTGCACGGCCTTCCCGGACTGATAATGAAGGCCTCGGACGACAGAGGCCACTATACGTTCGAGTGCATCGGCATCAGGTCGAAGTCAGACCGCCCGATCACAATCTACAAGGTGCCATTCAACAAGGTGAGCCGCCGCGACTACTACGACACGAAACACCGCTACGAGGTGAATCCGTACGCCTACTACGAGGCGACAACCGGAGGACACATAACCGTGACCGACGAGGCCGGCAATCCGACACTCGACGCCTACGACCCCATAGAACTACCGTTTGAATACATCGAACTCGACTGGAAGAAATGACAAGATACAGTTTTTTCATACTACTGCTCCTGTCCGGTCTGCTGTCGGCGACGGCGGCAGACCCGGGCAGACTACGCGGACAGGTGAGGGATGCCGCAGGCGGCGAGCCTGTCCCTGGAGTGATAGTCAAGGCCGGGGGCGCGTTTGCGACCACTGACCGCGAGGGGCGTTTCTCGCTGTCGCCGAAAGCGGGAGCCGATTCGGTCTCGTTCCGTTGCATGGGCTATGAGCCGATAACACTACCCGTGTCGGCCGACCTCTCGGATGTCAGGCTGAGTCAGAAAGCCACGCAACTCAGGGACGTGATTGTCGAGGCTCCGGACATATATGCGCGTGGCGACACACTGGTGTTCAATGTCGCGCGCTACGCCAACGCCAAGGATAACGCGATTATCGATGTGATCAAGCGCCTTCCCGGAATCAAGGTCGAGAAAGACGGCACGATAAAGTACCAGGGCAAGCCCATCAGCAAGTTCTATCTCGACGGCAACGACTTCATCGGCGGCCAGTACGGACTCGCCACCAACAACATCTCGCACAAGGACGTCAAGGCAGTCGAGGTGCTGGAGAACCATCAGCCTGTCAAGGCACTCGAGGGCATCGAGTTCCCCGAGGAGGCGGGAATAAACCTGAAACTGAAGGATGACGCCCGCAGCCGCTGGGTCGGCGTGGCCCGTGCCTCGGCGGGGGTACAGCCGTTCCTCTATGACGCCTCGCTGTTCACGATGCGCATCGGTCCGAAGATTCAGAACATGTTTACTCTGAAGGCCGACAACACGGGATGGAATCCGGCAAACGAGATTCGCGACCATGATTCCGACATGATGTTCTCGTCGGATTACGCCTCGTCACTTTGGCCGGAGTATATTTCGGCGGATATGGTCAGCGTACCGCTGTCCGAGAAACGCACACGCGACAACCTGTCGTGGCTTGCCGACGCCATCACGGCCTGGAAGTCGGGCGACACGTCGATGCGGCTGAAACTCGACTACACTGGCGACCGGCTCGACTATAATTCGGGAGTGGTCACCGACTATTTCAGCGACCGGATTCCGGATTTCGTGCAGAGCAACGCCCAACGAACCCAAAGCCATGACCTGACGGCGCGCTTCAACAGCGAGACAAACCGCCGTGGCTACTACCTGAAGGACCGGCTGACGGTTTCCGCTGTCAGCGAACGGTCGCGTTCGCTTGTCTCGGGGACGTATGATTTGTCGCAGCGTGTGGACAGGAAGAGCCTGTCGCTCGAGAATGACCTGAAACTGGTGAAGCGCAACGAGAAAAGGCTGTTCACCATCATGTCGCGCAATACCTTCGAACGACGGCCTGACAGACTGACCGTTACCGGCGATGAGGACGCGGCGCAGAGCGTCGGGACAACGGATTTCAGAAGCACGACCGAGACACGCTTCGGCCGGCTGACACGTTTCTGGAAATACTATCTGACGGCGGGTGTCGACCTCAACTGGCACCGCATGAACAGCACGCTCGCCGGTCTCGGCGAGTTCGACAACCACGGCGTGCACGATGCGTTCCTGTCGAACCTTTACGCTACACCGCAGATTGACTATGACAGGAACGGATGGAGGCTGTCGCTGTACGCGCCGCTGAAATGGCGGCATTATTCGGTAGCCGGACAGCACGACTATGTCAACGTCGCCCCGGCGTTCAGCGCAAGGCGGCAACTCACGTCCAAGTCGGAACTGGCCGCTTCGGTAACCTACAGGCTCGGCTCTCCGCAGCCGTACCTGAATATAGATGTGCCGATACTGTCAGATTACCGCAACCTTTTCATCGCCCGCAATCCGGACAAGTACTCGCAGGACGTGGCTGCATCGTTGTCATACCGCTACCGCAACCCGATGAAGTCGCTTTTCGTCAACATGTCGGCATCGTACAGTTACCGTCGCAGTTCCATAATGTCGAACCAGGTGTTTGTGGAAGACTTCATCATATCGACTTATGCCGCCAGGCTCGCGCATGACGGCACATGGACGCTCAAGGGCGGCGTGAGCAAGGGCCTCGGGCATAGCCGGATGGTCGTGGGACTGGAGGCTGAGACCTCGTCTTCCTCGGCCTCGTCGATGCGCGACAACGTCGTCATGCGCTACAGGCATACGAGGGTGGGAATAAAGCCGTATTTCAAGGGGAGCATTCTGAGTTGGCTCTCGGCGAACTATGAGGCGGAATATGGATTCTCCGGACTCGCTGTCGACGGGGAAAGGAACAACAGCCATTCGTTCCACCAGAACCTTTTCGCCACCATAATTCCGAATGACGCTGTGCAGTTCACTGTCGGAGCGGAGCACTTCCTCACCCGCTTCCCCGAGGGCAACAGCGCGAACCTCGTGCTGCTTGACGCCTCGGCGGTCGTGAGACTTAACAACAAAGTCAGGCTGTCGCTCACCGCCGACAACCTTCTCGACAGCCGACGCTACCGCTACGTGAACTACGGCACCCTCTCGCGCTCCGAACAAACCTTCACCATCCGCCCCCGCACCCTCCTCGCCACCCTCCAGTTTCGCTTCTGAACCTCCGGGACCAGAAGATGCGAGATATTGGCTTTTGTATCATCGTAAATAAACGGGCTTTCAACGATTTTCGTGGACGGAGCGTTTAAATGTCATAAAGAATTGCTATATTTGCGCTTGTAACACAATAGACTATGAAGTTGATTGAACTGAATCTGCAACGAATCATTGACCTCTGCCGTATGCACAAGGTCAAGTCTTTGGCTGTCTTTGGATCTATACTTACAGATAGATTCAACGACCAGAGTGATGTGGATCTGCTTGTGGACTTCGACACGACCGACCATGAGAAATGGGATTATGTCTCAAACTACTTCGATTTCCGCGATGCATTGGAACATCTTTTCGGCAGGAAAGTAGATCTTGTAGTTGGTAAAGGACTGCGCAACAAATACTTCATCGCCAATGTCAACCGTACAAAACAGATGATTTATGGTTGATGAATGTTATCCAAAGTTTTGATGAATTACGGGGAGCATCGTCTTTGTACAATCAGTCTCTCAGGCACCCGATCGGAATGATTTTAACACCATCCTCGCGTGTATATGCCATTTCTCCGCCTGTGAGAACAATCAGCAAATCAGGCTCACGAAGTTTTGTATGTTTATCGGTCATGTTCTTCTCTTCTACAAGTCGTTTGATTTCAAGAAGGTGTTTAGCGCCTTCCTCTATCTCCCGGCTACCGAGTTTACATTCAATCAATGCATATCGTCCGTCATCAAGGTGCAGTACGGCATCAGCCTCAAGACCGAGACGGTCATGATAATAAGACAAGCGTCCACCTAATGACTGTGAATATACCCGAAGGTCACGGAAACATAAGCACTCGAATATGAATCCAAAAGTGTTTAGATCCAATTCCAAACTCTCAGGTGATGCGCCCAATGCGGCTACAGCGATAGACGGATCCACGAAACAGCGTTTCTTGCCTGTACGAATTACTGTCTTTGACCGAATGGATGGGGACCATGCCTCAATGTCATCTATAACAAACAGTTTTTCCAAAGCACTCACATAGTCATCAAATGTGGTCATAGAGGTTCCTTCCATCTCTTCCGCTATATCGGCAAGCATAGACGTTTTCTTGGCAAGAGTGCATATATTTCGGGCATAGGAACGAAGGATCAGACGTGCCAATGTTGAATTACGTTGAGTCTTATCCACTCTTGAAATATCCTTAGTGCAGATTTCGTTAACATAATCCTTTGCTATGAGTAGTTTTGCATTAACACTCATTTCATCCAGCGATGCCGGCCACCCTCCGCGACAGGCGGCAAATATAAGTCGCTCGATGGATAGTTGTGACATCTCTCCGTCAATATTGTAATCCTTTTCATTGAAAAGATGGCGCAACGAGATAGAGCCATTTGATTCTAAAGACTCAAATAGACTCATCGGATACATTGCCATCTTAGTAATGCGCCCTGTACCGGTATGCATTATTTCGGCATCGTCTATTATCGTAGAACCTGTCAGGATGAACTGTCCTTTCTCTCTGCGCTCGTCAACGGCATGTCGTATAGCGTCCCATATTACCGGAGCCACTTGCCATTCGTCAATAAGCCGTGGCGTAGCCCCTTTTAGCAGTAGCGATGGCTTGGTTCGAGCCGTTGCCAGATAACCATCCCGTCGGTCAGGGTCCTGCATCTTGATTACACTTTGCGCCCGACGCTCTGCCGTTGTTGTCTTTCCACACCATTTGGGTCCGGCAATCTGTACCGCACCAAAAGCCTCAAGTCTCAAATCAAGAGTCTTGTCTGCAATCCTGTTTAAATATCTGGTGACTTTCATAACTGGTTGCAAATATAATAATTAAATCTGACACGAACAAATCACTGTGTGTTTTTGAAAGATTCCACTGTGTGTTTTTGAAGGGTTTTACTTTGTTAAATTGAGTTAATTAAAGGATACCAATGTCAACCGTACAAAACAGATGATCTATGGCTGATGAAGAAGTCGTGAACTAAAAGACGCTATTTCTTCTTTTTCTTTGGGAACGGCAAAGCTTCCCAGAGAATAGAGATTACTTCTCGCGCTTTGCGCTGGTCTGAAAAGTCGAGTATATATCCCTCCTTCGCTCCTTCGTAAGCACATCCTGTTTCTGCATCTGCCATAAGGGGCGCGATGCAATCAAGTTTTTTTATGAAAGCATTGTTGTCACAGGCAGTGATAACGCACTTTTCATTAACATATATAACGTAGTCGCCCATCATCTTGCGAGTGCGAACTTCTCCGAGTGGAGCAAGGACTTCACAGATGAAGTCAATGTAATCAGGAGTACACGCCATGGCACAAAGTCGCGGATTTTCAATGGAATATCACAGAAATACTTCGAGATGCTGACGCACGAAAGGAAGCGAGATGATTTTAGATCTGCCAGATGGGATAACTGAAGACCCTGGTCCTTCTTCTGCGTTTATACCAGACTGTAAGGGCTATAGCCAGAAGTATACTTGCGACGCGTGCAATATTCGAGATTAGACCGCCGGCGGCAACTTCCGTACCCTCCATGTTGAAGATTAACCATGACGTATTCATCAGGACATGTAGTCCAACCGGAACCCACAGATTGAAATTCCATTCCGTATACATCCAACTGAAGTAAAGTGCGCCAATAAACGTGACACCGAAAGCAGCAAGCGCCGAAATCACATCGTTGCCTTGATAAAGATGCAGGCACCCGAAATATAGGGCCGGGAATATGACAGCCCAGAAGAATCCGGTTTTTGCATAACGGAAAAGCAGTCCGAACATAAATGCCCTACAGACAAGTTCCTCGGTAAACCCTGCGATGATACACTTATGATATATCTTAAACAGGGAGACGTCATTGTTGAAACTGCCGAAAATCGGGAACATTATGTACATGGGAAGTACACATAGCAAAGCAACACCGAACCCTCTGAGGAAATTTTTATCAAGTCCGAGGAATGAGAATATTTCTTTCGGCCTGATGACGATTGCTGTAAGAATGAACACCGAAAGCGTCAATAGCAAGGCTCTTATGGATTGTCCCAATACCGTGGTCCTTGAAATGTCAAGGAAATCTATTACTGCGCCCGTATTCCTCCAGATAAAATGGATTAACACGCTTGCGAGGATGGCGTATGTTATTTTCGCTGCTTTCGATGATAGTTCAAACATAGTGCAATGGTTGTGCTTAGGCACGCTGACTTATGGGTGTGGGTCAGAGGGCGGCGGAGGGAGTGGGGTCGTCTTTGGTGAGGTCGAGGACTACGTCGTCGGGGCCTTTGTCGTGGTGCTGGCGGCGCAGGGGATGGGCCGTGGCGGCGTCCTCGCGCTCGCGGTTGCGGACGATGTCGATGGCGGCGTAGATGGCCTCGCGCATCGAGGTGGCGTCTGCCTCGCCCTTGCCGGCGATGTCGTAGCCGGTGCCGTGGTCGGGGGACGTGCGCACGTAGTCGAGTCCGGCCGTGAAGTTGACGCCGGCTTCCATGGCTATGGTCTTGAATGGCGCGAGACCCTGGTCGTGGTACATGGCCAGCACGCCGTCGAAGCGCCTGTATGCCTCGCTGCCGAAGAATCCGTCGGCGCTGTACGGACCGAAGGCCATGATGCGCTTCTCGCGGGCCTCGCGGATGGCCGGAGCGATGATTTCCTCCTCCTCCTTGCCCAGAAGGCCGCCGTCGCCGGCGTGGGGATTGAGCGAGAGCACGGCGATGCGCGGAGCGTGGACGCCGAAGTCGCGGCGCAGCGATGTGTTGAGCGCGCGTATGTGGTCGAGGACGCTCTCGCGAGTGATGGCGGCGGGAATGTCGGTCAGGGGAAGGTGAGTGGTCACGAGCGCCACGCGTAGCGTTCCGGCGCAGAGTATCATCAGAGCCTTCTGACCTTCCTCGCCGAGCGAGGCCTCGAGGTATTCGGTGTGTCCGGCGAAGGTGAATTCGGAACTCTGGATATTGTTCTTGTTGATGGGGCCGGTGACGAGCGCGTCGACGTCGCCTGCCTTGAGGTCGGCGACAGCGGCCTCGAGGGCGGCGCGCGCGGCGGCCCCGGCCTCGGGTGTGCTTTCGCCGGGATTGACGGGAGTGTCCTCGGGTGTAACGCTGACTATGGAGATGGCGCCGTCGCGCGCATCGGCAGCGGAGGAAACGTGTGCCATGGGAATCTGCGGCATGTCGAGCATGCGGCGGTAGTGGTTGGCGATTTTCGGCGAGCCGTAGATCACGGGAGTGCAGAGTTCGAGTATGCGGTTGTCCTCGAGGGCCTTGAGGATGACCTCGTAGGAGATGGAGTTGATGTCGCCCTGGGTGATTGCTATCTTGAGTCTTGACATTGTTTTGCTGTGTTATGTGGGTGGATTACTGCGCGGGCGCGTCCTTTCTGTCGGTCCGGGCGCATCCTGCGAGTTGGCCGCAGGCGGCCATGATGTCCTCGCCGCGCGAGGCGCGTATGGTGGCTGTGACGCCGGCGTCGTTCAGGCGGTCGCGGAATGCCTCGATGGCGGCGTCCGACGACGAGCGGAACGGGGCGTCGGGAATGGCGTGAAAGCGAATGAGGTTCACGCGGACGTCGCGTTTCAGTCCGGCATCGTCAAGCATCCGGACGAGAGCCTGCGAGTGGCGCTCGTCGTCGTTCAGGCCGCGGAACACGATGTATTCGAGCGAGAGGCGGCGCTGGTGGGCGAAGTCGCCTTCGGCCAGAGTCTCGAGGACCTTGCGGACGGGCCACACGCGCTCGACAGGCATGATGCCCTCGCGCTCGGCGCCGAATGGCGAGTGGAGGCTCAGCGCGAGGTGGACGCGGGTCTCTTTGATGAGACGGCGCAGGGCGGGTATGTTGCCTATGGTCGACACGGTGATGCGTTTCGGACTCCAGGCCAGGCCCCAGGGCGCGGTGAGAATCTCGATGGCGCGGAGCACGGCATCGAGGTTGTCCGTAGGCTCGCCCATGCCCATGAACACGATGTTGGTGAGCGATTCGGAATTTTCGACCGAGAGGACCTGGTTGATGATCTGTGCGGCTGTCAGGCTGCCATGGAATCCCTGGCGTCCGGTCATGCAGAAGCGGCATCCCATCTTGCAGCCGGCCTGCGAGGAAATGCACAGCGTCGCGCGGTCGCGGTCGGGGATGTAGACGGCCTCGACGTCGCGGCCGCCCTGGCCCTCGAAGAGGTACTTGACGGTGCCGTCCTTGCTGCGGGCCGCCGCCTTGGGCTGTTCGCGTCCCACGGTGTACCGGAGGGCGAGGCGCCGGCGCGCCTCTTTCGACAGGTCGGTCATGTCGGCGATGTCCGTAACGCGTGCCACATAGAGCCAGCGCGCAATCTGCCGCGCCTGGAAAGGCTTCAGCCCGTTTTCCGCGGCCACGGCCTTCAGGTCGTCGGGATTCATCCCCAGAAGGGGAATCCTCTCTCCCGCGTCTGAACCGGCCAAAGTATGTGAATTATTCTGTTCAGGCATTTTCATGCCACAAATTTACAACTTTTTTCTCAATCCACCCCCACGGCGTGCATCCACGCCCGCATCCCCGGCCTATTCACGTCAAAAAATACGGATTCCCGTAATTGACGCACGTTTATAACGAGTGTAATTTTGTATGTTGAAATCAAAAACCACAGTCATATGAAAATCAATTCATTTGTCACAGGCCTAAGCCTGTTTGCCATCGCCGCCCTCACGTCGTGCGGCTCGTCGTCAAGCTCGTCCTCCGATGACTGCTTCGGCGGCATTCCCGGGACCATCGCATCGTATGAGCAGGAGTCAGAAAAACTCACGGCCGGCATAGACGGCGGCAACTACGAGAAGAAAGAAAAAGAAGCGGCGGAACTCAGAGAGAAGACCACCTCCGATGTTGAGAAAGCCGCAAAGGAACTCAACGGCAAAGAAATCCCCTGCAGTGTGGATGACAGCCGACTGAAAATCAACAAGCCGGTGACACTCGTGTTCGAGTCGATGAACAAGTACCGCCCGGTGTTCAGTCTCGCCGGCGACGTCACATGCGCCTCCGACCTGACCCTGAACGCCGACCCGTCTGATCTCGAGGGCGAGACACTGCTCAGCGGCAGCGAGGTCGTGGTAAGCGTAAAGATGCCCGTTGCACTCGACTTCCTCGACAAGGACGGCAAAGTGGTGAAGCACATGAACGACATCGGCACCCTCGAGGCGACCAACGACGGAAAGAAGGCTGTCGTAAAAGCCGGCACACCGATTGACTTCTGCCGCAACTTCGTCGTGGACGACAGTCTGGCCGGCGTGCAGTCAGTACGCCTGACCGTCGAAACAGACAAGGCGCCCTACACCTCGCGCTCGCTTAACTGATTTGCGGGTATCTGATTATCACCCTGGCAGACATCATTCCCGGGAATTGTGCGACATGTCGCTGAAAGCAATGAACCGAAGACCTGCCCCCGAACATGATGAATACAGCCCGCAGGATCTGCCACAGTCACGCTTTTCAGGGTAAAAGGAAAAAAGAGAGTTACAGCAATGCAACTCTCTTTTTTATTTGGACACAGGGATATCACTGATATATTCCTGTCCGGAATATTTTAAAGTCCAGTCGATGCACGTTAGCGGCCACAAGACACAAAAGACTTTCATGGACTACATCAAGCTATCCTCTGAGGAAATAGCCGATGAAATCGCCGCCATGTCGAAGAAAGAGAATGATATGTGGTAAAACAGCAATGTCATTCCAAAAAACAGACATAAATGTCACTTTTTTGGAGTAGCAGTATTGCCCATTTCAAAATAAAAGCCTATATTTGTATTCCAAATAACTGACATAAATGTCACTTTTTTGGAGTAGATTATGATTATTAAACGCGACTATTATCTCAATCAGCTCATTGCCAGCCAGCATAACGGGCTTATCAAGGTTGTTACCGGGTTAAGACGATCCGGTAAATCATACCTATTGTTCCACTTATTCAGTGACTATCTTAAAGAGCAGGGAATACCTGATGACCATATCATTAAAGTTGATTTAGAGGATAGGCGAAATGCACCCCTTCGTGATCCGGATGCGTTGCTTGCTCACATCGACACTAAGATGGTCGATGACAAGATGTATTACATACTTCTTGATGAAGTTCAGCATGTGCCAGAGTTTGAAGATGTGCTTAACAGTTACCTTAAAATAGAGAATGCCGATGTGTACGTCACCGGGAGTAACTCCAGATTCTTGTCCACCGATATAATCACAGAGTTCAGAGGTCGAGGCGATCAGATTCATGTATACCCGCTCTCTTTCCGTGAATTTATGTCAGTGGATAGTAGACATCCAATTGAAGCATGGACTGATTATTACACATACGGAGGACTTCCCCATGTATTGACATTAGAAACACCAAAGAAGAAAATCGACTATATTAAAAGATTATACTCAACAGTTTATATCAATGATATAGTCGAAAGGTATAAGATTAAAGGCGAATCTGAATTGAAGGAGTTGATTCAGATAATTGCTTCTGCGATTGGATCCCCAACCAATCCAAATAAGTTGGCGAATACCTTCAAGAGCCTTAAGAACATATCGCTGTCAAATAAGACTATTGATAATTATCTGACATACCTTTGTGAGTCATTTTTAACAGAAAAGGCTATCCGTTATGACATCAAGGGCAAGAAATACATAAACACCTTGTCAAAATATTATTTCACGGATGTGGGGGTGAGGAATGCGATACTTGACTTCAGGCAACAAGAAGAAAACCACATTATGGAGAATGTCATTTATAATGAATTAAAAATACGTGGCTTTCAAGTTGATGTCGGCATGGTAGAACATAGAACAACAGACAAGGATGGAAAGACCATCCGTAAGCAATATGAGGTAGATTTCGTGGCTAATCAAGGAAGTCAACGCTACTATATCCAATCTGCATTCATAATGCCTACGGATGCCAAGGAGCGGCAGGAATCCGCCTCTCTGCTTAATATCAATGATTCTTTCAAAAAAATCATTATCGTTAAAGACTACATTAAACCCAAACGTAACGAGGAAGGTATCGTTACAATTGGCCTGATAGACTTCCTGCTCAATCCAGAACTTTTAAACTGGTAAAAAACAACATGGCAAATTTAGCGACCATAGCGTAGCATCGGTATGGCCGTGTTGCCGTCCTTGCGTTAACTTCCATTTATACCGATTACTTTCTTGGTTTGTGGTTGCGTTTGATCTCGTCGATTGACTTGCCGCCAATACCGAAGTTCTCGTCCGGCAACTCCTTGGTGGTGACGGTGAAGAACTGCTCAGTAATATGGGAACACGCGAAGCGATTTTGCTCTGCAAAGAATCTCGGAGACAGTGGCTGTCAGCCGCTCAATCAGCTGTTTTTTTCTGTTCAGCGGACAACCGTCCGCTTTCGATTGATATGCAGGGCATAATCAGAAGACATCTTTGAGAGTATCACTGCAGAACATTGTCGGAGTAAACTCCACAATCTGATAATCTGCGATGCCGTTGATGTTGAACGGGTCTTGGGCAATGATGGCATCCACTGCCGTGCGGTTTTCTGCCTTAATCATAATCACTCCGCCCACACGCGGTGTCTGTGGCCCTGAGGCGATGAAATCGCCAACGGCATAATGCTCCGCAAGATATTCGCGATGCGCCTGAAGGAAGCGGTCAACCTCGCCCAGCGGTTTCTTATATGTTAGAATTGCTATAAACATGGTTTTATTTCCGTTTAATTGTCTGACATTTACGTTTCGTCATTTCCTCGGCGAAAGCCTGCTCACCGTGCTCGCGGATATAGCGGATGCAAGCCGGACGGTCTGATCTGAAAAGGAAGGCGAATATCTTTCCTATGAGATTGGTATATATCTTACACTCAGTTACATTCTTAGGACATTCGGCACAGGTGTGAAAGCCATGACTTCTGACACAAGCCCTAATCTTGCACCAAGCCGCCTTCTCATTCCCATGGCAACCAGGGCATTTATCCGACAGATACCTACGGCACGCGCCGCAGTATAGGCCGCACGCCGCTATGAGTTCTTTGTTTGCCTCGATTTCCTTCATGGCAAGAATTTATAATTTATATTTGAATATGAGCAAATTCATGGTCAATCCAGATAGTAGCTTCCGTCCCGACGAAGCGAAGCAGCACATAGTTCGGGTCAGTAGGCCCACCCGGGAAATGATTTATATACCAATCCTGCCATTTCTCCCTCCGGACATCGTCATCGTCAATAATCTCCACAATGCCACGCAGACAGACGCTTGAACCGCCTTTATCGTAGCATAACCCGGCTTTTGGATTACGTTCGAAATCTACAACCTTCACAGAGTCTGCGCCCGTTGCCATCCATACTATGCCGCAGCCTTGCGTCTCGCCTTTCGCCATAGGCACGGGCCGAGGAAAGCCATCGCTATTGACAGAAGCAATGGTTACAGTAGTACATTCCGAAAGAAGGGACTCGGCTTTGTTTATCAGGTCAGAATCGCTATATTGTCTCCAGCGTTTGAGGTGTGGGAAGAACTGACGCATCATTTCCTTTGCCTGCTCTTTAGTCAGGTTCTGACCCGATTGCTTGTTGATTTCCTCCGTAAACTGGGCGCAGTGGTCGATCATCTGCTCCATGGTCATATCCTGTGTGAACTTGCCGTCCTTGTAACAGTAGATGCAGTAGTCTTCGTTTGGAGATCCATCGGCATTCGTGCCGAGTATTTCACTTCTGAGCGGCATTCCGCAGCTCTGACAAAATTTCATTTCCATTGTTTTCATTTTTACCCAGCAGTCCTTACCGGGCGGATTATTAAATGCAGAAGCGCGGACTACCAATGCAACATTCTAAGTCGAAGGTCGTAGGAAACCTAAATGCACGAATGTAGTATATCAGTCCACGCCGTATGCGCGAGAACCGCTATGCTATCCTTGTGCTGTGTCTTGAATTTCCTACGTTCTCGACTTACAAGAGAGCATACCGCTCCTTATTTCTAAGATGTCATGGGCAGACTTATGTCAAGCCCACCACAAAGTTATGAAATTATTATGAGATTCTAACGGTTAAGCGTGGTGACCCGAGGGGGTGTAGATGAAATAAAGACCGCTAACTCGATGTGAATTAGCGGTCTTGGGGGTGGTGCCAACGGGAATCGAACCAGTGACACAAGGATTTTCAGTCCTTTGCTCTACCAACTGAGCTATGGCACCATCTGCAACCTCAGGGCTTCGGAGCGTGTCTCAACTATGGCTGTCGGGACGCTTGTGGTGATGCCCTCGGTTTTGCGATGCAAAGGTAGGAGTTTTTTTTGAATTGTGCAAATTTTCGGGAAAGTTTTTTGAAATTAGCGCGGGGAATTAGGGATTTCGCAGGTTGGAGGCGCGTGGAGGGATGTAATCGCGGAGTGGAAGAGATGGGAGGAATTGGGATGTACGAGAATGTACGAGGATGTGTGAGGTGGTGCGAGATGGTGTGAGGAGGGGGGTGTCAGGGGTTTGGGGCTTGGTGGGCGATGGCCAGGAGTTGTGAGTCGGGGGCGGGGCGGAAGGTCAGGGTGAAGGTGGCAGGAAGGGGATTGGCTGTAACTGTGGCCTGCCGTGCGGGGATGTTGAGGCGTATGGCGTCGAGGGGGAGGGAGGCGGCGCGGAGGGCTTTGTATATGGCTTCCTTGGCGGTCCAGGCCTGCAGAAGGGCTGTGAGGCGGGGTCGGGTGGTGTCGAGGATGTCGTGCGGGGAGAGGAAGCGTGAGGCGGTTCTGAGCAGTTGCGGGCGCGGGGCCTCGAGGTCGATTCCGAATATGTCGCCTGCTGCGCCGATGGCGACTGCGGCGTGTGTCTGCGAGTGTGTGACGGAGATGGCGAGTTCGTGACGGGCGGGAAGGAAGGGGGCGCCTTCGGGGGTATGTGCGAGTTCGGCGGGGG
>CALKRW010000021.1 GCA_937989585.1 uncultured Porphyromonadaceae bacterium | reverse complement strand
CGGAGCGATGTCCGTACAGGGGCGGCAGGATGCCGCCTTTCCATTATTAAGGGGCGGCAGGGATGCCGCCACTCCATTATACCATGGTTATTGTTCGTCGCCGTTGGTGAATTCGAGGATGTTGTTGGTCAGACGGCTGTCGCCCATCAGGAGGTTGATGTTGGGGATGGAGACGATGGTGGTGCTGTTGACCATGGGGTTGCGGTACAGCTGGCTCAGAGTGGCACGCTGCATGGCGAGGTTGTTCTGGAGGAAGTACTGGCTGTTCTCGGTGTAGTCGTAGGGACGGCCGGCGGTCTGGGGATTGCCGTTTACCTGGATGTAGTAGACGCTGCTTGCGCCCTTGACGGGACCGACGAGGGTGTTGGGCTTGGCAGCAGCGATGGCGGCAAGGAGTTCGGGCGAGTTGTTGTTCATGCCGAACGAGCCTGTGGTTGTCTTGACGTCGGTGCCGAATGCCTTGGCTGCCTCAGCGAGGGTTTTCTTGCCCTTGAACTGGTCCATGACGTACTGAGCCTTCTTGTTGCGGAGTACGATGGGCTTGAGGTTTTCCTTGACGTAGGCGGAGGTGACGGGGATGTAGTCTTCGTCGAAGATGTCGTCAACGCAGACGGCTAGGAGGTAACTGCCGCCGCCATAGTTGCCGCCGGAGGGGTAGTTGAGGGTGTAGACCTTGGAGACGGCGCCTTTGTCGGCGTTCATGGCCCATTTGAGGACGGTCATGGAGTTGGGGGCGAAGTCGCCCAGGGGATTGGAGGGGCTGACCAGAAGGGGAGTGGCTGCGTAACTTGCCTTGCCGGCATTCTTGACGAATGCCTCGGCATTGCCGTTCTTGCCTACATAGTTGCGGAGGTTCTGCGCGAGGGTCTTCTCGGTCTCGACCGAGGGCATCAGGCGGTAGGCCGCGATGCCGAGTTCGAAGACGTCGACGAGGGAGGCGCGTTTCTTGACGTCAACGATCGCGCATGTGGGAGCGCCGTTGATGGTGTCGTTGAAGGCGACGAGTGTATTGAGGGGAGCGGTCTCGAGGAACCTGGCGAACTTGTCCTCGTCGGGAGCGGTGGCTATGCTCTGGGTGTAGTCGACGAGGTTGGGGCTGACGAGACGTGTGAGCGAGTCGATGTTGGCAGTGGTGAGACGGGCCATGGTGGCCTGGAGCGAGTCGGGCTTCTCGACGGGGTATGCGGTATAGGTGATCGAGTCAAGACCCTTGCTCTTGCTGATGAGTTTGTAGGTGTAGTAGTTGTTGCCCAGGGTGGGGAGCTGGGCGACTTCGCCGACAGCGAGAGAGTCGATGGTGTATGCCAACTGGCGGATAGCCTCGTCCTGAACCTGGAGGAGGTCGCGCTTAGTGGCCTTGGCGGAGTTGTACTCGAAGTTCTTGTGAGCGCGGACGATGGCTGCGGGATTGCCGGTGGTGTCGGCGGAGAGTTCGGCGACGAGAGTCCGGATCTCGGCGTTCACAGCCTCGATGTCAGCGGCGGATGGAACGATGGGGACAACGATGGCGTGGATGTAGCGGGCGTCCTCGTTTAGTCTGAAGCGGCCCATCTGCTGGTCATAGACGGCCTTGTAGTCCTCGTCGGTGAGTTTGACCTTGTCGTCGGGAAGGGTGATGTAGTCCTTTGTGACGTATGAGTAGGAGAAAGTGGTGTTGCGCTCGTTGTAGAGGGCCTTGGCATCGATCTCGGATGCTGTGAAGAGTCCGCCGAGCAACTGGGCGTAACTCTGGGTCTTCAGTTGGCGCTCGATGTCTGTCTCGGTCTCGGCCCACGCGCTCTTGAATCTTGCTGCCATCTCGGCGTCAAGTTTGTATTTGGCGGGGTTGTTCACGGCGTCGAGTATGGCTGTCGTATTGACGAGGCCAACCTGCATGAATGCCTGAGGGTCGAAGCCGGTCTTGCTGGCGAAGACACCCATTACGAAGTTCGAGGTCTGGGGGCTGAGCATTACCTGCGAGAGGGTGGCGTCGGTGACAGAGATGCCGAGGCGCTCGCACTCCTTGTCGAGTAGTGACTGGGCGAGGAGTGTCTGGATGACCTGTTCCTCGAGGAGGTCGTTGTTGACGCCCTGGTCTTTGGCCTGGCTGGAGTACTGGTCGTAGAGGGTGCGGTATTCCTGCAGTGAGACTTTGGCTCCGTTAGCCTTGGCAACGGTGTCGCCGGGGCCGAAGAAGGATTTACCCGAATTGAAGAAGTCGCCGAGGATGAAAGCAAGAAGGGCGACAATGATAATGGTAAACAGAAGCACCGAGCGGCTTCTGATTTTTTCTAAGACTGCCATTGATATTTTAAAGAGTTAAGTTTATAATTTGCAGTGTTAATGATGGTTGCGGGCCGCAAGCGCGGACCGGGTAAGCGCTCGTCACGGGGTGTGGCGGGCAATAATCGCACAAAGTTAAGGTTTTTTCGTCAAAAATCAAAGAAATTAAGGCCTGCGTGGCGAAAAATCGCTTGCAGGCCCGGCAATGGCGTGAGTCAGAGGGAGAATGCGTCGGCTAGGGCCCGACGGTCAGCGGGGTCGTCGGTGCGCTCCCATGGAAAGAGGCTTACCTCTATTTCCCTGGTGTTGCCGTGGATGTCGGTGAAGGTCTTGGTGATGGTGCGGGGGATTCGTCCGACGTGGCCGTAGGCGGCGGTTTCCTCGTAGATGGGGGTGCGGAGGTTGAACTTCTCCTCGATCTTGCGAGGACGGAGGTCGAAAATCCCGGCGACCTTTTCGGAAATCTCGGCGTCGGACATGGGGACACGCGCTGTGCCGTAGGTGTCGACGTTGACCGAAACTGGGCGTGCGACACCGATGGCGTAGGCCACCTGGACGAGGCAGCGGTCGCAGACTCCGGCGGCAACGACGTTCTTTGCGATGTAGCGGGCGGCGTAGGCGGCAGAGCGATCGACTTTTGAAGGGTCCTTGCCCGAGAATGCGCCGCCGCCGTGGGCTCCGTGTCCGCCGTATGTGTCGACTATGATCTTGCGGCCGGTCAGGCCCGTATCGCCGTGGGGGCCTCCGATGACGAATTTGCCTGTGGGGTTGACGTGGAGAGTGAAGTCCTCGCCCAGCAGGGCCTGGAGGTCGGCCGGCATCTTGGCCCGGACGCGCGGGATGAGAATCTGACGGACGTCGCGCTCGATGGTGTCGAGCATTCTTCGGTCGGCGCGTTCCTGTGCGGCCCCGGTGCTGTCTTCGGGTGTAATGAACTCGTCGTGCTGGGTTGAGACAACGATGGTGTTGACGCGCACTAGGCGCCCCTGCTCGTCGTATTCTACGGTAACCTGGGATTTCGCGTCGGGACGCAGATAGGTCATGTCGACGCCCTCGCGGCGTATTTCGGCGAGTTCGCGCACGATGGCGTGGCTCAGCGCAAGGCTGAAGGGAATCATAAGGGGGGTCTCGTTGCAGGCGTAGCCGAACATCATGCCCTGGTCGCCGGCACCCTGGTCGGCGGGATCTGTGCGTGCCACACCGCGTGATATGTCGGGCGACTGTTCGTGGAGAGCGGAGAGAATGCCGCAGGCCTTGGCGTCGAACATGAGTTCGGAGCGGTTGTACCCGATGCGGTCGATGACGCGGCGTGCAACTGCCGGGAGGTCGATGTAGGCCTCGGATGTGACTTCTCCGGCAATTACTACCTGGCCGGTGGTAACAAGGGTCTCGCATGCAACGCGGGATGCGGGATCCTGGGCGAGGAAAGCGTCGAGTATGCCGTCGGAAATCTGGTCGGCGACTTTGTCGGGGTGTCCTTCAGAGACAGATTCGGATGTGAACAGGTGGTTCATGAGAGTAATGGTTGATATGTGTGGTTGATGAAAAAAACGTGGAAGCGGCAGTGCTGCTTCCACGTAGGAGTGTGCTAATAAAGAGGGGCCGGCAGATGAGGGGCCGGGCAATTTTAGCATTTTTTCGAGTGGTTGCAAGCAGCCAAATTTGTCCACTGTGTCTTACGACGTCGCAAAGGTAGGAATTTCTGCTGTAATATGCAAATTCCTGCAAGGAGTTCTTTTCATTTATTTCCGGCCGAAGTCGGCGGGAATCTCGCCCCAGCGGTCGGTGTCCCATTTGAGGATGGGGTTGGGTATGCGGTGGGATGAGAGCCACGTGTCGGCGCGAGCGAGGAGCTGGCGGGCGTACATGTTGGCGGGAGTCGGGGAGAGTGTGGTCCTGGAGTGTCCGGCGCGGATCCAGGACTGTGCGGTGCGCGAGTCGCTGTATATGGGTGTCGAGGAGTCGCCGCGTGCCGCGAGCATGGCTGCGGCATGGATGATTGCCAGGTACTCGCCGATGTTGTTGGTGGCGTCGGCTATGGGTCCGACATGAAAGATCCTCTCGCCGGTGGCTACGGATACGCCCTGATACTCCACGGGGCCGGGATTGCGGGAGCATGCGGCGTCAACAGCGATCGCGTCGAGGCGGATATCGGGGAAAGCCGCGTAGTTTACCTGCTGGATGAGGTTGCGCTCGCGCATGGCACGGAATAATGCGGCCGGGTCGTCACCATAAAGGCGGAAGGCCTCGGTGGCCGAATCCTGGTCGGGGAAGGCCTTGTACCGCGCCTGCGGATATCCATCGACCTGCGCGCGTGCCTCGTCCCATGAATCATAGATACCGGGGGCCCTGCCTTCCCATACTACGTAGAATTTGCGTGATGGCATTTTGTCTGTGGAAGATTTCAGGAGAGGTGAACAAGTATGTGGATGTCGGTGTACCGCAGGCTGCTGCGGCGTGCGAGAGATGCGTTGGTGAGCCGGCCCATGAAAGTGAGTACGGCGCCCTGCATTCCGGGGTTGAGCCTTATGGCGTTGCCGGGTCCGTCGCATGTGAGGATGTCGCGCATCATCGCCACGAAGGCGTTGCTGACTCCCATTGCGCAGGTGCGCGAGACGGTTGCTCCGGGATTGAGGAAACAAGTGCGGGAGGGATTGCCCGTAGAATCGGTGAGCGGGTGTGCTCTGTCCGGGTCGGTGGCCAGGTCGATGGTCGGGACAGTGGGAAAGGCCCGCCGGCGCGGTGGATTTAGGTCGTAAACGATGGTCCCGAGTTTCATGGCGCCGACCATGTCGGAGGATATGTCGGCAGGTACGGTGGCTACGACGATGTCGGCGGTGCGCAGGGCCGATGTCAGCACACGCGGGTTGAGGATGGAGGCGATGGCATGGGCGGGAAGAGATGCTGCTGTCTCCCTCAGGGCATAGATGTCGTTGTCGAATATGCGTACGGTGGCTCCGGTGCCGATGGCGGCCCGTGCCGCGGCTCGGCCCGGTATGCCTGCGCCTATGACTGTGACTTCGCAGGGTACGATTCCGGGGATGCCGCCAAGAAGGATGCCCTTGCCCGAGGTGGGATCCGCGAGGGCGGCCGCGGCGAGGGTGATGGCGGCGAGAGCGTCGACCTCGCTGAGGATGTCGGCGAAAGGCCTGTTGCCCGATGTGTCGCGGACGAGGTCAAGGGCCAGGGCTATGACAGAGCGTGATATGAGTTCGCCTATGGTGCGTGGATCGGCCGTGTCGGAGTTCAGGAGGGTGAGGAGCATGGCTCCGCGGCGCATCATGCGCGCGTCGGCAAGCGGAAGAGCCGGGAGGTGCAGGACGATGTCGCTTCCGAGAACGGTCCGGCGGTCGCAGATACGTGCGCCGGAGGCTGCATAGCGGGCGTCATCGTAATGTATGGTCTGACCGGCACCTGACTCGAGGCGCACCTCTATGCCTGAGGCGGAGAGCATACCTATGGCTTCGGGGGTGAGTATGAAGCGGCGCGGGCCGCTGCCCTGCGGGGACGGGATGCCCAGTGTGATGTATCGGTGCGGGGCGGCTACTTCGGCGAGTTGCTCAAGTGGTGTAGGTGCAGGCATGGATGTGAGGATTTTCTTAAGGTTCGTACGATGGGCCTGTCGGCGTTTACAATCGGAATCGGGTGATGAATTCGTCGACCGAATCGCGAATCTGCTCGATTGACTCGAGCCGCGAGGAGTCGAAGACAGCGTGCGCGAGTGAGTATGCGGGGGTGCGGGCGATGACCGTGGCGTGAACGTATTCGCGCAGTTCGTCGGGCGACCTGCCGTCGACCAGAGGGCGAGTGCCGGGGGCGAGTGCGAGGCGGCGCAGTATCACGGCCTCGGAAGTCTGGAGCCATACTACTGTGCCCGAAGCAAGCATCGTCTCCATGTTCTCGCGCCGTAGTGGTGTGCCGCCTCCGCAAGCCACGACATAGCCGCCGCTGCCGGCGGCTATGTCGTGTATGAGTTGTTTCTCGAGGCTGCGGAAGGTGTCCTCGCCGGCGTTGGCAAAAATCTCGCTGACGGTCATTCCTGTCGCGGCCTCGATTTCGCGGTCGGTGTCGATGAACTCACGTCCGAGACGTTGTGCCAGGGCACGTCCAAGCGTGGTCTTGCCCGCGGCCATGAAGCCGATGAGATATATGGGAGTCATTTATTTCTTGGGGCATTCCTGCTGCCTGGCAAGGAGGTCGCGGATCTCGGTGAGGAGTTCCTCCTGTGTCGGGCCGGCGGGAGCGGCTTCTTCCTGAACTTCTTCCTTCTTCTGCTTGTGGAGGCGGTTGACGAAGCGGATGGCGACGAAGATACAGAATGCTATGATGAGGAAGTCGACGATGGTCTGGACAAACGAGCCCCACTGGATGTAGACAGCCTCCTTGCCGTCGGATGCGGCCTGTATCATGAAGCGGAGGTCCTTGAAGTCGGCACCCCCGGTGAGGACGCCTATGCCGGGCATGATGATGTCGTCGACGAGTGAGGATACTATTTTGCCGAATGCTGCGCCGATGATAACGCCGACAGCCATGTCGATGACGTTGCCTTTCATGGCAAAGTCTTTGAATTCCTGGAAGAATTTGCGCATTGTCGTAGTGTTTTATGAGGTTGTGTTTAAAGTTTGTGGACAGGAGTCATTGCTCGCCTCTGTGCTTCTTTGCCTGTCTTTTGGCGTCGTCGTCCCTGATTGCCTTGTTCTCGACGCGGGGAATCGCTATTGAGGTGTACAGCTGGATGAAGGCTCCGGCGAGAAGGAAGACCACCCATTCGCGGGGATTGTCGGAGTACCACATGAAGAAAGCGGCGGTACAGAAGAATAGTGCGGCCCACTTCTCGATGACGAACAGACGCTTGACTCGGAAGATCTTTCCGCGGTAGGGGGTGAACAGACGGCCTGTGAGCAGGATTGCGGCTCCGGCAGAAAGGATGACCCTTGCGGCAACAGACTGCGGGCCGAGTATTAGCGGAAGAAGCGCGCCTATGGCCACGATGCAGAGGCCGGATATGGAGATGGCGTTTATGAGTTTGTCTTTAGTCATAACAAATTTTCGGGGATAAGGTTGCCCGCGGCAGCGCGGAAGATTAGACAGTGGTGGTTCAGTCGACGATATATACGTCTTCGTTGGGGAGATTCATGCCGTGGTTCTCGCGGACTATGCGCTCGATGATCTCGGGGTCCCTGTTGTCGAGGCGCCGGTTGAGGTCAAGGTAGAGCAGCATGGTGTCGCGGTTGGCCTTGATTGCGAGTTCGAGAGAGTCGATCTGCTTTTTGTTGGCATAGATTCGCGAGACTGAATTTTCCTGAAAGAATGCCATGTAGCATATGGCACCAATCAGGATTAAGCCTGTGATGGAAATATAACGGCGACACCAGTCTACGGCTTTGTTTGTCATCGGGGGAAGGTGTTAGGTCAGAGTGACGAGTTACGAGGATGAATAGGTCAGAAGCGTGTGTGGCGTGGAGATTTCTCGGTCTCGGCCCAGCGGTAGAGACGGTCGGCGGGCCTGACTTTTGCGGGAACAGGTATTGAGAAGGCGTCGCCTTTTACGGCTTTCGGTACGGCCTTGAGGTCGACGCGTATTTCCTCCACCTTAAATATAAGGGCACCGGTGGTAGGACCTGTCAGGACAACTTCGTCACCGACATTGAGTTCGCCGGCCTCCATGAGGAACTCGCCTACGCCGAGGCGGGAGAAGTATTTGACGGCCTTGGCGCAGTACTGCTTGACGCGTGTCGCCGACGACCCGTAGTGCGAGGACCATTCGCCGAGACGCTGGCCGAGGTAATAGCCGTTCCAGAATCCACGGTTGAAGATTTTCTCGAGACGCGCGTCAAGGGCGCTGACCAGTTCGTCGCTGTATGTGCCGTCGCATATGGCCGAAAGGGCGAGGGAGTATGTGTCGACGGTCTCGCGGACGTATTCCGGACCGCGCGCGCGGCCCTCGATCTTGAATACCGTGACGCCTGCGTCGACCATCTTGTTGAGAAAGTGTATGGTCTTGAGGTCCTTTGGAGACATTATGTAGGGACCGTCGACAGTGAGTTGCTCGCCGGTCTCGCGGTCGGTGAGGTCGTAGGCCCGTCGGCAGATCTGTGTGCATGAGCCGCGGTTCGCCGATGAGTTCATCTCGTGGAGCGACATGTAGCACTTGCCGGAAGTGGCCATGCAGAGGGCGCCGTGGCAGAACATCTCGAGACGGACGCGGCGCCCTGAGGGACCGCGCAGGTCATCTTCCGCAATCCGGCGTGAGATTTCGGCCACCTGCCCGAGGTTGAGTTCGCGGGCAAGGACCATGACGTCGGCGTACCGGGCATAGAATCGCACGGCCTCGTAGTTGGTGATGTTTGCCTGAGTGGAGATGTGTACCTCGAGGCCCAGTTCGCGGGCCATCATTATCGCCGCTATGTCGGAGGCTATTATTGCCGAGATTCCGGCATCGCGGGCAGCAACTAGTGCGGCGTGCGCGGCGTCCATCTCGTTGTCGAACAGGACGATGTTGAGGGTGAGGTAGGTGCGGATGCCGTTCTGGCGGCATTCGGCGACGATGGCGGCGAGGTCGTCTAGGGTGAAGTTTAGGCTGGAGCGGGCCCTCATGTTGAGTTCCCCTACACCGAAGTATACGGCGTCCGCGCCCGCGGCTATTGCGGCGTGCAGAGACTCGAAGGAGCCTACGGGGGCCATTATTTCGAAATCTTTCCGTGTCATGCTGTCATATACAATCAATGGCCAATAGGCCGAAGTCTATTGGCCTTGCGAGTTGGCCTGACGTGACTCCTGCGGGAGTCGTGATTACTTGGCGGGAGCCTGCTGGTTCTCGCCCTGGGGGAAGGCGTTTGTGCCGTTGTTCTGCTGTGCCTGCTGGGCTGTGTTCTCGACCTTGGTGCGTGTCTGGGTGCCGTTCTTTGGCAGGGTGTAGGCCGAGCAGACGGAGAAAACGAGGATGAGTGCGGCCAGAGTCCATGTGGCCTTCTCAAGGAATGTGTTGGTTCCGCGGACGCCGAGAACCTGGTTGCCGCCACCGAACTGGGAGGAAAGGCCGCCGCCTTTGGATTTCTGAATCAAGACAATGCCGATGAGGAGCACTGCGACTATGATTGTGAGGACTATGAAAACTATGTACATGATTAGTTTGTGTATGTATTGAATTTTTTATTTTTTCTGACTGGAAAGGAGCATAAGTTTGCGCAGGAAGCGCAATTGGTCTGCAAAGTAAATACTTTTTTCCGGATTTTTCAAATTTAAGTCCGATATTATTTCGTAGGCGCGCTCGTATTTGCCTTGCTTGATGTAGATTTTGGCTAGGGACTCGCTGAGCGACGAGGGGGCGGGGCCGATGTGGGAATCCTTTTTTGCGGCAGTGGCTTCCGGTTTTTCCGGCGTAAGCGGAGCGGCTGTCTCGCCGTGAGTCGGCGTCGTTTCGTCGACAGGCGTACTTGGAACGCTGTTGTCCCGGGGCGTGGCTGCTGCCGCGGTGTGATGGAGTGATGACACCGGTCCGGCAGGATGAGAGGCGATGAACGAGTCGATGCGCTGGGATGTGAGGTCGTGTGGCGAGTCGGAGGGGGATTCCTTAGCCTCGGCCTCGAGTACGCCGGTGTAGTCGGGCGTGGGATTGAAGATCAGGCGCTCGAGCAGGGCGTCTTCCTCGGGCGAGGCGTGTCCGTAGGTCTCGAGGAATGTCTGGATGGCGTCGTTGGTGCTGATGGGCTCGGGGCGTTCCTGAGGCGGATAGATGTGCGCCCAGTCGTCGCCGGCGATGTCGGCGAACAGTGCGGCGGCCCGTGGATCGGCGCAGTTCAGGGCGACATGAGACTTCAGTGCCGCGCGTGCCTGGGTGTCCAGGCCGGCGTATCGGTCGCGGAGTGTCACGAGGTCGTCGTAGATGAAATATTGCGGAATCGTTTTCATGGTTTTTCCAGGGTCGCTTACCAGTTGCCGAGAGTTGCGTTGAATATAAGGTCGACGAGTTCGCGGGATATTTCCTGACACAGTTGTTCCTGTACGTCGACGAGAAGTTCGGTCGCGTCGAACTGTCGGTATGCGCTGAACGACTGGTCGACGTCGTTGCCTTCCTTGCGGGTGTCGGTGTACTTGACCCTTACGGTGATGGTGAGTCGGGTCTGCGTGGCGTACGCGTCCTCGCTGACGGCCTGGGGCGACAGGGCGTATCCGGTTATCTCGCCCTCGATGCGGAGGTCGGAGGCAGGGTTGTCCACGACCTGCAGGCGCGTGTTGCGTGCTATGTAGTCGAGGAGTTCGTTCTCGAAAGTCTGCTGGAGCGGTGCGTATACGAGCGGGGCGCGTATGGGGAACTCGCCTACGGATACGGTCTTGTAGATGGAGTAGTCGATGGATGATCCGTTGAGGGTGTAGTTTGGCACACACGATGGGAATACCGTGCCTACAAGAAGAATCAGTATGAGAAGGAACTTTTTCAATGCTTGGCGGGTTGTTTTGCGATGACGCTCCGGAAATCCGGAGTACTGTTTTATTTTTTGACGGAGCCGGGCGTAGTACCGGGTGAGCCGGGACTGTTTCCGCGATGGTTCTTGCCCAGGGCGATGCAGGTGAACGTGAAGACACCCAGAACAATCAGGAGGAGGGTCTGCGCGCCCATCACGAGGTTGGCGAATGCGGTTGCGGGTTCTCTGGAGAGGCCGTAGAGCCCGAGCGCGAAGATCACCGACCACTGCCATGGACCTATGCCTCCGTTAGAGGGGACTCCCATCGATATGGAAGAGAGCACGAAGGTGACCAGGGCGGCTAGGATGCCGTATTCCGAGAGAATGTCGGCGGTGAAGCCGAATGCGTAGAAGCATACATAGAGCTGGGTGAAATAGCATCCCCATATGCAGAAGGTGAGGACGAGCCACATGCCTTTACCCTTCATGGTGGCGATGGCCGCGAATCCTTCCCAGAGCCCTTTGAAGAATCCCTGTATCCTCAGGACGGCCTTGTTCGAGGACTTGTGGGCGAGGAACCACCACGCGAATGCGACACATGCGGCTATCACTCCCCACAGCCATGGCGAGGTGAGTGAACTCAGCATCCTCTCATAGCCTTCGGAGTTCTGGCTTAGGTAGTCGCCGAGTTGTCCCGCCGCAAGGAAGAAAGTCACGATGGTGAGCAGCAGCACTGTCACCGTGTCGGCAAGCCGGTCGGCCACCATCGAGCCGAAGACCTTGGAGAAAGGGGCGTCCTGGCGCCCCGCAATGTAACCCGTGCGCCAGACCTCGCCCAGGCGTGGCAGCACAAGATTGACTGCATATGTGCCGAAGATGCTCAGGACAAGGGCGAACAGCGGGGCGTCGACGTCTACGGCGCGCAACTGTATGCGCCAGCGCATGGCCCGGAAGATGTGCGAGAATATGCTGATGACCAGCGCGAGTCCTATCCACCAGAAGTTGCACTGGTCGCGGATGATGGCGACCATCTCGTCGAAGTCGACGTCGCGGAACAGCAGGACGCATAGCAGCAGGGTGACCAGGAGGGGGACACCGTACTTCAGCAGATATCCGAGAATGCGCTTCGTGGCGGAAGGCTTGTTGTCGTGAACGTTTTCTGTCATTTCATCAGTGGCCGGCGACGGCTGGTTTGTTCAGTTTCGACTTGGGGTTTACGCCGGCTTTCGAGCAGTCGGTGACGCGGAAGTGGTCGCCGGTCTCGCGGACGATGTTCTCGAAATAACGGGGGTCGTCATAGCCGCCGAATTCGGGCGATACGGCCATGCCTTCGGGAGTGCGGGCGAAAGTGCCGTCGGGATTCTGTCTCTTGACGTTGCCGTCGAGATATTTGACTAGGAGCATGTCGCCGAGGGCCTTGTAGTCCTTTGTGGCCTTCGAGGTCCACCGGTTGGTGAGTCCGGCGAGGTGTGCGCGTGCGCTGTCGTAGTCCATGGAGGCGACTTCCTCACCTGCCTTTGCCACGGCCTCGGTCATTGCGGTCTCGAGACCCGACTGAACGCGGCGGATGTCGGGAATCATCTTGCTGTAGCGGTTGTATGCCTGGTTTGCCACATAGTTGTTTACCCAGAACATGGCGTCCCATGACAGGGTGAGCATGTCGCCGTTGCCGGGACGAAGTTCGTAGGGAGGCTCGGGAGTGGAGTTGAATACGGGTACGTAGACGCAGGTGTTAGCGTCGTCGACTCCGAACCAGAGGATGCCCTTCATGGCGTCATGGCGCGAGCGGTTCATGTCGGCCACGAAAGAGAAGCCGGTCTGCTGGGTGGCTATCGCGCGCTCGTGGGTGTACTCTACCGAATCGACGGTGAAACTCATGGGACGCCAGCGGTAGGGTACCTTGAAGGGGCCGGCGCCGACATCGTTGTGCATGTCCATGGGTGTGCCGTCGAAGTGGTCGCGCATCATGTCCTTGAGGTCCTGGGCCGTGAGTTTCTTTGCGGGTTCGACCCACAGTGGCATCGGCTCGCCTTCGCCACGCATTGCCCATGGCAGGTGGGCGTCCATCGACCCCTGGGGCGCGAAACGGTTGAAGTATGACCACACGCGGGCGTCGCAGCCGCGCAGCGCGCCCATGTCGTAGACGGCGTAGGCGCGTGAGAAGTCAAAGTCCTCGTCGCGGCCGTCGAAGTAGCCCATCTTGCGGGCGAACTTGATGACGTCCCTCGAGTAGAGTGTCTCCTTGTCCCTGAGGGGGAATGTGTGTATGCGCGAGTGGTTGGCGTGGCCCGAGATGTATCCGTCGGGAACACGGCGTGCCACCCATACGGCGCCGGGGTCATCCTTGCCCTTGCCGATGAGTTCCATGATCCAGACCTCGCCGGGGTCGGCTATGGAGAACGACTCGCCCGACGAGGCGTAACCGTACTTGTCGACAAGCGAGGTCATCACCGAGATTGCCTCGCGTGCGGTCTTTGCACGCTGCAGGGTTATGTAGATGAGCGATCCGTAGTCGATCATGCCTGAGCCCTGGAGTTCGGCGCGTCCGCCCCAGGTGCTTTCGGCTATGGTCAGGCCGTGCTCGTTCATGTTGCCGATGGTGGCGTAGGTGTGGGGCACCTCGTCGATCTCGCCGAGATACCTGCCGGTGTCCCACTCCTTGACCGGGCGCTTGGCTCCGGCGGGATGGTCGGCGGCCGGCTGGTTATATAATTCGCCGTAAAGCACGTGCGAGTCGGCGGCGTAAGTCACCATGGAACTCCCGTCGCGTGTCGCCCCGTGGGTGGCCATAAGCGAAGTACAGGCATCGGCGTAAGGCGTGGCCATGACGGCGGACACTGCCAGGACGCAAACAGTCTTGATATTGATAATCATAAGAAAAATCGGTTTTTTAGAAAAGTGACGGATTGGAGAAGACGCCTCGCGAAAGGCGCAGGATCGGTTACCAAATCGCAAAGTTAGCAAAAAAATCGCGATAAAAGACAACAGAACAATAAGTTTAGGAAATTTTCACGCGCGAACTTCTTAAATTGCGAAAAAGGCACTAACTTTGCAACTTGGTTCGGTGTGGCGGAAACGCACCTGACACACGGGCCGTCATTTCATATTAACTTGCACTGTCTAACAACTGGAACTGTGAATACCAAGTACATTTTCGTAACCGGAGGCGTAGTGTCCTCATTAGGTAAGGGTATCATCTCGTCATCGCTCGCGTGCCTGCTCAAGGCCCGAGGCTTCAGGGTCACCATTCAGAAATTCGACCCGTACATAAACATCGATCCCGGAACGCTCAATCCGTACGAGCACGGCGAGTGCTACGTTACGGCAGACGGCCATGAGGCTGACCTCGACCTGGGACACTACGAACGTTTCACCGATATCCGTACGTCGCGTGCAAACAATGTGACCACCGGACGAATCTATCAAAGCGTCATAAACAAGGAACGCCAGGGCGAGTATCTGGGCAAGACAGTGCAGATAGTGCCACACATAACAGACGAAATCAAGCGCAGCGTCATGGCGCTGGGACGTACGGGCGAATACGATTTTGTGATTACTGAAATCGGCGGAGTCGTCGGCGATATCGAGTCGCTGCCATTCCTGGAGGCCGTGCGTCAGTTGCGCTGGGAACTCGGCCGTGACTCGCTGTGCATCCATCTCACCTATGTGCCATACATCGCCGCCGCCAAGGAACTCAAGACCAAGCCCACGCAGCACTCTGTGAAGAAACTGCAGGAACTCGGAATTCAGCCCGACATACTCGTCCTGCGTACCGAACACCACATCGACCAGGCCATGCGGCGCAAGATAGCGCTGTTCTGCAACGTTTCTCCGGATGCTGTCATTCAGAGTCCCGACCAGCCGTCGATATACCGCGTGCCGGTGACAATGCATGAGCAGGGACTCGACCGCATAGTCCTGGAGAAAACCGGCGAACCGCTTGACAGCGAGCCACATATGAAGCCGTGGATGGATTTCCTGCACCGTATGGAATCAGCCACCGAGACTGTCACCATCGGCCTTGTCGGAAAATACGTCGAACTTCAGGACGCCTATAAGTCGATTGACGAGGCCCTGTTCCAGGCCGCCACATACAATGACCGCAGACTGCGCCTCGTCAGCATCCACTCGGAGAAAGTCACCGAAGCGAATGTCCACGAACTGCTGAAGGACATGGACGGCGTGATAGTGGCCCCCGGCTTCGGCCAGCGTGGCATCGAGGGCAAGTTCATCGCCCTGCGCTGGTGTCGCGAGCATGATGTCCCCACGTTCGGCATATGTCTCGGCATGCAGTGCATGGTCATTGAGTTCGCCAGGAACGTCCTTGGGCTGCATGAGGCAAATTCCACAGAGTTCAATCCCAGTACGCCCGACAATGTAATAGACCTCATGGAGGAACAGAAGTCGATAACCGCCAAGGGCGGCACGATGCGTCTGGGAGCCTACGACTGCGTGTTGCGCAAGGGATCGAAGGTGGCCGAGGCATACGGCAATACTGAAATCAGCGAGCGCCACCGTCACCGCTTCGAGTTTAACGACGCCTATCGCACGCGCTTCGCTGAGGCGGGCATGGAATGTGTAGGCGAGAATCCCCAGATTCATCTTGCCGAGGTGGTCGAGATTCCGTCCAGGCGCTGGTACATCGGAACCCAGTATCACCCGGAATACTCGTCTACGGTGCTTCACCCCAACCCAATCTTTCTGTCGTTTGTCCGTGCGGCCATAGAATACGGTAACGAACGCCGGGGCGCTTCCGCGCACGAATGACGGAAAACATGTCCGCTACCGGTGCCAAAGACTGATATCATTATTAAATAGGTAAGACAAATATCCCTCCCCGAAGTAAAACGCCAAAAACGTAAAAACAGATAAATGGACAAAAACACTCTTACGGGCCTCCTACTGATGGGCCTCATCCTATTCGGTTTCATGTACTGCAACCGCGATGCCGAACAGCAGGTACAACAGCAGACAGAACAGGCGGCTGATAATAAAAAAGAAGCCGCCGCTTCCGCCAGCGCCCCCGGCGCTGACCCTGCCGTCGAACTTCGCAAGTCTCTGAACGACCTTGTCGCTGCCAAAGGCATTGCCATGGACGGCGGAGTGAAACACCTGAGCGAGAACGGACTCGAACTCAGCGCCGACTCGCTGAGCAATCTTTCGGGTACAGTGACCGTAGGCACGAAGGCCTATGATGTGGCTGCTATCTTCAGCAATGACACCGCTGTGATGAGTGACGGAGAACGTGCGAACGCCATCGGCGCCATCAATGTTCATCTTGAGAACGTGCGCAACCTCGGGCCTCTCGCCGTCTATAAGACAGGGCGTGTAGGCAAGACCGTGACTGTCGACAACGGCAAGATGAAAGTCACGTTCAACAGTGACGGAGGCCGTATCTCCCAGGTTGTCCTCAACGACTACAAGACCGAGACCACAGAGACGCCTACCGACATATGCATGTTCAACAGGAACACCGCCGAATACGGCTTCACGTTACAGACAGACAAGAACCGCATCAGGACCCAGGACCTGGTCTTCGATCTTGAGCAGCCCGACAGGAACACCGTGCTGATGAAATGCACCGTCGACCCCAAGACCGGCACATGGTTTGGAATAAAGTATACGGTCGTGCCCGGCGAGTACATCGTCAAGATGGATATCGTCCAGTCCAACTTCTCAAGCGTCGTGCCCTCCACGCGCCGAAACATCACCTTCGACTGGCGACTGAAAATGGCCCGCAACGAGAAGGGCCGCACCTTCGAGCAACAGAAATCCGCCGTCTATTATAAACTTATTGACGAATCCCCCGACGACCTTGACGCCAACAGTGACGACGAGGAAGACGTGAAGGGCAATGTAAAGTGGGTTGCCTTCAAGAACCAGTTCTTCTCGTCGGTAATCATAGCCCGCGGCAACTTCGCCAACCCCAAACTCGTGAGCAAGGACCTGAAGGATTCTCCCGACTATCTCAAGGACATGTCCATGAGCGCCCAGATCGACTACAACTCGTCCGCGGCAAACGGTCCCGGCTTCGACTTCTACTTCGGCCCCAACGAATACTCGATTCTCTCGTCGCTCGATGACAAGGTGTCGCCTGACAGTGACCTCGAACTGACACGGCTCATCCCTCTCGGCTGGGGCATATTCCGCTGGATCAACACATGGGTGATCGTGCCCGTGTTCAACCTGCTCGAGCCTATCGGCAACTACGGTATCATCATCCTGCTGCTGACAATCTTCATCAAGATAATAATCTTCCCCTTCACGTACAAGAGTTACATGTCGCAGGCGCGCATGCGCGTGCTACAGCCGGAAATCAAGGAAATCAACGAGAAATATCCCGGCAACGAGAACGCCATGAAGCGTCAGCAGGAGACAATGAAACTCTACTCGAAGGCCGGCGCATCGCCTTTCTCCGGCTGTCTTCCCATGCTTCTGCAGATGCCTGTGCTCATCGCCATGTTCTGGTTCTTCCCCTCGGCAATCGAACTGCGCGGGCAGTCGTTCCTCTGGGCACACGACCTTTCGGCTCCTGACACCATCTTCACCCTGCCGTTCACGATACCCTTCTACGGCAACCATGTCTCTCTATTCTGTCTGTTGATGACTGTAGTCAACGTCATATACACACGCATAAACATGCAGAACCAGCCCGGAGGCTCGTCAATGCCCGGCATGAAGTGGATGATGTACCTCATGCCCGTGATGTTCCTCTTCTTTTTCAACGACTATGCTTCGGGCCTGAGTTACTACTACTTCCTGTCGCTGCTGATCACAATCATCCAGACCTATATCTTCCGTCGTGTAGTCGACGAGGATAAGGTGCGCGCCCAGATGGCGGCCAACGCAAAGAAACCTAAAAAGAAATCGGGTTTCATGGCACGTCTCGAGGCTGCCCAGAAGAAACAGGAGGCAATGATGCGCGAGCAGGCCAAACAGCGTGCCGGACAGCGTCGCCGCTAATATATTTCGGCCCTGGTCTTACTTCAGCGGCGCTGTCCCGTACAGGATAATCCCTTTCCGGACAGCGCCGCTGAAAGACAGAGGCAATAATGACAAACCTTAAATTACGACACTTTTACAATCATGAAAAAACTTTTATTCGCAGCAATTGCTTTCGGAGCCGCCATGACTTCGACGGCACGCACAACGGTCGACCTACAGGGTACTGTGTTTAACGTCGACACAATACGTCACTACTATATTGCACCGGGTGTAACCCAGTCGGTGCTGCGTTTTACAGCCGCAGACCGCGCCTTCAATGCCGCGGTAACTACATACGACCGTCAGACAGCGACCGATGTCGTCCCTCAGGTGATCATCGGCCGCGACTCGTGCAATACAGCCGAGACCGTGTCGTCGATGGCCGCACGTCACACCACTGCCGACAGACAGGTGATAGCGGGCATCAACGGAGACTTCTTCATAACCTCGTCATTCGCCGGAGGACATGAGTTCGGCAACGCCATACTCGGTTACCCTAACGTGACCTGCATGATTGACCGCAAACTCGCCGCTCCCGACATCATCGACAAGGGCTCGCGTGAGAACTGTCTTGTAATCGCCGACGACAACTGGTACATAGACTGCACCGACCTGAAGTACCGTCTGCTTAACAATGACGGATCGACGGTGGTCGATGCCGCAGCCGTAAACTATCCCCGCCGTGGCGAGGAGATGGTAATCTATAACCATTATGCCGGCAAATATACCTCGACCGGTCAGGACGGAAGGGAAATAACCCTGCGTCTCGCTCCCGGAGCGGAATGGGCCATCAACAAGTCTGTGAAGTTCGTGGCCGAGACCGACTGGCGCCAGGGAGGATGCTCGGCAATTCCAGAGGATGGCATCGTAATCTCATGCGGGCCTAACTACGCCAATGAATTTATTGACGGCATACGCAAGGGCGACATAGTGAAGATGAAGATTGTATGCCAGCTTCCCGCCTTCAATGTCAAGCCGGCCATAACTGACGTTGTCGGCGGCGATGTGCGCATCCTCAAGGAGAACGTTACAACAACCGAGGCTATCCGCTGGATCAACACTCCGACAGCACGTTACTCGCGCTCGATGGTAGGCTATGACCGCGAGCGCCGTCATATGGTGATGTGCAGTGTCGATGCGGGCTCCCCAGGCACAAGTGGTGTCACATATTTTGAAGGCGCCGACGTCATGCGTTTTCTGGGATGCTGGGATGCCCTGGATCTGGATGGAGGCGGCTCGACCGAGATGTGGTCTGCCGCGCACGGAGTTGTCAACACTCTGCGCGACGGTGCCGAACGAGCCGTAGGCAATGCTCTGTTCCTCACGCTCAAGGCTCCGGCCGATGCTGAGGTCGTCTCGATACGTTTTGCCGACCCTGTCGCAAGACTTCCCCTCTATGCAAGTTACACCCCTGTGATTTACGGTTACAACCGTTACGGACAACTTGTAGACACCAATGTACGTGGTTTTGCGCTCAGCACTGATGCCGCTCTTGGCACCACCGAGGGCGAGACTCTGCTCGTAAGCGGCGAAGGTTGCCACGCACTTACGGCTACTCTCGGCGACATGAACGCGACAATAGCGGTCACTGTCGACAATTCATCTGTCGCCGAGGCTGTCGTCAGCGAGATAGTCACCGACCAGTATCATTCATGGCCGATAGAACTCGAGGCGCAGGTAGGTGACAAACGCATGCCCGTTGCCGCCCGTGCATATTCGTGGACCAGCGACAACCCCGCGGCTGTCACAGTCGATTCCGAAGGTCGTGTGACTGGAGTTGCAAACGGTGAGGCTACTGTTACGGGTACGGCTAATGCCGGCAGCGTGTCGGTCAAGGTCATAGCACAGTGTCCTCCATCGTCGAAGGCCGACATCGTTCCCGGCGTAGCTGACGCCTCGCTCTGGACCATAGGTAAGGCTTCGGTCAGCGGGCAGAAATTCACCGCTCTGGGCGAGAACGGCGGATTCTCTCTCGATTTCAAGGTCACCTCGACACGCGCTCCGCAGATTACCGCATCACGCCTGATTCAGGTCTGGGGTCTGCCCGATGCACTTGAGTTCGTAATCAATCCCGGAGAGGTTGCCCTCGGCGAAGTAACCCTGTCGACCAGACTTCCCGGACGCGCATACAACGAAAAGACCACGCTTCCCGCTCTCGAGACCGGAAAGGATAATGTTGTCAACGTTCCGCTCGGCGAAATCTGCGACGTCAATTCAGCCTCGTCATATCCCTTTAACTTCAACTCGCTGCGTTTCTCCCTAAAGGAGAAGGGAACATACCATATAGAGGTCAAGTCCCTGCGTGCCGTCTACGATAAGTTTGAATCCGGTGTCGGCAATATCTCTGCCGATACCTCATCCGATTATCTTCCCTTTACACTCGCTGACGGAACCGTCACGCTGCCTTTCGTGGCCGAAACGCTCGAGGCACATGACCTGACAGGCCGTCTTGTTTCCTCTGCAAGCAACACATCGGCCCTGCGTCTCAATTCCGGATTCTATATTCTGACCGCACGATTCGGAGGCCGTACTCTCTGTGCAAAAGTACGTATTTGAAAAAATGTTTAGATATCTTTTACTGGGCGCCTCGCTGTTCGCGGCACTATGCGCGCCGGCCCAGGCACGTATACATTGGCTCGAGACGAGCCACAACTTCGGAGCATTCGACGAAGACCAGGGGCCCGTCACCTGTCAGATGAAATATGTCAATACGGGCGACGAACCTCTTGTGATTATCGCTGCACGCGCTTCTTGTGGCTGTACATCTCCGCGTTTCGAAAAGACTGCCCTCGCTCCCGGCGATACATCATCCGTCATTGTTACCTATGACCCGGCCGGCCGGCCGGGGCGTTTCAGCAAAAAGATTACAATAGACTCTAATACCGAGCCTCAGCGTTCGTCACTTACAATCTCGGGCGTCGTCATTGGCTCGGCCTCCACGGTCGCAATGCGCTATCCGGTCGACTTCGGTCCTCTGAAGATGTCAAGGAACGCCGCCCTTCTCGGCACGGCCAAGAAAATGCATGCCCGTACTGTCTTCATCGATGGCTATAACCGTTCGTCGGACACCATCGCGCCGATTGTAAGGAATCTCCCCGAATGGCTCGATGTCACTTCCGGTCCGCGTCTCGTGGCGCCCGGAGAGCGTGTGGCGTTCAACTTCCTCGTCCGTGCCGACAACACTCCGCTATATGGTCTAGTGAATGACACTGTCACTTTTGTCCCCGATTCGCGCAAGCCTGACGAGACATACGCCATGCCTGTTGTTGTGACTTTGGAGGAAGATTTCGCCAGACTTACCGCCGGGGATTTCGCAAAGGCTCCGGTGGCCAAACTGGCAGGAAACCGTCTGGAAATTGGTGAGGTTCAGGCAGGGCAGCCATACGAAACAGCAATCGAACTTACGAACGACGGAAAGTCCCCTTTGCTGATACGTCGCATTTATACAGCCGACCATGCTGTGCGAATCGGCAAGTGTCCGGGTAAAATCAAGCACGGCAAGACGGCGCGTATTCCGGTGACGCTTATCCCAACGTCGCAGGCTCCCGTTGCCGCCCGTATAGTAGTGATTACAAATGATCCGGTCAAACCGACTCAGACCGTCGTCCTTACCGCCGATCCGCGCTGAATCAGAGAGAACTTGCCTTAGGCAGGCTTTGACGCTGAGGTCTGTGCTGGCATAGTCCCGCTGGTGGTCGAGAGTGTGCCGTCGATGGTCTCGGTCCCTGCTGCGTAGATTGCAAGCGAGAATACCGGAGCCATTGCGGCCAGATGCTCGAAGAGCGCCGACTGGATGGCCTCATATGCGTTGAAGTTTGTGGTCGATGTGAAGCACCATATCTGGAGGGGAATCCCGGCTTCCTCCGGATCCATAGTGCGGACAAGAATACGCCCCGTCGAGTTTATCTCCGGGCTGTCCGACAGGTATTTCGTGATATATGCCCGGAACAGGCCGAGGTTGGTCTCCAGAGAGCCGTTCAGCGGCCGTAGCCCGGGGTCGGCACTCAGGGTTTGGCCGCTTGTCCGCAACTTGTCTACAAAATCCTTGATATCTGGGACCTTCTCGACCAGATTGTTTACAAAGGTCTCGTCGGCAGGAATGACCGTCGTGATGTCTATGAGATATGAGCGGCATATGCGCCTCATGCCTGAATCCTGCATTCCGCGATAGTTCTGGAACGAGGTGGATACAAGAGTGTATGGTGGCACCATTACGATTGTATTGTCCCAGTTCTGGATTTTCACAACCGACAGCGATACGTCGAGCACAATGCCGTTCGCTATTGTCGAGGGTACGACAATCCAGTCGCCCACGCGCAGCATGTCGTTCTGCGACATCTGTATGCCTGCGACAAAACCGAGAATCGAATCCTTGAAGATCAGCATCAGGGCGGCCGCGAACGCCGTAAGGCCCGCGAGGAGCGCTGTCGGCGATTTGCCCAGCAGTACCGAGAAACACAGGATGGTGATGATTATCCACACTATGCCTATGCCGATGTTCAGAATACCCTTGATGGGGAGGTTGCGCGTGTTCTCGTGCTTGTTGTAGCGGTTGAAAATCAGTGTCAGTACTGCATTGATTCCTATGGCGAGGGCTATAAGCGCATACACACCCATGCAGCGCATAAGCAATGTTAGTGTCGGAGTGTCATAGTTGAATGCGAAGGGTATCAGACCGATGAAAATCAGTGGCGGGAGAATATGCGAGCATTTCGCGATGGTGTGCTCGCGCAGGATTTCCGTGGCGAATTCGGTTTTGCGGATCGCTATGGCCTTGCGCAGAAGTACAAGTACAATTCTCTTGATTCCCCATGCTAGGAGAATGGAAAAAGCCAGTATGATAATGAAGTAGACAAGTTCCTCGAGGTTCTTGTCCTGGCTCATGCCAAGATGATTGAGGAGGCTGTCAATGTGAGTGATGAGCCATGACGCGATTTTGTGCGTTGGAATTATTGAGACCGGCAGCATGGTGATAAATCTATAAGGCAGAGGGTGTATGATGATGTCGTATCATTCAAACACCCCTGGAAGCCATGCGGTTCGCCCGGAAGCTGATAATTCGTACGGCGCGATGAGTCCTGGGCTATTTTTCGAGTTGGAGGTGTGCCCGGCTTATCGCGTCCAGCAGGAAGTCGCCGTCAGCCATTCTCGAGGCCACACGCTCCACATTCGCACACATAATCCTGTATTGTTCTTCCGAAACATTGTCCAGAATACGGTCAAGATTGTCCAGCGAGTCGACGGTCAGGCCGATGCCTTCTTTTTCCACAAATGATGCGGCTCCGCTTCCTTTCCATATTATCACAGGTTTCCCGGCGCGCATATACAGGGCAAGTTTGTGCGGATTGCAATATTTTATGTATTCACCTATGTATCCTAAGTGTTCGGAGGTCGAAGGTCCGTACCATATGAGACCGTAACGTCCCTGCGCGTTCTCTATTAGTGCATCCGGCTCGCCGAAACCATGCAGTGTGATTCCATCGGGCAACTTTGCCGTGCTGTCGGCGCCTCCGCCGTACAGGTGAAGTTTGATTCGGCGTGGCAATTTGTAGAGGAAAGCGTTGCGTGACGGGGACAGCGCTCCGATGAACGCCACGGAGAGCCTGTCCGGGTCCGGGTCGCCATGCCGGATGCCGGAAAGGAAATCCCAAGCCACCTGAGTCGTGAGCGGCTTCCTGAACCCATTCTCACGCAACCATCTCACCGTATTCTCGTTGGCGGCTATGACGACATCGGACAGAGACAGTTTCCTTATCTCGTCCGGAACACTTATCCTCTTGCGCCTGAAAGACCCCAGATCGTGTACCAGTGATACAACCCTGGCATTGCGGAGATGCGCCCAGCGGCATATCAGCCTGAAGTATTTCTTTACGGGATATTGCACGAACACCACATCGCCCGGCATTACCCTCGACATAAACGATATTATACCGCTGAGGTTGAGCATATAGTCGATGGCCATATTGTGGTGGAGCGAGCGGGGTCGCCCAAGGTTGACCGCGCCGTGTGAACTCAGTATGTCCTCGACATCGACACGTGCTTTGCCCGCACCGTTGCCGATTGTCTTGTAGTTTCGGGAAATATATACTAGTCTTGACATGGCGCAAAGATACAAATTTATTTTTTTCTCGGCGATAGAATCAATGTGTTTGGCGTAAGCAGACATGGGGCATGCGAATGTGCTCCTGACAGCGGGGTATTTGAACTAATTTTAACACTTGCCAATGTATTGCCTGCGCAGGAATGAATTTTAATTTTTAAGCATAAGCGGCTTTTTAATTGACAAAATGAAAGTGCGCTACTTCACAGTAACGCACCTCCCTCATAACCAAAATTCAAGTATATATGTCTAACAAAACGTTATCAAAAGATTTTCGAGAGAATAGAAATATGCTGGCTGATTGATTGGCAAGTCATATTTCTGATGCAAAGATAAGCATAAAACCGCGGAATTATCCTCGAAAATACATAAATAAATATTAATTAATGTTAACGAGGCTTGACCTTTGTGTATTTTGGTGGATTAAACCCTGAAATACAGCGTGTTATATAAAATGGCCGAAATACAGAAAAGGAGCCGGATATTCCGGCTCCTGATGAGAGTAAATTGTCAGTCTGGATTGAGATGTCAGGATTACTGGAGGTCTGTAGCCTCTGCAACGTCCGTAGTGGTGGTGACAACCTCGTTGCCCTGAGCGGTGGGGATGGTGTCGGTTTCGGTTTCTTCTACTTCGTCAATTGCGACGGCGGGAACATTGCCATTATCAGCATTGGCTGTAGTGTCTGTGTTTTCTTTCTTTTCAGAATTACCCGAGCATGCTGTAGCGCTCAGAAGGCCAAGAACTGCGATGGCAAGAAAAATCTTTTTCATTGTGGTTTGTAAAAATATAAGTTTTGTTTTATGTTAGTGCTCGATAGTTAGAACGTTTTCTTCTCGAAAAAGTTCAGCACAGAATAATTTTTTTCTAAAAAAACAGATTCTGATCAGAAAATCAGTACTGAAAGAGTATATGTGATGGAGGGATATGTTTGTGGTAGGCAGCGATATAAGAAAGGCGATGCGCCTGTTGTGGCACATCGCCGGGAATTATCGGAAAGATAAATTTTAGTTGCACCCGCAGGAATCTCCGCACGAGCCTTGGCAGTCGCACGAATCACCGCATGAGCCTGAGCCGCAGTTGCCGCCATGGCAGCCGCAGCCGCCCTGGGGATGAAGTTCTTCCTCTGTGGCGTCGCGGACAAGCTTTACCTTGCCCTTGAAGATGACATCCTTTCCGGCGAGGGGATGGTTGAAGTCCATGATGACATTCTTGTCATTGACTTCCTTGACGAGTCCCATCATGCGGAATCCGTCGGCAGTCATCATGGGTACGGCGTTGCCGACCTTGACAATCTCGTCGTCAAACTTGCCGTCGACGTTGAAGATTTCGCGATCGAGGGTTACGACATGTTCCGGGTCATATGGACCGAATGCCTGTTCGGATGTTGCGGCGACCTCAAAAGTCTCGCCTTCGCTCATTCCTTCAAGAGCCTTTTCCAGGGGCTCGACTACACCCTGGGTAACTCCGAAAATGATCTTTTCGGGATCTTCGGGATCTGTCTGGTGAACGAGTTTCTCGCCGTCGGTCTTGTCATTGGTGTAAAGGTCGTAGACCAGTTCTATGTATTTTCCGGGTTCAATTTTGTTGCTCATAATTTTTTTAATGTAATGTTGTTATGTTTGTTTTCTTTTTCAGTTATTCGTGCCAATAACAATGGCAGGCGTGTTAAAGTTCAATTTTCAGGCATTGTAGAAGTTGCGTCCGACGATACGGCGTATGGAGAGGAAATTGAGGGCCGTTACAACGAGTATCAGCAGTGTGCCGATGCCTAAGGCAAGCCATGGCGAGGATCCGACTATACCCATTTCCGCAAGGCGTGGCATCCAGTAGGTTGAAGCCAGAAGTGCGGTAGCGGAGGCGAGAATCAGAACGCCAAGGTTTACCAGTCCGATAAGGATATAGTAGGATTTGGCGACCTGTGCCGGCGAATAGCCAAGCAGCATGAGGTCGTGCAGTTTCTGTTTGTTCTTCTGCAGCAGCAGGAATATCGACAGCGTGAGGATGAAGAATGCCAGAAGTGAAATAATGACGCCGATGCTGAGCACTATGGTGGTGACTACGGTCAGGAAGTAGGCTGCCTTGGAATTGTCGGTCTTGTCGCCTGCGACCTCATAGCCGTTTTTGTCGAAATATTTCTGTATGGCAGGGTCACCGGGAGTGTTTACCTCGATGACTAGGCGTGATGGATTCGGGGCCGGCATGTCGGAGAAACGTTCGTTTGCCCAGTTCAGGAAGTCTTCGGGAACGGCAATGGTGTTGAGTCGCGACGAGAAGCCGACGATGTGGGCGCGGAAAGTTTCGTGACGTCCGTTGCCCGAGAGGGTGACGGTCATCGGCACGCGTGACATCAGCGTCTCGCTGAGTTGCGGCATGTTTCTTGTGGCGGCGAAGCCGAAGTTGTAGAGCGTCAGATAATCTTTGGACATGATGATGGGAACGACACCTGACGAGGGATTGAAGCGCCATTCGCCTGGTGCGATGTCCAGAAATTCGTCAGGAATGGCCTCGAAGAAAATATAGGTTGACATGCTCCTGCCCTCGATGTCGAGCGCGGCCATGATGTTGAAGTTGGCCGATGAGAACTGGCCTACCTTACGGACCCAGGGCTGTGCCTCGAGTTCCTTTATGTCTTCGGGCGAGAAGTCCGTGGAGTTCTTCGATATGCCTACCGTGTTGAGTGTGGAGACTTTTTTGGAGATGATGAGGAAGTCTTTTTTTATGAAGGAATCGTCATCATTCCATGTCGAGGAGATGTCGCTGTAAAATTTTACGGCGCCGATCACGATGGCTAGACCGATAAGGTTGGCTATTGCGTAGCCGGCAATCTGTCCGGCCGAGATATTTTTTTTGAGAAGTTTCCAGACCATAATTTGGAATTTTGTGGGGATGGTTTATGGCTCAGAGTTTTACGGACAATATGGCTTCGGCGTCGATTACAGTGTCCAGCAGAAGCGGATTGCCGACCGAAGTCGTTATTATGGCGGCGTTGTTCGCGCGGGCGTGTTCGGCTATGAGGTGTGCCGCGATGGTATTGTTACGCGAGTCGAGGTGGCTGACAGGCTCGTCAAGGATTATGAAGTCGAAGGGCTGGCATAGCGTACGCACGATGGCCACACGCTGTTGCTGGCCTATGGACAGCAGGCCGGCCCGTTGCTGGGCCTTGTGGCCGATTTCGAGTTGGTCGAGCATGCCTATGATATCCTTTTCGCTGTACCGGTCGGTCAGACGGTTTTTGATCTGGATATTCTCAAGTGCGGTCAGTTCGGGGAACAGGCGCATCTCCTGAGGGAGGAGTGCCAGAGATGTGCGGCGTATCTCGCACCACTGCCTGACCGTGAACGATCGTATGTCAGTGTCGTTGAAGTAGATTGAGCCAATGTAGTCACGGCGGTTGCCGTAGATGAACGAGCATAGCGAAGACTTGCCTGTGCCCGATTCGGCCTCCACCAGATAGGCCCCCGGACGTTTGAACTCTAGGTGGCGGAGCCAGACGGCTGAGTCTTTGACGGGCGAGTCCTTCTCGGCGCCGATGAAGACGCGGGGCAGGGCTTTGTCAAGAGTGATTTTTTCGATTTTCATTGCTTACGTTTTGCAATTCGCGGGACCTTGCGGTCCGGTTTTGGTTAGAGTATTGAGAGAAAGGTTCCGAGCAGTTCTGCAGGACTGAGTTTGGTGCGTATCCTTAATGTGGCCTTGTCGCTTTCGATGATTGCGCTTAATCCGGTCACGGAATCCAGTTGTTCCGGGATGGAGAACGGAGCCTTGGCGGAAATATACAGTGAGGCGCCGTCTATCGCTACGGAGAGGTCAACGCGGTCTTTGGCGAGGCTCAAAATCTTTTTTCCGGCTGTTTCAGCATCGGCGACACTTGCAAAGTTTATGGATGCGCCGACCGTACCCGTGTCATCCGGCCTTGTGATGTATTCGGCGTAAACCTGGCCTTCGGCGTTTTTAAGAAGGGAGGCGATTGAGCGCAGTGCGACGCGGCCGGTGATCGACAGATATGGGGCAATGATGTCGGGTACCTCGTTGGCGAGTGTGCCGCGTTTGAGCGCTGTCCCTACAAAGATTCTCGGCTCGCCTGTCCCGGCGTTACTTGCAATCTGAAAGCCGGGGATGATGTTGTCCGAAAGCGGTACGATCGCGCCGCTTTCGTCATGACGTTGCAGGGTGATGCTTACATCTCCGGCCTTGGCGTCGCGGCTCAACTCGGCGGTACATGGATGGCCGTCGAGCCGGAGATATGCGGCGGCGTATTCATGCTTGCTGTTTATGACCGACATTGCCACAGGGTCGGCGGCGAGGCCGTGAGGTCTGTCATCAGACTTGCCGTGATGAATGTCATCGTACATGTTTGAAAGGCGCGTGCGTGCAATATTTACGTCAGTCGTCGAGGGGAACAGCCATGCCTGCTTCCCGGAGGCTATGATCACGGAATTTGAGGATGCCAGGGCGCGGGCGTTAGGGCCTTCCTTGCCAATGCTGATCTCCTCCCATTGCGATATGGCCTCATCGGCCGAGGGATTGTCGGACAGAGGCCATGTCAGAAAAGAAATTCCGTCAGCAAGGACGAACAGTACGCGGTCACATCCGGCGTCGAGGAGAGCCTCGGCCGGACCGAGGTCCATGGCTGCGGACAGCGGTGAGTCGGCCCTGCACAGTTCCTTAAGCCGCGAGGTGTTGATGGCGGCGACAAGGTCGGCGTCGGCGGGAATGTTTGAGGCCGCATACTCCCAGGGGTCATGGGGTGAATCCGAGCAGGAGGCGAGTAAGATGGCGATGGTGGCGGCCAGAAGTATTCGCGTTTTTCTTAGAGACATACCCTTATGGTTTAGAAGAGAGATAATGCTATAATATATAAGGTGGGAAAAGAGGTATTTGTTTGAGGGGAGAGTTTTCATTGAAAAACGATGCGCCGACACGCGGCGCATCGTTACTGATTTATCTGACCGTAAGCCGGCAGTGGCTTCGGTGATTTGTATTACATATTAATAATCATATTCTTCAACTGCGGCAACTTCCTCGACAGCGACGGAGTCTGCGTAAGCATAGTCGTTATCGTAAGCGCTTGTTGAACCCATCGATGAGATGTTGCCCATGTTCTCGTAGAAGAACTTGAAGAGGGTGGGAATGAATTTGCCGGATACGCCGGTGAGCGAGGCGCTGAACGAAGCGGCCGATGTTGTTCCGCTCAACTGTGCGTTGAAGCCGAAGGGCATGTTGATGCTCGAGAGCAGGGGATTGGTCTTGGGGGCGACGAGGCCAAAGGCCATGTATTTTCCGTCGAAGATCTTCTCGCTGACGGGGCAGCCGCCTTTCTTGGAGATTGCTGAGTTCGATACGACGATTGTGTTCCCGTCCTGCTTGATGAAGAGGGTCTTGAAGGCGATGGGCTTGCGCACGTAGTCGTAGGTGTAGGGGTCGTAGTCGTAGGTGTAGTCGGTGGGAACGGAGATGCTCATGTTGCCGCTCTCGTCCTTGTTGAGTTCACCGCCGAGGAGGCTTGCGGCCATGTTGACGAGTTCCTGCGAGTTTGCAGCGCTCTGTGTCTTGAGTGCGGCCACGAAGTGCCAGTTGCCGAGCGAGGGACGTGTGAACGAGTTGATGCCTTCGACAGGACCGGCGGCAACGAAGAGAGTCGAGTTGTTGAGAAGTTTGAGTACGGCAGAGGCCTGGTCGGCTTCGGATTTGTTGATGGCGCCGGCTTCGGTCAGGCCCTTGACAACCTTGGATACGTCACCGATACCCATGGCGCCTGCGATGAGGTCCTGCGAGTTTGCGTAGGCCAGAAGCGAGGTGTCGATTTTGGAACCGGCGAAATTCTTGTTCTCGAAATCCTTGCCGTCCTTGCCGAACAACTGGCAGTCAAACGATACGGTCTCGGCGTTGAGGTCGAACGAGAACATTGCATATGCGTCATAGAGTGATTCGACACCGAAGGCTTTCATTGCCTGTTTCTCCTGGTTGCCCATCTGCTCGAAAAGTGTCTTATAGATGTCGAGGCTGAGGAAGACGTTTGCGATCTTTTCGGTTTTGAGTTTCTCGACTTTCCAGTCGGCGAGTGCCTTCTCGTCGGCGGCGTCTTTCCATTCGTTGATGACGGTAGCGGCCTTGGTTGCCTTGCAGGGACCTTTCTTGTCGATGGCGATGAAGCCGAGGTGTCCGTCGATCATCACAGCAAAGTGCTTGTTCGATACAACGGTGAAGCCTTCGGTCTTGTCCTCGTCCTTGGACAGTTTGGCGCCGTCGATGTCCTCGAGGGCCTCGGCGAATTCGTCGTCATCCTTTACCGAGAAGATGATCAGGGCGCTTTTGGGCTCGATACCATCCTTGGTGTCGAACTTTATGCCGAAAACGGTATTTGTCCAGTCGAAACCCTTGAACTCGAGCATGTCGTCGAGGGCTTTCTTGTCGTCTTTCGAGAAAGCGTCTTTGATGAAATCATTGAGATATCCGGGGAGTTCGAGTGTACCTTCCTTTTCGTTGGCCTCGATTTCAACAGCGTCGAGGGCGCGTTTGAGGTCAAGGGTGACAATCAGGTTCGTGTCATCGGAGACATAGGTCTTGAGTTTGTCCTCTATGGTCTCGGCTTTGTCCGAGCACGAGGCGAAGATGCCGCACATGGCTACTGCGGCAATCATCAGAGGCGAGAAGAATTGTTTTAGTTTCATAAGGTTTTTGATTTGTTTGTTGAGGTTTTGTCTGGTGCAAAGATAGTTATTTTTTGGACTATGTTAGTCCAAAATGTTGATATAATTGACGAAAACCCCTTTTTTCTTGACAAGCGGTTCAGTCGTCGGAAGGTTTATCCTGCTGCTCTTCCTCGAGGTCATCGTATTTCTGGTAAAGGAAATCGTTGTAGGGGAAACGCTGCTGGTGCACGATTTTAGCCTTTTCGTAGATTTTAGCCTTCAGGCCGTCGATGTTTGTGCCTTTGCGGGCGGAAATGAAGACACAGTTGTCGTTCAGCCGTGCCATCCATGATTTCTCTAGTTCCTCGAGCGGAATGTTCTCGCGTGTAGACGGCGTGAGGTCGTCGGCGTCCTTCGGAGTGTATGTGTATGCGTCGATTTTGTTGAAAACCAGGATGGTGGGCTTGTCGTTGGCACCGCCGAGGACGTCTTTCAGTGTCTTGTCGACGACCTCTATCTGTTCCTCGAAGTTGGGGTGGGATATGTCTACGACATGCACAAGCACGTCGGCCTCGCGGACCTCGTCGAGGGTGGACTTGAACGAGTCTACGAGATGGGTGGGAAGTTTGCGGATGAAACCAACTGTGTCGGTAAGAAGTATGGGCAGATTGTCGATTGCAATCTTGCGTACTGTCGTGTCGAGTGTGGCGAAAAGTTTGTTCTCGGCGAACACCGAACTTTTGGCAAGAAGGTTCATTATTGTTGACTTGCCGACGTTGGTGTATCCGACGAGTGCCACGCGGGTCAGTTTTCCGCGGTTCTTGCGCTGGACGGCCTTCTGTTTGTCGATTGCGATGAGTTCCTGCTTGAGGCGGGCTATCTTGTCGAGTATTATTCGGCGGTCGGTCTCGATCTGTGTCTCGCCGGGACCGCGCATGCCGATGCCGCCGCGCTGGCGCTCGAGGTGGGTCCACATTCGTGTCAGGCGTGGCAGAAGGTACTGGTACTGGGCGAGTTCCACCTGGGTCTTGGCGTTGGCCGTCTGTGCGCGCGACGCGAATATGTCGAGAATCAGCGATGTGCGGTCTAGAATCTTCACCTGGAGTTCGCGCTCGATGTTGGCAACCTGCTTTGAGGTCAGGTCGTCATCGAATATCACCATGCCTATCTCGTTTTCCTCGACATATGCCTTGATTTCGTCGAGTTTGCCCTTTCCGACGAAGGTGCGCGGATTGGGATAGTCGAGTTTCTGTAAGAATGTCCTGACGGTTTCGGCGCCGGCGGTGTCGGCGAGGAAAGCGAGTTCGGCCAGATATTCCATTGCCTTGGTCTCGGGCTGGTCCTTGGTGACGAGAGCCACGAGCACGGCGCGCTCGCTGGTCTCTTTGCTTATGACGAGGTCTTTCATTGTGTTTTCGTTGATGTGCTTGTTTGCTTTGCCGTCTCGGGTCGCGTAATGACCGCGGCATAGTTTCGGGAGAGAATTTCACGTGCGTGACGGCTTATGGTTTCGGGCGTCAGTGCGCGGTAGCGCCTGAGTTGGGCGTCAGGCTCCTCGTTGTGGGCGGCGGCCATAGCCATTGTCTGAGCCATCGACAGGCAGTCGAGATTGCCTAAGGTGAACATGGAGTTCTGCCGGTTGATGAGGCGGCGCACCTCGCGCGGGGTAGGGGGCTCGGCATCGCAGAGCCTGCGTGCCTCGCTAACCATCAGTTCCTCGGCGGCACGCAGGTCGACATCTTCCGAGGCAAGACGTGCGGTCAGCATCAGGAAGCCCTTGTGTTCCGAACCTGCTATCGAGGCATCGGCCTCGGTGAACCATCCCGGACCGTCGACTACGAGACGGCGGTAGAATCGCGAAGCCTTTCCGGCGGCGAGGATATCGGTTATCGCGTCGGCCGCTGTATAGGCCTCGCTGCCGTATCCGTCCATCAGCCACGCGAGGGTGATTACTGTCGCGGGAACTCGGTCAGTGGTCTCGGTCCGCAGTCCCTCGGGCAGTTCCTGTATCTCGGGGAAGTCGCGGCGTGGAAGATGGCGCGTCTTTATGTCGCCGAACCATTTTTCGACCCAGCGGCGTGTCTGTTCGAGAGTGATGTTTCCGCAGACGGCCACGACGGCGTTGGCGGGCGAGTAGTTGCGGTCGAATAGTCCGCGCAGGCTTTCGGAGGTGGCTGCGGCAATGTGTGCCGGCTCTTTGCCGATCACGGGCCATGAGTAGGGGTGCGCGGCGGGATAAAGCAGCCGGCGCAGATGATGCGCCACGCGGCCATAGGGACGGTTCAGACACTGCTGCTTGAACTCCTCGGTGACTACGGATTTCTGAATCTCGGTGATTTCGGGGTCGAAAAGCGGCGCACGCATGCGGTCGCTCTCAAGGAAGAAGAGCGTCTCGGCATTGTGTGCCGGGACTATGTCCCAGAATGAGGTGAAGTCGTTCGAGGTCCAGGCGTTGTTCTGCCCTCCGGCGGCAGTCAGCATCGTGTCGAAGTCGGGTGCGGACTCCGAGCCTCCGAACATCATGTGCTCGAGCAGGTGAGCGATGCCTGTGGCGTCCGGGTTCTCGTCGCGCGCTCCGGTGGAGTACAGCACGTTGAGGGCCACCATTGCCGTGTCAGGCATCATGTGGTGAACCACGCGCAGTCCGTTGTCAAGAACAAATGAATTCAAGCGGAAGTATGCTCAATACGGGGTGAGAGGGCCCGTTGTCAGTTCTTGGGAGCCTTTACCTCTTTGGCCGAGAGGATTCTTATGTCCTCGAGGGGACGGTCGTTGGCGTCGGTCTGGGCTTTCTCGATCTTGTCCACCACATCCATGCCCTTGACGACCTCGCCGAAGACGGTGTACTGCTTGTCGAGGAAGGGAGCGCCCCCAAGGTTGATGTAGTCCTCGAGAATCTTGGGGTCTACCTCATTGGACTGGTTGGCGAACTTGGCCTCGACCTGGGCTACGAGTTCGTCCTGCAGTTTCTGAAGGCCGGCGTAGTCGTTTGCTGCCTGCATGCGTTTAACCTCCTCCATGTGGGGGGCGGCGAGGCGCTGGAACTCGGCCTGCATGGCGGCCATGTCTGGCTGCGAGAGCATTTCCTTTATCTCTTTCTCAGAGTATTTTTTGCCGGTGACGATGTAGAACTGCATGCCCGACGAGCGGCGCTCGGGATTGACCTGGTCGCCCTGGCGTGCTGCGGCCAGCGCGCCGCGCTTATGGTAGTGCTTGGGATATACAATCTCGGCGGGAAGTGTATAGTTCGAGTCGCCTGCGCCTAACTGCTGGCCCTTCTTGGCGGTCTTGCTGTCAGGGTCGCCGGCCTGTACCATGAATTCGCTGATTACGCGGTGGAACAGGGTGTTGTTGTAGTCGCCGTTCTTGACGAGTTTCAGGAAGTTGGCCTGGTGGCCCGGAGTGTCGCCGAAGAGTCTTACGGTGATGTCGCCCAGCGAGGTCTTTATCTCTACGTATTTGTCGGTTGTTGCTGCCATGGTTTTTTCTTTGTTTTCTGTTTTATTGTTAGTTGCGCTGTCTTTGCCCGATTTGTCGGATTCCGACGTGCCGGCGCATGCGGTCAGGGTCGTGGCCATGACCAGAATTGTCATTATCTTCTTGAAGTAAGTCATTTTCATCGTTTTGTTTTATGTCAGAAGTTTTTTAAGTAATAGAACGCGCGCAATGCGGCCATTGTTTAGGCGGCGGGAGACATTGCGCATGATTTTCAGATTACGGATTCGGGATAAAGCCTCTTGTACATGCGCCGGAAGTTGTTGTCCTCGGCGGAGAGTTGTTCGGCACGGTCGCGGTAGTCCTCGCCGTAAAGGCTCTGAATCAGGTCGGGTATATAGCGGTGCTCACGGTCGCGGTCGATGGCGAGTGCCACCATGCGGCGCACGGGCTCGGCGAAACCCTTGGCGTCGATAGCGTTGAGGTATCGCGCGGCGCTTGCCAGATACTGGCCGCCGAGGTCCACCCGCTGCAGATTGGATATTATCAGGTTTATGTCGTCACCGATGTCTGCCGTGTGGTTGGCGAGATATTCGTAATTCGCGAGGCCCTCGTTATCGGCCTCAAGATGTTTCTTATCGTTTTCGGTCATAATCCAAAGTTCCTTGTGATAGAATCGGGGAAGCACCCCATTTCTTTGAGTGCAAAATTAAACAAAATCCATGTAATTTGCTTAATTTTGTGCCTGAATCTCAAAAAAAACAGATGGAACTGACTTTTAACTGCTGTTTATATGTCCCAGGATATAACTAAAGACGCTCTTCCCGCCGGTACAAGGCTGAAAGGTGCCAACGGCATCTATACCGTCGAGCGCGTACTTGGTTCGGGCGGTTTCGGCATCACCTATCTTGTGTCGTCGAAAATGCTTCTGGACGGCATGAGCGTGAAGGCGCATTTTGCGCTGAAGGAATATTTCCCGAAAGAGTTCTGCGAACGCACTCAGGACGGCTCGCTTTCATGTATGGCCTCTAACCGGGAGCGAATCACTAATTCCCGCAAGGATTTTGTCAGTGAGGCCAGACGACTTCAGCAAGTTGCCTCTATGGCCGGTGATGCAAATGTAGTGCGTGTCCGAGAGGTTTTCGAGGCAAACGGCACAGCGTATTATGTCATGGAGTATCTTGAAGGGCCAACCCTCGCCCAGTATTTGAGGGAACATGGTACACTTTCGGAATCACAGGCACTTGACATTATAAGTAAAGTCATAGATACGGTATCGACCCTTCACGCAAACCGTCTGACCCATCTGGACATCAAACCGGCTAACATCATCCTGACGACCGCAGATGACGGCTCTATGCGCCCCGTGCTCATTGACTTCGGTCTGTCGAAGCATTACGATGTAGAGGGCAACGCTACATCCACTCTCAATACGGTGGGATGTACACCCGGATATGCGCCTATCGAACAATACAGCGGATTGAGGAAATTCTCGCCACAGAGCGACATATACGCTTTGGCGGCTACTTTTATGTATTTGATTACCGGTAAGACGCCGCCGGCTGCCGATGTGATAACCCCGGAAGATATTGCAAATTCGCTCCGTGGTCTTGCTTCGGGGAGAACAATAGCCGCCGTGCAGCATGCCATGCGCTACGCGCGTAATGAACGCACTGCCTCAGCCGAGTCATTTGCGTCCGAACTTGGTGCACAGTACTCTGAAAGTACAGTCTCAATGGATGACACAGTCAGTAATTATGGAGCCTTTAATAATACGACAGGTAACACCTCCCCGATTTCAAAAGGAAAGCCTTCGGCATCATCAAAATCAAAACCAACGGTAACAGTGGATTCTACGGCTAAATGCCCGCTGTCCCGCGGATGGCTTATAGCATGGATAGTTGTTGGTCTTGTGGCCTTGTTTCAGAGTTGGTATTGCTATAGCGAATATCACTATTTCTTCAGTCCCATGCCTTTCTTCATTGATATGGCAATTTTGACGATTGCTTCTGCTGCTATTACACGATATTACAGCCGGTCATCGTTGTCAATGAGTATTTCCATGTTATTAATATGTATATATACATTTGTTCGAATTAAATATTTCGATTTTTCCTTCGGATCTGAGTATTTTTCAGATCAGTTTTATAGTGTATGTTGGGAATTTGTTAATCATTTCGCTAGTTCCTATTTGTCATTTTTGCTTGCATTACCTGTTTTTGCTCTTGCTATTAATGCCGTCTCTAATGCTTTTTTGCATAAGAATGTGAATTTGCTATTCATCTTGATTATGGTATTGTTCCTGCTGGTTCTTATACTTGGTATTATTTTTATGGGTGGATATAATGGCATTAATCTTCAAACTATTGTTGGCGCATTTGTGATTGTGACTGCTGGTATCTGCGGGATTGAGTATTGCGCTTCATGTAATATGAAAAATATTTTGAAAGTGATGTTGATTGTTTTTGGTTTGGCATATCCATTTTTGATTATAATAGGGTTAATTTAAAATGTGATAAATTCTATGACGCGATATAAATCGGTAGTAAGCGTAAAAAATACATGGTTGTGGGCGGGGATGGTTTTTGTGGCTTTTCTGAGCCTGCTGTGGATGCTGCGGCATTGTTGTGGCGCGGCCGTGGGGGCTGAACTCGGCTGGTTCGGCCTGATGACGCTTGCCGAGGCGGTGTTGCTGACGCTTCCGCTGCTGTGGCTGCCGCGACGCTGGCGCTGGACCCTATGGATGGCGCTTGTCGTGCTGTCGCTTTTCGACCTCGTCAATGTGGTCTACTGGCGGCGTTTCGGCGCCCTGATGCCTTACACCACGATGTTCTGGTGGGGCAATATCGATTCAATGGTTGTCGATGCTTCGGTCGATTCGCTTGCCCTTGGCGACCTATGGTTCGCGGGGCCTGTGCTTGCTGTACTGACTGCATGGCTTCTGTATTTCCGCAAGCGTGTGGATTATGCGGCTTTCCGTTGCCGGACAAGGCTTTGGCTGACGGTCGGCGCTTTCGTGGCCTGGGCTGCTGGGGAGGCCCTGAGTACCGGGAAATACTACGTCGACCATATTGCAGCCGATTCCGCGGATGTCACCTTGTCCGACGCTGTCGGTAACAAGTTCTATGGCGAGAGGCTGAACCGCACCACCTATCTCGGGTATAACGGCCTGCTTGTCTATGCATTCTGGAACCTTCGCGACTTCTCGCCCGCTTTACACCTCTCAAAGGCCGACCGCGCCCGCATCGACCGCTTCATTCAGACTCAGAATCGCCTCAACGCCTCATCTCCCGCTCCGGAGGATATTCCCTCGGCCTCGGAACGCCGTCCGAACTTCCTGCTGATAATGGTCGAGTCACTCGAGTCATGGCCCCTGACCTACAAGGTCGGCGGTCAGCCCGTGATGCCTGTGCTCGACTCGCTTATAAACAACGCTCCCGGGACTCTTTACTGGCCCGACATCGCCTCGCAGATCTCGGTCGGAACCTCTTCGGACGGCCACATGATGGACATCACCGGCATACTTCCACTGCGCGACTACTCGGCTGCCCAGGATTTTGCCGGGGACACCTATCCGTCGATCTTCCACGCTTTCGGCGACCTCGGCTACCACACATTCGAGATAACCTGCGACGACCCCGCCATGTGGAATCAGGGCAACACACGCCATGTATGGGGATTTGCCGACTACAGGCACGATACGGACGTTGACCCGAAACGCGAGTCATCGTGGTCACAGCGTGACACCTACTGGGCTGATTACGTTGGAAAATACGTCGCTGCCGCGCAGCGTCCCTGGGCCGGCATGGCGGTGACACTCTCGCTGCATTCGCCCTACCGTTCGGAACTGAAGTCCTATCCCGAACTCGACGGCCACGGTCTTGATCCCCAGTCGGTCCACTATCTGAAGATGTGCCGCCTCGACGACACCTGCATAGCCACGGTCCTTGATTCGCTCCGCTCTGTCGGAATCTACGACAACACCATAGTAGCCATCACCGGCGACCACATGGCCCAGGGCCTTTTTGACAGCCACCGCCCCGCCGACATGGCCGGAAGGCCAAAGCGTATACCCCTGTTAGTGCTGAACGCGCCCCTTGAATCGGCAATCCGCCGCGGCACTGCCGGACAGATTGACATCTATCCCACGCTGCTCGACATATGCGGCCTTAAGGACTATCATTGGCGCGGCGTCGGACTTAGCCTGCTGCGCTATCCCCCGCGTGGAGCAGTCAACCGTCTCGGCGGCTTCGAGGGTGTCGGTGTGGATGCCGGGGACCTGTCGGCCGGTGAACTCCGGCGTCAGCGCGAGGCATGGGAGGTGTCACGCCTTATTCTTGCGGGCAATTATTTCGGACAGTAGCACATCTTTCTGTTACCCTTTTCGTCAGAAGCGGCGTTTTTTAACTTTAACCTAAAAAATATTAAAAAATATTAGCGAAGAGTCTCGAAATGTTAAATTCTGAGGCTTTGGGGAATTTATCGGAGGAAAAAGTACCCGTATTTAAAATTTTTATGTTTTCTTTGCACTTAGTTCTCTCGCGGAAATGTCACGGATGAAATGTCCGGCAAGACCAACGGAGGACAGAGATTATAAAGAAACTTGCTTGTACAATTGACAGACAGTCGTTTAGACGTGAAACGCATTAGCCGCTGCCCGACCGTTACCAAGGCCGGAGCGTCTCGCCGCCATGAATACCCTCTGTGCAGGGTCGCACAGATTCTTTTTGTGTTGTTATGTCTTTGACGCCCTTAAATCATGCCATCTCAGCCACGCTCTTTTACATCTCCTACCATCTATACCGATTAACCCGACATTATACCGTAAATAAAAATACCAACAACATTTCTCCCTCAGCCACCACGGATTAAGCAGCATGCCTGATTCCTATCCCCCTGATGTCTGTACTGACCCCCAATCGATACAATAATTAATATAATAATCAAAATCAAAAGTCAAACTTAACAAATTTGTTGCATGAAGAACATTTGCTTTCAAATGACCCGAAAGGCATGGCTTGCCATAGCAATGGCACTGTTCATGGCTTTCCCCGCTTTGGCACAGAACGTGGCTGTCACCGGTACAGTCTACGACCAGGACAATGAGCCTGCCATCGGTGCCTCAGTTACAGTGCAAGGGCAGCAGAAAGGTGTTTCGACCGACATCGACGGTAATTTCCGTATCTCGGCCAGCCCCAACGCCTCGCTCGTAATCACATACGTCGGATGCAAGACACAGACCATCGCCCTGAACGGACGCACCCACATCGACGTACACATGCAGTCTGACACCCAGGTCCTCGACGAACTCGTGGTCATCGGCTACGGTACAGTCAAGAAAGAGGACGCCACCGGTTCCGTGGCCGTCATCAAGCCTGACGAAATCGAGGCCGGCCTCGCGACCTCGGCCAACGACCTCCTCGTAGGCGCAAGCCCCGGTGTAGTCGTTACAACCGACGGCGGTAACCCCAACGGCGGCGCTAACATCCGTATCCGCGGCGGCGCATCGCTGAACGCCTCCAACGACCCCTTCGTCGTTATCGACGGTGTGCCCATGAACGGCAGTTACGGTCCCGCTTCTGCAATGACGATGATCGCCCCCGACAACATCGAGAGCCTCACCATCCTCAAGTCGGCCTCCGCAACCGCCATCTATGGCTCGCGTGCTTCTAACGGCGTCATCATCATCACCACCAAGAAGGGCCAGAGCGGCAAGCCCCAGGTGAACTTCGCCGCCAACTTCCACATGAACACCGCCCGCAAGACCTACGACGTCCTCGACGGCAACGAATACCGCGCCATCGTCGGCCAGTACGGTTCGGAAAATGCCCAGCGTCTGCTCGGCACCGCCAACACCGACTGGCAGAAGGAAGTCCTCCGCACATCCTTCTCGCAGGACTACAACCTGTCCGTAGGCGGCTCGCTCCGCTGGCTCCCTTATCGAGTCAACCTTTCATACACCAACAACAAAGGTATCATCAAGACCTCGGGCATGCAGCGTACCACCGTTGGCTTCAACCTCACCCCGAAGTTCTTTAACGGACTCCTCCAGATCCAGGCCAACGTCAAGGGCAGCTACATCACCTCCGACAACGCTGACACCGGCGCCGTAGGCGCAGCCCTCAGCTTCAACCCCACTCTCCCCGTCTACACCCAGTACAAGACCATCAACAATCCCTACTCGGTAACTCTCCGCGGCGGCAAGTCCCTGACCTACCTCAACGGCTACACCTCGCTGCTCAACCAGAACGGTCTCCTCGAGACCAACGGTACCCTTAACCCCGTCGCCCTGCTCTACGGAGTGAAGAACGGCGAGAAGGTATGGACATCAACCGGCAACCTCATGATCGACTACGCCCTCCACTTCCTCCCCGAACTCCGCTTCACCCTTAACCTCGGTTACGACGTGATGAAGGGCGAGACCGACAACTACAACGTTCCCAACAGCCCCCAGGCATGGAAGTCCAACTACAACAACGGCGCAGGCCAGCACTACTACAACTACCAGCTGTCCCGCAACACCATGCTGACCTTCTACGCCAACTATAAGAAGAACTTCGAGGCCATCCAGTCCGATCTCGACGTCACAGCCGGTTACGACTGGCAGCGCATGGACTACCAGAACCACAACAAGACCCGCATCAACTCCATCGGCTACTCCAGCATCTACAATCCCATCGACAACAGCTGGACAATCGACGAGGATCCCGCATCGGCCGCAAACATCGGCTACGCATGGGGCGATACCGAGGAACAGCGCAACCGCGTCAACTACGGCGCCGGCCAGCTCAACCTCATCTCTTTCTACGGCCGTCTGAACTATGCCTTCAAGGATACCTACCTGCTGACTTTCACGATGCGTGACGACGGTACCTCGCGCTTCTCCAAGAACAACCGCTGGGCACTCTTCCCCGCTGTCGCTCTCGGATGGAAAATCAACAACATGCCCTTCTTCGAGGGTCTCGCAGACAAGTGCAACGAACTCAAGCTCCGTCTCGAATGGGGCCAGACCGGTCAGCAGGCTGTCGGCGGCATGAACATGTACACCATGACATACCAGATTTCCGAGCCCTCCGTCTACTATCCCTCGCCACTTGGCGGTCCCTGGATCAGCCCCCTCTATCCCAACTCGTTCAACGGCGACCTCAAGTGGGAGACCACAACGACCTGGAACGCCGGTGTCGACATGGCATTCCTCAACAACCGCATCACCGCCAGCGTAGACTGGTACCTGCGTGACACCAAGGATCTCCTCGCATACGTTCCCGTTCCCGCAGGCATGACATCCACCAACGCCATGAACCGCAACATCGGCTCGCTCCGCAACATCGGTGTCGAGGCAAACATCACCGCACGTCCCGTAGTCACCAAGGACTTCACCTGGACAACCGGCATCAACGCCGCATGGAACTCCAACAAGATCACCGAGCTCACCGGCTCGGCTGACGAGGACAAGTCGTTCGTGCTCGACGCCGCAGGCAACCCCGCATCCGAGAACGCAGGCGCCATCGAGGTACACAAGGTAGGACACCCCGCCTTCTCGTTCCGCGTGCTCGAGCAGGTCTACGACAAGGACGGCAACCCCATCCCCGACTGCTATGTCGACCAGAACGGCGACGGTCAGATCAACGCCGACGACCTCGTCATCAAGCACAGCAAGGACCCCAAGGTCACCCTCAACTGGAGCAACAACTTCTCGTACAAGAACTGGGACCTCGGCTTCACGCTGCGCGCCTCGATCGGCAACTACGTATTCAACGCCATGCGTCCCGGCCGCATCAACCTCTACAACCTCGAGGGACAGGGCTCGCAACTCAACAACATGCTCAAGAGCGACTTCTACTTCAACGACGGTACAGCCGTCACCAACCTTGTCCGCTCCGACTACTTCCTCGAGAACGCCGGATTCCTGCGCTGCGACAACATCACCCTCGGCTACACCTTCAAGAACCTGCTTGACAACAAACTCAATCTGCGTCTCTTCGGTGCCGTCCAGAACGTGTTCGTAATCTCGAAATACTCGGGCCTCGATCCCGAAGTCTTCTCGGGTGTCGACAACAACGCATATCCCCGTCCAATCACCGCCACATTCGGCGTCGTCGCCAACTTCTGATCAGCCACGCGACAAAACTTAAATTTTTCCCAAGGGCCGTCCTCAGCGACCTTCCTGACTCAGGCCACGGAAACAGCCTGACACTCCGGTTCAGCAGGACCGGGACAGAAAGGACTCAAGGAAAAACGCCCTGAACAATAAAATTTATTTTCAAAGAAAAATAATATGAAATCATTCTCAAAATATTTCATCGGTCTTTCGCTCGTGGCAACACTCGGACTCTCGTCCTGCACCGACGACCTGAACGTGCCTGAGAAAGACCCCAACAAGGAGACCATCGAAGTGCTCATGAAGAAGGATCCCCGCGGCACTCTCGACGCAATCGTCGCCGAGGTCTACCAGGGTCTGGCCACAGCATCGCCCTGGGGCCCGGGCAGCACTATCCTGGGTCTTGCCGGTGACGCAGGCGCCACCGCATTCCCCCGTACAGTGTTCTTCCTCGAGGAAATCACTACCGACGAATTCTCATGGCTGCAGTTCGCCGACGCCGGCCTCTATGAACTCGTGACCCAGAACTTCGCCGCCGACAACGAGGTCATGTACACCTCCTACTCGCGTATCTACACCGAGATCGCTCTCTGCAACATGTGCATCAACACCATCGAGGAGAACCGCCACCTCTTCACCTCCGAGGAAGACCTCGCCGCATGCGACGAGTACATCCGCCAGTGCAAGATCGTGCGCTCCCTCGCTTACTTCTATGCTATCTCCTGCTTCGGCAACACCGGCTATGTCGACGAGACAATGCCCCTCGGCACCGCTCCCGCGCAGATGGCCAGCGCCGACGTATACAACAAGGTCGTAGGCACCCTTGAGGAAGTTTCCGCCGAATACGGCAACAACTACGAGACTCCCGCCTACGGTTATGTCGGCAAGGAATGCGCCGACGCCCTCCTGTCCCGCTTCTACCTGAACGCCCAGAACTTCGGCGCAACTCCCGCGTTCGACAAATGCTGGCAGATTTCCCAGAAGATCATCGCCCACCACACCGGCGGTTATGAGAATTCCGGCCTCGCCGAGTCCTACAAGGCTCTGTTCGGTGCCAACAACAACGAGTACGCCGCCGGCGGCTCACGTACCAACGAGATCATCTGGACAACACCTCAGGACAACGCCCAGCTTCAGAGTTACGGCGGCTCGACATTCTACACCGCCACTGTCTGCGGTTCGTATGACGGCATCTCGTCTGTAGACGACTGCAACTTCAACGCGCAGTGGACCTGTATGGTCGCCCGCAAGCAGCTCTCCGAGCGCATGGGCTTCGATGCCGACGGCTATCCCACCGACATGCGTGCCGAACTCTGGAAGACCTCGAAGGACGGCTTCGAGATCGACAACTCCACCATCATGGGCAACGCCGGCTACGGCAAGGGCTACGCTCCCCTGAAGTACACAAACTTCAACTTCGATGACGACGGAAACCTCTCCGACAATCAGCCCTCATCTTCACAGTCGTTCTCGAACGCCGACTGGACAATCATCCGCCTGGCCGAGATCTATCTGAACGCTGCCGAGTCGAACATCCTCGGTAACGCAGGTGACGCTGCCACCGCCCTCGGTTATGTCAACCTCGTCCGTGGCCGCGCACAGGCAGAGCCCTGGACCATGAGCATGATGACCAACGACAACATCCTCGAGGAGCGCTCGCGCGAACTCTACGGCGAGAACATCCGCCGCACCGACCTCTGCCGCCACGGCAAATTCGCCGGCGGAGCATACGTTTGGAACTGGAAGGGCGGCGTCCAGAACGGTGCTGCCACTCCCGAGCACATGAAACTCTATCCTATCCCCACAAAGGTAATCTCGTTCCAGGGTTACAAACAGAACCCTGGTTACTAACAAGAACAGAGTCACCGTCCGGGTTTTCCATGCAACGGGATGACCCGGACAGGGACTCAAACCCCAAATCATCAAACATTCATAATCGAAAACGACAATGAAAAAAATATCAGTCCTTTTCTTTGCGCTGGTTGCACTACTCGCCACAAGCAGTTGTAAGCAGAACACCGAGCCCCGCTACCAGGAGGCTACGAAGTTCGACCTGAATACTCCTGCAATGGCCCAGCAGTACTACAACCTCACGCCCGACGGCGTTATCGACCTCAACTGGTCGCAGCCCAACTGGGGTTTTGCCGCCGTGGGAGAATATCAGGTAGAGGTCTCGCTTGTCTCCGACTTCACCACCCCTAACCTCAACGGCGAGGCATTCTATGCTCTCCCCACAACCTACAGCAACTGCAGCGCCGAGGTCTCGATGGAAGAACTCGCAATCGCCATCTGCACACTGCGCGGAATCACCAAAGAGGAACAGTATGTCGACGAACCCGCCGGCAAGGTCTACTTCCGCGTCGCCGGCTCTGTGCCTCAGGTAGCCAACTCCACAATCCACTCCAACGTAATCTGCCTCGACCAGGTCAAGTGCTACTGCGCCGTCCAGTCTCCCGGCAAGATCTATCTCGTCGGCGCTCCCGAGGGATGGAAGGGTCCCGATGCTTCAGCGGCCGACCACTATGCCGACTGGGCTCTCTACGAGGCTGACGACGCCATCGGCTCGAAGATCTACTTTGGCACATTCGATATTCCCGCCGGAAACGCCATGTTCCGCTTCTACACCGCCCTCACAGGCTGGGATGCCGACTCCTACGGATCGCAGTCAGACGATAATCCTCTCGACTACGAATTCGTCGACGGCGAGTTTGCCGGTACTCTTGTCAAAGGCAAAGGCTCGTTCAACTTCCCCGGCTGGACCGGCGGTAAGATGGATATTACCGTTGACATGAACACAATGAAAATCATCATCAAGGCTGTTGAATAATCCTTCTTAAAATTTCCCGAAAATGAAAAAATTAAGCATCATACTTCTCGCAGCCGTTGCTTTGGGTACGACTTCATGCCAGGACGAAAAGTCTTTCGCAGAACCCACAGTCAACCCTCAGCTGCCACAAATGACAACCTCGGACCTCAAGGTTAACACAACCGCGGCTTCGGCCATCAATCTTATCGAGGCCAACGCGTCGGCGACTCCCGTCGAACTCGCTGCCATCGAGAACTGTGTCAATCTCCCCGAGACATATTCTCTTAAGTTCGTAGGTACTCTCGGACGTGAGGCCGCCTACGAGCATTCCGCCGACTTCGACATCACTGTCAGCGAGAACAGACTCTATGTCGCTCCCGACGTACTCGAGGGCGCCTATGTCCAGGCAATGGGCAAGTCCGCAAAACCCAAGGAAGTCCTCTTCCGTGTGGCTGCATATCTTGTCAATAAGGAGAACCCCAACGCCGAGGTCCGCTTCGGCGGTGCCGACTACTATGTCTGCGAGGGTAAGTCCACGGTGACGCCACTTGACCTTGGCATCGTTATCGAGGATGGCTACAACCTGCTCGGCACAATCAACGGTTGGTCTGTCGCCGACGCACTGCCCATGCACAACTCGGGTGTCAGCGGTTACGATGACCCCATCTTCAAGATCTCAGTCTCGATCTCTGCCTCCGAGGCCGCTTCCGGATGGTGGTGGAAAGTCGTTCCCCAGTCGACCGTAGCCGCCGGCAACTGGACCGACCTGCCCGACTCGTCGTTCGGCCCCGCCGTAAACGGTGACCACGCTCTCGAGGGCAATCTCATCCCCCGTACCGCCGAAACCGACTCACAGGCCGGCTGCATCAACGTCCCCGGCATCTACACATTCACCATCGACATGGAGAACCAGAGTTACGAGTTCGTGAAGGAAAGCGAACTGATGTGGGTTGTCGGTGATCCCGGATGGGACCACAATACCGCTCCCGTTGTCGCTGCACCCGCAGGCAAGACCAAATACTCCGGCTTCGCCTACCTCACCGGCGCCTTCAAATTCTGCTCGCAGCCCGACTGGAATGGCGTGAACTATGGTCTCGGCGCGGAAGCCGGAACTCTGTCTACAGCCGCCGACGCAGCCAACCTCGCTGCTCCCGCCGCCGACCTGTACTTCGTTACCGCCGACACCGAGAAACTCACCTACGCTCTGACCCCCATCACTTCCTGCGGACTTATCGGTGACTTCAACGGCTGGGGCGGTCAGGAGGCTCTCACTCCCATGCCCGGCATGAACGGTCTTGGCTGGACCGGCCGATTCACTCTTGGCGAAGGCCAGGCATTCAAGATTCGCTTCAACGACAACTGGAGCATCAACCTTGGTGGCGAGATTGACAAACTCACCGTAGACGGTGCCAACATCACCTATCCCGCCGGCACATACAATGTCTACCTTGACCTGTCATCCTATCCCTACAAAATTCAGTTGTATTGATTGAGCCTTCCCGGGGAAACATCCCGGAGTCAGAGCGGGGCTGACTCCCGCCTATAAACCTACAGCGGCGATGCGTCTGAGAACGCATCGCCGCTGCTGTGTTCATGAACAGGTGAGGTGTGGCGTCTAGTGGCGTCTATTTTTTTGCGGAGGAACGGCGGTTGAGGCAGTATACCGTAAGGCAGTTGCCACCCTTGTGGTCGCGCCCCTGCGAGGTAACGTAGGCCCACTGCCCGTCGTGGCTGATGTCCAGGCCGACGGGATATGAGTCGACGTCAATCGAGGCCGCCACCTTCATTGTCCTTGTGTCGACCACATAGAGCTTGCTGACCGAATTGCACGCCGCCAGGATGTAGCGCCCGTCAGGTGTGGCCGCGATTGTGCGTGCCCCGGCTCCGACCTTGCAGTTGCTCCAGCCTTTCAGAGTGACATTCCTGCCGTCCATGTTCGAGGCTGTGTCGAGAATCTTCTGCAGGGGTATGCGCTGTACGTAGCCCGCGCTGTTGATGCTCAGGTAAAGGTACCCTCCTGAAATAAGCATGTGGCGCAGATTGGGCATCATTCCTAATATCTTTCCAAGATACCGTCCGTTCTTTATGTCAACCACTGCGATGCCTCCGCACCCGCCCATGCATCCGACCAGAAGGTAGCGGCCGTCAGGAGTGAAGACTGTTCCGCGCAGGGCGTTTCCCGAGCCGTTGTCGCGGTCTACGGGCTTGGTGAGGCTGAAGTCGAGCCTGAGTTTGTGGTCCACGGTGTAGTATGTGACATTGTGCCACTTTGCCGGGTCTGTCGAGGAAATGTCGATGATGCCTATCGTGTTGTCGCCCCAGTGGGATACGGCGATGGTCTTGCCGTCGGGCGACGTCGCTATCATTTTCGGCAGGGGACCCGTGTCGAGCAGGCGCACGATCTTGTCGGTGCGCGTGTCGATGACGGCCACCGCCGACGGATCCTGGGCGTTGATGTCGAACGAGCGCCGGTAGTACGGCACCCACAGGTAGCGTCCCCCGTGCGAGAATGTGCTTTCGACAGGCTTGCCGGTGAAGCGGCGTTCGTTGCCGTAGTCGTGCCTGAACGTGTATAGTTGGGTCGGCGGGGCCCACAGCGAGTCATGCTCCGCGCCTATGACGTGGCTGATGACATTGAGCTTGCGGTGTGTCCTTGCGTCGTAGACCACTGTCCTGGCTCCTTCGAGCGAGTTGACGTAAAATTTAGATCCGTCGGGCGAGACATGCACGCTCTTGGGCGAGATTATGTCCCTGTCACGGGTCTCTGAAGGACCGTTTAGATAGTACTGGCGCTTGTCGGCGAGTATGATCTCGATCTCGCCGTCTGCCGAGGACGCGCGCGTCCCTATCTGTGGATGCACCACCGGAGGCTGCTCTTTTTTCTTTGCTGATGGTCTGGTTTCGTCTGCTGAGACGCTTGCCGTGGTCGCCGCTATGGCGAGTACGGCGGTCAGACACTGTCTGACTGGCAGGGGTAGGTTCATGGTCGGGTTTTAAGGCGTTCTGTGTTGTCTTGGAATTGTTCGTCGGCTTAAAGGTCGAACTGGGTTGAGAGAGTCAGTCGCCGGGTCTGAGATACCTTGGCGATCAGGTCTAGCAGCGGCAGCATGTCTGTGCCCGACGGTACGAGTATCACGAAGTTGAACTCTGTCGTGCTCTTCGTGTAGTCGTAGGCCAGATAGAAGGTCGACAGGTGTACGCCGTAGTCGTCGATCACCTTGCGGTAAGGCTTGATGTCGGGCACTATGCCGTCGACCACTATGTTTATGACCTTGGACTCGCGGCCGAGTTTGACCCTCTTCTCGTAGTTGTCGAATATCACCAGGGTCAGCAGAATCAGGAGCGTGGCCCCGAGCGATACGGTGTACATGCCCATTCCCACGGCCATGCCTATGATGGCGGTCATCCATATGCCTGCCGCGGTGGTGAGGCCGCGGACCGCGCCCTTCATGTGTATCATGGCGCCGCCGCCGAGAAAGCCGATGCCCGTTATCACCTGAGCGGCGATTCGGCCCGGGTCACCGTTCTTGAGACCCAGATATACCTGGGGGACATAGATGGACAGAAGCATAGCGAGGCACGCTCCCATCGATATCAGGGCGAAGGTACGTATGCCTGCCACCTGGCCCTTGTGTTTGCGTTCGGCGCCTACGGCCATGCCCAGCAGCATGGCGAGTATGAGTCGGCACACGGAGTTGACCAGATTCACTTCCTGCGAGTCGGCCAGGCCTATGAGGTCCATTATGTAGTCAGTCATATGGGGAATGTTTGATGCGCTTGATGGCTTGGGTTTGAGTAAATTATTTAAACGCGGAAACTCGGCATAAAATTGTGCGCCCGGGCGCCACATTGGTCCGCAATGCAAAATTACGTTTCAAAATTTTGATTAACAAGCGCAATTTACTAATTTTGCAAAACTACTTGAAACCTATTTTTCTCTACGGCTACGACCCAATAATAACCAATATCACCTCACCTTGAATTATCATGAAGAGAGAAGCATTCAAAATGTACCTCAAACCCGGATTTGAGGCCGAATACGAACGCCGTCATGCCGCCATATGGCCGGAACTTAAGCAGTTGCTCTCCGATCAGGGCGTATATGACTATTCCATATACTGGGACCGCGATACGAATATCCTTTTCGCCTTCCAGAAGACCCGCGGAGAGGAGTCGTCGCAGGACATGGGAACGAATCCCATTGTACAGAAATGGTGGGACTATATGGCCGACATCATGGAGGTCAACCCCGACAACTCTCCGGTCTCCATTCCCCTTCCCGAAGTATTCCACATGGATTGATAATCTTGTCAAAACCTCACAGCCATGAATTATATAGCATTTGACCTTGGCGCCACCAGCGGGCGCACCATCCTGGGGCAACTTGACGGCGAGGGCCATCTCAAGATGACCGAACTCACACGTTTCCCCAATGCGATGCTGCCGTTGAACGGACGGCTTCACTGGAACATCTACTCGCTTTTCGAGGAACTCAAGCGCGGTCTTGCCGAAGCCGCACGGCTCGGCATCGAGATTGATTCGGCAGGCATCGACACATGGGGTGTCGATTACGCCTGTGTCGCTCCCGACGGGACCATCATCGGGCTCCCCTATGCCTACCGCGACATTAAGACCATAGGCGCCGAAGAGCGTTTCTTCGAGACTGTCATGCCGGCATCCGAGCTCTACGGCCACACCGGCATCCAGCACATGGGCTTCAACACGGTGTTCCAGTTTAACGAGCACCGCGGCGAGTTCTCGCACGACAGCGCCGCCAAACTCGTCTTCATGCCCGACGCGCTGGCCTACATGCTCACCGGTAACATCGTCACCGAGTATACCATCGCGTCCACAGGCTCTATCGTCAACGCCGCCACACGCCGCCTTGACGGCAAGGTACTCGAGTCCGTCGGCCTCGACGAGTCCTCGTTCGGTCCGATGGTCGAGCCTGGTCATACCGTAGGCGTGCTCCGCGAGGACATCGCCCGCGAGGTCGGACTTCCTCAGATCAGAATTGTGGCTGTTGCCGGACACGACACCGCTTCGGCCGTCGCCGCCATTCCCGCCACCGACCGCAACTTCGCGTACCTCAGCAGCGGCACTTGGTCGCTGATGGGCGTTGAGACCGATTCGCCGAAAATCAACGACACCACCCGCAAGTACAACATCACCAACGAGGGCGGTGTCGAGGGCACCATCCGTCTGCTGAAGAACATCACCGGCATGTGGATTGTCGAGCAGTGCCTCAAGCAGTGGAAGGCCGAGGGTAAGACCTACACCTATCCCGAGATGGTTGCGCTCGCCGAGGCCTCCGAGAGTGTTTGCCGCATCGACCCCGATGCCCCCGCGTTCACCGCTCCCGAGAGTATGCCCGAGGCAATCGTTGCCTACTGCCACGCCACTAGTCAGCGCGTTCCCGCCACCCACGGCGAGTTCATCCGCTCGATTTTCGACAGCCTTGCAGCAAAGTATGCCGCGACCCTCGATGTCTTCCGCACCCTGTCCGACTATCCCGTCGAGCGCCTGCATGTGATTGGCGGCGGCTCGCGCAACGCCTTCCTCAACCAACTTACCGCCGACGCCTGCGGTGTCCCCGTTGTCGCCGGACCTGCCGAGGCTACCGCACTTGGCAACATCATGCTCCAGGCTGTCGCTGCAGGCCAGGTCAAGGACCTCGCCGAGATGCGCCGCATCATTTCCCACAACGTCGAGACCAAGACCTTCAATCCAAAGAAATAACATCCATTTTAACCCCGAAATCATAACAATCAATAATAAATGCGGCCCCGGCCGCACATAAATCCCAATCACTATCATGAAAGAAGAAAATATCCGCAAAGCCTATGAGATTGCACGCGAACGCTATGCCGCAATCGGTGTCGACACTGACAAGGTTCTCGCCCAGATGCAGGACTTCCACCTGAGCATGCACTGCTGGCAGGCCGATGACGTCGCCGGCTTCGAGAACCAGGGCGGCCAGCTCACAGGCGGCATCCAGGTTAACGGCAACTATCCCGGCAAAGCCCGCAACATGGAGGAACTCCGCGCCGACATCCTCCAGGCCATGTCCCTCATCCCCGGTAAGCACCGCCTTAACCTCCACGAGATCTACGGTGACTTCGGCGGCAAGTTCGTCGACCGCGACCAGGTTACTCCCGAACACTTCGCATCCTGGATTCAGTGGGCCGGGGAGCATGACATCAAACTCGACTTCAACTCCACGTCGTTCTCGCACCCCAAGAGCGGCGACCTCAGCCTCGCCAACCCCGACAAGGGCATCCGCGACTTCTGGATCGAGCACAGCAAGCGCTGCCGCGCCGTCGCTCAGGCCATGGGCGAGGCCCAGCAGGACCCCTGTATCATGAACACTTGGGTACACGACGGCTCGAAGGACATCACCGTCAACCGCTACATGTACCGCGAGTTCCTCAAGGATTCTCTCGACCAGATCTTCGAGCACAAGTACGACTGGATGAAGGACTGCGTTGAGTCCAAGGTATTCGGCATCGGCCTTGAGAGTTACACCGTAGGCTCGAACGACTTCTACACTGCCTATGCCTCCAAGCGCGACATGATGATTACCCTCGACACAGGTCACTTCCACCCCACCGAGAGCGTCGCCGACAAGGTTAGCGCCATGCTCCTCTTCGTCCCCGAACTCATGCTCCACGTTTCGCGCCCCGTACGCTGGGACTCCGACCACGTTACCATCATGGACGACCCCACACTCGACCTCTTCAGCGAGATTGTCCGCGCCGGCGCCCTCAACCGCGTACACTACGGCCTCGACTACTTCGACGGCACCCTCAACCGCATCGGTGCCTACGTCATCGGCTCGCGTGCCGCACAGAAGTGCATGCTCCGCGCCCTGCTCGAGCCTATCGCCACTCTCCGTCAGTACGAGCTCGAGGACAAGAAGTTCCAGCGCCTCGCTCTCCTCGAGGAGTGCAAGAACCTTCCCTGGAACGCTGTCTACGACATGTTCTGCCTGACCAACGGCGTCCCCGTCGGCGAGTCTTATCTTGCCGCTGTCGAAAAATATGAGGCTGACGTAACTTCCAAACGCTGATGGATCTCGTTCTCGGTCTTCTGATCATTGCAGTGGGCGCGTTCTGCCAGTCGAGCAGTTATGTGCCCATCAAGAAAATCAAGTCGTGGAGCTGGGAGACGTTCTGGATTGTCCAGGGCTTCTTCGCATGGCTTGTGCTACCGTTCCTGGGTATGCTTCTCGCTGTTCCCTCGGGACACTGTCTGGGCGAACTCTTCACGGCTGACCGCTCGTTCAACATCTGGATGACGATGCTCTTCGGTGTCCTATGGGGCGTCGGAGGCCTCACCTTCGGCCTCTCGATGCGCTACCTCGGTGTCGCCCTCGGCCAGTCCATCTCCCTCGGCACCTGCGCCGCGCTCGGCACCATCATGGGTCCAGTGCTCCTTCAGGTGTTCTTCCCCGAGTCTGACCCGCTGAGCAAACTCACCTTCTCAGTGATTCTCGGCGTCGTTGTCACCCTGGTCGGTATCGCCGTCATCGGCATGGCAGGCTCGATGAAGGCCCGGACCCTCAGCGAGGAGGAGAAGAAGAAGGCCGTCAAGGACTTCAACTTCCCCAAGGGCATCGCCATCGCTCTGCTCGCCGGCTTCATGAGCGGCTGCTTCAACGTCGGTCTCGAGTTCGGCAAGGACATCAACTTCGGCGACCTCACCAACCCGATGTTCAGCACGCTTCCGGCCACATTCCTCGTCACCCTCGGCGGCTTTGTGACCAACGCGGTGTACTGCTTCTCGCAGAACCAGAAGAACCGTACATGGGGTGACTACCGCAAGGGCTCGGTCATCGCCAACAACCTCTTCTTCTGTCTGCTGGCGGGTGCGCTGTGGTATAGCCAGTTCTTCGGACTATCGCTGGGCAAGGGCTTCCTCGTCTCGTCCGAGACGCTGACGACGCTCTCCTTCTGCATACTCATGGCTCTTAACGTGGTCTTCTCCAATGTCTGGGGTATCATCCTCAAGGAGTGGAAAGGCTGCTCGCGGGCAACTATCGCCGTACTCATTGTCGGCATTATCATTCTGATTGTTTCATCATTCTTACCTCAACTGATATGAAATCCGTATTGGAAAACCGTCCTGTGCTGGCCGCTGAGATCGACAAGGTCGCCGAGGCTGCCGGATACCTCTGGCAGAAAGGCTGGGCCGAGCGCAACGGTGGAAACATAACCGTCAATATTACCGAACATGTCGATGACGCCATGCGTGCGCTCCCCGCTATCGCCGGCCCCTTCGAGATCGGTCTGACTCTCCCCAGCCTCAAGGGCTGCTGGTTCTACTGCAAGGGCACACAGAAACGTATGCGCGACCTTGCCCGCCGCCCCATGGACAACGGCTCGATCATCCGCATTACCGACGACTGCGCCCATTATGAGATTGTCGCTGACAATCCCGTGAAGCCGACATCTGAACTGCCCTCCCACCTCGCCGTCCACAACTATCTTATCGGCAAGGGCTCGACCTATAAGGCTTCGCTCCACACCCATCCCATCGAACTCGTGGCCATGAGCCACAACCCCGAGTTCCTCAAGAAGGATGTGCTGACGAAAATACTCTGGTCGATGATTCCCGAGACTAAGGCTTTCGCTCCACGTGGCCTCGGAATGGTTCCCTACATGCTCCCGTCATCCAACGCCCTGGCCGAGGAGACCATCAAGGCAATCGACGACAACTACGATGTCGTCATGTGGGAGAAACACGGCGTATTCGCCGTCGAGGAGGACATCATGTCCGCTTTCGACCAGGTTGATGTGCTCAACAAGAGTGCCAACATCTACATGTGCGCCCGCTCTATGGGCTTCGTTCCCGACGGCATGAGCGACGAGCAGATGCAGGAGATTTCCACTGTATTCAATCTGCCCAAATAAGTCCACTCACGTGATGCGTCGCATCATAATCTGCTTCTTCCTGCTGCTGGCGGTGACTTCGGTCACCGCCCGGCAGAAGATAGCCGCACCCGTCGCCGACACCAACGGCGTTGTCGACAATACGCCCGACTCAATTGCCAAGGCCCGCACTGCGCGTCCTGTTGCGGGTTCTACCCGTCGCGGTGACAATCCCGTGCTATTCCTTGTCGGAAACTCTACCATGCGCACCGGTACGCTCGGCAACGGCAGCAACGGTCAGTGGGGCTGGGGCTATTTCCTCGGCGAATATTTTGACCCCGCGAAGATCACCGTCGAGAATCACGCCCTCGGCGGTATGAGTTCCCGCACTTTCTACAACCGTCTGTGGGCCGATGTCCGCAAGGGCATACGTCCCGGCGACTGGGTCATCATCGAACTCGGCCACAACGACAACGGCCCCTATGACAGCGGCCGTGCCCGCGCATCCATTCCCGGCACCGGCACCGACTCGCTCGAGGTCGTGATCAAGGAGACCGGAGCAAAGGAGACGGTCTACACCTACGGCGAGTATCTGCGCCGTTACATCCGCGAGACCCGCGCGATGGGTGGCCGCCCCGTTATTTTCTCGCTCACTCCCCGCAAGGCCTGGGACGATGTCGCACGCACGCACATCACCCGCTGTGCGCCGACCTTCGGCTCATGGGCACGCGAGGTAGCCGACGCCGAGAATGTGCCTTTCGTCGACCTTAACGAGATAACGGCATCGAAGTTCGACGCCTACGGTCCCGAAAAGGTTGACTACATGTTCTACCTCGACCGTATCCATACCTCGGCCTTTGGAGCGCGTGAGAACGCCGAAAGCGCCGTCGAGGGCATACGTCGGTCCGGCATCGCGCTTGCTGAGTGCCTCCTCCCCGCGCCTGTAGACACGCTCACCGGTTCGACACGCCGCGAGGGTCAGCCCGTGGTATTCACCATCGGCGATTCCACGGTCAAGAATCATGACACCGGCGACGGCATGTGGGGCTGGGGTTCGGTTCTCGCCGAACAGTTCGACACGGCCCATATCACAGTCGAGAATCATGCCATGGCAGGTCGCTCCGCACGCACCTTTCTTGACGAGGGCCGTTGGGACAAAGTCTACAGGGCTCTGCGCCCCGGCGACTTTGTGCTGATTCAGTTCGGTCACAATGACCTCGGTGACATCAACACCGGCAAGGCCCGTGGAGAACTCCCCGGCTACGGTCCCGAGAGCAAGGTTTTCAAGATGGAGAAGACCGCGACCAACCAGGTTGTATACACTTTCGGCTGGTACCTCCGCAAGTTCATCATGGATGCCCGCGAGAAGGGTGCCATACCCGTTGTCATCTCCCACACCCCGCGCAACAAGTGGAAGGACGGCCGTATCGAAAGCAATGCTGCCACACTCGGCGAATGGACCCGTCAGGCCGCGCTTCAGACCGGAGCCTGTTTCATCGACCTCAATTCCCTGACTGGAGCCGACCTTCAGGAACTCGGTCCCGAGAAATCCGCCGAATACTTCCGCAACGACCATACCCACACCTCCCTCAGGGGCGCGCGCCTTAATGCCGCCAATGTCGCCCGTGGTCTCCGCGCCACCACCTGCCCCCTGAAATACTACCTCCGGGAACAGTAACCACGTTAATCTTGACGGCAGGCTCCATAAAAGTCCCATGTCATTTCTCCCAATAAGAAGAATGTGACCGGCATTGCTTCGTCCCCTCATTAAGTGCAACCATAAACGAAACAGCCCGAATGTCCACTGAGACATTCGGGCTGTTTTCTGTAGTCTTACCAGGATTCGAACCTAGACAGACAGAACCAAAAACTGTAGTGCTACCATTACACCATAAGACTATCCTTGTGGCTGGAAGAACTTGTCATCCAAACCCATGATTCGAAAAAATGCATACCGAACCACGGCTAAGAGCCATAGACCCTTAAGCACCGCAAAATTACACCTTTTTTCCGTACCCGCCAAAAAAAATTTCAAAAATTCCCTTAACATCCCCGAATCATGGACTGGCGGCATCCTGCCGCCCGAATCAAGGTATGCCCCCTCTCCGCCGCCTCCCGTGCTAACTCGCGCTAAATCACGATAATTCATGATAAATCACGACACTTCGGGCATCTCGATAAAAAATTCCCCCAAATCGAAAAAAATCCCCATCAAAAATTTTTTTTCGATTTTTGCCAATCTATTCAGACGGGGGAGCATAAAACGCCTCGCCGTGTCGTATCTTTGCATCAGCGTTTAAGGCTGATAGGTTTCAGTAGGTGATTTGGTGAATAATAAACAACAGTGTGTCTTTAACCCGAAGTTTAACCTTTAAAATTAAATTCTTAATCAACTATGCATCTTAAAAACACTACCCCAAGAAACAAAAATCCCGCTCACCGGGCCAACCATTCCACCACATTTTAGTAGGGACGTGATTTTTCACATCCGCCCCGAACCCTCTTCCTTTCCAATTTCTCGAGAATCTCAGGATTCTCGGGCTCCTCGGGAATCTCGAGAAAAACCTCATCACAAACTCTGACCTAACACCTAAACTCACGAATATACCAATCTCCTTAAACGCTATCACCAAATCAATCAGGGCCCTGATTCTTAATCAAACAACAAATCATCTAAACAACAATCAACTATGAGACATATTCTAATCAGCATATTCCTGCTCGTCCCTCCGCGACCTTGACAAATTCAAGACCGGACTGTGAAATGTATATAAAATTCTATCAGGCCGTACTTTAGCGCGACCTGATAGAAATTATATCGTAAACTTAGTCGCTTGGTTTATCGGTCTACACGATAAGACGCCTGTCCACTGACATCGGCATCGAAATTCCCGCTTACAGAATTAATACGTATACTGCTTTGGCCACTTGCCTTGACGCTTCCGTCTCTGGCAACGAGATTATTTCCTGTCAACGATGCTTGTCCCGATGTCTCGAGTGAGACCTCTTCTACAGCGTTTAGATCCTTGAACGAGATGTTCGACTGACCCGACGACGTCAGCCTGACGTCTCCGGACGCATTGATATTGCCCATCTTTATTCTCGACTGGCCTGATGTGGAAATCTCGGCATCCTTTATTTTCACATCGCCGGCATCTATCATGCTCTGTCCCGAGGCCGAGGCCTCGAATTCCTCTGCGACAGGTCCTGACAGCGTCATATGGCTCTGTCCGTTTGACTCTATGCCTTTCAGCGTGGGCAATGTCACATAGACTACGGGCGAGAAATCTTTCCCCGCGCATTTTACATTGAGGGATTTGTTGCTGACTATCAGTCTGTCGCCCTTCTTCTTTATGATGATATAGTCCTGCAGATTATCCGGAACATGTGCCTTGACAGAATAACCCTCACCGCTTGTTACAACCACGCGGGTCTGACCGTCTGTGCAGACTTCATTGAAGCCGCTCTCTTCGTAGACATTGTCAACCATAGTCTTTGACCCTTTTACAGTCTCTGTCCCGATTATTTTCATACAGCCTGTTGGCAGAATAGCCAGAAGAAACAGTGCGGCCAGTTTACACAATTTGCAAGTTATCTTTTCCATTTCAAATAGAATTTTTAATGAAACAACCATGCCCGGCAAATCCACCGGACATATATAGGACGAGCCGCCCTGCCATTTGTTACACTCTCTCCTGAAAAAAATTCCGGCAGGCAGAAAATTCCCTTATCAGGGAATTTTGTTAGGAGCGTAGCGACGGGTGCGTTCGTCGGAAATCTGGCCGTCCCAGTTCAGTCCGAATGCGAAACGGTAGACGTTGCCGTCGCAGTCAGTATAGGGCAAGATGTCGTGTGGCGTATCCTCGCAGTGCAGTTCGATGGCCTCCATTGACGCCGGCATCTCGAACGGGAGCAGTGCCGACGGTTCGGCATTGCCGCAGATGAGGTCAAGGAACGCCTGTGTCGTGACATTGAAGCCGACAAGAATTGCATCGGCCAGAGGCTCAACTTCGGACATGACTGTCGGATTCGACATGTCGATGACGAGAATGACAGGCTTGTCGCCCATCAGTCTGCGCGTCTCGATGAGCATATCGAGGTCGCTCTCGTTCTGCGTGCGCGCACTCTTCCCGAGGTATGACCGGCCGATGTCTGCAGGGTCTTCGGCGGGGTCGTATGCAAGACTTTTGGGCCTGGCATTCGTGGCGGTGTATGGACGGTACTGCAGGGAGATTGGTATGTATCCGTTGCCGCCGTTGGCTTTGTCGGTGGGGTCATAGCCCATGCGGAAACTTTTTGGTGACTCGATGAAGACAATTGCGGCGTCTGCCTCGTCCGGCTTATCGGTCAGAATCATGCGTCCCGATGCCATAGCCGGAGTGACCGGGTTGTACGAGCGTGCCGCTTCGGTTGTTCCCCAGTAGTTGCGGATTGGCGGGACATTGCGTTTCGGAACATATATGCGTGTCGAACCACCGGTCAGGGGCAGAAGCGCACCATGGTTCTTAAGCATGACGATTGATTCGAGTTGCTGGCGGTATCCCTTGTCCATCAGTTCGGGCGAGCCGACAGTCCGTGCCGTTACATCAGGGTCGACATACGGATTCTCGAAAAGCCCCGGCCGTAGGATGTTGAGCAGCAGCCGTGTTGCCGAACGCTCGATGCGTTTTCGTGTCCATTCCTCACCGTGCTTCTCACGGGCTATGGCAAAAGCCTCGAGTACAGGACCTTTGCGGTCGTTGCCGCCGAACTGGTCGACTCCTGCCATCAAGGCGCGGTAATGGCGCTGTGCGACGCTCAGTGTCTCTACACCCCAGGGTTTGCCGGAATGTGTGCCGGGGTCAATCTGGTCGGCGGTGATGCACCAGTCTGTGCATACCACGCCGTCATAACCGGCCTCACCGCGCAACTGGTGTGTTATTATGTCGCTGTCGAACGAGTTGCCCGCATTGTCGCTTCCCTGACCCGTTGAAATGGTATAATAGGGCATGATGGCAGAGCAATATTTTGTGGCGCCGGGGAGTGCGAAAGCGCCGTTGATGAAAACGCTTCGGTGGTCTTCATATCTTCCTCCGGGATAGACGGCATACTTTCCGTTGCCATAGTGTGCGTCTCGACCGCCTTCGCCCGAACCGCCTCCCGGCCAGTGCTTGGCCATGGTGTTTACGCTGCCGGGTCCCCAGCCTCCGTCCTCGCTGTCAGGGGCAGCCTGGAATCCCTCGGCGTATGCTTTCACAAGGTCTGTGACAAGAGCCGGATCGCAGCCGAAAGTAGCGTTGAAACGGTACCAGCGCGGGTCGGTTCCCAGGTCAGCCTGTGGAGACAGTGCGGTCGAAAGTCCCATGGCGCGGTACTCGATGCGTGCAGTGCGTGCGAAGTCAAGAACAGTGTCTGGCGAGAAAGTCGCGGCAAGTCCCATAAGGTTGCTCCACTGCGATAACTGGCCCGAACTGCCTGGGGCGAACTCTGCGTCCGCAAAGCCCGAATGTCGGGGGTCTGACGAGTTGTTGGCCGGAATGCCGTGGCCGACTCCTTCGACTGCACCCTGAAGACGGTTGTTCCATCGTGCGGCAGTAGCAGGACTTTCAACCTTCGAGACAAGAACGTGTCGTACATTGTCCTCGAAAAGAAATCTCAACTGATCATCGGAAAGTTCCCACGCTTTCATTCCGCTGTCCTTGAATGTCTTGCCACCATAGGTGTCGTTAGGCATCGGCAACCAGTTCTGCGGACTGTATAGCATGAGGCCGGCAATCTCGTCCTCGCTTAGTCGCGAGGCAAGGTCTTTGGCACGCTCGTCCTCGCTTAGCCGCCAGTCTTCGTATGGATACAGGGTGTCACTTCCGTCAAAACTCTTGAAAGCCAACCCATCAACAGTGATTATCTTCACACCGGAGTCTGGCGAATATCCCAAATCAGGACCTTCTGTCTGGTGAACAATTGTATAGCCTTCTTTCTGTTCAAAAGTGATGGAATTTTCTTCAGGATTCATGGTTATGTGTATCAGTGATTGGATTTTCAGAGGATTTGGACAGGGGTGTCGGGAAGGGAGGGAGAGAGGATGCGGCGATTGGGGGGAAGGAGGGTGTTGGCGCGGTTGCCGAGGTTTTTGACGAAGCCGAGGGGCCTGTTCCGGTAGGTCAGCAGTATCAGTCCGCGGGGTGAGTCGGAAAGTACAATTGGCTCGCGGCGCAGGAAGGCAATGGCCTGGTTGTAGTCGAGTTCGACGGTCGGAAATACCGGCTGCAGTGCGGTTGACAGGGCCAGTGTGTGGGCCGGAATCAGGTCGCGTCCCTTGATGGTGGCAACATCGGTGCCGGCAAAGATAATGCCCCCGAGCCGTTCCTCCAGATTGTGGATAGTTTCGGCCCAATGGGCGGGGAGAGCGCGCAGGCGGTCTTCGCCGACAGCCTCGAGGACAAAACCATCCTTGATCCACGACTGCGCCTTGGCCATCAGCGCTTTGTCAACTGATTTCGGCGCCGCTTTCGACTTGCCTTTGCGGCGTTGGTTCGCCGAGAAAAACGATGTCGGACCATGCTCTGTGCCGCCGGACTTGCGGAGAACGGCGATGAACAGGCCTTCGCCACGTACACGTCCGGGAATGAAACGCGCGGCCTCGACATTGCTGTCAAGCGCGGGAACAACTCCGGGAAAATCTGTCAGCCCGGTAGCGACCGGCTCCGCGCCGAGTTCCTCCATGATGAAGCGAACGTTTTCCTCGTCCTCGGCGGTGTTGAAAGTGCATGTCGAGTAAATAAGATAGCCTCCCGGTTTCAGCGCCGGCCACAGGTTGTAGACAATCTCTCGCTGCAGAGCCGCACACTGCCTGATAAGTCCCGGTGACCACTGCGTCACCGCATCGGCCTCCTTGCGCATCATGCCTTCGCCAGAACACGGCACGTCCGCGGCGATGATGTCGAACATCGGCGGCAGCGAGGCGAACGCCGATGTGTCTCCGCGCCGTACCATGACGTTAGGCGAACCCCATCGCTCGATGTTCTCGCACAGCGCGGCTGCGCGTTTTCCGTCATATTCGTTTGCGACAACGAGCGAGCCTTCGGGCAACGCATCGATAGAAGCCGTGGTCTTGCCGCCGGGAGCGGCGCAGGCGTCCGCATAGACAATCGGTCCGCGTCCGGAGGTCAGTTGCCTGATGACATGGCCGATAGCCATAGACGAGGCATCCTGGACGTAGTACAGGCCCTGGTGCAGAGCCGGGTCGAATGTGAAGCGCGGACGGTCCGGAAGGTAGAAGCCGGCTTGGTTCCATGGAACAAGTTCGGCACCGGAGGGAGGCGTCACGCCTTTCGTGGAATTAACGCGCACCGACACTTCCGGGTCGGTCCCGGTGAGTGCCTCGGGAAGGTCGCGCAGGACCTCGTGCGAGTGGCAGAAATCGAGGAAGGCTTGCGGAAGACTTGTCATGTCTGCTCGGTATTGAGTTTATTTCTCGCTTAGGATTCTATCTATCTGGGAGGATTTTATTTTCCGGTCAGGATTTTTGAGATTTCGCTGAGTTTGTTCAAGGCCTCGAGCGGAGTAAGGCTGTTGATGTCAAGGCCCAGAATCTCGTCGCGCACCTGACTCAGAACGGGATCGTCGAGTTGGAAGAAACTCAACTGCATGCCCTGCGGTCCGTCGGTAACGGCCTTCATGTCGGGCGTGTCGGCGGCTCCGCTGCCGTTCTTGCGTGCCTCCTCCAACTGGTGGAGGATGTCGTCGGCGCGTCGGACGATTGACGCGGGCATACCTGCCAGACGCGCGACGTGGATGCCGAAGGAGTGTTCGGACCCGCCCGGTTCGAGGCGTCGCATGAACACGACCTTGCCCTTGATCTCGCGCACCGACACATGGTAGTTGCGGACTCGTCGGAACGACTTCTCCATCTCGTTGAGTTCGTGGTAGTGGGTCGCGAACAGAGTCTTTGGCCTGTGCGACGAGGCGTGGATATGCTCGACGATGGCACGGGCTATCGAGATGCCGTCGTAGGTCGAGGTGCCGCGGCCGAGTTCGTCGAAGAGAATCAGCGAGCGGTCGGACATATTGTTGATAATGGACGCGGCCTCGGTCATCTCGACCATGAAGGTCGACTCTCCCAGCGAGATATTGTCCGAGGCGCCTACACGGGTGAAGATTTTGTCCACGGAGCCGATGTGCGCTCTCTCGGCGGCTACGAACGATCCTATCTGAGCCATGATGACATTGAGCGCCGTCTGGCGCAGAAGGGCCGACTTACCGGACATGTTCGGGCCGGTTATCATCAGAATCTGTTCCTTCTCGGGGTCGAGGCGCACGGTGTTGGCAATGTAAGGCTCGCCGGCGGGAAGCCGTTTCTCGATGACGGGGTGCCGTGCCTCGACCAGTTCGATGACAGCCGAATCGTCAACAACGGGACGTACATAGCGGTTCGCGGCCGCGGCGCGGGTCAGTGACAGCAGGCAGTCGATGTCAGCCAGCACGGACGAGTCTCGCTGGATGGCCGTGATGTTGCGGGCCACGGCAGCCACGAGGTCGTTGAACAGCGATGTCTCGAGCGACTCTATCTTCGCCTGGGCGCCGAGTATCTTCTCCTCGTATTCCTTGAGTTCGGGGGTTATGTAGCGTTCGGCGTTTGTCAGGGTCTGTTTGCGTATCCAGTCCCCGGGGACCTTGTTCTTATGTGTATTGGTAACCTCGATGTAATAGCCGAAGACATTGTTGAATCCTATTTTCAGCGAAGAGATTCCTGTGGCGTCGACCTCGCGCTGACGCATCTTCTCAAGATAGTCGCGGCCAGACGAGGCCATGTCGCGGAGTTCGTCGAGCGTGCGGTTGACGCCGCGTGCGATGACATCGCCGTTGCCTACACGCGATGGCGCGTCGGGATTGATTTCGCGTGCAATCCGTTTCGCGATGTTCTCGCAGGGGTCGAGTTTCTCGCCCATGGCGGCGAGTTCGGGCTGGTCGGAGTTCAGGCACATGGCCTTGATGGGACCGATGGCCTCGAGTGCGGCGCGTATCTGCACCAGTTCGCGAGGCGTTATGCGCAGGGTCGCCACCTTCTGCACGAGGCGCTGGAGGTCACCGATGCGTTCAAGGCGCTCGCCGACGGCATCGCGCACCTCGGTGTCTCGGAAAAAGTATTCGACCACGTTCAGGCGCTCGTTTATGGCCTTGGGGTCGCGCAGGGGCATCAGCAGCCACTGGCTGAGACGGCGTCCGCCCATGGGTGTCAGCGTATTGTCGATCACGCTGAGCAGGCTCATGCCTTCCTCGCTCAGCGGGCTTACCAGTTCGAGGCTGCGCACCGTGAAACGGTCCATGCGCACATAGCGGGTCTCGTCGATGCGCCTGATGGAGTTGATGTGGCTCGTGTGTGTGTGGACGGTTATGTCGAGGTAGGCCAGACAGGCTCCGGCGGCGATTACGGCGAGCGGCATGCGGTGAAGGCCGAAACCCTTCAGCGACTTGGTGCCGAACTGCTTGAGCAGGCGCTCGTTCGCGGCGTCATCGGTGAACACCCAGTCCTCGAGTTCGAAGGTGAGGTATCGTCCCGAGAACATTCCGGCGACACGGTTCTTGGTTCCGCGCTCAATCAGCAACTCCTTGGGGGCGAACGAGCCTAAGAGCTTGTCGATGTAGTCGGCCGAGCCTTCGGCACACAGGAACTCGCCGGTCGAGATGTCAAGGAAGGCCACGCCGACCTCGGTCTTGTCGCAGTGGACGGCGGCCAGGAAGTTGTTGGACTTGCCCTCGAGGGTGTTGTCGTTCAGCGAGACGCCGGGTGTCACCAGTTCGGTGATGTCGCGCTTAACAAGGCCCTTGGCGAGTTTCGGGTCCTCGAGTTGCTCGCAGATGGCCACGCGCTTTCCGGCGCGCACGAGTTTGGGAAGATAGGTATCGAGCGCGTGGTGGGGGAAGCCCGCCAGTTCGACATAGGCGGCGGCGCCGTTGGCGCGCCTTGTCAGCGTGATGCCGAGAATCTCCGAGGCCACCAGCGCGTCGTCGCTGAATGTCTCGTAGAAGTCGCCCACGCGGAAAAGCAGGATAGCGTCGGGATGCTTCTTTTTCATCTCGAAGTATTGCTTCATGAGCGGGGTCTCGACTATCTTCTTGGCCATGATATCGTAAAGTTGGTGTATTGGTTCATTCAGTGGATAATGATGTTCGAGATGACCTGGGCGCCGACAGCCTTATTGAGGGCCTCGACCAACCGGCTGCGCATGAAGGCCAGTTCGTTCTTGACGGGGCCGGAGGCGATGACAACGTGGAGTTCGTCGCGCTCGGTCCATCGTCTGACGGTCACTCTGTTTATGGTGGGGCCGACAATCTCGGTCCACAGATAGCACACGCGCTGGCGGCGGAAGGTCTCGGTGGCTCCGCTGTCTTCGATGGCCCGGTTTATCACGGTGGATATATGTTCAGGGTAGTGACGCTTCATGTTCTCACAGTTCGGTAGGCTCGGGCGAGCCGTTGGTTACGGTCCAGAGGCGCGACGGGGCCGATGACTGCACACGGGCCAGAATCTCGTCTAGGTGCTTGCGGTTTGTGTCGGTGATGAAAATCTGCCCGAAGGTGTCCGAGGCAACCACATTGATAATGTTCTCGACACGGTCGGCATCGAGTTTGTCGAAAATGTCGTCGAGCAGAAGCAGGGGCTTGATGTCGCCCTGACCGGCAAGAAGTTCGTACTGCGCGAGCCGCAGCGCTATTGTGAAAGTCTTGACCTGGCCTTGCGAGGCGGTGCGTCTCAGGGGCATCGTGTCGAGCGTCATGTCGAGGTCGTCGCGGTGCGGGCCGACGCTCGTGAAGCGCAATATACGGTCGCGGTCGCGCACCCTGTCGAGCATGTTCTTCAGTGAGCCCTCGGGGTCATCGTCGAGATTCGTCCTGTAGAACAGGCCTGTCTCCTCGGATGCCTCGCCGCCGATGGCCCGGTAGTAGCGGGAATGAATCCCGGCAAGTCTCTCAACCTGCGAGCGGCGTCCTGCCACGATGTAGCGTGCCGCGGCATCCATTGCCGTCTCCACGGCGTCGAAGAGGGTGGGATCGTCGATGCCGTCGCGCAGCATGTGGTTGCGCTGTTCGAGCGAACGTCCGTACTTGATCAGCGCGTCGAGATAGCGGGCGTCGCCCTGGCTGATGAGCATATCCAGGAAGCGCCGCCTCTCCTCCGACGGCCCTGCGGCCAGAGTCATGTCGGCGGGAGAGACAAGGACGGCGGGAAAGGCTCCGATGTGGGCCGACAGCCGTTTGTACTCCTTGTCGCCGCGGCGGAACGACTTGCGCCGTCCGCCGAGACCGACGCTGAGTTCCTCGTCGACGCCGCGGCGCTCGTAGCGTCCCTTCACGAGTGCGAAAGACTCGCCGCGCTTTATCAGCAGCGGGTCGTTGACGCCGGTGAAACTCTTGCAGAACGAGAGGTAGTAGATGGCGTCGAGGATGTTGGACTTGCCCATGCCGTTGTTGCCGACGAAACAGTTGAGTTTGGCCGAGAAGGGTAACTCGGCGCGCGCAATGTTCTTGAAATTGGTCAGCGACAGGGTGGACAGACGCATGGGTATTTACTTCTTGAACTGGGTGTTGAAGTAGAGGAGGTGATAGAGTATCGAGTTGGTCCAGTAGGCCCAACTGTGGGTGCCGGGACGCGAGGTGTAGTCGTGGGGAATCTTCAGGGCGAGCATGCTCTCGTGCAGGTCATCGTTGATTTTGGCGAAGAAGTCGGATGCGCCGCAGTCGAATATGATATTGTTCTGGCCGGGCTTGATGGTCTTGACGAGTTCAGACACAGAGTGGTCGGCGAGGGTCTTGGCCGAGGCGTTCTTGCCCAGCGCCTCGGGAATCTTGTATTTGCCGCCGATGCCGCTCAGACAGACACCGCCGGACATCGAGCCGCAGCTCTTCCAGATGTCGGGATGGCGCATTGCGAGCCAGAGGGCTCCGTAGCCACCCATAGACAGGCCGGTAATGGCTCTCTTCGAGGGGTCCTTGATTGTAGGCAGGTTACGGTCGATATAGGGCACGAGTTCGGTGGTGAAGAAGGTCTCCATCTTCATCTTGGGGTTGACGCTTGAGTCGAGATACCACGAGTCCATGCCGTTGGGGGCCACGAGAATCATGCCGTAGCGGTCGGAGAGTTCGCGCAGCGGGGCCTTGCTGATCCAGTCGCGGTGGCTTCCGCTGTATCCGTTGAGCATATATACGGTCGGGAATTTCTTGGCCTTGTTCTTTGCGGCGGCGTCAGGGACAACCGTCACAACCTTCATGGGCTGAGGGAGGAGGCGTGTCTGTATGGTCAGGGTGTCGACCTTTGCGGCCTGCAGCGTGAACACTGCGGCAAGGACAATCAGTAGCAGGGAAAGGCGTTTCATTGTGATGTCAGTGTGATTTATGATGATTTAATTGGTGAGCGGTTGATTTATTAGGGTTGTTTAGTCAGGAGGGGTTGGCGAAACGGCGGCGGGCGAAGTCTACGACAAGGTCGGCGATGTCCTCGAGCGACATGACGGAGGAGTTGACGGTAAGGTCGTAGGAGGCGGCGTCGCCCCATTTTTTGTCGGTGTAAAAGTTGTAGTAGGCGGCGCGGAGTTTGTTGGTCTTCTCGGACATGGCGCGTGCCTGCTCGTGGGTGTATGAGGGGTCGCGGCTGACTATGCGGGCTGCTCGGTCGTCGGGCGTGGCGTGTACGAAGATGTTCAGCACGTTGGGGAGGTCGCGGAGAACATAGTCGGCGGTGCGTCCCACGATGACGCATGGGCCTTTGGTGGCGATGCGGTGCATGAAGTCGCACTGGGCCTTGTAGAGTCGGTCATCGCATGCTGACGAACTGCTGTCGTAGTAGCCCATGGGGTTGACGCCCATGGCGAAGGAGAAGAGTCCGGAAATGAAGTTGGGACGGCGCTCGTCGTTGCGCTCGAAGAATTCGGGGCACAGACCGGCCTCGCGGGCGGCGTGTTCGAGGAGTTCCTTGTCGTAGTAATCGATGGCGAGGCGGTCGGCGATGAGGCGTCCGAGGCGGCGACCTCCGCTGCCCATCTGGCGTCCTACGGTGATGACGTATCTGTCGGGAAATTCGTACATGGATAATCTTCTTTAGTATGGTGTCCGCATAGGCGGGTGCAAGTACAAAGTTACGTAAAAAACGCGGAATGTGCACCCCGAGTTGGCCGATTATGCGAAAAAAAACGACGTGACCCGGTTTTGGGTCACGTCGCATGTGGTATCAGTGTCCGGAGGTGGGCCTCCGGGAATAGGGGCGGGATTATTCCTTGGCGGAGAGTTTCTCCTTGAGGTCGGCGAGGGCCTGGAGGTCACCGAGGGTTGTCTTCTCGATGGCGGGAGCGGCTACGGGAGCCTCTTCGGCCTTGGGAGCGCGAGCGGCGCGCTTGGCCTTGCGCTCTGCAGCCTTCTCGGCGCGGGTCTCGTCCTCGAAGATGCGGGAGTGGCTGAGGATGATGCGCTTGGAGTCCTTGTTGAACTCGATGACCTTGAAGTCGAGTTTCTCGTCGACCTTGGCCTGCGAGCCGTCTTCCTTCTGGAGGTGCTTGGGAGTTGCGAAGCCTTCAACGCCGTAGGGCAGAGCGATGACAGCGCCCTTGTCGAAGAGTTCGACGATGGTGCCCTCGTGTACGGAGCCGACGGTGAAGATGGTCTCGAATACGTCCCAGGGATTCTCCTCGAGCTGCTTGTGGCCGAGGGAGAGGCGACGGTTGTCCTTGTCGATGGAGAGAACCTCTACGTCGATGTCGGCACCGATCTGGGTGAACTCGCTGGGGTGTTTGATCTTCTTGGTCCAGGAGAGGTCGGAGATGTGGATGAGGCCGTCTACGCCCTCCTCGATCTCGACGAATACGCCGAAGTTGGTGAAGTTGCGGACCTTGGCGGTGTGGCGCGAGCCGACGGGGTACTTGACCTCGATGTCCTGCCAGGGGTCGTTCTTGAGTTGCTTGATGCCGAGTGACATCTTGCGGTCCTCGCGGTCGAGAGTGAGGACAACAGCCTCGACTTCGTCGCCGACTTTCATGAATTCCTGAGCGCTGCGGAGGTGCTGGCTCCAGGACATTTCGCTGACGTGGATCAGGCCCTCGACGCCGGGTGCGATCTCGAGGAATGCGCCGTAGTCAGCCATGACAACGACTTTGCCCTTGACGTGGTCGCCGACCTTGAGGTCGGGATCGAGAGCGTCCCAGGGATGAGCCTGGAGTTGCTTGAGACCGAGGGCGATGCGTTTTTTCTCGTTGTCAAAGTCGAGGATGACGACGTTGAGTTTCTGGTCGAGTTCGACAACCTCGGAGGGGTGCGAGACGCGGCCCCATGAGAGGTCAGTGATGTGGATGAGGCCGTCTACGCCGCCGAGGTCGATGAATACGCCGTAGGAGGTGATGTTCTTGACGGTGCCTTCGAGAACCTGGCCTTTCTCGAGTTTGGAGATGATCTCCTTCTTCTGCTGCTCGAGTTCTGCCTCGATGAGTGCTTTGTGGGAAACGACGACGTTCTTGAATTCCTCGTTGATCTTGACGACCTTGAATTCCATGGTCTTGCCGACATAAACGTCGTAGTCGCGTATGGGCTTGACGTCAATCTGCGAGCCGGGGAGGAAAGCCTCGATGCCGAATACGTCGACGATCATGCCGCCTTTGGTGCGCGATTTGATGAAGCCTTTGATGATCTCGTCGTTGTCGAGAGCGGCCTTGATGCGGTCCCAGGCACGGGCGGCGCGGGCCTTGCGGTGCGAGAGGATGAGCTGGCCTTTTTTGTCTTCCTGGTTTTCGATGAACACTTCCACGGTGTCGCCGACCTTGAGGTCGGGGTTGTAGCGGAATTCGTTCATGGGGATGATGCCGTCGCTCTTGTAGCCGATGTTAACCACGGCCTCACGCTTGTTGAGTGCGATGATGGTACCTTCGATTACATCCTTGTCCTTGACGGTGTTGAGCGACTCGTCATAAGTTTTGGTGAGTTCTTCGCGAGATTTCTCACCCTGGGTTTCGCCTTTTTCGTAGGCCTCCCAGTCGAAATCCTCGATGGGAGAGTTTTTAAGTTCAGACATTAAGTTAATTGTAAAAAATGAAAAATGGTTGTTAAAAATGATTCGTCGGGCCTGCAGTCGCGTCGCCGAGGCGAGCCGTCATGCGGGAAGTGCGATGATTGGCATAAGGACTGTGGTACACGGCTGGCGGTCGATTTTGGCGCCCTGCCGGAGAGACACGGCGCGCCGTCCGCTTTTTAGCAGCGCAAAGTTACGAATAATTTCCTGAACCACAAAACTTTTTGCCGCATCTCAAGAAAACTTTAAAACTTTTCCGGAAAAGTTGAAAAACAATCAACGCTACAAAAGCATGCAAAAAAAATTAATTAAATCTCGATAATTTCTGGAACGATGATTATTTGACTATATCGACTGTATCTTCGCCAAGTTTTTTTAATAGACTATTGAATCTGTTTT